>JAGBPS010000018.1 GCA_017633255.1 Bacteroidales bacterium
GATAGAGGGCTCATAACCCACACCTTCCGGCTTGGCTTCAATATAATAATGTATACGCACGTTGGGCATTTCCTGCAACTGTGAAACCGCAATGGTGTAGTTGGCGAAATTCTGGTTCACATAGTCCGTGATGGCGGAGGGCAGCTCGGCGCGCGGCACAGGATATACGGTCTTCTGCCATTGCCCGTTTTTGGTGATATAGCATTTGCCAGGAGAGTTGTCCTCTTTGAAGTTGGCGATGTAAACCCCATCAATCAATTCCCAGTAAAGGATCTTGACATTGGAATATTCAAAATCCATTGTCTGTTTGACTTCTTCCGGAACAGCGTCGGGTTTCAGCTTCTGGCCATGCAAGGGGGTGATAGCCGCCAGCAGGAATGCCATCAAAGCAATGAGTGAAAGACGTATTGTTTTCATAAATGTTCGGATTTATTCTGCTAATATTAATATATTATTCTGAAGCACTTCGGCGGTGCCTCCGTTAATCTCGAAGAATTCGGTGTTGCCATCGCTCTGCTGTACCTTGATTTTCCCCTTTCGGAGGGCGGCCACCATCGGAGCGTGGTTTTCCAGAATTTCAAACAAGCCGTCCAGCCCTGGCAACTGTACCAGGCTGACTTCTCCGGAGAAAAGCTGCTGGCCGGGAGTGGTGATGTCTAATTTCATGGCTTCCTTTTTGAGATTTATTTAGCGGCCTGTGCCAGTTCTTTCTCACCTTTTTCAATGGCTTCCTCAATCGTACCCACATAGCTGAAAGCGGTTTCGGGCAGATGGTCCAGTTCGCCGTCCAGAATCATGTTGAAGCCCTTGATGGTATCTTCGATGTTGACGAATTTACCCGGCATGCCGGTAAACTGCTCGGCCACAGAGAAAGGCTGTGACATGAAACGCTGTACACGTCTTGCGCGGTGTACCACCTTGCGGTCTTCTTCCGACAATTCTTCCATACCCAAAATGGCAATGATATCCTGCAATTCGGTGTAGCGCTGCAGGGTCTCTTTCACACGCTGGGCGGTGTTGTAGTGTTTTTCTCCCACAATGTCGGGAGTCAAAATTCTTGAAGTGGAGTCCAAAGGATCCACGGCGGGATAGATACCGAGGGAAGCGATCTTACGGCTCAACACGGTCTGGGCATCCAAGTGCGAGAACGTGGTGGCGGGAGCCGGGTCGGTCAAGTCGTCAGCGGGCACATAGATAGCCTGCACGGAAGTGATGGATCCTCGTTTGGTGGAGGTGATACGCTCTTGCAGCACACCCATTTCAGTGGCCAGAGTAGGCTGGTAACCTACTGCCGAGGGCATACGTCCCAGCAAAGCGGAAACCTCTGAACCTGCCTGGGTAAAACGGAAGATGTTGTCCACGAAGAACAGAATGTCCTTGCCACCTGACTGCTCGTCACCGTCGCGGTAGTATTCGGCAACGGTCAGACCTGACAGGGCTACACGGGCACGTGCTCCAGGGGGTTCGTTCATCTGTCCGAAAACAAGTGTGGCTTGAGACTTGGCCAGTTCATCCTTGTCCACTTTGCTCAGGTCCCAGCCACCTTCTGCCATGCTTTTCTTGAATTCCTCTCCGTAGCGGATAACGCCAGACTCAATCATTTCTCGCAGCAAGTCGTTACCTTCACGGGTACGCTCACCCACACCGGCAAATACGGACATACCGGAGTATTTCTTGGCGATATTGTTGATCAACTCCATGATTAACACGGTCTTGCCTACACCAGCACCGCCGAACAAACCGATTTTACCACCTTTGGCATACGGCTCAATCAAGTCGATAACCTTGATGCCGGTATAGAGTACCTCTTGCGTGGTGGACAGGTTTTCGAAGGTTGGCGGGTCGCGGTGGATTTCCTTGCGTTCTTTGGATTCCAGTTTGTCGATACCGTCGATAGCCTCGCCGATGACGTTGAGCAAACGGCCGTTGATATTGCCGGTAGGCATGCTGATCATCTGTCCGGTGGCGACTACCTCCATGCCGCGGCTCAAACCGTCGGTGGAGTCCATGGCGATGCATCGCATGGTGTCCTCACCAATGTCCTGCTCGCATTCCATAATAAGCTTTTCGCCGTTAGGGCGGATAACCTCCAACGCGTCATAGATGTTGGGCAGAGTGGTGCCCTCGCTGAACTGTACGTCAACAACGGCTCCGATAATCTGTTTGATTTTTCCTTTGATTTGTTCTGACATTTCTTTATTTGTTTTTTGTTTTATTTTATGCTGATGTTGTTATGCGGCATTTCCCTTCCCCGCAATATTTTATGTTATTTCAATCTTTATACTAAACTCTAAACTCTTAATTCTTAATTCCTAATTCCTAACCCCTATTTCCTAATCACTAGTACGTCGAGTACGCCACCTCTACACGCAGTTTCTTGTCCGGCAACAACGCGTCGGGAGTGCTGCTGTGGAATTCCAGGCGTGAGGCATGGATGCCGGAGCCTTTCACAATGAGATAAAAGTAGTCGGCATAATTGCCTTGGTTCAAAATCAGTTGTTGCAGATACTGGGTGATTCGGATGCGGTATTCTCCCTTGCTGGCATTGTAAGATCCACCGAAATAGCCGTCTGGGCTGAGCATATCGTCATCGGGAATATAGTACAGCGAGCCGTCTTTCATGACTGCTTGTACACTTAATCCTGAAGGATGGGTGAAGACCGCTTCAGAAGGATTGCAATTGCTAATGACCAACTCGGCGCGATTGATAACCACTTTGTTGTCAAAAACGGAGAATCTCTCGCGGATGCCGGGGAATCCTATTCTTGCACGCACACCAGCCATGCTTTGCAAGTACAGACGGCTGATGTTGGTCGTGTCATGATTGATGATTTGCCGTCTCAAATCCTGATTGGCGTCAGCATAACCATAATGGTTATAATTATTGTAAGAAATACCTGATTCAGAAGGACGGAAGGTGTAGCTGTAGCCGTCGCCAGTTGTGTTATGGTAATATATGGTAAGACCCGAAAGAGAACTGGTCATATTACAAGCAAAAATACATCCTGTTGGATGGTTGCTGCTAACGGTGATATACAATCCTTTGAAATCTTCCAACAAGGCTTCGTTAGTGTACCAGTCGGAGCTTTCGTCAATCAGCCTTTGTCCGAAGTCGGGTCTCAGACGGATACGCAAATGGGGGGACAGAATCTCGCCGTTGATAGGCAGCGTGGTGTTGGGCCGTATTTGGTATCCGGTGCCGGGAGAATTGAGCAGATTGTCATCATAGTGCTCCGTGGTGCTGTAATTGTAATATTTATTGTCTGTAGTGGAAAGACCCTCGCTCAATTCATAGACCTCGAATCTCAATGCGGCGGTGGTGTCACCGTAATAGCTTGCTGTTTGGAGCGTAAGGACGACAGAATCAACGAAAGCTTCTTCGCCAAAAGAGGGTGTAGAACCTGACTGGAGGAATTGGGCATAGACGGAGGCGGTGGTTTTGCCGAAAACGGGGTCATGTAACTCGCCCAGTTGCTGGTTGGACATGTTGGTCGTGCTAAGCGTGTCGTACAAAACAGACCATGCCTTGACATCAAAAGTCTCCATGGTAGTGCCTAACAAGTCATCCTCCATATTCAATCCTATGGAGTTGTAATCTTTCTTGCAAGAAGGTAGACAAACGATTAGCGCAAGCAAAAGTGCGACTATTTTAAGCTGTGTCATTTCGGAAGTTGTGATTAGTGGGCTAATAGTTGGTCGTAAAAATTGTCGTATTGTTCAACATAGTCATCACTTTCGGGGTGAACAAGCAGCGGAAGTCCCGATTTCTCCATGTAGGTCTGGATGGTCTTTTTGGCTTTCGGATGGCCGATGACCACACCGTCGGAGAAGTCGATAGCCGCTTTGCAAATGGTATCATAGCCGGGAGACCTGAACTTGGCAGCATATTCTTTGGGAATGCCGGTCAGTTTCAACTTCTTGGCGAAATCCGAGGAGAATTTTTCGGCAAACTGGTCGTTATAGACAGAGAAAACCATCTTCATGTCCTGGAATAACGGGTTGTCTTTGTAGCAGGTCTTGATGAAAATGGGAACCAGCGCGGTAATCCAGCCATGGCAATGGATGACATCGGGCGCCCAGCCTAATTTTCTCACTGTCTCAATCACACCTTTGGCGAAAAAGATGGCGCGTGAGTCGTTGTCATCGAAAAACTTGCCTTCCTCGTCACGGAAGATGGCTTTGCGTTTGAAGAAATCCTCGCTGTCGATGAAATAAATCTGCATTCTCACCGCCTGCAGGGAGGCCACCTTGATGATCAACGGGTGGTCGGTATCCTCGATGATGATGTTCTGTCCCGACAAACGGATAACCTCGTGCAATAGATTTTTCCGTTCGTTAACACATCCGTATTTAGGCATGAAGGTGCGGATTTCATTCTCCCTTTCCTGAATGCCCTGCGGCAGATAGCGGCAAATATGAGAGATGTAATTCTCTTCCAGATACGGATAAATTTCCGGCGTAACGTATAAAATTTTCTTTCCCATTTACACTAAAATATTTCAAAATGCAAAATTATAAAAAAAAATTCAATACAAAAGCACCTGAGGCGAAATTTTTTTCAGAAAGTTTGTTCAATGAGCAAATTTGCAAATTTACTTTTTTGATTTGAAAGACAAGGAGGCGTGCCAAAGGCACGATATATTATTAACCCCGCACAATTTATTGTGTGGGGTGGATGATGACAACCCACGTCTGCGTGCTGAAAGTACGCTACATCCTCTCCAAAGTAGCGTACCTACGGCACGCTTGATCAGAGTAGTTTGCCGCATACCCCACATTGCGCTACGCTTATGCGGGGTTAATAGGATTGCGTGCTTTCAGCACGACTAATCGATTACATTGCATACCATTTGATAACGCACTTTGATCACCAATCTAAAAACGCAATATAATTTTTGAATTCTGAATTTTGAATTTTGAATTCCATTAGCACATTAGCACATTGTCACATTAGCACATTAGCACATTGTCACATTAGCACATTAGCACATTGTCACATTAGCACATTAGCACATTGTCACATTAACTAATTTGCTAATTTTCTCATTTGCTAATTATTTTTTGTATATTTGCGCTCCCGAATTTTACGGAAATAATATAACTAAAATATTGATTTTTAAAGATTTATCAATGAAAAAAATTGCTTTTCCACTTATGATTTGCGCCATTTTATGTCTTCTTAGCAGCTGCAAGTCCAAACAAAAGGGCGAAGAGGTGACCCTTACCTCAGGTATTGACTTGTCTAATTTGGATACCACCGCATCGCCGAATGATGATTTTTATCAGTTCGCCTGCGGCGGATGGATGAAGAACAATCCACTGAAACCCGAATATTCCCGCTATGGCAGTTTCGACGTGCTGGCAGAGAATAACCAACTTCAATTGAAGGAAATCATTACTGAAACCGCAGCTCAGCAGAATGAGCAGGGTACAGTGGCCCAGAAAATCGGTGACCTCTATAATATGGGTATGGACAGCGTGACCATTGAGCAACAGGGCGCTGAACCTATTCAGGAAGAGCTGAAAACCATCGCCGACATGAAAGACCTGAAAGGTCTGACCGCTATGCTGGCAGACATGAGCATGAATGGCCTGAATCCTTTCCTGGGCATCTTCGGCGAGGCTGATCCCGACAACAGCAGCATGAATATCGCCTGGTTGTGGCAGAGTGGCCTTGGCATTGGCGACCGCGACTATTATCTGAAACCCGACCAGCAGAATACCCGCGACAAATACGTGGAGATGATGGCTGAGATGTTCAAACTTTCAGGCTATGGTAAGCTGGTGAATATGGAAGGTCGTGAAAACGAACTTGCAGCCGCTGTGCTGAAACTTGAAACTGCTATGGCTGAGAAGTTTATGGATAAGAACACCATGCGTGATCCTTTCAAAACCCACAATATCAGAACCATCGACCAGCTCCAGAAGATGTTGCCGGCTATCAATGTGAAGGAATATCTGGAAGCTCAAGGTTTGGGCAGTCTGGAAAGCGTGAATGTGGGTCAGGTGGACTATGTTTCCGCTTTGAGCCAGATTCTGAAAACCACTGATCTGAACACCATCAAGGCTTATTTGGCATGGCAGGTGATTGACGCCGCCGCTCCTTATCTGAGCAGTGACTTCGTAGACGCCAGCTTCAATTTCTATGGCAAAGTGCTGTCTGGCAAAGAAGAAAACAAACCCCGATGGAAACGTGTGGTGGGTACCGTTGACGGTTGCCTCGGCGAAGCTGTGGGTCAGCTGTATGTGGAGAAATATTTCCCCGCTGCCGCCAAGGAGCGTATGCTGAAACTGGTCAACAATCTGCAGGTGGCACTGGGCGAACGTATCCAGGATGCCAACTGGATGAGCGATTCCACCAAGATGCGTGCCAAAGAGAAACTGGATGCTATCATCGTGAAAATCGGTTATCCTGACAAATGGAGAGACTATGGCAAACTGGAAATCAAGAACGACAGCTACTATGCCAATGTGGTACGTGCCCGTCGTTTCGAGAATGAGTATCAGATGTCCAAAATCGGCAAACCCGTTGACCCGACCGAATGGCAGATGACTCCTCAGACTGTGAACGCTTACTATAACCCCACTACTAACGAAATTTGCTTCCCCGCTGGTATTCTTCAGCCCCCGTTCTTCGATATGAATGCTGATGACGCTGTTAACTATGGCGCTATCGGTGTGGTGATCGGTCACGAGATGACTCACGGTTTCGACGATCAGGGTCGTAACTACGACAAGATGGGCAACTTGGCTAACTGGTGGACCGAAGAGGACGGTAAGAATTTCGAGGCTCGCGCTCAGGTATTGGTTGACTATTTCAACAAGATTGAAGTGGCTCCCGGTTTGTACGCTAACGGTCAGTTCACCCTCGGAGAAAATATCGCTGACAACGGCGGTTTGAACATCTCCTTCCAGGCTTTGCAGAAAGCTAAAGCTGAAGGTGGTATTCAGGAGACAATGGACGGCTTCACTGCTGACCAGCGCTTCTTCCTGGCTTACGCCAACGTATGGGCTAACAATATCCGTGACGAGGAAATCGTACGTCGCACGACCGAAGATCCCCACTCGCTGGGTAAATACCGTGTGAATGCTACATTGCCGCATATCGACGGTTTCATCGAAGCCTTCAATATCAAACCTGGCGACAAAATGTATGTGGCTCCCGAAGAAAGAGCTCACATCTGGTAATCGGATACTTTCAACATCTAATATTTTCATTGAGGACGGCGTTTGTTCGTCCTCATTGATTTCTTTTTTCAAAGAAAAAGTCAAGAAAAATTAATCACAAAACAAAACACAAGACATGTCAAAACTCGCAGTAGTAGCTTTCGGCGGAAATGCCTTGCTCAGAAGTAAACAAAAAGGAACTTACAAGGAACAAATCGACAATGTGACTAACACTTGTCGCTCACTCATCAATATCGTCAAACAGGGTTATAATCTTGTCATCGGCCACGGCAATGGCCCGCAGGTAGGTAATGTGATGTTGCAGCATGAGGCTGGCAAGCAGGTCTTTGACCTGGAGCCGATGCCCATGGACTTTTGTGTTTCCGAGACCCAGGGCTCTATCGGTTATCTTATTGAGCAGGGCTTCAGAAATGTGTTCGCCAAGGAGAATATCCAGCGCAATGTGGTTACTTTGGTGACCAGCGTGGTGGTAGACAAGGAAGACCCCATGTTCATCAATCCTACCAAGCCGGTGGGACCGTATTACAGCCGTGAGGAGGCCGACGAGTATGCCGAGGCTACGGGTTCTATCTTCAAGGAAGATCCCAAGGGCAATGGCTGGCGCAAAGTGGTGGCTTCTCCCAAGCCGCTGAAGGTGACCAATATCGAAGTGGTGAAACAGCTGGCCGATCAGGGTAATGTGGTGGTCACCGTTGGTGGTGGCGGTATCCCCGTGGTGGAAGAAAATGGCATGATGCGTGGCGTGGAAGCTGTGATTGACAAGGACTTGGCATCCGCTCTTACCGCTTCTGAAATCGGTGCCGACGAGTTCTATATCCTCACCGATGTGCCGAAGGTGTATATCAACTTTAAGAAAGAAAACGAGAAGGCTCTGGACGTAATTACCATTGCCGAGGCCAAGCAATATCTGGCCGAAGGTCATTTCACCGAAGGCTCTATGGCACCGAAGGTGCGTGCCGCCATCTATTACATTGAGCATGGTGGCCACGAATGCATCATCACCGAAGCCGGTCAGCTGGATAATCCTGCTTGCGGCACAAGAATTGTAAAATAAATCCTGTAGGCCAATCGTTGGCATAGCCAGCGTGTAGGGCTGTCATTAATATTGTAGGGCTGTCGTATCACGGCAACCGTAAGGGATTCGACCTTCGGCTGCCACAATGTGACAGCCCTACTGTTTTTCTGTCCCACACGTTTTTCCAGCCGTCGGCTTTTGCTTTCGCACGCAGCGTCTTAGCATTGTGCTGGCCTGGCGGACTTCAAGAGGGGCAGGGCTTATTCAATTTACTATCTCAACATTCCCAGTATGGTTTCCGGAGCAACCGCCATCTCGGTGACCGCACAGAGGCCGGCTCCCATGTCCTTTACGCTGGCACCGAGGAAATGGACCTTGTCGTTGATGATCAGGAAACGGTCGTGGTGACGATGAGGGAGTTGGATGAACTCAATCGAAGGGTATTGTTCGTTGTGCTTCTTCAAGTCGGTGAGAAACTGCTCGCTGTAGCGGGTGTGGATTGTGGCCGTAACGCCATCGGCGCGCTTGGTAAGCATGGAGAGTACACGGTCGTCAACGAAATTGTCAATCAAGATGATGCGCCGTGTGGCGCTGCGGACGAGGTCGGAAACGTAGGTCCAAGCGTCCCACACACAGCCTGTAGGGAAAACTGCTTCGGGAAGTTGCTTGGGCGAGTTTTGTTCCATTTTGTCGAAAATGACATCAATCTTTTCATCGGTTTCAATTTGATGTTTCTCCAAATATGCAATTCGAATCAACAGATTTGCGTTTTGGACGAGGAACCTACGCATTGCTACGAAAGCACGCATGATTTTCACACTTGCTACTATGGCAGTTTCGCTTTTCAGAACTGAAGCAAGCATTGCCACTCCTTGTTCCGTAAAAGCATAAGGAGCGCGCCGTACTCCCATTTCTCAAATTCAAAATCATTCAGTTGAAAGCAAAAATCAAGAGGAAACTTTTCAATATTGCGTTTCACCTGCTCGTTCAAACGTTTTGTTTTTACTTTATATAAATTAGCCAAATCTCTGTCAATCATCACTTGTTGTCCTCTAATAGTAAGAATAAGGCTTTCTATTTCACTTTGGCTGAGTATTTTATCGTTATTTTCGAGGTAGTCGCAATTTGTGACCACCTCCGTGAACTGGTCGCAATTTGCGACCTCAAGTTGTATTGAGGGCTTTTCTTCTTTCTTTGTTTTCTTCTTTGTCATAAACACTTTTTTTATGCCCACAAAGTTACGACATCCAAATCATAAAATCAATATCGAAAATTAAAATAATCTACTGAAAAACAATGTTTTAATAAATTGCGCTTTTCATTCAGAAAGTGGACGAAAGTGTGCGAAAAGTTGCAAAAATGCGTGGTAAATGTTTCGGGACTTTGCAAAAGTTGCAAGGGTGGGAAAGTGGAATTTTGGAAGTTTTTTGCTCTGTTGCTGCGTCAGGGATTCATTTATTTTAAGAATTTTCTCGAGTCAACTTCTTCAAGGATAGACATTTGTTTGATGGCTATTTGATTCAGTCGTTTCAGTCGTTCATGCTGGGGGATGCCATCGGAAATGAAGACAGCATTGATGTTTTCCATATTGGAGAGACAGATGAGCTGGTTGATAGTAGCATAGTCGCGTATGTTGCCTTTTTTGTTGGGGTTAACATCTCGCCATTCTTTGGCAGTCATACCGAAGAGGGCGACATTCAACACATCTGCCTCCTCAGCATAGATAAGTGAATTATGGTGGGCATCTACTTCTGAGGGGATAAGATTGACCCGTACAGCGTCTGTGTGGATGTGATAGTTGATTTTTGCAAGTTCTCGTTTTACAGACCAGCCCAGTGTTTTCAGCTCGGTTGCTTTCATTCGTTGAAACTCTTTTGCCACATATAATTCAAATTCAACGGATAACCAGCCGGCGAACTTGAAGGCAATATCTTTGTGTGCAAAAGTCCCACCATATCGACCTGATTTGCATACAATCCCAGAAGCATTGGTTGCATTAATCCATTTTTGAGGTGATAATGTAAAAGCATTCAACCCTGCCTGTCTTCTAAACTCCTCGAATTCGAGGGGTTTAAAAATCGGGTTGTACAAGAATTCCCAAAGCCCCAAGTATTCTATTGTGTTTCTGTTTCTGATCCAATTGCCAATTACGGCAGAAGGTTCATCAGACTTGAATTTCGCCATATCGGTCAAAGACAGGTAGTCTTCTGCTCCAACAGCTATCACTGAGATTTCAGTTTTGTCAACGATTATTTTTGTCATGATTGATTTGTTTAAGGTTATATGCCCACAAAATTACAACATCCAAAACAGAAAATCAATACTAAAATCAAAGTCAATTTGCTGAAAAACAATATTTTAATAAATCACACTTTTCATTCATAAAGTGGACAAAAGTGTGCGAAAAGTTGCAAAACGGATATGATGGATGATGCGAAATTGAGCCTGAAGGGCATGGAGTGGTTCAGAAATTTTGGAAGTATTTAGGGTGATTTTGCCCTGATGCTGCGTGCGGGGGCAAGGCCGACGGTTTGGGGGTACGGGCTCGTGCGGCTGCACTTACCGTCGGTAAAGATCTTTTGGTTCCTTTTCCATCTTTGGAAAAGGAACGGAAAAAAAGTCGGTTTGATCTTTTGGTTACTTTTCCAGAGATGGAAAAGTAACGGAAAAAGGAATCTTATACCTTGATTACCTTGCCATTCCACAGCCACATGAGGCCGCCGCGGAGGGTGAGGAAGAGGAGGAAGGCGATCCATAACCCATCGTTGCCCCAACGGGGGGCGAGGAGGTAGTAGGCGATGAAAAAGCCCGCTGTGGCCACAAACATGATATTGCGCATGGACTTGGAGGCGGTGGCCCCGATGTAAATGCCATCGAACAAAAAGGCACTGAATCCCGTGATGGGGACCAGCAGCGTCCATACCATATAGCTCATGGCCTCGGCAATGACACTTTTGTCGTTAGTGAGAATGGCCAGGATGTATTCGCCCCAGAAATAATAGATGACGGTGAATAACAGCGTGATAATCATGCCCCAGCGCAAGAGGTATTTGACCGACAGACGCAGGTTCTCCTGGTCTTTGGCACCAGTGTACCGTCCCACCAAGGACTCGCCAGCATAGGCAAAGCCATCCATAATATAGGAGAACAGGGTGAACAGCTGCATGAGCAGGGTGTTGGCCGCCAGTATCTGGTCGCCCATGGAGGCGGAAATGGCCGGAATGAAGGTAAATACCGCCACCAGACAAAGGGTGCGCAGGAAAATGTCGCCGTTGACCTTGAAAAAGCGCTTCATTTCCTGCCAGTGCAGACTTCCCCGCAGGTCGATCCGTGAACGCAGATAGCCGTATTTCCAGAACCAGAACACAATGGCCATGGTGAGGCCGGAATATTGCGCCAGCGCTGTGCCCAAGGCCACGCCGGTAATGCCCATCTTCCACACGATGACAAACAGCAGGCTGAAGACGATGTTGATGATGTTCATGATGATGGCGATCCACATGGGCGTGTGGGAGTTCTGCATGCCGATGAACCAGCCTTTGAGCACATACAAGCCCAATGTGGCGGGGGCGGCCCAGATGCGGATGTAAAAGTATTGCAGAGCGAGCTGCATGACCTCCTCGCTGCTGTCAATCCATCGTTCGCAGAGCTTCGCGATAGGGTACTGCAGCAGGATGAGCAGTAGGGCCACGCTGACGGCAATAGACAGTCCACGTACCATGATGCGCATGGTCTCATCCCAATCCTCGGCGCCGTATGCCTGAGCGGTAAGGCCGCTGGTGCCCATGCGCAGGAAACCGAAGTTCCAGTATATCAGGTTGAAAATCATGGTGCCGATGGCGATGGCCCCGATGTGGCTCGCGTTGCCGATATGCCCCACAATGGCGATATCCACCATGCCTAACAAGGGAACGGTGATGTTGGTGATGATGTTGGGCAATGCCAGCTTCAGTATCTGTTTGTTCATGTTTTTATCTTCCTAAATCTCTGAAACCCCGATACAGAATGTTCAAGTCGGTGAGCACCGAGTAGTCCTGCAAATACAGGACATTGACCTTGTGGACGAGGCTGGGGTCCGCTTGGCTGAAGGTGAAGGCGTCGGTAGGGTAGAGCACCCCGGGACGGAGCTCGGGCAGATTCTCGCTTTCGTCGGTTTTCTGGCAGCCTACCCAGCTTTTCTTTCCTTTCAGCACTTCAAATATATTATGGATGAAATTCTTTTTCCGCTTGACAAACCAAAGATCGAAAACCAAAAACAACAGCAGCAGGAGGGAGACGATGATGTCGAAAGCTCTCTTTTTGCGGCGGTTGCTGGCCTTGGTGATGCTGTTGACGTGCACGCCGTAAATCTCGTCGTAGGTGTTGATGTTGTTGCTGCCGATAATGGAGTCGCTTTCTTCGGGCGCGATCTTGTATTCCACCTGGCATTCCTGCAACTGGGTCATCAGGCTGATGATGTTGTCGGCGGGAATGTCTTTGGAGCAGAACACCACCTCGTTGATGCGATAGATTGAGATGATATCCTTGAGCTGTCCGATGTGGCCTAACTGTTGGAAGCTGTCCTGACTTTGGGGCTCTTCCGAGGTGGAGTCACTACGGACCATGCCGATAAAATCACATTTTTTGTTGACAATCCTGACCAATGCGGCTACGCGGGAAGCCTCCTCGTCTTGGCCAATTACCGCGATACGGCGTTTGTCCTTTCCTCCGAACAGGGTACTGCCAATGTTGAAACGACGCATGAGGTAGCGTATCAGATTGATAACCAGCATGGTCCACATGGCCCCCAGAATGGTGACAGCCCTGGAGAAACGGTAGGTTTCGGGGAGCAGTGCGTAGATCAGCAGGATGATGACTGTTCCGATCAGGATGCCCTTGTTGGCCTTGACTGCGGAAAATGGCTTGCGATAGCCTCCGTAACAGGCCATTGAGATAATCCAAATGAGGATATATAGAGGAATGAAAACCTTATGGTAGATGTCCGGGAAACTGCTGTTGCGAGCCATCAGGATGTTGACCTCCCAGTAGATGGAAAGGGCGTAAACTCCTCCGTAAATAGCGGCGAAATCGATGAGGGGAAGCAGAATGGCCTTGAAAAAGCGGCTCAGCAGGGCCAGCGACGCGCGGAACCAGATGGCGGCGGTGATCAGCCAGTTGAACAGCTTGGCGTTTTTCTGCGAGAAATGCTTGTTGGCGAAAATACGCATGGCATTGTAAAACACATACACGTAGTTGACACTGCTTTTCTTGGTGCTTTCGCCTTTATAATGGATGATTCGTGTTTCGGGGAAATAATAGTTTTTGTACCCTCCCTGTGTGATGCGGTACGACAGGTCGATATCCTCACCGTACATGAAATAGTCCTCGTCGAGCAGGCCCACCTGGTCCAAAACGCTCTTGCGCATCAGCATGAAAGCGCCGGCCAGCACATCCACTGAGTGAATCTCGTCGGGACTGAGGTAGGTGAGGTGATAGGCTCCGAATTTCCGGGATTTCGGAAACAACTTCGATAGTCCGAAAATCTTGTAAAATGCCACGCTGGGCACGGGCAGTCCTCGTTTTGACTCGGGCAGGAACTCGCCGTTGCCATTGAGCATCTTTACGCCCAAACCGCCGGCATCGGGGGTGCGGTCCATGAAGTCGAGGCATTTGCTGAAAGTATCGGGTTCCACAATGGTGTCGGGGTTCAGCAGCAGCACATATTCGGCCTCCGATTGGCGTATGGCTTGGTTGTTGGCCCTGGCGAAACCCACATTCTCTTTGTTAGCGATGACTTTGGCTTGCGGGAATTTCTTATCCAGCATGGCCAGAGAACCGTCCACAGAGTTGTTGTCCACTACCCACACTTCGCCGTCAATGCCTTCCAAAGCGGTATATACCGAACGCAGACACTGCTCCAGGAAGTGTTCCACATTGTAGTTGACAATGACGATGCTAAGTTTCATTGAGGAAGGGACTATAAGGCTTAGAAGTAAGCTAACACACTCTTTTTAGATCTGACTTTATCGCCCACTTGCACAGCCACTTGTGCATCCAAAGGCAAGAATACATCCACACGCGAGCCGAATTTGATCATGCCCATCTCTTCACCCTGTTTGACTTCCATGCCCGGCTGGGCGTAGCAGACAATGCGGCGGGCCACAAAACCGGCAATCTGGCGGAACAATACCTCCCGGTGCTCGTTCTGCTTGACCACCACGGAGTTGTTCTCATTGTCGGTAGAGGATTTGGGCAGCTTGGCAATAAGGTACTTGCCAGGATGATAGCCCACATAAACCACGGTGCCGTCGATAGGATAGCTGTTGACATGCACATTGTGAGCGGACATAAAGATGGATATCAGCATGCGGCGGTCTTTGAAATACTCGCCTTCATAAATCTCCTGGATGTTCACCACTTTGCCGTCGGCGGGCGACAAAACACCGTTTTCCACCTTGTTGATGATACGGTGCGGATTGCGGAAGAAACGTATGACCATGTACAGAAAGATGGCCAAACCTCCGCAGAAAAGCACGCTGATGAGCCAGAAAACGGAGAAAAAGTAGAAATAACCGAAGATGATGGCGGCCACCATCAAGGTCATGATAATGATGATAGGGATTCCTTCTTTTTGGATTTTCATGTCCTAAAAGTTAGTCTTTGTATTCTTGGGAGTATGTTATGTAAGTTTTGAAGAAGACTCCAGGGTTCTTGTCAGTGGTATAAGTGAAAACACGGGGATAATTGTCCTTGTTGACATCGAAATAGTTGTATTCCGTAATTTCAGCATTGGTAGGAGTGCCATCATAGAAGGTAGCTACCTCTTTTTTAGCGACGGCATTCTTCGAATAACCCAGCAGGTTGTTAGAATAGCAGTAATTCAAACCATAGTAGGGGTTGAGTACGGAACCATAGCTCATGGTGGTGACAATGGATTTGTGAATGTCGGGATAGCTTTCCTCAATTTTCACGATGTTGTCGCCATCATAAGTGATGTTTTTGGTGCTGTACAAGGTCAGTTCCTTGGTGTTGGCGGTTGCCATTTCCTGCACTTTGGCAAAGTCGCCGATAAAACGGTCGTACAAGGCGGTAGCGCTGTACAGCTGCATGTCTTCAAAGAACTGGCGGTCGTAAACCTCGACAATGCGCGTGATTTTGGCGGCTTTCTCGTCGTCGCGGTAGAAGTTGCTGGTCAATCTGATGGCTCCGTTGATGCTATAGGTCATGTATTTGACGTAGCGGTTCAGGTAGGTGAAATTTACGGTCTCCGTCATGTCGCCGCTGACATGGGTGACGCTCTGCACGGTTTTGTCCTTGTTGTAAGTGAAAGTGAAAGTTTCGGCAAGGATGCCACCGACATGGGCGGAATCAACGATGTCGATTTGCGTCAGCATCTTCTTTTTGTCGTAAGTATATACCTCGTTGGGCTCGCCGGAATTGCTTTTGTACCAAATGTATTTGATCTGATAGTCAGATTTGTTGTACATGGCTTCCTCATACTTGTTGCAGGAGGAGAAGGCAAGAATTACAAAAATTCCTGAAAATAAGGCGAATAACAGTTTTTTCATTGTATTGCTATTATATTATTACTAATTTCAATATATCAACCTGCAAAGATACGAAAAAAATTAATGTGTAAGCTTGAAAATGCGTTCCGGAATGTTTTTTATTGAAAAAATCAAACAATGCTTGCAGTGTGAAAAAAAAGTTGTATTTTTGCAGCGGGTAAGTCTTGTACGATCTGCTCCCTTTCAACTCCCCCAGGACAGGAATGTAGCAAGGGTACATTGGTTGTAGCGATGCGATATAAGTAGCTTACCCTTTTTTATTTGTGTTATGCTACTTAAAATATATCCCGAGAACCCCAATCCCAAAACTGTCCAACGCGTGGTGGAATGCCTGCAGGACGGCGGTATCGTTATTTATCCCACCGACACTATTTATGGCATTGGCTGCGACATTTTCAAGCCGAAAAGTGTGGAACGTATCACCCAGATTCTCGGCGACACGAAGAAAAAGTCGGCCATGACGTTCATCTGCCACGACCTGAGCAATCTGTCGGATTATACTAAACCCATCAGCAACAATGTCTTCAAGGCGATGAAAAAAGCCTTGCCGGGACCGTTCACTTTTATCTTGGAAGCGAATAACAATGTGCCCAAGCTGCTGCAGAGCAACAAGAAAACTGTGGGTATTCGTGTGCCGGACAATAATATTGTGCGCGAAATCGTGGCCCAGTTGGGACATCCCATCTTGTCCACTTCGGTGAAAGACGACGACGAAGTGATTGAATATACCACCGACCCGGAACTGATTTACGAGCGTTACGGCGATTTGGTGGATATTGTGATTGACGGCGGCTACGGCGATAATGTGCCCTCTACCGTGGTGAATTGCGTGGACGGCGATATCGAGGTGGTGCGCGAGGGCAAAGGGGATGTCGATTTGTTGTACTAATGCTTCCGTGATGAATGTCGCTTTTGTGCTTACCGCCCACGCCGCTGATGACGAAAGAGTAAGGTTTCATCAGATGCCGAGTTTGCAACAGGCTGGTTGTCAAGTGACTGTGATTGCGCCGGGGAAAGCACTTGGGAAGACAGAAAACTTCAATTCCCACAAGGTTTTGTATGAGGCGGACAAGTTCAAACGCATGGAACTGATGTGTCATTTGGCCACACTGCTGGAGGATGTCCAGCCCGATGTGATCATCGGCGACACTCCGATGGCTTTGCGTGGCGCACTGCTTTATCGGCGGAGAAACAAGCGGCAATGCCGTATTCTGTATGATGTCACGGAGTGGTATCCCTCCAAGAAAAACCTTCGCTGGCTGTCGGGCTTTGAAAAGGCCGCCAAATGGTGCGCCTTGTCCTTGTTCAATTTTTGGGTGAATTGCCATACCGACGGTTTTGTTTTCGGCGAGGAGGACAAAGCCCGGCCTTTCCGCAGGCTGTTTCCGAGAAGACCTTTTGTGCTGACTTCTTATTACCCAGATTTAAAATATGTTAAAACGGAGGCTTGTAACAAGCTCACGGAGAAGCTGCGCTTGTTTTACAGCGGAAATCTGACCGAGGAGAAGGGCTTTCCCAATGTGCTGAAAACGGCGGTGTGGATTGCCCGTTTTAATCCGGATATTCCTGTGGAACTCAATGTGTTATCATCGCAGGAATTGACACAGCAGCCCCAGTTGCCGTCCAATTTGAGTTTCCGTCTGTCGCCATATCTGCCCTTCGAGGACTTCTGCCGGCAGGCTGCCGAGAATGACATTTTCTTTGATTTGCGTGTCAGGGATGCCGAAAACCATCGCTGTCTGCCCATCAAGTTGTTTTATTACATGGCCATGGGCCGTCCGGTGATATATTCTGATTTGAAAGCTATCAGCAAAGGCTGTCCCGAAATCGAACAGTTCGGACATTTGGTGAATCCTTTTGATACAGAGACTATTGTGGATATTGTTAACGCTTACATCAAAGACAAGAACTTATACCAGAAGCATTGCGATGCGGCCCGGCAATTGGCTGAGCGAAAATATAATTGGAAGGCAATAGAAGCCGATTTTGTCCGTTTTATTCTTCAAGATGAGCAGCATTAATCTGAAAAAAAATATTGTCGTTACCATTTTGAGCAAATCGCTGATTCTGCTGCTCAATTTCGCAGTGGTGGTGCTGACCACGCGGCTGTGGGGGGCGGATGGCCGTGGTGCGGTGGCTATTTTTGTCGCTGATCTGAGCCTGCTTTCCATCTTTGCCAATGTTTTCACAGGAAGCAGTGTGTCCTATTTCTTCTCCAGATTTGCAAGTTCCAAGTTAGCCACAGCGGCCTATTTGTGGTCGTTTGTCGTGGCGACAGCCGGTGCGCTTGTCCTGTTGGCCTGCGGAAGGATGACAGAGGCTCCTTTCCTTTTTGCGGCGGTCTCGCTCATGGGCTTGATCGCTTTCCATAATTCCGTGTTCATTGGTGACCAGAAAATCGACTATTACAACCTGCTGACGGTGCTGCAGCCTGCCTTGTTGCTGTTGTGCATGCTCGTATGCCAGTGCTTGTGGCCGCAGTTGGGCTATTATGGCTATTTCTTCGGACAAACCCTGTCGTTGTTGCTGATGTTGCTGGTTTGCGGTATCTTACGTCGTAAAATGCAGCTTCGCCTGCGTTGGGATTTTGACGGGCAGTGCAATCGGCAGATGCTCTCTTTCGGCTGGAAAACCGAGTTGAGCAGCCTTCTGCAGTTTTTCAATTACCGTTTGACTTATTATCTGCTGGCCTATTTCATCAGTCGCGGGTCGGTGGGCATTTTCTCTATCGGGGTTACTGTCGCCGAGGCGATATGGATTGTGAGCCGCAGTGTGTCGATGGTGCAGTTTTCCAATGTGCTCAAACAGGGTAATACTATGCAGTCCCGGAAAGAAACCATGTCTCTCGCCCTGGTAAGTCTTGGCATATCAGCGGCTTGCATTTTGGTGGTTTTGCTCTTGCCCGCCTCGCTGTTCGCCTTTGTTTTCGGTCCCGAATTCGGAGAGGTGAAGCGGGTGGTGCTCTTGCTGGCTCCGGGTATTCTGGCTATCGCTTTCTCCAATGTGTTGGGAAATTATTTTTCAGCGATAAGACAGCTTAATATATTGATTGTCAAATCGTTTGTTGGTTTGGTTTTTACGCTTGTGCTGGCAATATGGCTGATTCCGAAATGGCAGATTGACGGGGCTTGTGTGGTGAATGCAGCTTCGTATTTGATGTCGTCTGCGGTGTTGTTGTGGTATTATCTTTCTAAAAAAACTGTTGTGGATTGTCATGAATAATCATACTTTTGCGATACATACTTTCGGCTGCAAACTGAATTTCAGCGAATCGTCAGATATGGCGCGCCGCTTGCGTGAGCAGGGATGGAGCGAGTCGGAACAACCGGAGGCCATCATTGTGAACAGCTGTGCGGTGACCCATGCGGCGGAGAAAAAAGTGCGCAATTATGTGGCGCACTTGCATCGTGAGCATCCCGATGCCCGCATTGTGGTGGTAGGTTGCTATGCCTCGCTGCGAGCCGATGAGATTCGCCAGTGGGCTGGGGTAGAGGAGGTTTTCGGCAATCGTGACAAAATGAATGCCGTGCAATGGGTTGTGGGACAGCCTATTCCTGAAACTCCGACGTTCTTCTCCACCTATTCGTCCAACGACCGCACCCGCTCGTTTCTGAAGATTCAGGACGGCTGTGACTACTATTGTACCTATTGCACTGTGGCGGCCGCCCGGGGTGAGAGCCGCAGCGACAGCATTGAGCATGTTTTGCAAAATATTGAGAAGATACATGCCGAAGGACTGAAAGAGGTGAATATCACAGGAGTGAATCTGGGTACTTTCGGCAAAGGTACCGACGAGAACTTCTATGATTTGTTGAAAGCCATTGACCGCCAGCATCTGGTGGAACGAGTGCGCATTTCCTCTATTGAACCCAATTTGTTGACAGATGAGATTATCCACTTGGTGTCGGAGTCAGATATTCTGATGCCGCATTTCCATATTCCTTTGCAGTCGGGTAGTGATAAGATTTTGGCGGCGATGAAGCGGCGCTACAAAACAGACTTGTTTGCGTCCAAGATTACGAAAATCAAACAGTTGATGCCCGATGCATGTATCGCCATCGATATTATTGCCGGTTTTCCGGGCGAGACGGATGCCGATTTTGAGGACAGTTATGAATTTGTCAAGCAGTTGCCACTGAGCTATATGCATGTGTTCACCTATTCGCGGCGGCCGGGCACACCGGCGGCAGCCATCAAGGATCAAGTGCCCGAAATGGTGAAGCGCGAGCGCACCAACCGCCTGTTGGAGTTGTCGGAAACCAAGAAACGCTTCTTCTATCACGAACACTTCGGGGAAAGCCGTCCGGTGTTGTGGGAGTCGGAGGAGGCCGACGGAAAAATGTTCGGATTCACGGACAATTACATCAAGGTTTCCGCCCCTTTCTGTGCCGACTGGGTGAATACTATCCGTCCGTATGTGGTTGAAGATTTGTAAGTTTTAGGTGTTTCTTCAATTAATTCTTTAACTGAAAAAAACTGATTATTTCCATTCTGCCACGCAGCGGAAACCATAGCGGGTTTCGCTGATGGCGGTGGGCAGGCTAAAGCGTTGGAACTGAATTCCTTCGGGAGCCTGGTATTTGTCAAGACTGAAATAATCGTCCTTCGTTTGGTTCGGGTTATATGTCAAGAGTTTCATCTTAATCAGCATCTGTTCCGCCACACGGTCGGTACGCCAGCGGCAGTAGGCGAGGGCCTGCTCTATTGATATTCCCAAAACGGGCTGATTCCGGTAGGCGGGACTCTCGGCATAGTTTTTGGCCATCAATTCCGGAAGCTGCATAAAAAGGATTCTCCGGTCGGGAATGGAAGCTTTGTATTGTGACGATTCTTCCCCGAAAACCTTCTTCAGCCAGTACTGGTATTCCAACCAATCTACATTCTTAATCTGCTCTTTGTCAATATATTTCCCTTCTGCCCATTGTTCCATACCTTTTAAGGTATATTTCTTTTGATAATTATTCGGAACACTATTTTGTGCATATATTGCTGAAACACAGAATAGTAAGGTTGTTGCAAGCAGGAAAGCGGTCTTTTTCATGATAATATTGATTGATAAAGAATGAAGTTATACTAGATAACGTATAAACTATATGAAATCTTGGGTGTACACAGTTGTTTTTTGGGGTCCCGATTCCGTTTACCAGGTGATTTTCTCAACCCTGAATTTTTTGTCGTGTTTGAGCAGGTAATAGACAGCATTGTCATCGTAAGACAAAATCCTGTGGAAATAATCGTCCTGATCTGCCAGTGAATTTTGTTGAGAATAGGAAGACTTTCCAGAAGAATAAACGACTTTTCCTTCAAAATCTCCTTCTTGTATAGCATCAGCCACTACCACACAGCAATTTCCATTCTGATTGTTGTACAAAATATGCCATAATTTGTTATTGGAGGGGAAATTGTTCTTGTGGTCGTTGTAAATCAGGCTTATTTTTCCATCATGCTCGAAAATTCCCGGAACATTGAGGTTGGGAGTCTTGAAAAGTTGTTCCGGTGTAACGGTTGCACGTGGGTATGTGAAGGTGTTTAGCACTTCGCCGTTGTCGGTGATTGTCGCAACAATAATATTTCTGGAGATATACCCCATAATCTCACTAAAACCCCAGGAAGAACCTATGGTGACGGAGGTGCCAACCTGATCACGGTAATTTAATTCTCCGACTAACATCAAGTTGCCGTCGCTCAGCTCTTTGATGTCATAAAAGTAGGGGTGAAATTTTCCCAGCTCGCTGTTCAATTCCCGTGCGTCATACACATATCCATCGTAATAATTGATTTCAATTGACGACTCTTCTTTGTCCACCTCGCCATCGGGAGAGACAAAGTAGGTGATCAGCTTATCAGAATTCTGTTGATTGGGGCAGGGGACACCGCAAACCACAAATCTGCCATCCTTCAGGACCGCTTTCCCGCAATTGAACACGGGATCGTTTCCAAATCCTTCCGCATAGTTCCAGATGCCGTCGCTGTTGTAAACCGAAATATGAAGGGAATCGGTCTGATGAACCATAGGGTTGTTGTAACTGCCGAACTCAGCGATATATACGGTGCCGTCGTTGGACAGGTAAAACGGAATCTGGTCGTTGACCAGCCAATGGGCGTGTTGGCGCTGGTGCCATAATTGCGCTCCGTTGCTCTCAAAAACAGCAACATCTACAATATGGTCGATTTTCCGGTTTGATTTTGGCTTCAAAAGTGTTAAAATGGCAAATTTGGAATAGTCGGGGGAATAGACCATGTGGGAGAAGGTAAACTTGTATTTTTCCAATGGTGCTTGAAGAAATGGTTCAAAGTTTAACTTCTTGACTTTCTCCGCGGAAGAGGGAATCTGTGCTCTAAGGTACTCAACAGCCTTTCCTTTTGTGCTTTGTTCGACGACAGTTGCCTGATTATCATGAAAATAGGCAAAGCGGCAGTCTATCTTTTCATCGATTTCCTGCGTTACGGTGTAATGTTCCTGCTTGTCGTAGCGGTGAATCAGGAAGTCAAATTCGCCTACAAATGTTGTTCTGTATTGCTTTGTGACGAAAACAATTTGGTCTTCACTGTCATTGATAAGAAAAAATTTTCCATAACGCTCCATGTGCACAATGGGGCCGTTGAGGGTGGTGGTTTGTGCAACTCCCAGTGAAGTTAACAATCCGAATAACAAGGTGAAAAGACATACTTTTTTCATGTGACCGTTTTTTTACACGCAGCAAAAATACAAAAAATATATCAATACCGACAATTATCCTTTTCCAGATTTCCTTGCCAGTTTGCGCGACAGCTCTATTTAACAATCTTCCACTCTCCTGGCTGGAGCGAGCCCAGACAAAGATCGCCGATTTGAACACGGATGAGCCGTAAGGTTGGGAAGCCTACCGCGGCGGTCATGTGTCTTACCTGGCGGTTCTTGCCCTCGGTGAGGGTAAGGCGAACCCAACTGGTAGGAATGTTGGCGCGATAACGGATGGGTGGCACACGCTCCCATAGGTTTTCCGGTGGTAGTGTCCTCTCCGCCTTGCAGGGGCGGGTGTGGTAGCCTTTGATGACGACACCTTTCGACAGTTTCAGCAAGGCCTCGTCGGTAATCTCCCCATCCACTTGGGCAAGATAGGTGCGGGGGTGGGCGTTTTTCGGATCCAGCAGCCGCTTGATCAGCCGTCCGTCGTCTGTCAGCAGCAGGGCCCCCTCGCTGTCATGGTCCAGCCGTCCCGCCGCATACACTCCGGGAGGGAAACCGAACTCGTCAAGAGCCCGATGTCCCGCCTCGGGGGTAAATTGGCTCAGCACGCCGTAGGGTTTATTGAATAAGATTACCATAAGCTTCCTTCCTTTCAGGCCTTTCCTTGTGACGAAATTTTTTGCAATGCAAAAATACAGACTTTTCTCAAACCGATGGTGTGTATTAGTGAAATTTACACGGCTACCGCATGATTTTTTCTTTTTTTTATTCCTCTTTCTTTTGCGGCCACAAAAGAAAACTGCGGTAAGCGAGTAAAGAGAAAGCTTGCTTTCTCTTTCGAGCGATAGCAGTTTATGCAACGAGGCAAAGAAAAGTGGCTTTCTCGCCGACATGAATGCTGCCCGCTCTGTCCACCTCCTTACAGCGGCGGCGAAAGTAAACTGGACGCTGACGCGCTTTCGCACGCCGCTGTACGAAGCCGGCCATTCACTCCGCGTCCGCACCGCATGTCGGCATTCCCCACGCACGGAGCGTCTTGGCTGGATGCTGGCCTTGACAAATGCGATGCAGTGGTATAACCGCACCATCGTTCACGACCTCGAAGAGGTCGAATTTTAGTAACCCCGCACGTAAGTGTGGGGTGGGGAATGCTCAATCCATGCAGTTCGCGGCACGGGACAAGCTGGCACTGATGGTATATCGAGCATGCCGCGAAAGGGTGGGATGATGCTACGGAGCTAAAGTGACTTGACTGACTGAGACTTAAATATCCTTATCCGAATTTGATGATTCAACAATTTATCACATCAGAACTAATTCCAAAACTTTTTATATTTTTGCACTTGAAAACCGTTTGTTATGTCATCAGCGAAAGAAGTCATATTGAATTCCATCAGGAAATTGGGGCTGAAAGTGCTGCCAAAAGGCGCACAACTTATCCTGTTCGGCTCGCAGGCCCGCAAGGATGCCCATGATGAATCGGACTGGGATTTGCTGATATTACTTGGCGATAACCGTCAAAACACCGATTTGTTTGGCACATACGCTTATCCGTTTGTGGAGTTGGGTTGGGAATACGGCACCTATTTCAGTCCGAAAGTTTACACGTATGAGGAATGGGCTAAGCGGAAAGGCTCCCCATTTTATGATAATATCAATCGGGAAGGAGTTGTATTATGCTGACGGATGAAGAAACAAAAGCGTTAGTGTTGAACAGAGGCAGATGTAATGACATTGGCACCTACTGCTGAAACTTTTCTTGATGTGTTGGAAAATTTAATCAGGAAAGACGGATTTTTGGATTGATACCGACAAAGGTGCTCAAAGTGAGGGATTGCAGGTTCCTTGCGCTGCCGCGGGTGTCCTTGCAATAAAAAGCATTGCTGCGCAATGTCATTTTGTTCCCATCCCTTTTTACGTACGCAAGCGTCCGATAAAGGTGCAGAGAAAAAAATTCGCCGAGGGTTGTTTGTTTTAGAAATTTTAGTAATTTTGCACTCGTATTCCCGAATTTCATAAAAAAATCGGACATGCGTTATCAAAATTAATAAGAATATGTACAAGAGAATCTTTGATATTGAGAACCAACTTGACGAGGGAATGTTCTTGTTTGGAGCTCGTCAGGTGGGGAAATCCACGCTTCTCCAAGAGCGGTTTCCAGGGGCTGTCTATTACGACCTGCTCATCGCCAATGTGAGGAAAGCATTCAAGCGCAACCCTGATTCTTTCCGTCAGGCTCTTCTTGCTAAACCTGCCGGCACACTGGTCATCATTGATGAAATACAGAAAGTCCCCGAGTTGCTCGACAGTGTCCACTGGTTGATGGTCAACAAAGGGCTTCGCTTTATACTCAGTGGCTCAAGTGCCCGCAAGTTGAAACGGTCTGGGGCAAACACTCTTGGTGGCAGAGCCATCCCAAGGACTTTGTTTCCTTTGGTCTGGAAAGAGGTGCCCGACTACCAGATAGACAAGGCGGTACAAAACGGGATGATTCCTCGTCACTATCTTGTTGATGATGCTACCGACCGTCTGGAGGCCTACGTAGATATCTATCTCAGGGAAGAGATTCGGGACGAAGCTGCCGTTCAGGATGTCGAAGCCTTCGAACAGTTTATGGAAGCCGCCGCCATTTCAGACGGAGAGATGATTAATTATTCGAACATTGCAAGCGACTGCGGCGTAGCAGCAAAAACGGTCAAAGCCTATTATCATATTCTGAAGGACACCCTGATGGGCTACGAGATACCTGCTTACACAAAGGTGGTGAAACGCAAGGTGGTGCAGGCACCAAAATTCTACTATTTCGATGTGGGATTGGCGAACTATCTGATGGGGCGTCACCATCTGAGACGTGGTTCCGATGATTATGGCCACGCTTTCGAGCATCTGGTTATGCAGGAAATTATCGCGTATCGTGGTTATTTCCGCCGACGCGAGAAGATTTCATACTGGCACACTTACAATCATCAGGAAGTGGATGCCATCATCGGCGATGCCAAGATCGCCATTGAAATCAAATCCAGCGAGGAGGTGAAAACACGGCATAAGGCCGGCCTCAAGGCATTCAAGGACGAATATCCAGACTGCCGACTGATACTGGTCTCCCTAGACCCTATAACAAGGCCCTCTGGCGATATAGAATTGATCTATGTGACCGATTTTTTCAAGATGCTTTGGGATGGGGAGTTTTTTTGATTATATGTACGCAAGCGTCCGACAAAGTCCCTCAAGGTGAGGGATTACAGATCCCTTGCGCTGCCGCGGGCGTCCTTGCATCTTCGAACTCCCAGTCGCAACCAAGTTGCGCTTGGCTTTTGTTTTTTCGTCCCTTCTTGCGTCAGCAAGCTGCCGCCTCGGAAGCAAATAATTACTTTTTTTCAGCTCCTCATTGAACTCATCCAAGGTTGGGATTATGAGTCTTGGGAAAGATGTAAAAAAAAATAATGTATTTTTTGTTTTTATTTATTTGTAAAAAAAATGTAATTTTGCAAATGGTTTAATATGCCTTCAATACGTGTTGTGTTGTGACAACTATAACAAAAGCAAAATAAATATGGCAAAAATAATAGAAGTAGATAGTCAACGAAATATGGAAGAACTTTATGCCAATGTAAGGTCAATTCTGGCTTCGGCTCGGCAACGGGCGTACACAGCCGTAAACTTCGCAATGGTAGAAAGTTACTGGCTGATTGGCCAGCAGATTGTTGAGAATGAATTGCGGGGTGCGGCAAGGGCCGAATATGGCAAAGGTGTGTTGAAAGAATTAGCGGAGAGACTGACCGCCGAGTTTGGTAAGGGTTTTGACGAAAGCAACCTTTGATATATGCGGCTGTTTTACAGAAGTTTCCCAATTCGTGACACACTGCGTCACGAATTGACATGGTCGCATTACCGCCGTCTTATCAGCATTGAAGATGAACATTCTCGTCTATGGTATATGAACGAAGCTGCGGATGGAGTTTGGAGTACGCGGCAACTAGACCGGCAAATATATTGATTTGGTGTTTTACCACAGTATCTTGAAATGCCATGTGTTGATTGACTTAAAACTTGGGAAGCTTACACATGAGGATGTGGGGCAGATGGATAGTTATATTCGCATGTTCGATGCACTTTACAAGAATCCAGATGACAGTCCAACACTGGGCATTATTCTTTGTTCGCAGAAAAGCGAAGCCATTGTTAGATATTCTGTTTTAAATGAAGGAAAACAAATATTTGCCTCACGCTATAAGCTATATCTTCCTACAGAAGAAGAATTTAAGAGAATGCTGGAAACAATTTGATTTGTTCGGATTTTTGAAGACAGCAAATAGTATGTTGTGTTGTTCGGAAAAAATGTATCTTTGCAGCGTTAATTAAAGAGGAAAGAGAAATGACAACACTTGCATTGAATAACTTATGGACATACTTGCAGGGGCTGGCTCTCTCTCAGAGCGACAAGGAGTGGCTGGCCAATAAGCTAATTATGTCTGCCAATACCGCTACGTCCACTTCTGAGGAACGGAAAGCCCGTTTTTTGGAACTGGCAGGCTCATGGTCGGAAACGGCAGAGGGTGAAGAGTTCTATCAGATGATGAAACATCGCAACGAGGAACGTCCCGCCAACCGTCTTCATTGATGAAGTCCTCTCTCGGGCTATTTGCAGTGACTGCATCGTCGAGTTTGTGAAGTGATTAAATAAAGAATGCGTTGTGTTATGTGGATACTTCTATTGTTTCTTTGGAGTTTGATTCTGAGCATCATTATGATTGTTCGGGTAAAGAATCATAAAGTTGTTAAAAGACCAAAATTAGTGTTATATCTCAACATTTTAAATCTTCTTGTATTGACGCTGTGGGTGCTTTTGATGTTTATTGTATGGCAGAGCCGTGATGGGTTAGCAACGTTATTGTGGTACCTTATTATCAGTATTCCACTTTTGGTTATTAACATTGTGCAATATAGACGCGGTTTACGTAAGGATTTCGTGAAAGAATTATCTCCTAAGGAGTTGTATGAATTATATGAGGACACTTTACATCAATGCGGAAGCCACATATTCGATTATCCTGATGATATTATTGAGACGATGGTTTTTGAGGATTTTGATATCGGTGTTCATAGTTTTTTACATGATGATTCTCTAAACACGCTCTTTAATAATCATCTTATAGACAAAAAACAATATGATTTAAGTAGAAGAATTCGAGAATTGTTTTTGGAAATAGAAGACTGTGGAGAATTGACAATGGAATGTCTAAAGGGTCAATCAGAAAAATGGAAACATTTGATTTTCCTTGTGGACGAAGCTGTTTCAATATTGTAGTGGGGTTGATTAATTGGTGAGGGATTGCAGATCCCTTGCGCTGCCGCGGGCGTCCTTGCGATAAAAAGCATTGCTGCGCAATGTCAGTTAGACGATTGGCAAAAAGATTTTTTTGTGCTTGCGTAATGGATTTATAATTCCGAAAGTTTTTGTATTTTTGCAAGTTGATAAACATTTAAACATTTGTTCATTATGACAGCAATAGATTTAAGAGCAAGTATTAATGACGAATTGAGTTCTATGTCGTTGAATATGCTGGAGAAAGTGGCTGACTTTGTCAAGTCTCTGAGAGGAAAAGGTGATCAAGACCGAAGTGTATCTCCTTTAGTAGCCAGTATGTTGACGGGGCATTCTGTAAACCTGTCAGAGGAGGAACTCGATAATCTGAAGATGGAATATCTTAAAGAGAAGTTCTTATGAAAAGAGTATTATTGACCGTGTCCTACAATCCGATTTTGCGGATTTAGAGGACGGAATGCAATATTATTCTGCATTGGCTGCAAATGCGGAATTGATTCTCACTAGAAACAAGAAGGATTATACTTTCTCCAACATACCTGTATTGTCACCGACAGAGTTTTTGTACGAATAAATTTCTCCTTTTTGTGGGAAATTATTAAAGCAGGGGTAATCAAATTTGTGCAAGCGACCCTTGCACAAATCAAAAGTGTGTTACAATACTTACGCTAAAAAACTTTATAGGGCGTTCTCAAATGTTGGCCGCGAAGTTCGTCCAATTTTGCCTGGTCGAAAGTTCCATCCTCCCACATTTGGTCAATACTCCGTTGAGCCTTTTCAGCGAAGAAAAGGGAAATGGTCAACTTCAACGCATCAAGTTCCTCTTGCGAGTTGACATTAGCGGCTGCATTCATAAGCTCTAACTGAGCCAATTGCGAATACGTCAGATTGTTATTCATACTATATCAACTTAAAATTGCCGCAAAGATAATACATTTTTCAGTATAATCTCCCAAAAATATCGTTCCTTGAACATTTGCTGCAAAAATACATGTTTTTTTGGAATTAAACAACTAAATTCCAAGCTTATGATGAAAAAAACGCAACCTCTAAAAATAGCGTGTCGTGTTGTTTTGAAAAAAAATGTATCTTTGCACCTGTAAAACTATGGTGATGTCTTCAACAAGAGAAAACATATTGAGTTCTATCAAGGCGTTGGGCCGGAAGGTGCTGCCAAAAGGCGCACAACTTATCCTGTTCGGCTCGCAGGCCCGCAAGGATGCCCATGATGAATCGGACTGGGATTTGCTGATATTACTTGGCGATAACCGTCAAAACACCGATTTGTTTGGCACTTACGCATATCCGTTTGTACAGTTGGGTTGGGAGTATGGTACTTACTTCAGCCCGAAGGTGTACACGTATGACGAATGGGCGATGCGGAAAGGCTCACCTTTTTTTGAAAACATCAACAAGGAAGGAGTTGTGCTATGCTGACAAATGAGGAAACAAAAGCACTGGTTTTGAATAGAATCAGACGCTCACGCGAGACTTGGGCTGAGACGAAAGGTATCATTGAGGGTGGCTATTGGTATGCCGCCGCCAACCGGATGTATTACGCTTGTTATTATATGGTTTCCGCATTGCTTCTCAAAAATGGTCTGAATGCCCACACTCACGGTGGCGCAATAGGCCTTTTTGGTCTTCATTTCATCAAAACGGGCATTATTGACTCTGAATTGGGGAAATTTTACAGCCAATTGTTCGAACTGAGACAAACTGGCGATTATGACGATTGGAAAGAGGTCACAGAAGCAGATGTAATACCGTTAGTGCCAACAGCGGAAATTTTTCTTGATAATGTGGAAAAGCTAATTCGCAACGATGGTTATTTAAACTAACCCTTAAATTGTAACCCTAAATATTTTAATAATATGAAAATCAACCAATTAGCCCCCCCCCCGCAATTAAGATTTAGCACGCTGAATCTTTCCAAACTTTTCATCGCAATTTTCGCTACCCTTTTCATCACGCTCTCCACCTCCGCCCAAGGCGAGTGGAAGTGGGCGCATTTTTGGAGCGGAGGTGATGGCTCTTTTGGCGACTATTATAATGAAATCACTAACACCGCCTTTGACGAAGAAGGAAACATCTATATTTACGGAACTATGGGCGGAAGTCCACAGTTTGATGGTCTTACATTTCAATTCGTCAACAATGGCA
>JAGBPS010000019.1 GCA_017633255.1 Bacteroidales bacterium
TAACACCTCCAACCATTATGCCGGCACAGCTTCCCTCTATTTCTACGCAGGTTCTTCCGGCACCTATAACATTGCCGTTACACCTCCATTCGACGCCTCTATTCCTGTCAACACCTTGCAGGCTACTTTCATGTACCGTGCAAATGGCACTTCCGACAAATTGATAGTGGGTGTGATGACCAACCCTGCTGATGCCAGCACTTTTGTACCTATTGATTCGATTATCCCCGCATCATCAGCAACCACATGGGTTGAAAAAGAAGTTGTCTTCTACAACTATAATGGTAGCGGTCAATACATTGCCTTCAAGAATGCCTATACCACCACCAGCGCATACGCCTATATCGACAACCTGTCCATCGACCTGATTCCGAGTTGTCCGAAACCACAGCATCTGCAAGCATTGAACTCCACCACTTCCAGCATTGAACTGGGATGGAATGAAGTTGGCTCGGCCACCTCATGGGAAATTGCGTACGGTGCACCTGGTTTCGATCCTGACGGCACTGACGCCAACTTGGTAACAGCCACCAGCAACCCGTTCACTATCAACAATCTGAACAGCTCTACAACATACGAGTTCTACGTTCGCTCTCTCTGCGGCGGCAGCGATGTCAGCTACTGGAGCACCAGCATACAGACCTCCACTACCATGACCCCCACGAGCTTGCCATACACTGCTGACTTCTCCGATCCTAACGACGCTTGGGTACTGAACAACGGCAGTTGCGGCAACTACTGGGTGAAAGGCACCGTGAGCAACACACCCGCACTCTTCGTGACCGACAATGGCACTACCCCGAACTATAGCGGTAGTACTGCCGCTGTCGCTGCACTCAAATTGTTCACCGTTGGAACAGCAGATACCATCACCATCTCCTTCGACATTGTGGTCAATGGAGAGTCCAGTTATGACTACTTCAAACTGTTCCTGGCACCGCCCACACAGCAATTCCCTGCCACAACCTCAGTAACTTCCGACCACTTCGGATACAACAGTTACTCAACAAACGCATACAACTTCTATGCCAATGGTTATGGAACACAAAGTTCATATCCGTATGTTCTGAATCTGAAGACCACCACTACTCATGTGACGGCGAAGATGCTGAATCCTAATACGAACCCGAATGCCAACTCCACAGCTCTGATGGCATTGACATGGAAGAATGACTTGTCCGTCTTTAACAATCCTCCTGCCACCATCACCAACCTGACAGTCACTGCCAGCGGTTCAAGTCCTGCTGTAACCGATCCTACTGTTACTACCAATGCCGCTTCCTCAATCACACAGAACAGTGCCACACTGAACGCTACCATTACGAATCCTGACAATGTGACCATCACAGCGAAGGGCTTTGAATGGAAACTGACCAATGGTGGTACTTACACGCAAATTGCAGGTACAGGAACAGGCAACAGCTTCACCGCTAACCTCACTGGTTTGACTGCTAATACAGGCTACACCTTCAAAGCATTCATCACCTTCAACGGTACTACTGTTTATGGTAGCGAAACGACCTTTACCACACTGCCCGAAGATGTTGAACCTTGCTATGCACCTACCAACCTGCAGATTTCCAACATCACCCAGAACTCCGCAACCGCAACCTGGACACCTGGCGGAAACGAAAACGCTTGGAACGTTCAGTACAAATTGCAGAGCTCACAACAGTGGCAAGAAGCTAACGTTCAGCAACCCACTTACACTATTGAAGGCCTGACCGCCAACAGCACCTACGATGTACGTGTGAAAGCCGTCTGCGCCGCTGACAACCAGAGCGACTTCGTCAGCACCAGCTTCACCACCACAGGTGTAGGCATCGACAACCTCACACTGGCCAACAGCATCAGCCTGATGCCGAACCCCGCTGACAACTACATTGACCTGAACGTGAACAGCAACGTGAACGTGAAGGAAGCTGTGGTTTATAACGCCTTCGGACAGATGATACAGACTGTTGAACTGACCGACAACCACGCCCGCATCGACTTGAGCGACATGGCCTCCGGCATGTATTTCGTGAGAGTGAACGGCGAGGGTGTGAGCGCAACGAAGAAGTTCATACGTAAATAGGTTACAGGTTTCAGGTAACAGGTTACAGATGTAGAGACGCAAAATTTTGCGTCTCTACTTTGACCACTGACACCTAACCCCTGACCCCTATAACCTAATCACTGACCCCTAAAAAAACGGGCGAAAAATTTTTCGCCCGTTTTTTTTGTATCTTTGCAACATCAATTTTCAGCATAATGTTCAACCATACACGCAAATACCCCGTAGGAATACAGACCTTTTCCGAAATCAGGTTGGCTATCATGGAAAAAGACTACGGCAAGGATGAGACGGAGGTCTCTCCGGGTATGCGGTTGGCAGGCCTGATTCAACGTGCCTGGCAGAAGACTGGCCGCCAAACGGTGGTCATCATCGACGAATACGACGCACCACTGTTGGACGGGATACCATGACAGTAAAAGATTTTAAATTAGCATAAACATATATAAACCAACACATTTAGTGATCATCTAACCTATGAAAAGAGTTTTACTTTTATTGACATTATTATGTGCGACCGCACTCGGTGCAATAGCACAAACCTCGCCATGTAACCCGATTGCCGTGACAAACGCCTCTCCCTGGCTGGATGACTTCAGCACTGCTCCCACATGCTGGTCATTCCCGACAGACAACATCAACTCTTCGTGGATGTGGGACGATGAGGATCAGGACATATACCATGACTATGGTTCTTACGAAAGCGATGTACTCTCTCCTATCCTGGACATCAGCGCTGTGACCACCCCCTATCTCAAATTCTCCCAGAAAAGAACCGATTTTTCTTTCTCCGATGTATCCGACGAGCTTTATGTTTACTATCGTTCCACCGCCGCTGGCGAAGACTCCACCTGGTTTCTGTTAGGCGCCTATACCGCAGTATGCAACGACTGGTTTATCGACTCCATCCCGCTTCCACAATATCTGACCACCATTCAATTCAAGTTCCATGCTGTTGGCAACGGCGATTTGGCCAATGGTGTCAATATTGATTTCGTAAGCGTTTACAACGAAGAAAATGCCCCCTCTTGCATAGCGCCCTCCGCTTTGAATGTGTTCAATATCGGAAATTATTCCGCTGAACTTTCATGGGCACTGGTTTCCTCTGGCAATGTTGACTTGTACTATAAAGTAGTATCTGACAGCATTTACAACCTGGTGGAGACCCCGATGCTTAGCGACGGAGTGTTCCTTCTTGACAACTTGGAGACCGCCACACAATATGTATGGTATCTGGACATGGACTGCGGCGGGGAGAGTGTCCAAACCCCTTTGCATTATTTCACCACAGGCTGCGGACTGATAAGCGCACCGTATAACGAAGGGTTCGAATATGTGAATCCCGGCAAAAATCCGCCCTGCTGGAACAGCATCAACAGTGTAACCGAAGGCACCTATACTTTTCCGGGGGTCAGCAACATCCTCAACACCTACGCCCACACTGGCAGTCTCAGCTATAAATTCAAAAACAGCAGCGATGCCCAATATGCCATCATGCCCGAATTTGACAATGTGTTCTCCAGTCTGCAACTCAACTTTTGGACCCGCAGGGAGGGCTCCGGCTCCGGCACTTTCAGCGTGGGCTATGTCACCGACCCTCAGACCGACAGCAGCTTCGTCTCACTCCTGACCATAAGTGGCAGTCAGCTTGGCGACAACAGCTACTATAATTTCACCGTTCGATACGATTCTGTGCCAGTATTGGAAAACACCCATTACTATATCGCCTTCAAGTACGAATGCACATCCACATGGTTTTGGTATATAGATGACATCAGTGTCACCGAGATAACCCCCTGTATGACACCCGATTCTTTGACTGCCTGCAATGCCACCGGCTCCAGCATTGACCTCAGCTGGACTGGCAACGCCGATGAATACACCGTATATTACAGAGTGGTCGGCGAAACAGTGTATGCCCAGAATGACAATGTTACGCTCAACGCAAGTGGTGTCTATACCCTGACCGGATTGACACCGAGCACCAATTACGAATGGTATGTGGAAGCCTACTGCAATGACGGCACAACAGTGTCAAGCTTTATCATAGCGTCTTTCACCACCGAATGCGGTCCTCTCGCCGCTGTGCCCGTAAACTGGGATTTGGAAGACAATCTGACCGCCGGAACTCCCAGTTACCCGCTGCCCACCTGTTGGAGCAGGATAGCCGCCGATGCCCCACATATATACGTACATCAGCAAAGCTCAAATGCACACAGCGGTAACAAAAGCTTGCGTTTCTACAACCGTTACCCCAATTCGCACGCTGTGCTTCCAGCTGTGGACAACACCGTGTTAAGCTTTGGTAATTTGCAACTGTCTTTCTATGCCAAAACGACATTCACCAATGCAGCTGTAAGTTTGGAAGTGGGCGTAATGACCGACCCCGAAGACGCTTCCACGTTCACAGCAGTAGGTGCTGTAACGCCAAGTGAAACCTATACTTTGTACGAGATCCCTTTCCTCAGCTATACCGGTTCGGGCAATTATATCGCCATCAGGAATGTATCCACCTCGACAGGCAACGTCTGGAGCTATTTTCATGTTGATGACATCAGCTTGACATCAGTCGCGAACTGCACCCCTCCCATCAACCTGACAGCAACGCCCTCCACCCATTCGGCCACACTCTCCTGGGTATCTACTGGCAGCACTTTCACCTTACACTATAAAGAAGCAGACAGTGACACCTGGCAAACCGAAAGCAACGTCAGTCTGGACAGCAACAACGAATATGAACTGACAGGCTTGACGGATGGTACCGCATACGACTGGTATGTGGAAACCGCCTGTGGCATAAGTCCTGAGCTGGAAAGCACACAAGCTTATTTCACTACCATCATGGAAACTGTTGACCTGCCTTACCAAACAGACTTCTCCAACAGTGAAGAATGGCTAATGAATAATGGCCATGCCGGTAACTTTTGGAGAACAGGCATCCCATACGGGGACACAGAAACCGCACTGTATATCACCTGCCTTGACGGCTCTATCGCGGAATATAACACCACAACAAATGCTGTTGTCACTGCGGAAAAAGCGTTCAATATGCCTGAAGGCAGCTCCGTGCATGTGGAGTTTGACGTGCTAATAGGCGGTGAAGGAGGCTACAACCCCGCTGACTATCTGAAGGTGTTTCTGGCACCCAACACGACAGTGTTCAACGTTGGAGCCACCTCCAGCAATGCCCAGTCCGCAGCGGGATACAGCACCCATGCCTTCAACTTCAGTGATTATATTTGGCAAACAGGTGAGAACAACTACCCTTACAAGCTGAACCTCACCCAAGACAGCACCCTGCATATCAGCATGAATGTGGACAATCCCGACATCAACGGAGAAGCCAAGATTGTTTTCTTATGGAGAAACGACGACTATCTGGGGACTCAGCCAAGTGCCATCATCCGCAACTTCCTCATCACCGATGACACCACCTATACGCCACCCACACCTCCTACACCTCTCACTTGTACCACCCCATCCAGTGTTACCGTGAACAATATTGGCCACAGCAGTGCGGATGTCAGCTGGACCGCCGGTGATGACGAGACGGTATGGAACCTGCAATACAAGGAAAGTTCGGCCAGCACCTGGGGAAACAGCATTCCTGTGTCTGTACCAAATTATCATATTTCAGGACTGAATCCTGAAACAGAATATCAGGTCCGTGTCCAGGCCAACTGCATCGACACCCTCAGTGATTGGACAACACCCGTCAACTTCACCACTGCGGAAGAGGTGAGTATCGACAACATCACATTAGCCAACAGCATCAGCCTGATGCCGAACCCCGCTGACAACTACATCGAACTGAACATCAACAGCAATGTTGAAGTGAAAGAGGCTGTGGTCTATAACGCCTTCGGCCAGATGATCCAGACCGTACAACTCACCGAGAACCATGCCCGCATCGACCTCTGCAACATGGCCAGCGGCATGTATTTTGTGAGAGTGAACGACGACAATGTGAGCGTAACGAAGAAATTCATCAAGCGTTAAGACGTGGAGACGTGGAGATGCTCACTTCGTTCGCTCGGGGAGTCTCATGCTTCGCATTCGAGGGGAGTTTCGCACTTCGTGCTCAAGGGGAGATTTTCTTAACGTCTTCACGCCTAAACACCTAACCGACTGTAGAGACGCAAAATTTTGCGTCTCTACCCTGCCCCCCCCAAAAAAAAACGGACAGGCAATTGCGCCCGCCCGTTTTTTTTGTATATTTGCAAAATTTTAATTTAAATCATTCCTCAATGAAAAAAATTTTATTCTTTCTTATGTTGACCTCCATTTTATGGATATGTCGTGTCAACGCACAAGTCACCGTTCTCAGTGAGACTTTTGAGATTCCGGGGCTTCCAACAGGATGGTCCCTTATTGATGCCAACAACGATGGGCAAACATGGGCTCACAATTCCACCTTTTATGTCGATGGCCATAACAGCGATGGCTGCTACTATTCCTCTTCCATGGGCGGAGTAACCCCCAATGACTGGTTAGTTACCCCAGCCGTCAATTTAGGGACATCCAGCACCTTGAAGTTTTGGAGAATGTTTGGTTTCCGAAAATATGACCACTATGGAGTGTATGTTTCCACAACTTCGGCATCAGACCCCTCGGCATTCACACTTCTATATGAAGAGACCCTTGCGGGTGACGCTTATGCCTGGCAACAAAAAACAGTAGATTTGAGTAATTACGACAACAGCACCGTATATATTGCTTTCCGTCACTTTAACTGTACCAACCAATTGGCTATTATCCTTGATGATATACTTGTAACCACCACATTGTCTTCTTCTTTCATCACCGTGGAACCCGGCACACTGCATTTCGTTGACGTGCCGGCAGGAACACCTTCGGCAGGTCAACTGGTGACAGTGAACGCTGTTAACCTTACCGATATGATTACTGTCTCAGTGAACCCTCCGTTCGAAGTCTCCACAGACAGTGTTAATTATACCCAGACACTTACAATGATGGATGTGGATCACAACCTGTATGTCCGCTATTATCCCGATGCTGCCGGAGAGGACAGTGACATGGTCATTCTCACCAGTGGCACTGCAAGCGCCAGTGTGAACCTCTTCGGAAACTGCATTGCCTGCGAGGCTCCCACTTCCCTTGCCTCTTATAGTGTGACAGGCAGCTCTGCCATCGTCAATTGGACTGGCAGTGCGGACAATTACAATATTTATTATAAGGCCGCCTCTGATACCGAATGGACGGCAATCGAAAATGTATATCCTGATACCATGGGCTATACCATCGACAATCTGTCTTCGTCCACTACCTATACTTGGTATGTCGCTTCCGTATGTGGCGACGGTAGTACTGTCAGCAGCCTTGAAGAGGGCACTTTCACTACAGGTTGCGATGCCTATACAATTCCTTTTGTGCAGCCTTTCGACGTTTACAGCCAATTACCACAGTGCTGGAACAGATACAAAGGCATGGCTACCGACGTGTTTGCCGGAGGAGGTCTCAGCACCACAACATCTGGCTGGAATTTTTACAACACGAATGTGTTTGGCGCTTATCACGCCAGATTGAATATTTGCAACACCAACTGCAACGATTGGTTGGTGACACCTCCTATTGACCTGAGCGAGCTCACCGATCCCACATTGACCTTCGAATTGGCACTCACTCGTTGGAACAACACAACATCTATTACCCCGAATAGCCAGCCAGATGACAAGTTCATGGTTATCATATCCACGGATGGCGGTGCCACATGGAATGCCAACAACGCCATAGTGTGGAGCAACGATGGCAACGGTGATTTTGTCTATGACCAGATTCCCACCGCTGGTCAGGAAATAAGCATTTCCCTTGCCGATTATGCCAATCAAACTGTCAGAATTGCTTTTTATGGTGAATCAACGGTAACTAATGGTGACAACGATTTGCATATTGACAATGTTACGGTGGATGCTGCCGTTACATGTGCAAAACCTACCGATTTCGTTGTTACTGAGGTCGCCAGCAATTCCGTCACCCTGTCGTGGACAGAAAACGGCACCGCCACCGTCTGGAACATCGAGTATGGTCCCGCCGGCTATCAGCAAGGCTCAAGTGCGGCCACTTTGGTGCCGGCTGACACCAACACCTTCATCATCAACAACCTGTCCGCAGACTTTTACGACTTTTACGTGCAGGCAGATTGTGGAGATGAACAAAGCCGCTGGTCAGGTCCCGTCTCCGCCTACCCGGGCAGCTATAATATGGGCACCTCTGGCAGCGACACCTTGACCACCTGCAACCTGATTGTTTTCGACAATGGCGGTTTCAATGGCGATTATGCCGAGGGCTGCAACAATACACTTGTGATTTTCCCCGAAGTTAGCGGCAACTCCATCGCCGTGTCCGGCAACTTCCATACGGAAAACTGCTGCGATTACCTCCGTTTCTATGACGGTGTCGGTACCGACGGAAATATGTTAGGACAATATCAAGGCACCGGCACTATTCCATCCGTGGTATCCTCCTCCGGCCCGATGACCATCGTCTTCTATTCAGACAATGGCTTGCAATATGATGGATTCGAGTTGAACGTTTCCTGCGTTTCTTGTACACCTCCCAGCAACCTGGCCGCTTCCAACATTGACTACGCCTCCGCCGAGCTCAGCTGGACAGGCTCGTCCTCCCTCTACGTAGTGGAATACAAGGCTGAAGACGACACAGCCTGGATTACAGCAACCACCACAGATACATCTCTTGCCCTTACGAACCTGCATGACTACACCGTTTACACCGTGAATGTTTACAGCGACTGCAACGGCGATTTGTCCCCCGCCACCACCATCACCTTCACTACCACGATGACTCCTGTTGACATACCTTTCAGCACAAACTTCAGCAATCCAACGGAATGGGCGTTCAACAACGGCAGCTGCAGCAATTATTGGACCATCAAAGCGGTAAATGACACCGCCAATGCCCTGTTTGTCACCAACAATGGCAACACCCCAGGCTATAACATCGGCTCCATTTCGGTAGTCTCCGCCGAAAAGCTGTTCACCATAGGAACAACGGCTGAAGTGGAGATCAGTTTCGATGTGCAAATTGGAGGTGAGGACATGTTCGACTTTCTGAAGGTGTTCTTCGCCCCTGCTGACGAGACCTATCCCGCTTCTACCAGTCTCACCACCACCTCATACGCCGACGAGACCTACAACACCTACGCTGTCAACTTTACCGACTATCTGCAGTATTCCGACTATACTTCATTACCCTACAAATTCAACCTCACCAATGGCAACACCGTTCACGTGACAGTGGCAATGCCCAATCCGAATGCCAACCCGGATGCCAACTCCACCGCAAAGCTGGTTTTCTTGTGGCGGAATGACCATACCGGAGGTGCGCAGCCAGCTGCCATTGTCCGCAATGTCTCTATCGCACCGCTGGCCTGCCCGGCTCCCACAAACCTTAGCGTTACGAATATTACCGGCTCAAGTGCCGACATCTCCTGGAACGCCACCGGCAATGAGGAAAACTGGATACTGGAATATCAGGAAAGCGGAGACAGCACATGGACATCCGTTTCCGTCAGCGGCACCCCGGCATACAGCCTCAGCGATTTGACAGTCGGCATCCCCTATCAGTTGCGCGTAAAGGCGGTTTGCGGTGTTGACGAGCAATCCCTGTGGATTTCCACAATGTTCACCACTTTCTGCGATGCTGTCACCACCTTCCCCTTCACCGAGGATTTCGAGCACAACGGTCTCCTGCCCGACTGCTGGTCACAAGAATATGTCTATAACAACTTGGATTGGGCTTTCCAAGCCGGTGGTCATAACCTCGGAAATATACACAATGCCCATAGCGGTTCTTACAATGCTTTCTTTTTCGCGGAAAGCAACGATGGGCCGACTACCCGTTTGGTCACTCCAATATTGGACCTCAGCAGTATGACGGAAGCATACATCACCCTGTGGTATGCCCAGCCGGCTTGGGGTAACAACCAAGACCAGCTGTCTGTGTATTATCGCACCAATCCCAACAACCAATGGCAACTGCTAACCCGATACATCGGCTCCGTCAACTTCTGGACAAAAGACTCCCTTGACCTGCCCAATCTGTCAGCCACCTACCAGCTGGCGTTTGTGGGAGTGGCCAATTACGGCTATGGCGTTGTACTGGACAACATCACCATTGACGGCAGCTACACTCCGCCCACCAATCCTACCGTGTTGACCATTGCTGCCAGTGATGTTAACCAAACCACCGCCACCTTGAACGCCACCATCAACAACCCCGACGACGTAGCCATTACCGCAAAAGGCTTTGAATGGAAGCCGACCAATGGAGGCTCTTACACTCAGATTGCCGGCACCGGCACGGGCACCACCTTCACAGCATCACTCACAGACCTCACTGCCAACACTGGATATACCTTCAAGGCTTTCATCACCTATGGAGGTGAAACAGTTTATGGCGAAGAGATGAGTTTCACCACTTCTAGTGTGGGTATCGACAACATTACGCTGGCCAACAACATCAATCTGATGCCGAACCCCGCCGACAACTACATTGACCTGACTGTCAACAGCAATGTTGCAGTGAAAGAAGCTGTGGTCTATAACGCCTTCGGACAAATGATCCAGACCGTTGAACTGAACGACAACCACACCCGCATCGACCTCAGCAACATGGCCAGCGGCATGTATTTCGTGAGAGTGAACGGTGAGGGAGTGAGCGCAACGAAGAAGTTCATCAAACGTTAAGACGTGGAGACGTGAAGACGTGGAGACGTGGAGACGCTCACTTCGTTCGCTCGTTAAGACGATAATTGCTTCAACGCCTTAACGAATGCACGCAGTGCATGTCTTAACGCCTTAACGCCTAGACGAAAAAAAACGGACGAAAAAATCGTCCGTTTTTTTTATTTTTCGCACCATCATTCAAATATTTTTTGTAAGTTTGAAAACTGAATTTAAATCACTGGTTTTACTCAATATAAATGTCTAAAAATCAATATATTAATCATTAAAAACACAATTTATGAAAAAATTTCTACTTTTTTTGACACTGTTATGCACAACAGCACTCGGTGTGATGGCACAATGCGACGTACCGACCAATGTGCAAGCGAACGCCGACCACAATCTTGTCAACCTCAGCTGGGAATCTTCCTTGCTGGATCCTGTTGTTTTCTCCGACAGCATAACGTACGGTAACACCGCTACCAGCGGTATTGGCACGGGCAGTGCATTCACCTTTACCGTAGCTGTTCGTTTTCCCGCTTCCATGCTGGCAGGTGTGAACGGACAATACCTGAGCCATGTGAATTTCGTTCCCTGGCAATTGAATGTGAGTGCAGTGACTATCAAAGTATGGACAGGCGGAAGTTACAATACCACGTACAACGAAGGCACTTTGGTATCTACCACCAATGTCAACATCACCGAACTGACCGCCGAAGCGAACAACACCGTGAGACTTTCCACTCCAGTGCAAGTGAATACAAGTCAGGGCGAATTGTGGATTGGTATTGAATACGTCGCCACAGGAGGTTACCCGGCCGGATGTGGATCTGCTTTGACCGCAGGATTCAACAACCTGATATATTCTAATGGGGAATGGGCAGAACTTACTGATCTCAATGAGGCCCTTCTTTACGGATGGTGTATCGCCGGTTTATTCACCAGCAGCCTACCCGAAATCACTGGTTTTAATGTATTCCGCGACAATGTGCAGCTAAACACCACCCCGGTTACCGGGCACAACTATACCGACGCCACCATTTTGGGCGAGACGCAATACTGCTACACGGTGCAGTCAATATGTAGCGGAACCACCAGCATCCCTTCCGATCCTGCGTGTATCACCACTCCATACCAGCCCACTTGCTATCCGATTGGCAACGGCACAGGCACTTGCTACACTCATCCTTTTAACACCTACTATAATTACTCTTACACCCAGCAGATTTACAAAGCCACAGAAATAGGAGCGCAATCAGGAAATATCGTAGCTCTCACTTTCGATTATTTCTACACTTCACCCATTACCATGAATGATATTACGGTGTATATGGCCAATGTCAACCGTGAGACCTTCGCTTCCTCTTCCGACTGGTTGCCTGGCTCGGAACTGACTCAGGTTTTCCACGGATCAGTTTACTGCTCCAATGCCTACTCAAACAAGGTGACCATCAACTTCGATGATATATTTGAATGGGATGGTCACAGCAATATTTTGGTAGCCATCGTCAATAGTCAAGGCTCTTACGAAAACTCAAATCCCCGTTTCTATACCCATACCACCTCCGGTAACACGGTGTTGCATGCTTACAACGACGATAACACTTACAACATTCTCCAGCCTTCCTCCGGCAATCTCAGTTCAGAAAGAAACAACATGCAATTCTGCTTCGGCCCTGAACCCACCTGCTATCGCCCCACCCACCTCACCGTGGTCAACACCAGCGATATGCAAGCCACTTTCTCATGGCAACGCCATAGCAGCAGCGACAACAGTTGGGAAGTGGTAGTGGTTCCCGCCGGCACCTCGGTCAACACCGGCACACCGGTTCAGGTGAGCGACACCTTCTACACCGCAACAGGCCTGTCAGAAAACATGGCTTACGAAGTCTATGTCCGTTCGTATTGCTCCAGTACCGACCAAAGCGAATGGGTACACACTGATTTCAGAACCCGTTGCGTCTCCATCCATGTAGGTGTTCCTTACTATGACAACTTCACCAGCTACGGTACTGGCACCGATGCCTTCCCCTACTGCTGGTACCGCGAGACCACTCACGAGAGCATCTCCTATCCGTATATCACTTCCACTTCCGCCACCACGGGACAAATGGTTTTCTTCTCCAACGCCAGCACCTACTCACTGGCTGTTTCGCAGGGCATGGATCTGTCTGCCTATCCGGCAGGCTCTTTGGCACTGTCTTACTGGATTGCCCAGGGTCAGGCTACCTACGGAAGAATGGATATCGGTGTCATGACCGACCCCACGGATATGAGCACCTTCACCCTGCTGAAATCGTATTATCCGACAGATTACCATGAAACCGGCTACTTCCAGGAAGATTATATCCTGCTGACCGAGAGTTATCCCAACACCGTTTATTTCGCCTTCATGACACCCGTTAGTGGCAATAACAGCACCAATATCACCCACCTGTCTCATGTGAAGGTTGACATGGCCCCCAACTGTATGCCTCCTGCCAACCTCGCCATTTCTGAGGTCTCTGGCACTTCCGCTGTGGCAAGCTGGGATGAAGCTTTCTTCTCCGCCAACAACTACACCCTCGCCTACGGCTCCGCAGGACAAACTCCTACAACCACCATTGTGGACGGCACCAGCTTTATGCTCACCGGTTTGACCCAAGGTACCGAATATGAGGTAATGCTGTGGTCGAACTGCGATAATGGTGAGGCCGACACCCTGACCGCCAGCTTCACCACCCTGGCCTTCATCGAATGTACGGCTGGCTCCAATACCTGTACCATCACTGGTGCTACCACTACAACCGTTTACCAATTGCCTGTCAACAATTTCTATAACTATAGTTACACTCAGCAGATTTTCACCGCTAATGAAATTGACACCGCACATACTCCGACCGTCATCACCGGAGTGGCTTTCAGCTATGCTTATAGTTCACAAAATACAGACAAGACGGATGTGAAAATCTATCTGGCTCACCGCACCAGCAGCACTTTCTCCTCCACTACTGACTGGACACCCATCAGCGGCGCTACCTTGGTTTACGAAGGACCCCTTGTATGCACACAGGGATGGAACACCTTCACTTTTGACAACGATTTCGCCTATAATGGAAGCGACAATCTGGTACTCATCGTGGATGATAATTCAGGTGCATACAATAGCAGTTCATACACCTTCGATGCCCACACCATGACCACCAATTCCTCCATATACTACCAAAGCGACGGAACCAATCCTGATCCGGCAAACCCGCCTACAGGTACCCTTTCCACCGAACGCAATGATGTCAAATTCTTCTGCTGCGCACAAACCGCACCCATGAGCTGTCCGCCTCCCTACTTGTATGTTAGCGGAACCGAAGCCGAAAGCGCCACATTGGCATGGAACGCCAACGGCAGCGAAACCGAATGGAATCTGGAATACAAAGCCGAAGGCAGCACCACATGGACTTCCGAAGGCACCGTTTCCACATCTCCCTATACTATTTCGAACCTGACTACCGATATGAACTATGAGTTCAGAATCCAGGCTGTTTGTACCGCAGGCGACAGCAGCGAATGGGCCTACACATCAGCTTACGTTCCCTGCGAAAGTGTTGAACTGCCTATCGTGGACAACTTTGACAGCTACAATGCCAACGAGACTCCCTCTTGCTGGGTATTTCGTTCCAATGGCACTACTGCCGCTCCATACGTTACTACCGCACAAGCCTATTCCGGCACCAAGTCTCTGTATTTCTACTGTCCTTCCAATGGCAATTACGCATACGCTATCAGCCCCCGTATCAACGAGAACGTGGCAATGGACAGTCTGGAAATCATGTTTTATGCCTATACCGCTACCGCAGGTTACTTTATCGAAGTGGGTATCATGGAGGATCCTGATGATTTGAACAGTTTTGCCGCTTTAGGACAATTCAACCCCTCCAATATCAATGATTGGGAACTGGCCACTTTCATTTCCAGAGGTTATGCTGGTGAAGGTCATTATGTGGCCTTCCGTGTACCGCAATGGTATGCCAACAATATTTATATAGATAATGTCAACATCCATTACATTCCTTCCTGCCTGAACGTGAGCAATATTCACGCCGTCAACATCACGCCGTACACTGCTGAAATCAGCTGGACCTCCAACGGAAGCGAATCACAATGGAACTACATTTATGGCCCCGCTGGCACGGTGGATCCCGACGATGCCACACTGATGACCGCCAATGCCAACACAATTACCCTCACCGACCTTGCCGCCAACACCTTGTACGACATATACGTACAGGCCAACTGCGGCGATGGCGACTTGAGTATCTGGATGAGCGCCAGCTTCCGCACCGAATGCGCACCTATGACGCTCCTGCCTTACGAAGAGAATTTCGACAGCTACACCGGCACCTCTTCCTCTTCCACCAATGTGCTGCCCAGCTGCTGGTCACGTTATAATACCGGCACCTCCTATACCGGTATGCCCACAGTATGGTCCAGCGCCGCACACAGCGGAACTAATAGTATGTATTTCTACACTTACAGCTCCACCGCCTATTCAGACCAGATAGCCATTCTGCCTGAAATCGATACCATTGCTATACCGATCAACACGCTGCAGCTGTCATTGTTTATGCGTTCCTATAGCACTTCCTATCCTTTCAACATTGAAGTAGGTGTGATGACTGATCCTTCTGATATCAGCACCTTCCAGCTGGTACAGACCCTCACAGTCAGCGGAACCTCATACGTTGAAAAGGAAGCCTATTTCGACAGCTTCACCGGCAACGGCAACTTCATTGCTTTGAAGGTGGCCCAACCTACTTCCAACTACAACTATGGTTACATTGACGACATCGTATTGAGCGCTATTCCCAGCTGTTCACCAGTAAGCGAACTGAACGTCAGCAACATTGCCGGTTCTTCCGCTTTGATATCCTGGTCAAACGGCCATTTCGGCACAGTAAGCAGCTACACACTGGAATACTCCGAAGCCGGACAAAGCAACTGGATGACCGCTTCCAACAACATCACCTCCACCTCTTACATGCTGAGCGGTTTGGATCCCCAGACCCAGTATGACGTGCGTGTAAGTGTCAACTGCGAAGACGGTGAAGAAAGCGATGCTGTTGTGGAAACCTTCTACACCAGATGCTTGGCTGGCGGCGAAGTGGCTATCGGCAACGGTACCACCACCAACACTTACCTGCCTTCTTACAGTTTCTACAAACATACTTATACTCAGCAGATTTTCACCGCCGCTGAAATGGGCGGTGCTGCCAACATCACCTCCGTATCTTTCGAAATGGCTAACCTGAGCCAGCAGAGACACTACACCATTTACCTGATGCACACCACTGAAACCGCCATCAACGCATGGATACCCGCTGTCAACGCACAACAGGTATTCTCTGGCGACCATGTTTTCCAAGTGGGCTGGAACACCTTTGACTTCAGCACCCCATTCGCTTACAATGGTATCGACAACCTGCTTTTGATTGTGCTTGACGATAACGATTCATACGTTAGCGGCAACTCTTTTTATACTCATGCGTCCACCACCAACTGCGCTAGATACATCTATACAGACAGTGCTCCCTATAGCATCACTACGGTTCCCTCCTCTACCGGAACCGCATTGAGTGTGAAAAACAACGTCATCTTCGGCGGCAACTGCGACTCTACCGCCACTTGCTTCGCCCCCAATATGTATGTGACCAACATCACTACCACCACAGCCGATGTAAATTGGGTTCCCGGTTATAATGAAAGCGACTGGGAGATGGAATACGCCCTCTATGGTGACACCACCAACTGGACGCCTGTCGCCAATCCGACCACCGGTACCATCACCCTTGATCCGCTGACCTCCAACACCCATTACATGGTGAGAATGCGTTCCAACTGCGGCGGCGGTGATCTGAGTGCATGGACCATTGCTGATTTCAGAACCGAATGCGGACAGACCTCTATTCCGTTTGCTGAAAACTTCAACAGCTATGGCAGCGGCAACAGCGCATTCCCCGACTGCTGGAGCAGACACAACACCTACAGCACCACTCCTTATCCGTATATTTCCACTACCAACAACAGCGGAAGCACCGGTGGTTCTCTATACTTCTACAGCGGCACCACCAGCTACGATTTGGCCGTTACACCTGAATTCAACACGGATGTCAACACCATGGAAGTTACCTTCTACCTGCGAGTAGGTACTGCCACCAACGGCATGATAGTAGGTGTGATGACCGATCCCGAAGACTACGATAGCTTTGTACCCGTTGACACGGTATTCTGTTCTACCGCCAGCGTATTCGAGTACGTTGAAGTGGATATGGATAACTATACCGGCACAGGTAAATTCATTGCTTTCAAGAACTATATGACCACTTCTGGCGCGCTCTATCTTGACGACCTCAACATCACGCTGATTCCAAGCTGCAAACGTCCTGGCGATGTCACAGTTTCCAACATTGACATGACTTCTGCAGTAGTTGCTTGGACCGAAAGAGGCAACGCCACCGCATGGGAGATTGAATACGGTCCTGCCGGATTCTCACACGGTGCAGGTACAACTGTTCCCGCCACTTCCAATCCATTCACCTTGACAGGTCTGACCGCTGGCACCCAGTATGATGTATATGTACGTGCCAATTGCGGTGCAGGCGACCTCAGCGACTGGGCACTCAACTATGTTTCATTTGCGACATCCTTCTGCGCAAGCAACGACCAATGCGAATACCGCTTTGTATGCACCGACGGTTATGGTGACGGCTGGAATGGTGCCTATGTGAGCATCGAGCAAAACGGTGTGACCGTTGCCACCGTGGAGGCTATCGACCACGAGCTTAGCAGCACCACCACTGTGGATACTGTCCGTGTCATGTTATGCGACAATGTCAGCACAACCCTTACATGGCATTCAGGCTCCTATGATGACGAAGCCAGCTTGGCCGTATTGGCACCCAACGGAGTTGAGCTCTATAACGAAGCGGACATGTCCTCCATCAGCACCACCAGCCTGCTGACCTTCACCACCGACTGCGATGCCGTTGCACCTACCTGTAACGCACCCACAAACCTGAATGTGTCCAACATCACCGAAAACTCCGCCACCGTTTCTTGGACTGCTGGTGGCAGCGAAAGCTCATGGGATGTGGAATACAAGCTGCACAGCGCAAGCCAGTGGCAACAGACCACCGTGGCACAAACCAGCTTCAACATCACAGGGCTGACCGCTAACAGCAACTACGATGTACGTGTGAAGGCTCTTTGCGGCTCTAATCTCGAAAGCGAGTTTGTCAGCACTACCTTCACCACCCAAGGTGTAGGTATCGACAACATCACACTGCTGAACAGCATCAGCTTGCAGCCGAACCCGGCAGACAACTACATTGATCTGACCGTCAACAGCAATGTTGCAGTGAAAGAAGCTGTGGTTTACAATGCCTTTGGACAGCTGATTCAGACCATTGAACTGAACGACAACCACGCTCGCATCGACCTCAGCAACATGGCTGCCGGCATGTACTTCGTGAGAGTGAACGGTGAAAGTGTGAGTGCGACGAAGAAGTTCATTAAACGTTAAGACGTGGAGGCGTGGAGGCGTGGAGACGTGGAGACGTGGAGACGTGGAGACGTGGAGACGTGGAGACGTGGAGACGCTCACTTCGTTCGCTCGGGGAGTCTCATGCTGCGCATTCGAGGGGAGTCTCGCACTGCGTGCTCGAGGGGAATTTCGCACTGCACTCGAGGGGAGGTTTTCTTCACGCCTAACCGCCTAACCGCCTAACCGCCTAACCGAATGTAGAGACGCAAAATCTTGCGTCTCTACGTGAAAATTTTGAAATTAAGAGTTGAGGATGGAGACATTCTTGACTCTTATTTTTTTTCAATGACTGCCACACGAGTTTGGTAACGGATTTGAAACGGGTGAGGCGTTATTTCTTTCATTATATTTGGAAATTAAAAATTTTTACATATATTTGCAGGTGATATTTCTTTCAACTTCCCTTTTCTGCTGCATCACTATAAGAAACAGAATATAAATATCTGTTAATTAGATTACTACATTTCATTCTGATAACATTTAACAAAAATATTCACCCCAAAAAAAACAAGAGTATGAAAAGAGTTTTATTTTTTTGTTTGATGACTTTTCTGCTGTCTTTTGCCCTAAAAGCCCAAGATGTCATCATTGGAACAGAAACCAGCAACGACTATGACATTGCCTTTTACCCCTTTTACGAAGATTCATGGTGGGAGAGTGTTTATACCCCTTCTGAGATAGGAGTAAGCGGCAACATCAGCGCCGTGGCACTGCAACACAACGGTGGCGGCACACTTGCTTGCCAGAATGTACGCATCTACATGGGTTACCGCACACAGGCATCCTACGGTTCCACCGGCGCATGGACTCCCATGTCGGACCTTACACTGGTTTATTTCGGCACCAACATGAGCATTGGTGGAAATACCAGCGGATGGGAAACTTTCAACTTGTCCACACCCTTCTTCTATAATGGCACCGGTAACTTGGTAATTGTTTTCGCTAAACATGCCACGAACTATAGCAGTGCCCTCAACTACTATTATTCTTCGACAAGCGAATACACCAGCCTATACAGATATATGGACGATGACGAAAGTTATTCCCTGCATCCTGGCAGTAATACCGGAAGCCGTCAGTTTTACCGTCCCAACACCAAGTTGAGCATCATCACCGACCCCAACTTCTGCGGAGGAGTGGTTGATGTGCAAGCGTCAGGCATCACCACTACTGATGCTACCATATCCTGGACACCTGGCTTTAATCCTCAGTCATACATCGTGGAGCTAAAAACTGCCAACCAAACATGGAACGACCCTGCCGTGGAGATTTACACCACCACCGACACCTTTTTGACTGTTTTCGGACTTAATCCCTCCACCACCTACAATGTCCGTGTCGCCAACGATTGTGGCGACGAGGTCAGCACATACACCTCAGCCAGCTTCACCACCCAATGCGGCCCGACCTCGCTACTGCCCATCCAAGAGAACTTTGACTCCTACACGCACACCAACAACAATGGGAACAACAACCTGCCCCACTGCTGGGACTATATCAATACCGGAAGCGAATCAAGCAACCATCCCTTTGTATATTACGCCTCCAACAACGCATACAACGGCAGTTACAGTCTTCGTTTCTACACGGGAAGTGGCAACGGCTACGCCGACCAATATGCCTTTCTGCCCAGTTTGGACCTTACCACTGTCAACATAGCCAACCTCTCTTTAGGTTTATATATGCGTCGGCAAGGCAACAACGGAACTTTCAGGTTAGTGGTAGGTGTCACCGAAGGAACAGACCTCAGCACCTTTGTGTCCGTGGACACGCTGAGTTCTAACAGTGGCACATACGCTTATAAAGAAGTATCTTTCAGCAACTATGTCGGCAATGGCGACCGTATTGTCTTAAAGGCCTTCAAGCCGGGCAGCGGCAACAATCGTGGTCATGTTGACGACATTGTGTTAGGCTCCAACCTCTGCGCCACCCCCTCCAACCTGTCGATGACAGCAGCCGACGAGTACAGTATTACCCTTCAATGGTCTGAACTTGGCACCGCCACCTCATGGGAGATTGAATACGGTTCTGAAGGCTTCACCACAGGCAGTGGCACGACTGTCATCGCCAACAATCATCCTTATACCATCACGGGGCTGACTCCCGGCACCACCTATCAGTTCCAAGTGCGCGCCGACTGCGGCGGCAGCACCAGCGGATGGTCCATTAACCGTGTCACCGCTTCCACCAACTGCCTGCCAGCCACAATACCTTTCACAGAGAACTTCGACACTTACACCCATACCAGCAACCCCAACAACGGCAACGGAACCAACAACCTTCCCAACTGCTGGGATGCCTACAACACCGACAGCAACTATACGGCCTACCCATACGTTTATTACAGCAACAATAACGCATACAACGGCAACTACAGTTTGCGCTTCTACACCCAGAACGGCAACAACTATGCCGACCAGTACGCTGTGTTGCCTGTTTTCGACGCCAACACTTCACTCAACACACTGCAAATCTCATTCAAGGCCCGCTCTAACGCCGCCAACACGCCGTTCACATTGATTGTGGGCGCAATGTCTGGTGGCACCAACAGCTTCGAGCCAGTGGACACATTGACCATCACCGGCACAAGCTACTCAACCTATATCGTCTATTTCGACGCTTACGATGGCACCGCCAACCGTATCGCACTCAAGGCCCCGAAAAACAGCGGTTCCACCAACAACCGCGGTTATGTTGACGACATTGTAGTGGGGCAGCTTTCCAACTGCCGCATGGTGTCTGATGTGACCTTCAGCGACATCACCACCTCCGAAGCCACCATCTCATGGCAGTCTCATGGCAACGAGAATACCTGGATTATTGAGTACAGGGCTACCGGTGAAGACAGCTGGTTGACCGCATACGCCAACACCAACCCCTACACCCTCACCGGGCTGACCAATGCCACCACCTATCAGGTACGCGTGACAGCCGACTGCTCTTCAGAACAGAGTGAGGCAACCGCCATCAGGAGTTTTACCACTCTCACCTGCGACGTTTCCGACCAGTGCGCATACAGCTTTGTGCTGATGGATGATTATGGCGACGGCTGGAACGGAGCCTCTCTTTCCGTCAGACAAAATGGAATACTGGTAAGCACAATACAAGCCACTAACCACAACGTGACCTCTACATTGACTTTAGATACCGTACAAGTGATGCTGTGCGGCGACGTTCCCGTCACCTTGTCATGGAGTTCCGGAGACTATGATGATGAATGCTCCATACAAGTGATTGATCCAACAGGAGACATAATATATAACGTGTCCGAACCCTCCTCCGGCACCCTCACCACATTCTCCGCCAGCTGCGTAATATCCGATTGTCCGAGACCTGCCTCTATTACTGTCACTGAGATTGGTTCCACCACCGCCACAGTAAGCTGGGTTTCCACTGGAACCGAAACAGCCTGGAATGTGGAATACAGACCTGCTGGCACCAGCACATGGACAGTGGAATCGACAACAGACAATCCTTACTATCTGTTTGGTTTAACACCAAGCACCCAATATGAGATTCGCGTGCAGACCGACTGCGGTTACGATGTATCCGCTTACAGGGATGGAGCATTCAGCACTGCCGGCTGTGAGTTGGAGGACCAGTGCCCCTACGAGTTTGTCCTTAACGACAGTTTTGGTGACGGATGGAACGGAGCCTCTCTTACTGTACAACAAAACGGAATCACCATAGCCACCATGACTCTCGAAGCTGGTGAATCTACCGCCACTTTCCAAGTCATGCTCTGCGACAACCTTTCCACTTCTTTGGTGTGGACTTCCGGCAACTATGACTCCGAATGCGGATTCTCTGTATATAACCCCAACGACTCGTTAATATACACTGCCAGCAGTTTCTCTTCCGGCACTATGTTCACCTTCACTTCCAGCTGCGCGATGCCAAACTGCCCGAAACCCACCAGTCTAATCGTCACAGACATCGAATCCACTTCCGCCACCATCAGCTGGACCAACTTCGGTACAACAGTTGGCGTATGGAATATTGAATACAAGCCAGCCAATACCAGTAACTGGATCCTTGAAACCGCCTATTCCTCCCCGTATGTTCTCATGGGATTGACACCGTCCACTGCCTACGATATCCGTATCCAGTCTGACTGCGGCAGCGATGTCTCCGACTGGCGCGAATCTTCTTTCTCCACCGCCGGATGCGATCTCATTGACCAATGCAATTACACCTTTAGCCTTTATGATTCATATGGTGACGGATGGAACAACGCTTCCCTCTCTGTGCAGCAGGACGGAATCACTGTAAGCACAATGACCATCGAAAGCGGCAGCAGTTCGGCAACTGTCCAAGTTTCTCTTTGCGACAACCTTCCCATCACACTGGTGTGGAATACCGGCAACTATGACAGTGAATGCAGCTTTACCGTAACCTCTCCGTACGGAGAAACCATCTACACTGGTTCGAATCTCGCTTACGGCACCCTCACCACCTATACAAGCCATTGCACACCTCCCACCTGCCCGATGCCCTCTTCTGTCACTATATCCAATATTGGCAGCACCTCCGCAACAGTCAGCTGGGTAAGCACCGGCACTGAAACCGCCTGGAATGTGGAATACAAAGAAGTCAACAGTAACACCTGGACAGTAGAATACTCCACCACTAACCCGCTCACTCTCAATGGACTGAATGCAGGTACAAGGTATGACCTGCGTGTGCAGGCTGACTGCGGCGGCGGCGACCTGTCCGACTATCGTGAAACCACCTTCAACACCTCTCTTTGCGAAGTGTCTGAACAATGTACCTATACCCTTTCTGTTATGGGTGAATTCGACGATTCCTGGGATTATTGCTCCTTATCTGTTCAACAAAATGGTATTGAAGTCGCTGTCATTACTGAAATCGGCAGCTATTCAGCCAGCATCAACCTCAACTTATGCGATGGTGTTTCCACTTCATTAGTTTACAATTCAGGTCTTTATGATGACGAATGTGCCATCAGCCTTTATGCTCCTGACGGAAGTCTCGTGTTCACTCAGAATGACATGACCTACTATACGACCTATACCTTCACCACCAACTGCAACGGCAGCACTCCTCCACCCACTTGTGATGTACCCACCAACCTCAACGCCAACGCCACCTCATACAATGCCGCCGATGTAACATGGACGGCAGGAGGCAGCGAAACCTCATGGTTCCTGCAGTACAAATTGGCTTCTGCCAGCAACTGGGGCAACAGTATCACGGTGAACGCTCCCACTTACCACATCACTGGTTTGACTGCTCAAAACACCTACCAAGTGCGCGTACAAGCTATATGCAACAGCAGCGAGGTCAGCGATTGGACAACAGCTGTCAGCTTCACCACTCCCGTTGAACCCGTTGATCCTTGCGATGCTCCTACTAACTTACAGGTGAGCAATATCTCGCAAAACAGCGCTACTATGACCTGGACCGCCGGTGGCAGCGAAACCTCATGGAAAGTGGGCTACAAACTGCAGAGCGCAGGCCAATGGCAAGAAGCCACCGTACAGCAGACCACTTACGAGATTGAAGGTCTGACAGCCAACAGCACCTACGATGTACGAGTGAAGGCCGTATGCGCTGCCGATAACCAGAGTGACTTCGTCACCGGCAGCTTCACCACCACAGGTGTTGGCATCGACAACATCAGCCTGACCAACAGCATCAGCCTGATGCCGAACCCCGCCGACAACTATATCGAACTGAGCATCAACAGCAATGTAGATGTGAAGGAAGCTATGGTATATAACGCCTTCGGACAACTGATACAGACCGTACAACTCACCGGAAACCATGCCCGTATCGACCTCAGTAACATGGCCGCCGGCATGTACTTCGTGAGAGTTAACGGTGAAAGTGTGAGTGCGACGAGGAAGTTCATTAAACGTTAAGACGTGGAGGCGTGGAGACGCTCACTTCGTTCGCTCGGGGAGTTTCGCACTGCGTGCTCAAGGGGAGTCTCGCTGCGCTCGAGGGGAGTGATGCTTCGCATCAGGGGAGCCTTTGAATTCTGAATTTCTGATCACTGACCCCTGACCCCTGACCCCTAATCACTAACCCCTAAAACCTAATCACTAATCACTAAAAAAACGGGCTTTTGCCCGTTTTTTTTTATTTCCTCCCGAAATCCGCAGGAATCTCGCCCCAAGTCCGGGTGTCCCACTTGATGATTTTTGTGGTGAAAGTATTGTTGCGCAGCCATAATTCAGCACGGTTCAGCAACTCGAAAATGCGGGTGTTTTCCTCGGTGGGCAATACAATGGACTTATGCTTCTTATGCCGCACCCATGCCAAGGCCGTGATACTGTCGGTGTATATCGGAATGGGACTGTTCCTTTGCTTCAGTAAAGCCAGACCATGCACTATGGCCAGAAACTCGCCTATATTATTACTGGCACCAGGAAACGGCCCCTGATGAAACCATACCTCTTTGGTGGTGGTATGTACCCCACGGTACTCCATCTGTTTGGTCACCATATTGCATGCCGCATCCACTGCCAAACTATCCCAAACGGGTATGGGATCGTTGCCGCTGAGAAAACTCAAACCCGCGGGCTTGGACGACGACAGCTGTCGCCTCTTGTACTGCTCATAACCTTCCATAAACGCCTTGTCGGCTTCCATCTTTGATTCAAACGACTTATACTTGGCGCCTTCAAACTGATCAACCTGAGCCTTGCAAGTGGCCCAATCCTCGAACACACCGGTAATGCGGCCCACCCAAACCACGTAATATTTTTTCTTTCCTGCCATATTTATTTGTTGAATCGTTGAACTGTATATTTGTTTAATCGTTTAGACGTGAAGGCGATTTTTTCGTCTTGACGAGCGAACGCAGTGAGCGTCTCCTCGTCTCCACGTTTCTGAATCATTTTATATCCACATGTTTACCATTCAAAAAATTTGTGTAATTTTGCAGAATGTATCCGCAAAATCAAGACGGCAAAAATATAAAACTATAACGTATGAAAAGATTCTCTCTTCCAAAACTTATCAACATTTTTTTCATGCTCACGCTGACTTGTGCTCTGCTGTTTTCCTGCCAACAGAAAAAAGGAAACGACATTGTCTATGAGCAAACAGTCTGCTTTGAGAATAGCAACTGGGACTTCACCCAGCGTACTTTGGAGTTCACCGCGAATATCACCGACACCATTTCCCCCTATCGTGTTGAAATGGAACTGAAATACGGTGACGACGATGAGCGTGTAGACCAGATGCCAGTCAGCTTTGCCGTTACCGCTCCCGACGGCGGAAAATCAGTGGTCTCCTCCGCTTTTGTTTTTGTTGAGCAAGATGATGAGTCAGACTTCACCAACCAAGCCAAGCAACTCAGCGGTTCTCAGATACAGACACTTTACAGTAAAAAATATTTCAACAGATCGGGCGACTACCACTTCCGCCTCAACCGCCATTCCGACAAATTCGACAACTACAATATCCAGTCGCTGACGCTGAGAGTTATCCGCTTACCAGAATAAAGACATGGAGACGTGGAGACGTGGAGACGCTCACTTCGTTCGCTCGGGGAGTCGTTCACTTTGTTCGCTCGTCAAGACGTGGAGACGTATAATTCCCCTTCTATTAGAAGGGGTGCCCGAAGGGCGGGGTAGTGACGCAAACATAATACAATAAAATCGCCTTAACGCCTTGACGAATGCACATAGTGCATGTCTTCACGTCTTCTCGTCTCCCCGAATGCACGAAGTGCATGACTTAACGTTTAAACAAAATGCTCCGCAATACGCTTCATCTCTGACGAGACATTATTGCTTTCATACAGAATTCCATAGATAGTTTCCACGATAGGAATATCAGCCTTGAATTCCTTGTTCATCTCGTGGATACAGCGGCAGGAAAAATAACCCTCCGCAATCATGTTCATCTCGAGGCGGGCCACACGCACCGACAGTCCGTGGCCAATCATGTTGCCGAACATACGGTTACGACTGTAGCTTGAATAAGCCGTCACCAGCAAGTCGCCCAAATATACGGAATCAGAAATATGACGGTCTTCCAGCGGATAAATACTGGCCACAAATTTCTTCATTTCCTTGAGACAATTGGCGATATAGGCCGCGATGAAGTTGTCACCATAGCCCAAACCGCTATATATACCGGCTCCCAATGCATAGATATTCTTCAGCACCACCGCCATCTCCGCTCCCTTAATGTCGGTCGACACAGATGCGCGCACATAGCGGTTGGTGAAAAACTGGGCCACCGTCTTGGCCAGTTCCTCATTTTCGGAAGCCGCCGTCAGGAAGGTGAACTTCTCTTTCGCCACCTCTTCGGCATGAGAAGGACCGCTGATAACAGCCAAATTGGATGCGGGTATTCTGAACTCGGTTTTCAGATATTCGGTAATCACCTGCATGGTTTCCGGCACAATACCTTTCACCGCATTGATGATTTTCTTCTGGTTCAGCTTGCTTTTCTTAAGAGGCTCAAGTGTTTTGTGCAAGAAGGCCGACGGCGTGACAATGATCACATAATCCGACTTGGCCACCACCTGTCGCAGGTCGGTACTGATTTTAACATCTTTTGGGTTGATGTAAACCGAACTGAGGAACAAAGGATTGTGCCCGTAAGTGCTCACACCTTCCACAATTTCTTCCTCACGCACCCACCAATGAATGTGCTCCAGGTTTGCCGACAGAATTTTCACGATGGCGGTAGCCCAGCTGCCACCACCGATTACCGCTACTCTGTAGCGCATTCTGGTCTTCTTCTTACGTGCCGGAATCATCACTTCCGAAAACATATCCACCAATTCCATCCTATAGGGTTTTAACATTTTTTAATTGTGCAAAAATACAAAAATTTTTCACACAAACAAGTAAAATTCACAGTTTTTAATTTCATTGGCACATTAGCACATTGTATCATTAGCACATTGACCAATTTGCTAATTAATTCGTATCTTTGCAAAAACAAAAAAGAAAGATGACCTTCCTCCGGCAACTGGCACAAACCATTCTGCAACGCGACGATATCACGCTGAAAGACACGCTGATAGTGCTGCCTAACAAGCGTGCCCGGAGGATGCTGCAGCAAGAGCTGGCTGCAGGTATCTCGAAACCCTGCTTCTCCCCCACCATCTTCTCTATCGACGAATTCATCCACAAACTGTCGGATTACACCCTCTGCGATGACATCGAGCTGCTACATATCCTGTTTCAGGCCTATCAGCAGTTCGAGCATGCCCACAGCGAAAAGCTGGCGTCTTTCCTCTCGTGGGCTGAGACTTTCATCCACGATATCAGCGAGATAGACATGCAGTTGGCCGACGCCTCCAGGATTTTCGGAAACCTGTCGGACATCAAGGAGTTGGAAACCGTTTTCGGCCGAGAAACCCTCAGTCCTAACCAACAGCGTTACCTGAAATTCTACAGCAGCCTGCACGAGCTTTACCTAGGTTTTAACAGTTTTTTAGACAAAGAAAAACTCGCTTACGAGGGCAAAATTTACAAAGATGTGGCCGAACATTTGCTGGATTATGCCCCTAAATTCAAGTTCAAACGTTATATCTTCGCCGGCTTCCAGACCCTTTCGCCCTCCGAGATGGCCTTGGCACAATACTACCATCAGGAGCATCAAGCTGAATTCTATTTTGATATTGATGATTTCTATCGCAGCAACTACACGCCTTTTATCAATATCCTTCAGAATAAACTGAAATTAAAAGACCTTAACTGGATTCATCAGGATTATGCTTCCATCCCGAAAGAGATTTTCCTGGTGGGAGCCTCCAAATCGATGAACCAGATTTTCTATGCCATCGAACAACTGAACCGAATTGAAAAGGAAGAAGGCAGCCTCAACAACACCGTGCTGGTTTTTGCCGACGAGAAACTGCTCATTCCTTTCATCCACTGCTACGACTGCAGCAAGGCCAACCTCACCATGGGCTACCCTCTGGCGGCCACCCCAGCCTACGCCCTGCTCGCCAGCCTTATCAGCAGCGCCCGAAATGGACAACGCTTCCAAAGCATACAGCAGCAAGACGAAATGCTGTACTACCACCGCGATGTGTTCAGCTTCTTCAGAAACCCGCTGATTGTCAACTACCTGTTCAGCAACGCCCAACAGCACGGGGAGTTCATCAAAGACCTGCTGGCACTCAACAGCATCCTTTATCCCCGCCAAGCCTTGCGTTTCCCGACCAATGGCACCCTCGAAGCCCCCGAATTTCCTGATTTATCAGGTACTCCCGCAGATATGCTCCAGTCGGTCACCAGTTTCTTCGAACTGCTGCAATCACAGTGCATACAGGCAGGTACTTCTTCTTTCGACCAGCACTGTCTCAGCATGATTATCGACGGACTGCAGGAGGCCATGCGCTATCTGCAACATTTCCATACCGACACCACCGACTTGGAATCCGCTGTTTTCATCATCAACCACCTCATCCAGCGCAACTCCATCCCCCTCAAGGGAAGTCCGTCGGAAGGCCTGCAGATTATGGGTTTGCTGGAAACCCGAACTCTGGATTTCAAGAACGTCATCATGCTGTCGGTCAACGAAGGCACCTTGCCGGCAGGCCGCAGCTCCAACTCGCTGATACTGCACGAGGTGAAGCGCTATTTCGACCTTCCTACCTACCAAGAGAAAGACACGGTTTACGGCTATCACTTCTTCCGTCTGCTACAGCGCGCCGAGCAGATCCACATTCTGTACAATACCGACTCGGACACCAGTCTGGCGGAAAAAAGCCGTTTCCTGAAGCAGCTTGACTTTGAAATCAACGCCCAGCATCTAAGTAACATACAACTCCATGAGCTGGTGCTGCCCACCATGGTCAGCTCGGAACAGCAGAACAAAGAATTCAGCATTGCGAAGACCGATGCCATTGTGGAGAAACTGCTCAACATGGAATACACCTATTCCCAACTGAACAACTACCTCAACTGTCCGCTCCAGTTCTACCTCAAGCACGTCGCCAAAATAGAGCCTGCCGAGGACATCTCCGAAAGTGTGGAGCAGAAACTCATCGGCAACGCCATCCATGATCTGCTGGACGAAATTGGCCAACAACTGATTGACAAACCGACCGCCTACCCACAAATTATTGGCGAAAGCCTGCGAAATATCGACGATGCCGTGGAAAAAGCCATGCGGAAAGCCGTTCTCCAAGAACATAAAAACAGCGACGAGAACAAGATCTACATCGACCTCAGCCGGGGGAAGAGCTTTCTGGCCACCGAAGTCGTCAAGAAGGCGGTGACAAGTTACCTCAACAAGCTGAAAGAGGATTTCGAACAGGCTGAAAAAGAGCAATACAGCTTCAAGATTCTGGCCACAGAGCAAAAGCTGACCGCCACCGTCAATGTGGACAAACAGCCTATAAAGCTGAAAGGCTTCGCCGACCGCATCGACCTGCGGAAAGGTCTTGTCACCCTCCTGGACTACAAAACTGGCTATGTGGACGACAAAGGACTGAAATGCGATGACCTGTCCGACATCTTCACCGGTACGGAACACAAACAACTGCTGCAGCTGCTGATGTACGCCTACCTTTTTGACAGGGGTCAGGAGACAGGGGACAGGGTACAGGATACAGGATACAGTGATCAGGGGACAGCTAATGAAATCCAAAATCCAAAATCCCAGTGCCCCAAAAACTGTCAACTGTCAACTGTCAACTACTCCTGCGGTATCATCAGCTTCCAGCGCCTGTACAAAAAAGAGCAGCACGAGCTCTACCCCACTTTTCAGTTATCAGGGGACAGCAACCAGGAAACAGGGGACAGGATACAGGGGACAGATAGTGAAATCCAAAATCCAAAATCCCAGTCCCCAAAAATCTGTCAACTGTCAACTGTCAACTGTCAACTCGGAAAGCCTCATCACACCCGAAATACTGGAACTTTTCGAAAGACATCTCATCAATCTGCTGCGTGACATCATCAACCCTGAACTACCATTTGTCCAGACCGATGATGAAAACCACTGCCGCTACTGTGACTACGCCGCCATCTGCAAAAAGAGCACCACACAGGATGAGTAGAGACGTTTCCTGAAACGTCTCTACAAGATTCGTCCACTTTTTGAATTCTTAATTTATAACAAGAAAAACGATGAAGTCTTTTTTCAGATTCACCGCTGGTGAGTGGGCTGCCTCCGCCCTCATTGGCCTATTGCTTTTGGCAGGCATTCTTTTTTATTTCCTTTACGAAAACGACGCTGTCGCCCATACCGACACTGCGGAATACCAGAAACTATCCCTGGAGTTCGAGAAAGAACAGCAACGGCTGGCGGATTCGGCAAAAGCAGCAAGACAGGCAAAATACCAAAACAGATATTCAAACAACAGCGGACAATACTCATACGACAGGCAACATCCTGTAGAGACGTTTCATGAAACGTCTCTACGACACTCGGGTGACAGCCTCAAAAGACAGCCCCAAAAACCGCAATACGCCATTGTCAAGGTAGAACTGAACCGTGCCGACACCAGCGACATCATGCGTATTCCACAATTCGGCAGCAAGCGGGCACAGAAAATCGTAGAGTATCGCGACAAACTGGGCGGTTTCTACAGCCTTGCGCAGCTTCAGGAAATCTACATCCTGCAGAACATCAATTTGGAGTATGTCGAGAAATACTTCACTGCCGACCGCAAGCTGATCCGCAAAATCAACATCAACCAGTGCGACTACAAAACATTGGTTTCGCATCCCTATTTCGACAGCTACCTCACTAAGACCATTCTCAACTACCGCCAGAAGAACGGACCCATCTGCGACATGTCACAGCTCCGTGACATCACCCACATCTACGCGGAGTTGGAGGAGAAGTTACAATGGTATATTGAATTTTAAACTTCAAACTTTCCAAGGATGGAAAGTTTGCAAAGATCCTTTACCGATTTTTCTCTTCCAACTTTTTCCTTGATGAAAAAGTTGGCAAAAAATCAAGCCGACGGTAAGTGCAGCCGCACAAGCCCGTACCCCCCAACCGTCGGCCCTGCCCGCGCACGCAGCATCATAGCATTATTTGCAGGAACGCATCGAATGCGTCCGCATCTGCATTATGCATGCATATCATGTAGCACCTTGTAGCGCTGTAATCCCAGCGAACCAAGTGTCGAAGACACGTCATCCTAATAACCCCGCACGTAAGTGTGGGGCAAAAGGATGTACTCACTGTCTCCAAGCCTCGAAGAGGCGCTACGCACGCAGTGCAATTAACCCCTGACAAGGCCGAAGGCCGCAGTCTGGGGTAAGCATGACACACCCCTCCTCTCTTCGCGGCACACAAAAGACTCACCCCGAGGCTGGAACGAGCCTGCCGCGAAAGGGATAGTATCACCACAAAGAAAAACTAAAACCATATATCTATGATGTTCGTGGTAGTTCGGCAATTGCAATTGTCGTTTTAACTTGTCAGTCACAACAATAATTTCAAAATTCACAGAATTTTAAAGTGCAGTTCCAACTTGATCACAATTTCTCCTTTCAGAGAAACATCGCCATCACCACAGGCAGCAAAGTGATATTACCGTCGTACCGAAAATCTCACAATTTTACCAGCCATCAAGCTGTTCTTACCTCATTTCTTCCGTATACTTTTTGATATACAGGCGCTGTTCGTTAAACTGGTAGTAGGGTATCACATATCTCCGATATACACATGAGATACTATATGCTTGTCACCACAGAGTGCGTCTGCGCCGCTTGTGTGGTGTTAATTGCGACTTCGGCACGTCTCATACCTCCAGCATGCCGTTATAGCCAATACAGAATGCCCGATCAACATTAAGAACCATACAAAATCACTTTGACCAACCATTTAACAATTTAGAATTTAATCATAAATATTGAAAAATATTTTTCAACAAATTATATTCATATTAAAATTATTTATACTTTTGCAGCGAAAATTCCGGTTCAAAAGGAAAACAGAAAACGAACACCAAAAAATTATTTAGACCGCAAATATTATTGTATAACATATTAATCCATAGAATTATGAACACATCAACATTAGACCCTAAAACAATGAGCTGGGACGACATCAAAGAGGCTATGGCCGAAACCGACCGGAGAATGAAAGAGCTGCAAGGTCTATTTACTACCCAGTGGGGAAAACTGATTGAGGCATTGACGAAACCTGCGGCACTCAAACTGTTCAAGGAGAAAGGTATCAAAATTACACAGATTTATAGAGGCGCCCATTATGGAGAGTGGAATACGGGAGCAATGGAGGTGGATGTTATCCTTTGCAACACGATAGAAGCCGTGGCCGTAGAAGTGAAGACCACATGCAAAGTGGAAGATGTGAACTATTTTATGAAGCAGATGGAACACTTCAAGGAGGCTTTCCATCCCTTTGACAAATGCAAGGTCTATCCAGCCATCGCGGCCTTGCAATACGACGAGAATTCAGATATCTATGCTTTGAAGCACGGTCTATATGTGTTGCATACTAATGGCGATGGTCTTTTCTCTCTTACCGAACCCAATAACAAATTGGTACTATAAGATCACCCCTGTTCGGACGCATGCGGAGGAAGTCACATAAGAACTATTTCAGGTATTCGGCAATCCGCAGGGCGGCAGAGCGGGCATCGGTCAGGCTGTCGTTGATGGACATGGGGCGTTTGCAACTACCCGCCACATAGAGTCCCGGCTGGGCAGTTTCATTGTCGCGCGCATGCGGATTCACAGTGGTGGCAAAGCCGTAAGCATCGGCACAATTGCACTGGCGGGTCAAAGTTTTGGTACCCTCGGAAGGCTCCATACCCACCATCAGCACCAGCAAGTCGGCACTCATCTTCAGCGGCAAACCCACCAACGTATCCTCCGACTTAATCTGGATTTTGCCATCGTATGTTGACGCCGCCTCGGAGATACGACCACGGACATAGCGCACCCCGTATTTTTCTTGCGACTCGCGGTACATCTCCTCGAAACCACCGCCCCACATGCGCAAATCCATGTAGAAAATATAGGTTTCCACCTCAGGCAAGAGTTTCCGCACCTCAATGGCCTGCTTGACCGCTGTCACACAGCACACCTTTGAGCAGTAATGATTGCCCGACTTCTCATCGCGCGAACCAACACACTGTAAGAAGACAATTTTCTTGGGGATATCGCCAACAGCATTGAGGATTTTCCCTTCCTTGAGTTTCTTTTCCAAGTCGATGGAAGTTATCACACCAGGATAGATGCCATAGCCCAGTTCTTCCTTGCGATGGGCATCGAACACCCTGTAACCAGTGGTCACCAGCACAGCATCGACCTGATAGCGGGCTCCCGACGCGTCCTGCAACTCCCATGCCATGATACCACCCGCTTCTGTGGCTGTGCTTGTCGATGCCACCGAAGTGATGGCTGTAGACAAATGCAGTTTGATATTGTCGCGGTTCAATTTAGCCTCCATTATCTCCACCAAGTCGGCAGCGGATGAGAAATCCGGAAAGAGAAAGGCCTTGTCACGAAGATTGTCCATGGTGGTTGCCGATTTCTCGAAAAGCAACACTTCGGTTTCTTCCATGGCAGCTAATACTGATGCCGCCTCTATACCGGCCGGTCCGGCTCCTATGATTGCGATGGTTCTCATATATGTTTAATTGTTGAGTTGTTTAATTGTTGAATTGTATTTATCGTTAAGACGTGGAAACGTGAAGATGCTCACTTCGTTCGCTCGTTAAGACGAAAGAAAATCATCTTAACGTCTTGACGTCTTGACGAATGCACGCAGTGCATGTCTTTACGGATCATCACACTTTCAGCACGGTCGGCTTATCCGGCATAGCCAACACCTTCCCCGAAACGCCTTTGTATTTCTCGTCGGGATTGTAGGCGATGCCGATTTTGTCCATCAGCGTCTCGCACTGCACCTGATGCAGCTGCAAACCCAGTGTCCACGGGTCATAACCCAGCAACAGGCCTGTCAGTTCCTCGTAAGTGAGCACCGGAATACCATAGCCGTCTTTGTCGTAGGTCTTGTGTTCCAGCTCGGAGATGGTATACTGCCATTTGTCCAGAAACATGCCGCAACCCGGGCAGTTGGTGAGGATAAAATCGGGCTCGTAAGGTTCCATCGACTCGAATTTCTTCTTGGAGTTGGCCACCGAGTAACCCCGGTTTTCCTGCACCAGATACTGGCGGAAGCCGAAGCCGCAGCAATGGCGTCTTTCGGGATAGTCAATCACCTCGCCGCCCCAGGCCTCAATCATGCCCGAGAGCACGTGCGGGAACTCCGACTTGCCCACACCCTTCTCCGGGAAAATCTTGGCATAATGGCAACCCACATGCTCCACGGCCCGCAAAGGTTTGCCCGTGAAACGGTTCACCAGCTGGTACTTCATCTTAGGCTTCAAATCATTTCTGAATTTGAAGATAATATCAGACGGATGGGCGATATTCTTGGGCAGCTCGAACTCACGGCCGGTAGCCTCGCGCAAGTATTTACGGGCCTGCTCCAGCAAGGCGGGATCATGTTTCCACATCTCCACCATCTCTGTGAACACACCGAACGAGGTGACACACGAGGGCACATAATTTTCGTAGCCGTCCTCCGTCATCAGCGAGAACAAACGGGCCACCACCGTCATCGTGGTCTCAATGGGCACCACATCCGAATGATAGCCGATACCCGTACAGGTGTGCTGGTTGGCCTCGTCCTTAATGTCCTTGCCCAGCTCTTCCCGCATGATTTTCAGGAAAGCGGCCTCAGAGCCCGGAAAGAAGGTCTGACGGATACAGCTTCTTTCGTAGAAGTAATGGTCATCCGCAATCTCCTTTTGATATTCGTTCCAGAAACGTTTTTGTATTTGCATGTTGGTTACTTCGTGTTAATGACTTCGTGTTTATTATTGCATGTTAATGACTTCGTGTTGGCGAGTTGATGCTTGGACTATCCTAATTCTTAATCCCTGCAACCTGTATCCTGTAACCTGACACCTATTAATTATTAGTTTTCAACTTTCAGTTTTCAGTTTTCAACTTGTTTAACGACCAACTCCGCCACATCCATCACCTTGGCCTCGGTGGCGCGGGTGAAAGCTTTCTTGCACATCGGGCAGGCCGTGCAAATCAAATCGGGATTACCCATCTGCAAGTTCTCTAAAGCGGCGTTGCGAATCTTCTCCTGCTGTTCCAGCTCAATCACCGTGTTGCCCAGGTTGAAGCCGCAACACAGGCTGTGCTCGCGCTCTTCGGGGGTTTTCATCAGCACCGCCACACTGTTCAGCACATCGCGAGGCTCCTGATAGATGCCGCAACCGCGTCCCAACTCGCAGGGGTCGTGATAGGTCACCTTCAGCGAAGCGTCCTTACTCACCTTCAGCCTGCCACTCTTGATCAACATGTCGATATACTCGGTATGGTGCATCACCTTGATGGGCAGCTTGTATTCTTTGGTGAACGACTGATAGCAAATCGGGCAGGAAGTGACCAGCAGTCTGGCGTGCGACTGCACAATCAGCTGGGTGTTCTTCCTTCTCAGTTCCGAAGCCTGCGTATGGAAACCCTGCTGCATCAGCGGCCGTCCGCAGCAAATGGAAGCCTCCTTGTCCATGTACCAGTATTTCTGACCCACCGCCTCGAAAATCTTCTCCATCGCCTCGGGAATACCTGGTGTAAGGTGCGACATACAGCCGGCGAAATACACCACGCGGTCCATGGCGTTAAAGGCGCGCACGGTATCCAGATAACGGTAATTGTTCTTGGTGTCAAGCTCTTTCTTGTCACGCATCTGGCGGCGGATAGCCATCAAATCAAGCTGCACCGGACAATCGCTCGCACAGCGGCTGCACATCAGGCAGTTGTCGGCAATCTCATCCTTCAGTATTTTGTAACGGATATCTCGCAGAAAATACACCGACTGCACACCTTTGATATCCAGCTGTTTGTTCAACGGGCAGGCATCAATGCATATACCGCAACGCGAGCAAGCGCTCAGCTCGTACATCGTATAACCCGACTTCTGCTCATCCTCTTTCACGCCCAGACGGCGGAAGAAAATGAGGAACACCTCGGTAAAGATGTGCATATAGCGCGAGAACGGCATCGCCACAAAGAATACGCCCAAAGCCAAGGAATACATTAACCAGCAGGTATATTCAATATACACATTGGCAAAAGGCAGAATGTCGCCGATGGTCTGCGTGAGAAAACCGCCATTGTGGTACAAAGCGGCGGTGACACTCTCCGACAGCAGTCGGAAGGGGAAGATGCACCACAACGCCACTCTTGCAAAATGATCAAAAATCACATGTTTAGTAGCTTTTTTCATGCCCACAATGCGACTGTAAATCATTTTCACAAAGGCGATAGTGACACCTGACAGCACAAAGAGCAGCAATCCGTCCATCACCTGCGTGAAGACCGCGGCAGAGGGGAAGGTGTTGTGCTCATGCTGGAAGAAACGGTAGAAAATAGCCACCCAGAAAGGCTTGCTGCCCTGGATGCCGAACTCCGCCTCGAAGAAGCCCACCACAATCAGCAGGAACCACCCAAAGGCGATGCTGGCGTGCATATAGCCCAGCATGAGATTCCGCTTGAAGATGCGGCGATGCAACAGCGACTCCATAATGATCTCCCAGATAGCCGGCAAGAACTTCCAAGAGAGAATGTTTTTCCTGATAATAGCCCGCTGCAAACGGTCGAAGCCTTTGTACCATCTGATGTACTTCCATATACAGAAAGCAAACAGCAGTACCACACCGATGCAGAACGGAATCACAAAGGGACTGAAATACTTACTCATTGTCTTTCCGTTTTGGGTCTGTTAATATTTTTCTCATATTCATAATCATCGAACGTAGATTCACCCCGCGAGGGCACACCAAAGTACATTTTCCGCACAGCATGCATGGTTTCAATTCATTCTCCAAGTCCTGATACTGTTGCATTCTGAACATTGAGTGAATTCTCCTGATGTTGTAATCGGTAAACTGACGGGCGGAACAAGTAGCCGAGCAAGCTCCGCAGTTCATGCAGCGCTTAAACGACGGCACCTCTTCCTCCAGCTGTTTCAGCAAACGATTATCGGCCGTATCCATGTTGATAGACCGCGGTGTGGAGATGGCAAAACCGAATTTCAGATTTCTCATGGCTCGTCCTCCAACACTTTTTTGCGTAATTCCATTCCACCGGTCACCTCGAAAATCCTACGTATCTCCTCCAAGTTTTCCTCACGGATTTTACGCAAAGCGCCGGGGCCGTCACCATGATAGTTGGCGCCCAGTTTCGGGGCAATCTCCTCAATGTTTTCTATATACCACTCCCAAATCGGCCCCTGCTCCGGATGGTAGGCAGGATCAACCTTGTCGGGATGCACACAATAGCCTATCTCCAAAATGTTGGAACCGATACTGTTCATCAGCTGCTTTTGCTGACGCCCCATCGTACTGTCCTTGAAATAGCCCAGTTCCTGTGAGCGTTTCCTTAAAACAGAAATCACCTCTCCCGGAATATTCCCTCTCGGACAGCGCGGTTTGCAGGACATGCACTGACCGCAGTACCAGATGGTTTCCGAACGCAGCAGTTTCTCTATCTCCTCCTCATCCTGTCGCTGTACCGTGTCGCAGATACGGCGCGGATCATAGTCATAAAACTCCGCCGCCGGACAAATGGCTGTACAGACCCCGCAGTTCATACAGGCTTTCAAAGCCTCGCCAAAGCGGAGATCCTGCATCAGTAAATCATGCAAATTTCCCATATTTATTGCATTTTAATTCGATTGAATCTCATCAGCTTGTAGAAAAGTTTCGGCAACGCCTTGGTGCGCTCGTGCTTCAACAAGTCGATGAACAAATGGAACTTGCGGGCTAACGGTATCCTGTAAGTTTCCACAAATTCTATAAGCGTACCGTCGGGGTCCTCGATATAGGTGAAATGCCCCGATGCCTCGCCCATGTCGAACTGGCTCTGACCGGCACAGCTGTCCACCGTGAAAGGAAAGCCTTTGGACTGGCAATACGCCTCCAGCTCCCTCATATTGATGGTGTCCATGCAAATCTGAATAAAGCCGGGGTCTCCCCAGTAGCGGCCCTCGTAAATCTTGCGAGGCTGACGGTCCAATGCCACCACCAACTCAATACTGCCAGGTCCCAACAAGTTGGAGAAAGGTCCTTTACGCGGCTGTTTATTCTTCAACAGCACCCTGCGGTATTGCTGGTCGCCACCTCTCAGAAAAGCCAAATCTTCGAAGGTTCCCGTCTTGTCATAAATAATCGTATCGAAGCCCAGAATATCCTGATAAACTGGCAAAGCTTTCTCCACATCGGTCACACCCACCATCATACCAGCCACACCGCCAGAGGGAAAGCCCGTTTTCACACAGATATTCTCGTCCTCCACCGCCTGGAAGTAGTTGCCAAAGGGGTCTTCAACAAAAAAGGTCTGACTACCATCTGGAGCTGTGGCTATAGGCCCCACCTTATCATATTTGGCATTCAGCTGCTGGTGAAAAGCCTTGACATCATAGCATCTCAACTTGGCTACAAATACACCGAGATCGGCCACCTGAATATCGAAATCGACAGGCTGCGGTTTACGCTCTGAATACTGCCATATTTCGAAGCCGCCACCGCCTTGCAGGTTGATGGTGACACAGGCATGGCGCTTCTGCGGCGACTGCCCCGTATAAGGCAGCATGTGCTCTGCCACCGTGTCATCTTCCAGAATCTTGATGTCCATCTGGAACATGTCGATATACCATTTCCAAGCCTGCTCGAAGTTTTCCACTCCGATACCGACTTGCTGGATTCCTGCGAAGAAATAGTTTTTGTTCATTTTTTTTATTCTTTTTCGTTAAGGCGTTAAGGCGTCAAGACGTTAAGACGATTTTACTTCGTCTTGACGAGCGAACGCAGTGAGCGTCTCCACGAATGCACGCAGTGCATGACTTCACGTCTTACCGTCTCCCCGTTCCTACATCGACTTAATGCTCCTTGCAATCCTCGCAGCCAGTCCCGGGAAGAAGCGCTTGATGTACGCCATTAGCAATTCCTTGCGGCCCACCAGCACCTCGCGCTTTTTCCGGTACACAGCCTTGACAATCTTGTTAGCCGCCTGCTCGGGAGTAACCCCGCCAGCCTGACCGGCATCCAGTTTGCCATGCCGCGATCCGTCTTTCTCCAAGGCATAGAAGGAAATGTTGGTCCTCACGCGTCCCGGACAAACTATGGTAACACGGATATTCTGCTGGTAATACTCCGCCTGCACCGTCTCGAAGAAACCATACAGGGCGTGCTTGGCCGACGAATAGGCGCAACGCAGCGGAAAACCGAACAAGCCGGCAATGCTGGTGGTCACCACCAGCTGTCCCCCACCCTGGGCAATCATCTTGGGCAGCACTGCTTTCGTCAGAACCACCGGGGCATAGAAATCAATATCCATCACCTTGCGGATAACACTCATCTGCGTCTCGATGGTAGTGGCGCGCTGACTGATACCCGCGTTGTTGTAGAACACGTCAATACGTCCGAAGCTGTCCCACGCCTTGGTGGCCAAATCCTCCAACTCCTCAGTTTTTGAGAGGTCGAAAGGCAAAATCTCCACCGCAGGTGCTCCCAGCGACAAACACTTATCCTTCACCTTTAAAAGGATATCCTCCTCCAAGGCGGTGAGAATCAATTTAGCCGATTCCTGCGCAAAACGGTAGGCCGTCGCTTCACCGATACCCGACGAGGAACCGGTAATCCATACTATCTTATCCTGAAACCAATTCGCCATAAACAAATTGTTTTACAATGAGTTGGCAAATTCCTTGGCACGGGCGGCACCTTCGCCGGTATTCATCAGCAGCATCTCGCCGTCATGAATCTCACCCTGCTCCAGAGCCTGGTAGAAACCAGCCAAACAAACGATGGAAGCGGGACCCAGAACGACATTACGCTCTTTCTTCACCAGACGGGCCAGATCCACCAAGTCAGCCTCTTTCACTCTCAGGAATGTGCCTCCACTCTTGTGCACGATGGGCGCTACAATAGGGAACATGCCCGGATTGCCCGTGGACAGTATCGACACCTTGGTCTGCGGATTGTCAATCACCGGATAATTCTTCTCATAGCCTTCGGGGAAACCAGCCTTGACGGCATTCTCCCAACCTTGCACCATCGGGTCGCAGGTATCCTGCTGTACCAGCAGCATACGCGGCAGTTTCACCTCCGGAAATACCGGTGAGATGTCGCGCACACCCTTATCGACAGCGATGGGACCTGTGCCACCGGCCACAGCCTGCACATACACATCAGGCATACGGCCCAGCTGGCGCATGAACTCGAAGACCATCGTCTTCTTGGCTTCCACACGGATGGGGTCAATATTACCTGCGGAAATCAGCACATGATTGTCCTTATGATAAGCGGCGGCCAGCTTTTTGGCGTAGGCATAATCGCCATCAGCGATATGGATGTGCTGACCGTGCGATTTGATTTCCTCCACCGTATCCTTGCACACGCAATCGGGCACAAAGACGTTAAAATTCACACCGGCCTTAGCCAGATATTTACTGTATGCGGTTGCAGTATTGCCAGTCGAGGCCACACAGAACTCCTTCACACCATTCTCTTTGAAGATGGAAGCAGCCATGGAAGCGGCCACATCCTTGAAGGTGTTGGTACCCCCGTTCAGGTCGTTACGGTAAACCATCACCTGGCAGTGAATACCGTATTTCTCCAAGGCGTATTTCTCCATGAAATCCCATTCCTCAATAAGAATAGCGCCTTCACCGCAAGAAATGATATTCTCGCGATGTTCCAAAGGCAGATAGTCGAAATACAGCCAGAAGCTGTCGGGAGACTGCTTGTAAAGTTCCGGCAGTTTAGAATAATCAGCGGTATAGCGGACATCCACGTGGTTGCTGCCGCATTCCGGACAACATTGGTCCTGAGCCAACCACTGGGCGAAATTTTCCGTCACATGACCGCATTTTTTACAAACAAGCGAATATTTCATTAGTTGTCAATTATAATTAAATTTCGTTATAGACGTGAAGACGTCAAGACGTCAAGGCGTTAAGACATGCTCTGCGTGCATTCGTTAAGACGTTAAGGCGTTGAAATAATTAATTATTCGTCTTGACGAGCGAACGAAGTGAGCGTCTCCACGTCTCCACGTCTCCACGCTTCCACGTTTTAGTCCTTCACCAAACACATCGTCGGAATCGGCTTGTTGTATTCGCCGGCATCCAATTTCTTCTTCACTTCTTTGAAGACCTCGATAGTGCGGTTAACATGTTCCATGGTATGAGCGGCGGTCGGGATGATACGCAGCATGATCACACCCTTAGGCACAACAGGATAGAGTACCATTGAGCAGAAAATACCATGATTTTCGCGCAGGTCCACAATCAGGTTGGTAGCCTGTCCGGGGTCGCCCTTCAGGTAAACCGGAGTCACAGGTGACTGGGTTCTGCCCAGGTCGAAACCTTCGGCTTTTAAACCGCTCTGCAGTGCGTTGGCAATAGTCCACAGTTTCTCGCGAATCTCGGGACGGGTCTTGATGAGCTCCAGACGTTTCATAGCGCCGATTACCATGGGCATAGGCAGTGATTTGGCGAAAATCTGTGAACGCATGTTGAAGCGCAGGTGATCCACCACATATTTCTCGGAAGCCACGAAAGCACCGATACCGGCCATACTCTTGGCGAAAGTGGCAAAATACACATCCAGCTCGTCAATTACGCCGAAATGAGCGGCAGTACCGTCACCCTTGGGACCCATGGTACCGAAACCGTGAGCGTCGTCGATAAGCAGACGGAAGGGGAATTCTTTCTTCAGGGCCACAATGCCGGCCAAGTTGCCAAGGTCGCCAGCCATACCGAACACACCTTCAGTAATCACCAGTACGCCACCGCCTTGCTCGTCAGCCAGTTTGCAAGCCTGAGCCAACTGTTTGCGCAAGCTTTCCATGTCATTATGCTGATACACATATCTCTTGGCGAAGCTCAGACGCAGACCGTCCATAATACAAGCGTGTGATTCAGAGTCATATACAATCACATCACGACGGCTGGTCAGCACATCGATAATGGAAATCATGGCCTGATAGCCGAAATTGACCAGATAGCCGTAGGGTTTACCCACATAATGAGCCAGATCCTGCTCCAGTTGCTTATGATACTTGGTGTCACCCGACATCATACGGGCACCCATAGGGGCGGCCATACCGAAATCGCGGGCACCCTGGGCGTCGGCCTCGCGAACTTCGGGCATATTAGCCAATCCCAAGTAATTATTCAAACTCCAGTTCAGCACTTTCTTGCCATTAAACACCATTTCGGGGCCAATTTCGCCTTCCAAACGGGGGAACATAAAGTAACCATCGGCATTAGCCTGATACTGTCCAAGGGGACCCGGAGTCTCTTTAATTCTTTCAAAAATGTCTTTCATAAGCCTAAAAAGTTAAATATGTTAAAAAAACTTAATTTTATATATTATTCTGTATCAATTCATTATGTCGTTTTACGTCTGATTTTTATAGCACTGCAAACATACACATTTTTTTTATTATGGCATAAACTGTTCAAAAATATAAATTCAAAATCGCATTTTATTTTTCATTCAAATAAAAATACGATAAAATTTACAATTATAGACAGCTATCATAAAAAACATTTCTCTGTGAATAAATTTTGCAAAAAATGTAATTTATGTTGATTTTTTTCCTATTTTTGCATTTTGATAATTATAAGGTGAGAAAAGTGCCGATTGGAATTTGAAAATGAACAAAATAAAAACATAAAACACTTACAAACATGAATTTAAAAGAGACAATTTTCAAATCAGTCATTCTGAAAACGTTCTTTTTTGCAGCGATGCTATGCTTCTTTTGCGGCTCAGCAACTGCACAAACAACGCTTACCCAGTCGTTCACCTCAAATGGCTCATGGGTCGTTCCCGCTGGTGTTACCGAAGTCACCATTGAATGTTGGGGAGCTGGCGGTGCCGGCTCATATAGAAATGCAGGTGGTATAGGTAGCCCCGACAACCCTGGTGCTGGTGGTGGCGGCGGTGCTTACGCCAAGAAAGTTCTGACCGTGGAAGCCGGAAAAACCTTGACCGTTGTGGTAGGACAAGGTGGTTCAGGAACACAGTCTGTTAGTGGCAATGGCGGAGAAAGCTCCGTAAGCTATAACAGTGCTGTGGTGGCCAAAGCAGTAGGAGGCACTGGTGCTACTAACAATAGCGCTATCAACCCAGGCTTAGGTGGAAACAAAGACAATTGTATTGGCGATGTCAGATCCTCCGGTGGTAATGGTGGCAAGGGCAGTGGTGACACTTCCGGTGGTGGTGGTGCCGCAGGTGGCGCTGGTGGAGATGGCGGAAATGGCCATGACGCCGGTAATGGAGGAACAGTCGCTCCGGGAAGCCCCAACAGTGGAAATGGCGGTAATTCAGTCACAAGAACTCTGTATCGCATAGATGGAGTAACCGGCAATAATTATGGTGGTGGCGGTTCCGGCTGTGTATCTGGATGGATGCTGAGTGCCGATGGCGGTAACGGAGCTAACGGATATGTACTGCTTACCTACAGAAACTGTGGAGCTGTCGTCGTCAATCCAGGTACAATCACCAAAGAGACCTGGACCTGCTCTGCGATACCCGACACTACCATTGTTCTGGCCAGTGTGACAGAAGCCACCCCTACACCGGGCAGCTATTCCTGGCAATTATCCACTAACAACGGCAGCACCTGGTCAGCTATCACTGGAGCCAACGCCAACAGTTACACAGCAACTGCCACTGGTTGGTACAGAAGAGCTTACACTGTCACAGGATGTGACATCACCGATTACACAGGCATGGTTGAAGTTACACACCCGGGTGAAATCGACCCAGGTACCATCAGCGACAATAGACATTCAGCAGATACTGTCGCATGTGATGGCACGGACCTTTCAGTTACCCTTACGACCACTTCTACCTATCCCGACAAAACCTGGCAAATAACTCACGACAATGGTCTCACTTGGAGCAATCTTGCCACGGTAACCCCTCTAGTCGTAACTGTCGATCATCCGATTATGGTACGTTGCGTCATTAATTACTCTTCAACTTGCGAGCTGATCTCCAACAACTATTACACCATTTTGCCCGTATTATACCCCTCCGTCACTAAACTCATCCCCAGTGACACCTGTGCTGGTCCTGCCACGTACACCATCTCCGCTGAGATTAGCCCCAGTAGCGGTACCTACACTTATTTCTGGAATGGATCCGCAACTGGAACTTCTGAAAACACATTGCTTTTATCAGCCTATACTCCTGAGAAGTGCAATCACAAATATACATACAGTTTGAAGGTAAAGGATCAATACGGATGCGCCAGTAGCGTTAAAATTGATTCATTCAAAACTCCCGCTGAGAACTTTACTCCCATTGTAGAGGTTACAGCCCAAATCAATCCTGCTAACTGCAAATATGTTGTTCCAAATTTGAAAGACAGCCTCGAATCCTGCTTCCACTCCTCTTGCCCTCACATCATTGACGCTTCTTATACTCAGGATGTAGCTGCTGGCACAGAGATAGCGCCTAACACCTATGTTATGGTGAACACGGAATTCAATACAGAATGTGATAATCACTATACTCCCACTATCAAAGTAATTGCACCTGCCGCTGTTCCTCCTATTACTGCTGCCGACATTGATTTCGATGATTCAAACGATACTATTAAATTATATTATGGTATTTGCGATACCTTATATTATGTACATATCCCCACTTATTCGACGACAAGTTCAAGCCCCTACAGCGTGAGCGACCTGATCTTGTCCAACAACAAGAGTACCGATAATGAAGGTGCCCTGCTGGGCCGTATTCCTGGTGGCAGTGAAGACACCATCGTATGGCGACTCACAAGTCCTTGCGGCAACTACGTTGAATATACCAAGATATACGTCGTTATGTATCCTCCATGCGGTGGCACCATGACGGTTGACGATGCCGATGGTATTACTTATCAAACTGTTCGTGTGGGTTGCGAATGCTGGACCAAACCCAACCTCAAAACCACTACAGGTGTGACAGGCAACAGCTATGTATATCGGAACGATGATTCCAATATTGAGAAATTTGGTCGTCTGTACTCCTGGTATTCAGCAGTGGGTCTGCCCGAAAATTCCACTAATACACCCGATACCATCACCGATCCCGTAAGTCATGTGAAATATATTCAGGGTATTTGTCCTGCGGGCTGGGGTCTTCCTACTACCGCTTCCTTCGAAAGCATGCTCCATGCTGCCGGTGAAGATGTCAAGAACATCAAGTCAAGCAATATTTCCACCTGGCTGGAAGGCATGACTGGTACCGATGCTACAGGTTTTGGCGCAGTTGGTACAGGCTTCTACATGGATGCTAGTCCTTACTTCTTCGACCTCTTGGGTGAAGCCTTCTTCTGGACCAGTGAAGGTGCTCCTGTTGAAAAGAAAGGAACTTGCTGCAGCATTACACTCACCTGTCCCAAACTGCTGTATTACACAACTGACGCACACATGGGTTACAGCATTAGATGTGTCAAACGTAAAAATGACTAATCCTATCAATATTCGATAAAAAAAGAGGTTGGATATCCAACCTCTTTTTTTTGTATTTACAATGAAACTCTGCTAAACAAACTAAACTATCAAACTGTTATTTAATTCTCCAACTCACATACGAAATCATACTTCCACCTTCCAACCAATGACGTTCATAAAAGGTTTGTATTTCAGTCAAGATATCGGGAGCTCCCCCTGCATAAACATCCTCTATATCTGCTTGTAATAGCCATTGCTGTTGAGGAATCACCTCGCGAATATAGTCATATAACAAACGGCTGTCAGTTTTTAGATGCATCAACGCATCTGCCTTGAGAAAACGTTGGTATTTGGCCACAAAATGGGGTGACATCAAACGTTTACGTTCCTTGGTGGGCTGGGGATCCGGGAAAGTAATCCAAATCTCACTGACCTCATTTTCCGCAAAATAATAAAAAATGTCATCAATGGCCGTTCGCAAGAAAGCCACATTGGGCAGTTGTTGCCCCAAGGCGGTCTTGCAACCACGCCACAGACGGGCACCCTTACGATCAACGCCTATAAAATTCTTATCCGGAAAGCGCTGCGCCAGAGCCAAAGTATATTCGCCTTTGCCACAACCCAACTCCAAAACGATAGGGTTGTCATTATGGAAATACTCCACACCCCACTTCCCCTGCATGGGGAAACCTTCCTCACGAATATTATATGAGGTGTGCTGAAAAAGATTCGGAAAAGTTTCATTCTCGGCGAAACGAGCAAGTTTATGTTTGGACATGTTAGTGTTTAGGGGTTAGGGGTTAAAGAATAGGGGTATGAGCTATGAGGTATGAGGTATGAGGTATGAGCTATGGGTATGAAGTTATGAAGTTAGAGTTTAGTATTTAATGTTTAGTGTTATAGTTGAGGGGTTATAGGTTTTTGGATTTTGAATTTTGAATTTTGAATTTTGGATTATAAATCAGTATTAATCAATATTAATTATTAATTGTTAATTGTTTATGTCTCACTTCGTGCCTTCTTGAATCTGAACGAACATTGCATAGCGGCCATTCAACGCCATCAATTCTTTATGATTACCTTGCTCCACAACACGACCTTCCTCCATTACATAAATCTTATCAGCATTACGAATAGTGGAAAGTCTATGAGCAATTACAATAGCGGTACGATTTTTTATCATCTTATCCAAAGCATCTTGTACCAGGCGCTCCGATTCCGTATCCATAGCGGAGGTCGCTTCATCAAGCAAAAGAATAGGTGCATTTCTCAGAACGGCACGGGCAATACTCAAACGCTGGCGCTGTCCACCCGAAAGATTCAGTCCTCGGTCACCAATATTCGTCTCAAAACCTTCGGGTAAAGTACAAATAAAATCATAAATGTTAGCGGTTTTGGCAGCCTCGATAATACGCTCTTTCGACACATTTTCCAAGCCAAAGGCGATATTATTGGCAATGCTGTCATTAAACAGCACCACATCCTGGGACACCACCGCATAGAGAGCCCGCAGGTCGTCGATTTTATACCTACGGATATCAACACCATCTATGGTAACAGAACCCGATGACGGGTCGTAAAAACGGGGTAATAAGTCAACCAAAGTGGACTTACCAGCACCTGAAGCACCTACCAAAGCAACTAAAGAACCCTTAGGGACGATAAGATTTATATCATGCAATATTTCCTGCTGATCATATGAAAAAGATAGATGATCTATTTTCAAATCATGTTCAAAATCATGAACTGACAAAGCGCCATTCTCTTCCAGAATCAATTCATCAGCATTAAGAATCTCGCGCATACGATCCATCGCTGACAAGCCACGACGGTAATTGGAAAAAGCAGTGGAAAAATTTTTGGAAGGGTTAATAATCTGAGTAAACAAAGCGATATACGTGATAAAAAGTTCAGGGGTCAGCGAGCTGTCCGGACGCATGACATTCATTCCTCCGAATACCAGAATAATCATCACTAAGGTGATGCCCATTACCTCGCTTAAAGGAGAAGCCAGATCCACCTTACGGTATATGGTTCTTTGAATCTTGGTATAACGCTCATTACTCTCTTCAAAAGCCTGCTCAGCATGTCTGAAGGCATTGAAAGCTTTAATGATACGAAGGCCCGACAGGGTTTCCTCCACATGAGCCAGCAATCCACCCAAATACTCCTTGGAATGTTTGGCATTATGTCTTAAAGAACGGGAAATCGAGGAAATAACATAGCCAGCCACCGGTAAAAGCACAAGTACAAAAAGGGACAAACGTGGACTGATCCAGAATAAAGCAATCATATACATCACAATCGTCAACGGTTCGGTAAGGAACTGTTTTAATGCAGTCAATATAGTATATTCTATTTCGTGGGTGTCATTCACCGCACATGAAATCACATCTCCCTTCCGTTGATCGCTGAAATAAGACAGAGGTAGTATAAGAATCTTATCGAAAAGTGCATTGCGCATATTCCGCACCACATCACTGCGAACAGGTGCCATAAACCATTGCGCCATAAAAGTGAAAAAATTCTTCAGGAAGAAAAACAAGACTGCCAAAATCACTAATCCCGACACCTGATGACTCGCCTCCTGAAGATCGATAAAAGAGGAAAGAATATTCATCATAAAAGAGCCAAGCACACTCAAGCGAGAAAGATCCATTCCAAACAGAACAGCTACAAAAGGCTCAATCAGCAAAAGAGAAAGAATAGAGAAGGCGACAGCCAAAATGTTAAAGAAGAAGACCACTACCAGTTTATACCAATACTGGTTCAATAAAAATCCCATAAAGTTGCCGTCCGCAAATTTCTTCATCTTTCTATTCTAAAAAAAAAGGAGTTACGCAGAGAACGCAACTCCTTTTGAACTTATTTTTTAATCAATAATTATCTTGCGATAATCAACTTCTTCGTCATCACAGCGCTGCCATTAACAGCCTTGATGAAGTAGATACCTTGTGAGAAGTTATCAACCGGCAGATTGACGATCTGATTATTACCATCAAGATCAACTCTCATACTGGTAACAGCCTTACCACTCATATCATGAACTGTGATGACAGTCTGACCTTCAACACCGCTCAAAACAACATTCACATTGTTAGAAGCAGGATTCGGGTAAACATTCATGTTAATAGCCTTCTCAGCAGCGCTTTCTTCAGGTGAAGTGGTAACAACTGTCTGATTAGCAATGCTCGGAGTAGTAGAAGCACCTACGAAAGTAGAATCAACATAGATGTCGAAGGTATCAAATGCAACAGTATCCAGATGGTTCATGTCAAGACCAACCTGACCATTGTAACCACCAACCTTCAGTGAAGACGTATACAACTGAGCAATTTCAGCGGTATGCGGACCAGCTTTGATAACAGCGAATGAGAATGTGTAAACACCTTTTGATTCAGGTTTCCAAGCACCTGTTCTCACCGTAATCTTACGTGCAGGATCAGTACCGGACTTAGTAGTCAAGAAATGCATGTATACCCAGTCGTAACTATAAGAAGTGTAATTGATGAACTCAGAATTCGGGAAGAAGTATCCAGCCTGGCCAAAGTAGCATGAATTCACACCTACTAATTCAAGAGCAGGAGCATTATAATGGTTCACATCAAAATCGTAGCTTGTATTGTAGTTGGAAATAATATAGTTCATACTTGAACCCAACTCAGCATCAGACATGGGAACACCATTCTTATAAACTTGAACAGTAACAAATACTCTCTCGGTCTCATCATGACACTCGTTCGTGATATACATTTCAAAACCAGCAGCATCACCAGAATGTACTTCCATGCTATGGATATTCTTAGTACTGTCAATTTGACGGAAGATGAAAGCAGGTCTGTTGGAAGCTGCGATTCTTATAATATTCTTACTAGAATCTGATTTACAACCATTAACATCTTCAATAGAAACTTTGTACAAAGTCGGAACTGGGAAGCCATTAACAATAGCACTTGAATCAGGACCAACCTTTTCTACAGATAATGGAACATCATAAACTGTATCAAAAGGTGCTGTATACTTGTACCAAGTAAAATCGTATGGACCAGTAGAACCTGTTACGGTAGCGGAAATCATCAAACTATCACCAACGCATACGGTTGTATCGGGGCTTAAAGCTACAGTAAAGATCGGATAGAAGTTAACCTTAACAGTGTCATAATTCTTACAACCATTAGCATCCGTACCAATTACAGAGTACTTGATAGAATCAACAGCAAAGATAGAGTCGATAGTTGCACCAGTTGACCATTCATATGTGCTAGCACCAGTCACTTTCAGAATAGCGGTATCACCATAACAGATTGTTGTACCATGAGGAGCAATTCCAACTGTCGGCAATTCATGTCTTGTTACAGTAATTGTACTATCGGCACTTACACATGAGTGGAACGAAGTATATCTTACGTGTGCTACAACATTACCAGATGCAGCAGCAAAAGTATCGGGCAAGCTAGGTGTAGGCACTAATTCAGTTCCGGTGGTTAACAGAGTGAAGAAGTCTTCAGTAACAATAACAGTATCACCAGCGCAGAAAGCAGTATCTTTTGTCAACAGACTGAACTTAGGAGTTTCAAAGAAAGTATAGGTAATAGTAGAGTCGAAATCGAATGCACAAGCCACACCAGAGAAGCTGTTTGCAATAGTATCAATCAAATGATAGAAGAAGGTTACCGAAGTATCAGCTGTCGGAGTAGCAATCAAAGTAGCAGTGTTAGTAGTTGAAACAACATCTTTCCAAGCAAATGTCTCAATTCCGGTGTAATGAACATTAGGAGTTGTAGAGAAAGAATAAGTCTCGTTAATAGTTGAACCTTCGCAAATGGTGTCATTATGCCAATTAGTACTATTAGTAATAGTTGCGGTAGGAAGAGCAACCTCAACAATCACGAGGGTTGAATCCTTTGAGCAACCTTCTAACTTATCAACGATTTGTAAATTATATACACCAGCAGTTTTAGGTTGTTCAGCAAGAGGAGTAGTACCATTGAAATAAAGAATAGTATCATTAACGTTCAAAGGAGTAATGTTGTAGCTGGCCTGAGTACCGGCGCAATAGTAAACTGTGTCATATAAAGGAACAACAGGCATACGTTTCTTGTGAACCTTCACATACAAAGTATCACTCGGGCACTTAGGTTCAAGAGTATTGTTAGCCACAACTCTATAAATTGCATCAGTTGCAGCACTTTCAGTAATGTTACCATCAACCATTGAAACAGTAGCACCTGTGCTGGTGGAGAAGTCTGTAGCTGTAATAGTGAAGGTTGAACCATCACAATAAGCGATTGAATCAGGATCCACATATCCAAAGACAGAAGTACTCATCACAGGAATAGTAGGTTTCGCCTGGATGTAAATCTTCACAGAATCCATCGGGGTCTTGTAGCAAGTAGCGCTATAAGCACCATTCTCAGCGTGTACACCAACTTTCACAGTAATTGTATCAGATGTGATGAAGGTATGATACAAAGTGTCAGCATTAACAGTCTTTGAAATTTCGGTACCCTCATCCCAAGTGAACAATCTGGTATAAGAAGGTTCAATAGTGTTAGTAATAGTAGCAACAATAGTATCATTAAACACATCGCCATCGCAAAGCTTGCTGGCATCTTTATGAGTAACTGAAACAACCGGATTCGGAACCATGACAATCTTGTAGGGGAAAGTATTCGTACAGTTCGGAGTCACATCAGTTCTGGTAACATAAAGTGTATGTGCACCATCAGCTGTAGGAATAGCGGTACCCGTGAGGCTGTCATAGTGAAGCACACAGTTAGCAGGAGCAGTGAAACCAGTGTAAGAAGGAGTTACACCCTCGCAATGGAAGATGGTAGAATCACCATTATAGGAGTTCGGGAAATCAACCGGAGCAACACTCGGCAGAGCATTAATGGTCAAGTAATAATAGATAGTAGTATCATTTTCACAATTAACTGTACCATGAGTAGCTACTGCATGAATTGTGATAGTATCAATGTATGAACCAGCATCAGTTCTGGTGATAACGAAATCTTTTGTTGATGATAAAGTACCATTATTCAATTTGTAAGTATAAACTGTTCCAGTAACAGGAGTAACATTAACATGGATAGTATCACCAGCGCCTACTTCGTAACATCTCTTATGCATGGTATCAATAGCAGTCTCTGAGTTATATCTCACTGCAACGTCGAAATGAGGAGCACCCGTAATCTCAACAGCAACAGATGTAGTGTCAGAGTAACATGAAACGCCATTTTCAGTATTCACATAATATGCCTGGTAAGTTCCGTTGACTTTTGCAACTTCAGGATCCGAACCATTTAACCAAGTGAAAGTACCTACCGTAGGATTATCTTGAGCAGGTGAAGCATATTCAATGGTTACATTGTTGTCGCAGAAATACTGAGGAGTATGATCGAAATTAGGATGACCAGGAATTTCAATCACATTGATATCCACGGTGTCGTGGTTAACACAACCATGAGCATCCGTAACTGTCAGTGTCACATCGAAATCGGTCATACCTACATTAATTTTCAATGTGTCGGTAGTACCTTCAACGGTAGCACCTTTCTTCCATTCGTAGGTATAAGGATCAGTTGTGTTTGGTGTAACTACAACTTTTGAAATAGTATTCTGGCAGTAATTCTGTTCAGCAGTATTGATAGTGAAAGAAGGCAGAGGATATACGTCAAGGTCAACAAATTTAGAGTTGCTACAACCATGGTTATCATATACCACGATGGAAACACGTCTGTTATCGTAAACAGGGGTAACCCAAACAGTATCATACTTACCAGCAGTAGAGTAATGATATTCACGAGCATACCAGTTATAGGTAATAATAGTGTCAGTAACATCATCCGGGAAGTATCTACAGAACACTTTCACAGAATCGTATGAACAAACTTGAGCGTTATAAGGTATAGTGATCAAATCAATGTTCACCGGAATTACACGCAAGGTGTCTGTTACAGTATTTGTACAATGAGTAACAGTGTCATGGAAATGAGCGGTGAAGTTGTGCTTACCAGCAGGGAAGCCCTTCATGCTGAATGATTGTTTTCCTAAAATAGTATCAATCATAGGATCTGATGAAGGAACAGGACCACTATAAGTCCAGTAATCGAAAACAACATCAAGACCACCAGGAAGCATAGTCACACGGTTGGTGTCACCGTAGCAAATCTCAGGACGGGCAGAGATGGTAGCAGTAGGAAGAACACTGGTTGACTTAACAGTGATTGTATCACTTCCAACGCAAGCCGAATTAACATCGCGTGCGTAAACGGTATAGAAACCATGTTCTAATCCGGTGAACAAAGTATCGTCTTGATAGTTTAGATAAGGAGCGGTAGACAGTTTGTACTGATAAGTAGAGTCAGCAGGATCCATAGCGGTGACAGCAATTGAACCACCAAATGGAGCAATACAGTGAGTATTCGGATTCTGAACCAAAGTGAGCACTGGAGTTACTCTGCCATTGGTAACATTATGAGTAGCGGTGTCTCTACAACCCGTGGTCATGTCTTTTACAATAACAGTGTATGTACTGTCTTTCAGAGCGCTGAATATTGAGTCAGCCTGGAAAGCACCATCCAACAACTGATAGTTGTAAGTAGCGGCGGGAGTAACAGAGGCAATCAACTTACCATTGAACGGAGCCTCGCAACGAGTGTTGGCTGAGTCGGTAAGTGTGAGAACCGGCATGATAGGAGCGTCGATGATGGTTTCAGGATTAGCATGGTTCTTACAACCTCTACTGTCCTCAACGACCAAATTGTAGTTACCAGCTGCCAGGGTGTCGAACACTTTCGTAGTTCTCCAGGTGCCAGCAGCACCGTTGTAAATGCTGTATCTCTCATAATCGGGAGTCAAGAATTCAATTTTACCATTCACACCTACACAGAATTCGTTATTCTTAACTGTGTAGTTCACATCCTTCACAATCACAGGAAGAGTATCAACGGTAATATCAATAGTAGCATGGTTGGAGCATTGATGGGCAGGGGTAGTGTAGTGAATCGTCACCGTCAAAGTGTCGGTATAAGTACCAGCAGTTGCATAGTTGAAAACAACGCTATCTCTGTTAAGAGGAGCAACCAAACCAGTGCCACTCCATACGTAATCCAAAACATATCCCGTAGGAACAACTGAAGAACGGATAATCAGGTTTTCTTCAGCACAAACTGAATCACCAACATGGTCGGTGGTCAAAGTAATCTGAGGAACGCTGTCCACTGTCACAATAATGCGCAACCAATTGTCTTTCGGAGTTTCGCAACCGAAATCATTTGAAGAAGAAACATACAAAGTATCAGTTTCAGTATAGTTCTGAGTATAGGTTGTACCTGTTCCCAAAACGCTTGTTTTGGTCTTGTCATACCAAGTTGAAGTAGAGGCGTGAGTACCATTTGCAACTTCACGGGTGACAGAACCAGGACCGCAGATAGCGGTGTCGCCACGAACGGGGGTAGGAGCACCGATAGTCGGGTAAGCCAAGATGTCGATAGTATCGGCAGCATTACAAGACTTCACCACGTGCAATTCTGTAACCTTAACCATAAACTGAACCGTAGTTGTGTCGGTTACATTATTAGTATATGTGAAAGTAGTATTGGTTGAGTCGGCAACGTCAACACCGTCTTTCTGCCACTGGTAAGTAGTCCAAGTGGTAGGAGTAGCAGCCATGGAAGCCTTGTCACCGAAGCACAAGGTGTCATTGTCGGTAGTGATGGCCACTGTAGGATTGTCATACACCTTAACAGTAATGGAATCATAATCGTCGCTAATGCACTGGTTCACGGTGGTGGTATCCTGCAGTTTCAGATAATACACTTTCGTACCGGCAGCAGTAGCAGTGGGAACAGGAGCGGTTGTTGAAGTGATATTGTCAACATCCTCACCCCAAAGAACCTGCTGACCAGCGGGAGCTGTATAGGTCAGTGCAACCGGAGTCTCACCAACGCAGTATTCCACCAAAGTGTCAGTTACACTCGGACCAGCCGGAATCGGGGTGATTCTCACCTGGAAGGTATCCACTTCACTTTCGCAACCAGTCACATTGTCGTGACGTTTTACATAATATATATATGTACCCGCTAAAGTATCCGTATTAGGTGTGAACGACGGTGCATAATAGAAGGTGTCACCATCTAATGACCAATAAGCCACGATGTCGGCTCCATGGTCAATACGGAGACTATCATTGGGTTCCGGACCCAAAACGATAGAATCGGAAGTAGCTCTCTGGCAATAAGTGTAAGTTGAGTCTGACAAAGTAGGAGTTGTCGGGTGTAAAAAGTGAGTATAGTTGTAGTTTACGATGCTATCGATTCTGTAACCACATGAAGTGTCAACGTAAGCAATCTTATAATCACCTGTAGTGTCCATCGTATAAGCAGGCATACCAACAATTACCGGTTCGCAGTCCTTAATGGTATCATTCTTTTCAACGATAGTTTCAGTACTCAAAGTATCAGAAGCGAGCACTCTAGCAGGATGAGATTGGTGACCACCAATCTGGTAGTATTCACTTTCTTCAACATGAGAATTCCAGTACAAAGAATTGTCGGTACCATGGATACGTTCTCTGATGTGAACAATCAGCATAACATCGCGGAAAACCTGGTTCCAGGTAACAACGATTCTTGATCTCGTATTGGTAAGGAACCTGAAATAAAAATAGTCGAAAGCTACATTACTAATGTTATAAGTACCACTGAAAATCGGAATAGCTCCCGGGTACTCATACACAAAAGAATAATTTTCCTGCAACATGGGAGTACCCACCCAATGCAGTTCCTCATAGGCAGTTTGGAGGGTAATATTGCAGTAACGGCTCAGGTCGTGCTGTCCGTCAAGGACATTCTCAAGACCATTCGGACCATCAACCCACAACTCGAGTTCAACAGACACTTTCGCGCCTTCGTCAATACCCAAGCAATTAGCATCTGAGAAAATCATGTCATAGACATCGGTGGCACCAAATACCAGAGGACTCATGTAATGAGACAATGGCAAGTTGCCACCCGGCAGATTCGCAATGCCGTGGAGAGTGTCAGCATGGGGATTCGAAAGCTGGAAACAGCAGTCCCTCTGCGCTTGCGCTTGCATACCAAACATCATTAAAAAGATGCTTAAGAAGCAAATTGATAATAGTTTTTTCATAAGATTTTGAATTTAATTGTTATTGTTTTTTTCTCTTTTTTCTCTCTATTTTATTGGTTTTTCAGTGTTTATAAATAATTTTTGAGATTGCAGTACACTACAATTTCAACATGCAAAAATACATATTTTTTTTACATGAAACGCAAAAAAATATTTTTTATCGATTTTTTTTTTTAACAGAATGATGTTAAATATCTTCCAAAAGGTCGGGACGGCGCTCTTGGGTTCGCTTCAATTGTTGCTCCAAACGCCAGTCATCAATTTTTTTCTGATGCCCTGAAAGCAAGATTTCCGGAACCTTATATCCTTGATAATCAGCTGGACGGGTATAGACAGGTGCCGATAAGAGTCCGTCCTGAAATGAATCCAGCAATGCAGAGGTTTCATCGTGCAAGACACCTGGGATGATTCTGGCCACCGCATCCACAATGGCCATAGCCGCGATTTCGCCTCCCGACAGCACATAGTCACCAATACTGACTTCCTCGTCAATGAACAATTCGCGCACTCGTTCGTCCACACCCTTATAATGACCGCACAAAATCATGATATTCTCTTGCAAAGAGAGGCGGTTGGCATAATTCTGGTCAAAGGTCTTGCCATCAGGGGCCATGAAAAGCACCAAATCGTACTTCCGTTCACTCTTCAGCTGTTCGATGCAGCGGGCGATAGGTTCCACCATCATCACCATGCCAGCTCCACCTCCAAATGGATAGTCGTCCACACGGCGATGCTTGTCGGTACTATAATCCCTTATATCATGCGTATGCAATTCCAGATAGCCGCCTTTGACCGCTCTGCTGATAATGGAGCAGCCAAACACACCGGTAAACATTTCGGGAAATAAGGTCAGTATATCTATTCTCATAATTCTATTTTTTCGTTTATACGTGAAGGCGTAGAGACGCTCACTTCGTTCGCTCGTCAAGACGATTAATTAATTACTTCAACGTCTTATCGCCTTAACGAATGCACGAAGTGCATGTCTTAACGCCTTGACGTCTTAACGTATATCTCAGCACATCACCATCATGATGCCATCCCGCAAAGGCAAGAGCACATTGCTAACACGCTCGTCCCGCTGCACATAGTCATTGAATTCCATGATGGCTTGGGTGTCCAAATCATAATGGCTCCCCTCCTCCACCACTTTGCCGCTCCACAGCATATTGTCAATCATCATCAGCCCGCCTTTACGCATCCTAGGCAACAAAAGATCGTAAAACTCGCGCGTACTTCTTTTCTCCGCATCCATGAACACCAAATCCCACTGGCAATCAAACTGGGGAATCAGCTGGCGCGCATCTCCAATGTGGAGACGGATTTTATCCCTATATTCTGAAGCGCCAATATATTTGTTAATCATCTCTTCCAACTCCTCGTCCACCTCTATCGTGTCGAGCACTCCCTCCGGAGCCAAGCCCTCTGCCAAACACAGAGCGGAATAACCAGTATAAGTACCTATTTCCAGCGCGTGCACAGGTCTTACCAAACGTGAAACCATGGAGAGAAAGCGTCCCTGCAACTGTCCCGACAGCATCCGTGGCTTGACCGTATGCAAATGAGTATCACGGAACAACTGGTACAACAATTCGCCCTCCGGGGAAGTGTGTGCCTCGCAGTATTCTTCGATCAAGGGGGTGGTAAGGGTTTCCATGATATACGGGGTTAGAAGGTGAGAAGGTGAGAAGGTTAGAAGGTGAGAAGGTTGATAGGATTATAGGATTACAGGATTACGGGATTATGAATTTAGGATTTTGAATTCTTTTCTACTAACACCTAATCCCTAACCCCTATTTGTCAACTTTCAGTTTTCAGTTTTCAACTTTCAGTTTCCATGATTTTCGCAATTTCCGCTTCGGTTTTGGTCAGCTTGTCCTTGCATAATTTGATGAGTAGCGTGCAACGCTTGATTTTGTCGGACAACTCATCCACTGGAATGTCTGCATTTTCCATTTCACTGACGATTTGTTGTAATTCCGCCAGGGCTTCGGTATAGGTAATCGTTTCTTTTGCCATAATTCAAAATTTCTGCAAAAATACAATTTAATTGGCAAATGTGCAAATTAATTAATGGAGGGAAGTCACTCACTTCGTGAGTTCGTGAAGACGCTCGCCATGCTCGCTCGACAAGACGTTCACTTCGTTCACTCGTTAAGATGAACACATCGTCTTTCCGTCTTCCCGTCTCCCCGAATGCACGAAGTGCATGTCTCCCCGTCTAAACGAAAAAAGACTCCCACCCGTAAGGGCAGGAGTCTCGCATATAAAAAACTTTTGGGGAAATCTTAGCCGTTGAATACGGTGTCGAGCTGTACGCCACGCACTTTGGCGATGGTGTAAGGATCGCGGAGCTGAGCCAAAGCGTTGATGGTAGCCTTCACCACACTGTGGGGGTTGGAAGAACCTTTGGATTTTGCCAACACGTTCTTCACACCAACACTTTCGAGGACGGCACGCATAGCACCACCAGCGATAACACCGGTACCAGGAGCAGCGGGTTTCATGAATACGAGAGAACCACTGTATTTGCCTTCCTGAGCGTGAGGAATAGTACCTTTGAGCACGGGCACCTGAATCAGGTTCTTCTTAGCATCGTCGATACCTTTGGCGATAGCGGCGGAAACTTCCTTTGCTTTGCCGAGGCCGTAGCCAACGATACCATTCTCATTACCAACGACGACGATAGCGGAGAAGCTGAACGTACGACCACCCTTGGTAACCTTAGTAACTCTGTTTACTGCAACCAATCTGTCTTTGAATTCGATATCGGTTGATTTTACTCTTTTGATATTAGCGTTTGACATATTCCTCCTCGTATTAGAAAATTAAACCACCTTCTCTGGCTGCGTCGGCCAAAGATTTAATTCTACCATGATACAGATAGCCGTTACGGTCGAAAACGACAGCGTTGATGCCAGCTTCTTTAGCACGTTCGGCGATCAGTTTGCCCACCATTGCAGACTTCTCGGTCTTGGTAACCTTCTGGTTCTTGATGTCAGCAACGACAGAGGAAGCAGATGCCAGGGTAACACCGGCTCTATCATCGATAATTTGTACGTAGATGTCCTTGTTGCTTCTGAAAACGGACATTCTCGGACGTTCAGGAGTTCCGCTAACGATTTTGCGCACGCGGTTTTTAATCCTGTTTCTTCTAAATTCTTTCTTATTATAAGCCATTGTCTTAAATTTTCAATATTATTTTTCTGCTGATTTACCGGCTTTCTTTCTAACAACTTCACCCACAAAGCGGATACCTTTTCCTTTGTAAGGTTCGGGCTTTCTGTATGAGCGAATCTTGTTAGCCACCTGGCCTAATAATTGTCTGTCGATACCTTTAAGGATGATGATGGGGTTTTTACCTTTTTCGTTGATGGTTTCAACCTTGATTTCATCCGGGAAATCGAAAAGGATATTGTGTGAGTAACCCAAGCTCAGGTCTAACTGATGAGCTCCCTTGGCTTCGGCTTTGTAACCGACACCCACAACTTCCTGTTTCAGTTCGAAGCCTTTGGAAACACCGGTCACCATATTGTTGAGCAGTGCTCTGTAAAGGCCATGGAGGGCTTTATGACGTTTCTGGTCAGTCGGACGTGACAGTTTCAGATGACCGTCTTCCACTTCCAAAGTGATGTCAGGGTCAACATACTGGTGCAGTTCGCCGAGGGGACCTTTAACGGTAACGACGTGAGATTTCTCGTCTTTCTTGATTTCAACACCTGAAGGAATTGAAATGGGTAATTTTCCTATTCTTGACATATCTGTTTCCTCCTAATTAGCTAATGTAACATAAAACTTCGCCACCGACTTTCTGTGCTTTGGCTTCCTTATCGGTCATCATGCCGTGGGAAGTGGAAACGATAGCGATTCCGAGGCCGTTCATTACGGAAGGCATTTCGTCAACGCCAACGTATTTACGAAGACCGGGGCGGCTCACGCGTTTCAGCTCGGTGATTGCCGACAACTTGGAAGTCGGATGATATTTCAAAGCGATCTTGATCATGCCGGGGTGTACGTCATCGACAAATTTATAATTCAGGATATAACCTTTCTCGAACAAAATCTTGGTGATTTCGCGTTTGGTTTTTGAGGTAGGGATTTCCACCACTTTATGATTAGCCCTGATGGCGTTTCTCATTCGGGTTAAATAATCTGAAATCGGATCGGTATTCATAGTATCTTTCTCCTAATTTTAAATGTTACCAACTTGCTTTTTTTACGCCCGGGATGAGACCAGCGGAGGCCATTTCTCTGAAATTGATACGGGAAATGCCGAACTGACGCATATAACCTTTTGGACGACCGGTTAACTTACAACGATTGTGTAATCTGATAGGGTTTGAGTTGGGAGGCAGTTTCTGCAGAGCCACGATAGCAGCCTGCTTTGCCTCATAGTCATTACCATTAATGATCTTCTTTAACTCCTGACGTTTAGCGGCGTATTTAGCAATTAATTTTGCTCTTTTTACTTCTCTTGCTTTTAAAGATTCTTTTGCCATAGCTTATTTCTGATTTTTAAATGGTAATCCAAACTCTTTCAACAGTGCGAGGCACTCTTTATCATTATGGGCTGTGGTAACGAAGGTGATATCCATACCGTTAATTTTAGCCACTTTGTCAATATCGATTTCGGGGAAGATAATCTGTTCGGGGATACCGAGTGTGTAATTACCTCTACCGTCAAAACCCTTGTCGCTGATACCGCGGAAGTCACGGATACGAGGGATAGAAACAGAAATCAGACGATCGAGGAATTCATACATTCTGTCGCCACGGAGGGTCACTCTCACGCCAATGGGCATACCTTTTCTCAACTTGAAATTGGAGATATCTTTCTTTGACTTGGTTGCCACGGCTTTCTGACCTGCGATCATGGTCATTTCCTGAACACCTGCGTCGATTAACTTCTTGTCGGCGATACCGAATTTACCGAGACCCTGGTTCAGACAGATCTTGGTGATTTTCGGGATACGCATCACGGATTTGAATCCGAACTGTTCTTTCAGTGCAGGAAGAACTTCCTTTGTATATTTTTCTTTATATCTTGGTGTGTACATTACTTAATCTCCTCTCCTGACTTTTTTGAATATCTAACTAATTTGCCGTTCTCATTCTTTCTTCTGCCGATACGGGTAGCGTTACCCTGAGCGTCGATAAGCATCAGGTTAGAAATATGGATCGGAGCTTCTTTCTTAACGATACCGCCGTTAGGGTTCTTAGCGTTGGCCTTAGTGTGTTTTGACACCAAGTTCACGCCTTCCACCATGGCGCGGTATTTTTCGACATCTACCATCATCACTTTGCCTTGTGAGCCTTTGGAGTCACCGGCAATAACTTTAACGATGTCGCCTTTTTTGATGTGAATTTTCATTGTTTTTTGATTTTAATTGTTTTTCAATTGGTCTTTGTCAATTGTCCTTATATAAATAATTGTTGTATGGGCAACAATTAAAGTACTTCCGGAGCGAGGGAAACAATCTTCATATATTGTTTCTCACGAAGTTCACGGGCAACAGGGCCGAAGATACGGGTGCCGCGGAGTTCATCACCAGGGGTGAGGAGGACAACGGCGTTATCATCGAAGCGGATGTAAGAACCGTCGTTTCTGCGGACATGTTTCTTGGTACGGACGACCACTGCCTTAGAGACAGAACCTTTTTTGATATTACCTGAAGGGATGGCGCTTTTCACGGTGACGACCACTTTATCGCCAACGGTGGCATAGCGTTTTTTAGTACCACCCAGAACGCGGATACACAAAACTTCCTTTGCGCCGCTGTTGTCGGCCACTGCCATTCTTGTTTCTTGCTGTATCATAACTATTTAGCTCTTTCAATGATTTCTACTAATCTCCAGCGCTTGCTTTTGCTCAAGGGTCTGGTTTCCATAACTCTTACTTTGTCACCGATGTTGCAATCGTTTTTCTCGTCGTGAGCCATCAGTTTGGTAGTTCTTTTGAGGAACTTACCATACTTGGCGTGTTTCAGTCTTCTTTCGACGCTGACCACGATAGTTTTGTCCATCTTGTTGCTGGTGACAAGACCTTCTCTGACTTTTCGTTTATTTCTTTCTTCCATGGGATTAATTATTTCACGTTTTCTTTCAATTCGCGCATGCGCAATTCGGTCTTGAGACGAGCCACGGTTCTTCTCTGCTCTTTGATCTTCTGAGGATTCTCGATAGGAGAAATGGCGTGGTTCAGTTTCAGTTTCACCAACTGTTGTTGTTCTTCCACTAATCTTTCCTTCACTTCGGGAGTGGAGAGTTCACGTATTACTTGCTGTTTCATTGCTCTTAAATTTCTTCTGAATAATCTCTTCTAACTATGAACTTGGTTGCGATGGGCAACTTCTGGGCTCCGAGGCGGAGGGCTTCCTTAGCTACTTCGAAGGGAACACCGTCGGCTTCGAACATGATTCTACCGGGGCTAACGCGGGCCACGAAGTATTCGGGGGTACCTTTACCTTTACCCATACGAACTTCAGCAGGCTTCTTGGTCACGGGCTTGTCGGGGAAGATGGAGATCCACAGCTGACCCTCACGTTTCATGTGACGGGTGATAGCCTGACGGGCGGCTTCGATTTGGCGACCGGTGATCCAGCATTCCTCGAGGGCTTTCAGGGCGAAAGAACCGAAAGCGATTTCAGAACCGCGTTTGGTGATGCGTTTCATTCTGCCCTTTTGCGGTCTTCTGTATTTGGTCTTTTTTGGTTGTAACATTGCTGTATAATTTTATTGTTTATATACTATTTGATTGTGAAGTCAACGCTGTTAGCTTCTTTTCTCTTTGCGGGGACCGCGGGGAGCGCGTTTGGCTGAGCCCTTGGATTCCTTGGCCTCGTTGTTGGCTGCGAAGAGGTCTCTCTTGCCATAAACCACACCTCTGCAGATCCAAACTTTGATACCGATACGACCGTAAGTGGTATGGGCTTCAGCGGGAGCGTAATCGATGTCGGCTCTCAGAGTATGGAGAGGAGTTCTTCCTTCCTTGAAATGTTCGGTTCTTGCCATTTCAGCGCCGCCGAGACGACCTGAGCAGGAAACCTTGATACCTTCTGCGTTGGCGCGCATGGTGGCAGCGATGGCGGTTTTAACAGCCTTTCTGTAGGAGATACGGCCTTCGATCTGCTTAGCGATGTTCTGGGCAACCAAAACTGCGTCCAAATCGGGGCGTTTCACCTCGGAGATGTTGATTTGGATTTCCTTGTTGGTAATCTTCTTCAACTCTTCTTTCAGTTTGTCAACTTCTTGACCACCTTTGCCGATAATCAAACCGGGACGGGCGGTGTTAATGGTAACCGTTACAAGCTTGAGTGTTCTTTCAATGTAAATCTTTGCGATTCCGGCTTTGAACAGACGTGCGTTCAAATATTTTCTAATTTTGTCGTCCTCGACTAATTTATTGGCGAAATTTTTGCCGCCATACCAATTAGAATCCCATCCTCTGATAATTCCTAATCTTAAACCTACCGGATTAACTTTTTGACCCATACTTTTTGTAATTAATATTATTCGTTAGTATTATTATTGTCAACTGCAACTTCCTGAGCGCGGCTATCAAGGATGATGGTCACGTGGTTGGAACGTTTTCTGATTCTGTGTGCGCGGCCTTGGGGGGCGGTTCTGATTCTCTTCAGCATTCTGCCTCCGTCAACCATGATGGTCTTCACATACAAATTGGCGTCTTCCAGTCTGGCACCTTCGTTTTTCACTTGCCAGTTGGCGATAGCCGATTTCAACAATTTCAAAAGTTTCTCTGCTGACTCTTTTCTGCTGAATTTCAACACGTTCATTGCATAATCAACGTCTTTTCCTCTAATCACGTCAGCCATGATTCTGGTTTTGCGCGGAGAAGTCGGATTATCGACTAAACGAGCCATATAGACATTTTTCTTGGCTTCTTTACGCGCATCTGCTGCTAATCTTTTTCTTGCTCCCATTGTTTTTGTTCTATTTTATTTTTCTAAGTATCTAATTTTCAATCTGATAGACCAGCCGTTATTTTTCTTCTTCATTATCTATCAAAATTGGCGGCAAAAATACTAAATTTTTTCATACGAAAACACCTTTCCTGAAATTTTTTTTCAAAAAAAAGAAAACACTGATGTTCAAGCGTGTTACAAGGCTTTTTCGAGAGGGTATAAACAGCGTGATGTTAATTAATATTATGGATGGGAAATAAATAAATTCTTAAAGTCGGATTTATAAGGCTTGTTTTTTGCAAAAAGAAAGCCCCTGAACGGAAATACAGGGGTCAATTTATTAATAATCTGTGTTTTTCGGAAAAAATTTCCTCTGGAAGCGATGAGCGATAAGCTGTGAGCGATGAGCAATGAGCAATGAGCAATGAGCAA
>JAGBPS010000020.1 GCA_017633255.1 Bacteroidales bacterium
ATTCGCTTTTGAGGCAACTGGTAATTATGGCCATGGTGTCTTTTTGGATGATGTGACTATCAAGCCGGCTCCGACTTGCGGTACTCCTTCTATCAGCGTTAACGGTTTAACCGCTACCATTACACCAAATGAACTTGGTACTCCTGCTTCTTACGAATTGATGATTGGTGAACAAACTGCTACGGTTAATGAGACCACTGTTGATTTGTCAACTGTATTCACTTTGGAAAGCAGTACCAATTATCAAATCAGTGTACGCGCCAATTGTGGTGGTGATGATTACTCCGATTGGTCAATGCCTGTAAGTTTCTTCACTCCTTGTGTTCCTGTAACTAGCTTGCCATGGACTGAAAATTTTGAGAATTTCGCTTCCAGTACGGTACCTAGTTGCTGGGACAACAGTGCTTCTACTTCTTCAACATTGAGTAGTTATCCTGAACGTATCTGGGGTGTATATAACTACAATAGCAACAACATGATTCGTATGTACAATTACTTTGTACAAAGCGGTACGGCCCTTATCAATTCGCCAGTGATTACATTGCCCAGCACAGGAACATACGTGCTTAACTTTGACTATTCTCACAGAGCAAGTTGCGGTGCTTTCAAGGTAAATGTAATAGAAGCTGGCACAAGCCAAGCTGTTGAATTGGGATCATACACTAGCACTGGTTCTAACGACTATACAAATCCGGGTACATTCACCGAAGCTGATCCTATTTCTTTGGCTGCATACGCTGGTAAGTCTATTATGTTGCAGTTCTTCTCTAATGCCAACTATGGTAGTGGAGCTATTTTTGTGGACAATATCAAAATTGATCTGGCTCCAACATGTATGAAACCCTCTGCTATTACCCTTGGTACAGTTACCGAGACTACCGCTCAGGTATCATGGACTGCAGGTGGTACCGAAACTGAATGGGAAGTTTCTTATACTCTTGGTGATCAAACCATCACTGAAACTACCACAAACAATCCTTACACGATTACAGGTTTATCCGCTTCCACTCATTATGTATTGCCATTCAGCGTGAAGGCTATTTGTTCAGCAACTGACGAATCAGAGTACACAAATGCTGAATTGAGCTTTAATACTGTCTGTGGTTTAGCTGCAGTTCCTTTCTCAGAAGACTTTGATTCTTACACCTCTACCACTACTCAGTCAAGCATGGTGATGCCGGTATGCTGGAACAGAAAATATACGGGTACTTCAACCTCATACGGTGCAGGTATTTACAGTAGTTCATCATACGCTGTGAGCGGTACCAACTCATTGAGATTATATAGCTATTGCACTACTTCAACTTCAACTTCATATGGTGAAGTGTATGCTGTGCTACCTCAGTTGGACGCCGCAATTAATACCTTGATGATTTCTTTTGATGCAAAAGCATATAATTCAACTTCTACTTACTATGGTTCAAGATTGGATGTGGGTGTTGTTACTGACGCTGCTAATCCTGAAACAAGTTTCACCCTTATTCAAACTATTTCTGCTCCTGTTGCAGGTGAAAGATTTACAATTCCATTGAGTGATTATAGTGGAAATGGTTATATCGCATTCCGTGAAACTAAAGAGAAACCTGAAGGTTATACCAATAGCTATTGGTACAATTATACATATGTTGATAATATTTTGGTGGAAGCTATTCCCACTTGCTTCGTTCCTTCACAAATGAATGTTTCTGACATCACAGACAATTCAGCTGTTGTAACATGGACTGACAGTTACGATCAGACTGGTTATGCTGTTGAATATATGGCAGAAGGAGATGCTGATTGGACAACTGTTACTGTTGACACCACATATGTTCTCTTGAGCAATCTGTCTCCTTTAGCGGGATACACGGTACGAGTAAAAGCTGTTTGCGGTACTGGTGATGAAAGTGAATATACCGATGAGATTGGTTTCACCACCAAGTGTGTTGCTGGTACGGATGCTGAAATAGCAGGCACAGGCTCAAATCAGAATTATATTCCTGTTGGTAATTATTATAATTATGCCTATACTCAGCAGATTCTTACAGCAGAAGAGATTAATGCTATAGGTACTATTTCTTCCATCTCATTTGAATATGCTTATTCAAGTGCTATGACATCTAAAAACAATGTAAGGATTTATATGGTGAATACAGATAAATCTGAATTTGCAAGTACCAGTGACTGGATTACTGAAGGCTTGCAGTTGGTATATGAAGGTTCATTGAACTGCACACAAGGCTGGAATGAATTCGCTTTGAATACGCCATTTGCATACGCTGGTGGAAACTTGGCCATCGTTGTGGAAGATAATTCAGGTGCATACAATGGTAGTTCTTATACATTCAAGACCACCACTACGACTACTTATTCAGCTCTTACATGGCAAGCTGACGGAGCTGCATACGCAGGTCAGGCAGGTACTCGCAGATTACATCATAGCAATGTGAGATTGACCATTTGTCCTGAAGCTACTGACTTGGCTATCACTGGTATCAACACTTTCGCTGACGCTTGCGATGTGGAAGGTGCTGTTACCATCAGTGTGAAGAATAATGGTTATGAAGGTACCGTTAGCACTTTCGAAGCTTATTATCAGGTGAACGATGGAACTCCGGTGCATGAAACCGTTACTTTGGAAACTCCGATTGCTTTCAATGAAACTGCTGAATATACTTTCGGTCAGCTGCCCACATTTGCAGCTGGTGCAAACTTCATCGTTGCTTGGGTTGAATTGGAAGGTGACCTTGTGGATGCTAACAATACGATTGCTTCCGCTCCTATCACTGTTCTGGAACCTGCTGCTGTTCCTTACGTTGAAACATTCGCTGGTCTGACTATCAACCATGGTTGGAACCCGATCGATGCCAACAACGACGGTGTCACTATGAACCTGGATAACGAAATCTATTATACTTTCAACGATTTGGCCGCTGCTGACGACTGGATGATGTCACCTTGTATTGAAATGACTGCTGGTACTTATACCATTATCTATGACTATAAGGCTAACAGCTCACTGACCGAAGCTTTCGAAGTATTCTATGGCAATGGTGCTCATGTTGCTGATATGACCAACGCTGTGGCTACTCATAGCTTCAACAATACAACTTATGAAACTGCTACCACTACTATCACCATCGACGCTGACGGTGTTTACAACTTCGGTTTCCATGCTACTTCATTGCCTGGTAACTTGGGCTTCAGTATCGACAACTTCAAGGTATATCCTGTTAATGATGTTGTTGTAACTTATGCTGAAAATGGTATAGTTACTCCTAACGGTGTTGTTTCTGTCAACTATGGTGAAAACCTGACCCTGAACCTCGTTCCGGATCCTATGTATCACGTGGCTGGTGTTTGGGTTGACAGCGTACAGGTTGTTCCTGAAGACGGTACTGGTGCTAACTTCATGCTCTACACTTTGGAGAATGTTACTGAGCCTCACACTGTATTCGTGGACTTCAAACTCGAGTTCCATATCTTCAAGTCTGTTGAAAATTACAGATCAGATCTCTATAGCGATCTCGGTGGTGCATTCGTACCCGCAGCTACTGACACCACCATCAATCCTGATCCGTTCACAGTTACTATGGTGGCTGATCCTCACTATTTCCTGACAGGCTTGACACTCAGCCCGATGGATCCCGAATTGCAGTTGGATGTATTCGCTGACGTTGTTGACAATGGTAACGGTACTTACAACTACACTATCGATACTTTGGTGGTGGCTAACTACTATCTGAACGCTACTTTCAGAAGAGACACTGTGGCTATCAACTACAATGTTTTGACTGGTAAAGGTTATGTAAATGACAGTGAACTCTTGAACGCTGGTGAAACCTACACCACTTGGGTTGACTATTCCGTAAATCACGATGTGGATACTACCGTTACTTTCAATGCTGATGAAAACGACGGTTATCATATTGTGAAAGTTTTTGTTAACGGTGAGTCTCAAGGCCGTATTGACAGCTACACTTTCGAAGATGTTACTGAAACTCAGACTGTGGACATCCAGTTCGGTTACAGAATCGATGCATTTGTAAGCAATTACAATACTTATGATGGTATTACTGATATCATGGGTACTATTACTCCTGACACTCAGTATGTGGCTGAATATGATCCTATGATGGTTATTGGTACTGTTGAAGAGCACTTCCACTTGTATCAGTTCCTCGTGAACGGTGTGAACAGAATCGACGAAGTGGTATTCGGTAGTGATCCTCATTACTACTACTTCACTATGGATTCTATCGCTGACAACTACACTATCGAAGCAGTGGTTAAGGTTGACACCTTCGCTATCACTTATAACGTAATGGCTGGCCAGGGTTATGCCGACGCTAGCGACCTCTTGGTTGAGGGTGAAAGCTTCAGTACTGTTGTGAACTATGCTGACAACTGGTATAGCAATATCATTCCTGCTACCGGTTATTCTATCGACAATGTTACTTTGGACGGTCAGAACTTATATACCGCCAATAACTATCAGTTCAACTATGTCGAAGAATCTCATGAATTCTATATCTATTTCGAACCCAATACCTATACTGTTACTACCAATGCATACGGTAACGGTCTTGTAAGTGATGGTATTACTTTCACATACGATCCCGACAGCACTGTCAACTATGAACTCAACGCTATGGCAGCCGAGGGTTACCACATTGCTTCTGTGGTGATTAACAATGCTGAAATTGAAGTTACTGATCCTCAGACCTTCGCTTATACTATCGAAAATGTGGCTGACAACTATGTAATCAACGTTTATTTCGCAATCAATACTTATACCATGACTGCTGAAGCCGGTAATAATGGTACTATCACTCCTGATGGTGCTATGGTAGTGAACTATGGTGACAATGTAAATTACGAAATCATCGCTGACCAAGGTTGGTACATTTCTCAGACTGTAATTGACGGTGTTACTACCACCTACACTCAGGCTGACGAACTTGTTACCTTGACTGTTTCTTTCAACGCTATTGATTCTAACCATTCAGTAAGCGTTCTCTTCGACCAGTTCATGTACAACATTACTGGTACTGTTGGAGCTAACGGTACTGTTAACGGTGAGAATACTATCGATGCTACAGTTCCTTACGGTAGCAACTACAGCTTGACCATTACTCCTGCTGACAACTATCAGGTTGCTGACGTTGTTGTTGACGGTGAAAGTGTTGGTGCTGTTAACTTCTACGAATTCATCAACATCACTGATAACCACACTGTTGATGTAACTTTCGAGGCTACTATGTACACCTTGACTGCTACTTCCAACGTTGCAGCTTGCACTATCACTCCTGCTACTACTACCGTTCAGGCTGGTAGCAATGTGAACTATACTTTGACCGCAGCTAACGGTTATCATTTGGAGAACGTTATCGCCAATGGTCAGGAAGTTGTTGTGACCAACAACGCCTTCACCATCAGCAATGTTCAGAGCGACTATATCATTTACGCTAACTTCGCATCCAACTATGTGACTGTTACCGTTAATCAGCCCGAACATGCTACTATCACTCCTGGTACGATGACTTACGCTTACGGTTCTACTCCTTCATACATGATTGTTCCTGAAGTGGGTTATGAAGTAATCAGCGTAACCGCTGGCAACGCTGTTGTTCCTGTTACTTACAACAACGGTATCGGTACCTTCACTTTGGATGCTTTGCAGCAGGATATCACCTTGACTGCTACCACTAGCATCAAGAAGTTCGAAATCACTGTTACTCAGGGTGCAAATGGTACTATCGCTCCTGGTACCCAGACCAATGTTGAATATGGTACAAACAAGACCTTCACCATTACTCCTGCTGACTACTATGTAGTTGCTGACGTTATCGTTGATGGTTCAAGCAGAGGTGCTCTCAGCTCATACACCTTCTACAATGTAACCGGCAACCATACTATTACCGCTGTATTCGAAGCTAATTGCCAGGCTCCGACCAACTTGACCGCTATGAATATCGATACTACATCCGCATTATTGACCTGGATGGGTACCGCTCCGAGCTACGAAGTTCGTTACAGAGCATTTGATTCTGGCATTTATACTCCTCAAACTGTTACAACTACTTCACTGCAGTTGACTGGTTTGACTCCTAACACTATGTATGAATACGGTGTGAGATCTGTTTGTGGTACTGACATGACTTCTGATTGGGTTACCAACGTGTTCACTACCAGAGCTCTGCCTCTCGGACCTGTTGACGGTATCGCTAACGCTGATATGTCAAGCATCAAGGTTTACAGCTTCCAGAACAATGTTTACGTTGTGAACGAAGAAGGTATCGCTATCAGCAATGTTGACATCTATGACATCTATGGTAAGCAAGTTTACACTGGCAAAGTGCTGAGCAGCCCCGAAGTGATTTCACTGAACGTGGCTAACGGCAACTACGTAGTGAGACTGGCTACCGAAAACGGTGTTGGTGTTTACAAAGTTGCTATCGTTAGATAATAATCTATTCCTGTAGAGACGCGATTAATCGCGTCTCTACAAAATATTACACGGGGTATCGATTTCGGTGCCCCGTTTTTTTATTATTTTAACCTCTAGCCCCTATTTCCTATCTCCTATCCCCTAAAAATAATTAGCACATTAGCATATTAGCACATTGACTAATTATTTTTTTGTATTTTTGCACCCTCAAAAAAATACGTTCTCAGAAGATGCAAAACATTAGAAATATTGCGATTATCGCTCACGTTGACCATGGCAAAACTACCTTGGTTGACCGTATTTTATACCAAGCACACTTATTTCGCGCTAACCAGCAGGTACAGGAACTGGTGCTCGACAACAATGACCTGGAAAGAGAAAGAGGTATTACCATCCTTTCCAAGAATGTTTCGGTAAGATATAAGGACTGCAAAATTAATGTCATCGACACTCCGGGTCACAGTGATTTCGGTGGCGAGGTGGAGCGTGTGCTGAACATGGCCGACGGTGTGCTGCTGGTGGTGGACGCTTTTGAAGGCCCCATGCCCCAGACCCGTTTTGTGACCCAGAAAGCCATAGAATTGGGCCTTAAACCGATTGTGGTCATCAATAAGGTAGACAAGCCCAACTGTAATCCGGAACTCGCTCAGGAGGCCGTTTTTGAGCTTATGTTCAATTTGGGCGCTACCGACGACCAGCTGGACTTCCCCACGGTATATGGTTCCGCCAAGCAAGGTTGGATGGGCCCCGACTGGAAAACCCCGACCAGCGATATTTCCTATTTGTTAGACCAGATTATCGAGCATATCCCTGCTCCGAAGGTGGAAGAGGGTAGTTTGCAGATGATGATTTCCTCTTTGGATTACTCCTCATACGTGGGCCGTATCGCTGTAGGCCGTATAAGAAGAGGCAGCTTGGAATGGGGTCAGAATGTGTCGTTGGTGAAACGCGACGGCAGCATTGTTCCCTCAAAAGTCAAGGAATTGTATGTATTTGAGGGCTTGGGCAAGGAGAAAATCAAAACCCCTGTGGAAGCTGGTGAGTTGTGCGCCGTTTTGGGTCTCGACAATTTCGAGATCGGTGATACCGTGGCCGATGCTTTGGAACCCGAAGGTTTGCCGCCTATCAAGGTGGATGAGCCTACCATGAGTATGTTGTTCACCATCAATAATTCCCCGTTCTTCGGCAAGGAAGGCAAATATGTTACTTCAAGACACTTGCGTGACCGTCTGTTCCTCGAATTGGAGAAGAACCTGGCTTTGCGCGTGGAGGAGACAGGCTCTCCCGATATGCTGAATGTATTCGGACGTGGCGTTTTGCATTTGTCTGTGCTCATTGAGACCATGCGCCGCGAGGGTTATGAGCTGCAAGTAGGCCAACCCCAGGTTATCATCAAGGAAATTGATGGCAAAAAATGCGAGCCTGTGGAGCAACTGACGGTATTGGTACCGGAGGAATTCTCCAGCCGTGTGATTGACTTTGTGACCCGCCGTAAGGGCGATTTGGTCAATATTGAAACCGTGAATGACCGTGTGCATCTGGACTTCCAGATTCCGTCCAGAGGTATTATCGGTCTGCGTAACCAGGTGTTGACCGCCACCGAAGGTGAGGCCATCATGTCACACCGTTTCATCGAGTTCCAGCCGTGGAAGGGCGAAATCCAAGGCCGTCATGCGGGCGTGCTCATCGCCATGGAGACAGGCCAGAGCTATCCTTACGCCATCGACAAGCTGCAGGACCGTGGCCGCTTCTTCATCGACCCCAACGACCAGGTGTATGCCGGTCAGGTGATTGGCGAGCATATCCGTCCCGACGATTTGGTGGTGAATGTGTGCAAGTCGAAGAAATTGTCGAATATGCGTGCTGCCGGTAGTGACGAGAAAATGCACATTGCCCCGGCCATCAAGATGTCACTGGAGGAATACATGGAGTACATCGGTCCCGATGAATATCTGGAAATCACTCCGCAGTCACTCCGCCTCCGCAAAATTATCTTGGATGAAACCGAGCGTAAGCGCCATAATATCAAGACACAACAACAAGCGCAATAATAGGGATTAGGGGATAGTGATTAGGGGATAGTAGAGACGCACGACCGTGCGTCTCTAAAAAAATTTTCAACATCTATTGCCAATTCAAAAAAAAGTTGTATTTTTGCAGTCCCAAAAAGGGTCTCTTGGCCGAGTGGCTAGGCGCTGGTCTGCAAAACCATTTACTCCAGTTCGAGTCTGGAAGAGACCTCTTGAGAAAGGCTGTCAACCGACAGCCTTTTTTTTGTTTAAATCCGTGCGTAATTAGGGAAAAATATGTACCTTTGTATTTATAGTGTAAATTATCAAGATATTAATAATCAATAAAATAGAAAAACAACTATGAAACAATTAATCGAATGTGTTCCCAATTTCAGCGAGGGACGTAATTTGGACCTGATCAAACAGATTACCGACGAAATAGAAAAATCGGAAGGCGTGAAGCTGCTGGACGTGGATCCCGGCTTTACCACCAACCGTACCGTGGTAACTTTTGTCGGAACTCCCGACGAAGTGGTGGCTACCGCCTACAAGGTGATAGCCAAGGCCAAGGAACTGATTGACATGAGAGGCCATCACGGTGACCACCCGCGTTTCGGTGCCACCGACGTGTGCCCCTTGGTACCCGTTTCCAACATCACCATGGAAGAGACCGCTGAATATGCCCGCAAGTTAGCCAAGAAGGTGGGCGAGGAACTCAATATTCCGGTGTTCTGCTACGAAAACGCCGCTTTCGAACCCAAACGCCGTAACCTGGCCAACTGCCGTCAGGGCGAGTACGAGGCACTGAAAGAGCGTATCGCCAGCGCCGAATGGAAACCCGATTTCGGTCCCTGCGAGTTCACGGAAGAAGTGGCCAAGAGCGGTGCCTCCGCTATCGGTGCCCGTGACTTCCTCATCGCGGTGAACTACAACCTGAATACCACTTCTACCCGCCGCGCCAACGCCATCGCTTTCGACGTGCGTGAAAAAGGCCGTCCGAAACGTGAAGGTAACCCCATTACCGGCAAAATCATGAAAGACGAGAATGGCAATCCGATTAATATTCCCGGTACGTTGAAAGGTACCAAGGCTATCGGCTGGTTCATCAAGGAATACGGTGTGGCTCAGGTATCTATGAACATCACCGACACCAACACCACTCCGTTGCATGTGGCTTTCGAGGAGGTTTGCAACAAGGCTGCCGCCCGTGGCATCCGCGTGACCGGTACGGAAATCGTGGGTCTGGTGCCCAAGAAAACCCTGATTGACGCTGGTAAATACTTCCTGAGAAAACAACAACGCTCATTGGGTATCGACGAGGCCGAAATCATCAAGATCGCCATCAAATCCATGGGTTTGGACGACCTGAAACCCTTCATCCCGGAAGAAAAAGTTATTGAATATCTGATTGAAAAAGACAATAAGACCGAGAAGCTGATGGACATGACCTGCACCGGTTTTGCCAACGAGACCGCTTCCGAAAGTCCCGCTCCTGGCGGTGGTTCCATCTCCGCTTATATGGGCAGCCTGGGTGCCGCTCTGGGTACGATGGTGGCCAACCTGTCCTCACACAAACCCGGTTGGGACGAGCGTTGGGAAGAATTCTCAGTATGGGCTGAAAAGGGTCAGAAAATCAAAGACGACCTCTTGTGGCTGGTGGATGAGGATACCCATTCTTTCAATCTGATTATGGAAGCTTTCGGTATGCCGAAGGGCAACGATGCTGAGAAAGCCGCTCGCAAGCAGGCCATCCAGGATGCTACCAAATACGCTATCGAGGTGCCTTACAAGACCATCCAGCGCAGCTTCGACGTGTTCGAGCTTTGCGCCGCCATGATTGAAAAGGGCAATCCGAATTCTGTGACCGATGCCGGAGTTGGTGTGTTGTGTGCCCGCGCCGCCGTCATGGGTGCCTACCTGAACGTGAAAATCAACGCTTCCAGCTTGGAAGACAAGGCTTTCGCGGAAGAAATGGTAAGCAAAGCCCAGGCCTACGTGGTGAAAGCCAAAGAGCTCGAAACCGCACTGATGGCGAAGGTGGAGGAAGTGATTGGTTAATGCGTTAAGACATGCACTTCGTGCATTCGGACAGACGGGAGACGTACACTGCGTGTACTCGGGAAGACGAAAGAAGTGACATCGTATAACCGAGCGAGCGCAGCGAGCGACTCCCCGAGTGAACGAAGTGAACGACTTCTCGTATAACCGAAAAAAAAAAATTGTATATTTGCAGCGCTAAAAGAAAAACATGGTAAGCAGACGTTATTTGAGAATCAAGGTAATGCAGGCCATCTTTGCCCATCAGATGAATGACAGGGAAGATGTGGTGGAAGGCGAGAAGAAACTGAATGAAGCCATCCAGTCCTGCTATACCCTGTTCATCTATTTTTTCTCCTTATTTTCAGCTATTTACCGCTATAGGGTGAATAAACTGGAGGATTTGAAAAACAAGATTAACCCCACCGAGGCGGACTTGAATCCTAACACCAAGTTTGTGGACAATAAGGTGATCTTGCAAATCGATGAGAATGTTACGCTGAACAAAAAGTTCAAGGAGCTGAAAATCAACTGGGCCAACGACGGCGATTTTATTGTGCAGGTGAATCATGAAATAGTTGAATTACCTGAATACCAGCGTTATATGGCTAATCCTCAGCGAAGCTATAGCGAGGATAAGGAATTGGTGCTGGCCATTGTGGAGAAGGTTTTTGTGGAGAGCGAGCTGATACATTGGTTTTTCGAGGAGAAGAACATCCACTGGTTCGACGATTACAACGAAGCTTTGCTGATGCTGTACAAGAACATCCAGCAGTTCAAGGAATCGAAGAAGGATAACTGCACCATCGCGACTCTGTTCAAGCCAGTGGCAGAAGGCGAGGAGAGCGATCAACAGTTCTATAAACGCCTCTACACCTTGACTTTGGCGCATAATAACGAGTATGAGGAAAGGATAGAGCAGAAGCTGCAGAACTGGGAGTTGGAGCGTATCATGGAGCTGGATATTATCCTGATGAAGATGGCGCTCTGCGAATTCACGGAATTCCCCAGCATTCCGGTGAAAGTGACAATCAATGAATACATTGAGTTGGCGAAAACCTACAGCTCTCAAAAGAGCAAGGTCTTCATCAACGGCATGTTGGATAAGATGGCGGTGGATTTGAAAGAGGAAGGAAAGTTGAATAAGATGGGAAGAGGCTTGGTATAGGTAGGCAACTGCGTCTCTCAGTTGCAAGGAAATATTTAAATGTGCTAATTAGACAATGTGCTAATGTGCCAATAAATTTAGAACTAAGAATTAAAGCTCAAAGCTCAAAAGCAAAAAAAATGAGGAAAATATCGATTATCATTGGTTTATGTGTGACAGTCTTCCTGTTGGCGGCCTGCGGGGAAAAGAACAACTCCGAGGGCTTCACCACGGCGGATGTGCATAACCCGATGACGGCAGAGGGTTTGTCCAAAAAGGATGCCGAAAAGATGCCGGTGCTGACTTTCGAGACCTTGGAATACGATTTCGGCCGAGTTATCAAAGGGGAGAAACTGAGCTATTCTTTCAAGTTCAAGAATACCGGCAAATCCAACCTGATTATCTCCAGTGCCCGCTCTTCCTGCGGTTGTACCACTTCAACCCCTCCGCAGGCACCTATCAGACCGGGTGAATCCGGAGAAATCGGGGTGACCTTCGACTCGAAGAACCAGCATGGCGAGGTGAACAAAATGGTGGTAGTATCCGCCAACACCTATCCGGTGCAAACCACCCTCAGACTTAAAGCCACAGTAGTGGAACCTTAATTAATTATCAATATAAATAACTGAAAATGAATAACTTATTATTTTTATTAATGGCTCCGGCAGATAACGGACAGGGAGCAGGTGGTGGATCAATGACTTTGATTTTTATCCTTTTACTGCTTTTGATTTTCTATTTTTTCATGATTAGACCTCAGCAGAAAAAGCAAAAGCAGATTGAGGAATACAGAAGCAAATTGTCCAAGGGTGACAAAATCATCACGATTGGTGGTTTGCATGGTAAGATTACGGATGTTCAGGAGAAGGTTTTCGTTGTCGAAATCGCTGATGGTGTGAAAATTACCATTGAGAAAGCCGCTGTAGCCGTGGATGAGAACGAGGCTAAAAACGCTCAAAAATAATTAGGATATGCAAATAGAAAGGCAGCCCAAGCAAGAGCATAAAAACAGGATGAAATTGCCGCCATTGGCCTTTTTGGTATGTTTGATACTGTCGGCCATCGCATGGTTTTTCATGAATTTCTCCAGAGACCAGGAACATACTTTGGAGTATAAGGTGATATGCTCGGAGTTGCCGGAAGGAAAGAAAAGTTGCACTTTTTCGGACACCACGCTGCTGTTGACGTTTAATACCAGAGGATTGGATTACTTGACTCCGGAATACGCCGAAGAAAACAGAATAGTGAATCTTTCTGTCAAGGAATTAGTCAAAAACAAGAACAAACGTAGTGCATATTCATTCTCCAATAAGGAATTATGCAATTTTCTTGTGGACAATGGCTATCCCGAGTTGATATCGGTGGACAAGCCCGAGGTGCTAACCTTGTATGTGAAATAATCGATGAAAAAAATAGCTTTAACAGGGGGTATCGGAACAGGTAAAACCTATATCTCCAAAAAGTTTGTCCAGATGGGTATTCCGGTGTTCTATGCGGACGAGGAAGCCAAAAAATGTTACGAAGACCGGGAAATTGTCGATACCATCCGTTCTTATTTCGGCACTGAGGTTTTCACCGAAGGAAGACTGGATTTCAAGAAGATGGCTCGCTGTGTGTTCCAGGACCCCAAAAAGAGGGAGGTTATCAACAAGATGATCCATCCCAGGGTGATGGGGATGTTTGACGAATGGGCAGAGGAACAGCATATGCCGTTTGTGATGCTGGAATCCGCTATTGTGTACGAAAACGACATGGAGAAGTTCTTCGACATGGTGATTGTGGTGGATGCCCCGCTGGAAGTGCGTTTGGAACGTATCAAAAAACGGAACCCCAACCTCACGGAGAAGGAGATCACTGACCGTATCAACGCGCAGATGCCCCAGGAGGAGAAGTGCAAGAAGGCGGATTTGGTAATCCGTAACTAGTTGACAGTTAACAGTTAACAGTTGACAGTTGAAAACTGAAAACTGAAAACTGAAAGTTAATTCCCCTTCTGTTAGATTCGACGAAGGATAGAGATTGTGAATGACGTGGAGGCGTGGAGGAATGGAGGGACGCATGCGATGCGTCCGCAAAATGTAGGGCTGTCATATCATGGCAGCCGGATGATGGGAGGAAAGGTGCCAGAAAGGGAGGGGTAGTGACGCAAATATAATTCAGAATTCAAAGTTCAAAATTCAAATATGAAAAAATTATTGACCCTTATTTTCGCTCTGGCCTTTTTGGGGGCTCAGGGCCAGAATTGGTATAATACCGACGAGTTTACCGATGGAATGGAATGCACCAGTGTGACCGTGGGCAAGAAAGCCTCGGCTGATGGCTCTGTGATGACCTCGCACACCGACGACAGCGGCCGCTCACGTACCAACATCACGGTGGAAAAGGCTGCGGACCATCCGGCAGGTGCTATGGAAACCCTGTACAAACGTGTTTGGGCCAAGTCGGAACCGGGCAGAATGAACCGCTATGACAATATTCCCGTGGGCGAGATTCCGCAGGTGGCACATACTTACCAGTTCCTGAATACGGCTTATCCCTGCGTCAACGAGAAGCAGCTGGCTATCGGCGAATCCACTTTCGGTGGTCGCAGCGAGCTGAAATCCGACAGCGGACTCATTGACTGCCAGCGTCTTTGTCAGTTGATGCTGGAGCGTTGCAGCACTGCACGCGAGGCTATCAAAATGGCGGGTGAGTTGATGAAAACTTACGGCTGGATTGACGGGGGTGAGTGCTTGACCATCGCTGACAAGAACGAAGTGTGGCACCTGGAGATTGTGGGTCCCGGCAAGGGCAAATTAGGAGCCGTTTGGGCTGCCCAGAGAGTGCCCGACGACCATGTCGCTGTCAATGCCAACGCATCGACTATTAGAGAGATAGACTTGAAAAACAAGGATTATTTCATGGCATCCGACAATGTGTATGCGGTGGCCGAGGAGAATGGCTGGTGGAGCAAAAAGAGCGGCGAGCCTTTCAGATTCGCTTACGCCTACGCTCCTGAGTCACGTATGATGCTGGCCTGCCGTCGCCGCGAATGGCGTGTGTTCGACCTGCTGGCCCCCTCATTGAAATTGGACCCCAATGCCGAAAATTATCCTTTCTCGGTGAAACCCGACTCCTTGGTGAAATTGTCGGATATGGTGCGCGTTTTCCAGGATTATTACGAAGGAACCGAATATGATATGCGCAAAAACCTCACGGTGACGGACAAAGAAGGAAAGTCCGTTATGTCGCCGCTGGCCAATCCTTTCATGAAATCAGATGAGTTGAAACTGCACAAGGTGAACGGGGGCTGGCATGCCCATGGAGAGCGCAATATCGCGGTGTGGTTCACGGTGTATGCCACCATCATCCAGTGCCGCAGCGACCTGCCCGATGAGGTGGGTGCCCTGTGCTGGTTTGCCCTCGATAATGTGGCATCTTCGGTGTATGTGCCGTTTTATGCCAATGTCACCGACCTGCCTTCAGAGTACAAGACTTGTGGCCGTGAGACGGGTTTCAGTCGCAAATCCGCTTGGTGGGCTTTCAACCGTCTGGGAACCCTGGCTTCGCAACGCTGGGGCGATATGCGCAAGGTGATTGACAACACCTGGAAACCGCTGCAGAAGGAGTTCTTTGATAATCAGCAAAATATTGAGGACAAGGCGCTTGCGTTGCTCAAAAAGGGACAGCGCGAGGAAGCCTTGAAGCTGTTGACGGATTATACCGACCTCTGTGGCACCACCGCCATCAATACCGCCTGGGATACCGGAGATTATATTTGGACGGTGTTTGATGGAGCATGGTGATAGACGGTAAGACGTACACTTCGTGTACTCGGGGAGACATGCACTGCGTGCATTCGGGTAGACGGTAAAACGATATTCGTATAACCGAGCTCGCGCAGCGAGCGTCTCCTCGAGCGAACGAAGTGAGCGACTCCCCGAGTGAGCGCAGCGAACATCTCCCCGAGCGAGCAGAGTGAGCGACTTCACGTAAAAACAACAACGATGACCAACGAAATATATATACATGAAACTGCGGTGGTGGATGCGCCTTGCCAGATCGGCAGGGGCAGCAAGATTTGGCATTTCTGCCATCTGATGGCGAATTGTATCATCGGGGAGGAGTGCAATCTGGGCCAGAATGTGTTTGTGGCTGCGGGCGTGACCATCGGCAATCGGGTGAAGATCCAGAATAATGTTTCTGTGTATGAGGGCGTTACCCTTGAGGATGAGGTTTTTGTCGGTCCTTCGGTGGTGTTTACCAACGTCATCAATCCCCGAAGCGTCGTGGTGCGGAAAAACGAGTATAAACCCACAGTGGTTGGCCAGGGTGCCACTATCGGGGCCAACGCCACCATCGTTTGCGGACACCGGATTGGCCGCTATGCCTTCGTGGGTGCCGGCGCGGTGATTACCCGCGATGTACAGGATTATGAGTTGGTGACCGGCAACCCTGCCCGCCATGCCGGCTGGATGAGCGAAAACGGTCAGAAATTGTGCTTCGATACCGAGGGTTTCGCCACTTGTCCCGCTACGGGAGATAAATATCAATTAGTTGAAAATAAAGTAGTTAAATTAAAATAATCATCTATAATCTATTCAAAAATGAAAAAAATCCTGCTTTCGTTATTGCTGAGTTTCTCATGCGTGATGCTGTTCGCCCAAATCAATTATATCGATTTGGAAGGCATCTTCAAAGGAAAATACAGTTATGATAATATCAAAAATCTGTCATGGCGACCTGAAACACAGCAATATGCTCATATTGAGGATAATACGATGGTGCTGACCGATGCCAAGAGCGGCAAGGACCAGACTTTTATGACCTGTGAGCAGCTGGCGAAATCGTTGAAAGAGGACGAGGTGAAACGTTTTCCTTCATTTCATTGGATTGGCAAGGACAAAATTTACTTTCCGGCCTATGGCAAAGTGTTGGATCTGACCAGCAATGCGGTCAGTGAAATCGACATGGAGGATGTTTTCGATTACCAGTTGGAGAACTTCCTTTTTGTGGCCAAAAGAGATGGTAAAGTATTTGTTCAGAGTATTTTGAATGATTATAAACCGATACTTTTATGTCCTGACACAGGCAAAAACATTGTGTTTGGCGAGAGTGTGCACCGCAGCGAGTGGGGCATCAACGAGGGTCAGTATTTTTCACCGAAGGGCAATTACATCTGCTTCTATCGCATGGATGAGAGCATGGTGGAGGATTATCCTTTGGTGAACACTTCTACTCCGATTGCCACGGTGGAAACGATGAAATATCCTATGGCAGGCCGCACCAGCCACGAGGTGAAAGCCGGTATTTTCGATGTGAAGGCTTCGGTGGCCAAAGGCAAAGCGGTGTATCATTACATCAAAACCGACAAGGCCGATGGTGAATTTCTGACCAATATCACTTTCTCCCCGGATGAGAAATATCTGTATATCACCCATCTGAACCGTGCGCAGAATCATGCCAAACTGATTGAGTATGACCTGCTTACAGGAAACAAAACCCGGGTGCTGATTGAGGAAAGCGACAGTCGTTATGTAGAGCCTCAGACTCGTCCCATCTTCTTGAAAAACAACCGTTTCCTCTGGCAGACCCGCAGAGATGGCTGGAACCACATCTATTTGTATGATCTGAACGCTGGCACCAATACCCTGCTGACCCAGGGCAATTGGGAGGTGAGCGAAGTGTTGGGACTGGATCCGAAAGAGGAGAACATTTTCTTCCTGGCATCGCTGGATAAGCCTGTGGATCAGTATGTTTGCAAGGTGAATATCAAAACTAAAAAGCTGGAAAACCTGACTCCTGAATCGGGAACCCATACTCCCCGCTTCTGCTCGGATATGAGCTATTTCATCGACTATTTCACCAATCTGGAAACCCCGCGTGAAATTTATCTGAAGAGCAGTAACGGTAAGATTTCCAAGCTGTTAAAGGCTTCCAAGAATCCTTTTGCGGACTGCACGATGGGTAAGGCTTCCATTTTCAGCATCAAAAACAAAGCGGGCGACGACTTGTATTGCCGCATGATACTGCCCCCGAATATGGATCAGACCAAGAAATATCCTTGCTTGATTTATGTGTACGGAGGTCCTCATTCACAATTGGTTACGAATACTTTCATGTCGGGTGGCACCTTCCTGTACTACATGGCGCAACAGGGCTATGTGATTTTCACCTTGGACAACCGTGGTACGGCCAACCGTGGTGCGGAATTCGAGAAATGCATCCATCGTCATCTGGGCGATTTGGAGGTGGAAGACCAGATGTGCGGTGTGGAATACCTGAAATCACTGCCTTATATCGATGCCAACCGTATCGGCTTGGACGGCTGGAGCTATGGCGGTTTCATGACCTTGTCGCTGGTAACCCGCCATCCCGAAACCTTCAAAGCTGCTTCCTGCGGTGGCCCGGTGGTGGACTGGAAATGGTACGAGGTGATGTACGGCGAGCGTTACATGGACACTCCTGAAGAGAATCCCGAAGGCTATGCCAAAGCCAGTCTGTTGGATAAAATCAAGAATGTGAAATGCGATTTGCTGGTGATGCACGGTTGCCAGGACCACACTGTGGTTTGGCAGCAGTCGTTGGAGTTGATGAAAGAGGCAGTGAAAGCCGGCGTTGAGGTGGATTATTTCCCCTACACCATCCACGACCACAATGTAACGGGTATTGAAAGAGTGCATCTCTGGAACAAGATTGCCAAGTTCCATGAGGAACATCTGAAATAAAAAAAAAGGGTCGAAATCTTCGACCCTTTTTTTTATTTCTTCTTCTTGGTGAGAAGACTTTTGATATCGTTGAGCTTCATGAGGGCTTCGACGGGGGTGAGGCTGTTGATGTCGAGGTCGATGATCTGGTCCTTGATGTCCAGCAGCAGCGGGTCGTCGAGGGCGATGAAGCTGAGCTGATAGCCGGGTTCTTTTTTCTCCACCTTGATATGGTCGTTGCCGCTGCGGCTGGCCTCCAGCTGTTTCAGCACCTCTTCGGCACGTTTCAGCACGGACTGCGGCATACCGGCCATGCGGGCCACATGGATACCGAAGCTGTGCTCGCTGCCGCCTTTTTCCAACTTTCTAAGAAACAGTATTTTATTGTTGATTTCCTTGACGGACACATGGAAATTCTTGATACGTGGGAACTGCGAGGCCATGTCGTTGAGCTCGTGGTAGTGGGTGGCGAAGAGCACCTTGGCACGGTGGCGCGGGTTCTCGTGCAGGTATTCGGCAATGGACCAGGCGATGGACACACCGTCATAAGTACTTGTGCCGCGGCCAATCTCGTCCAGCAGAATCAGGCTGCGGTTCGACACGTTGTTCAGGATGCTGGCGGTCTCGTTCATCTCGACCATAAACGTGGATTCGCCGGTGGAGATATTGTCGGATGCGCCCACACGGGTGAAAACCTTGTCGACAATGCCGATTTCCGCCTTCTCCGCAGGCACAAAACAGCCCATTTGGGCCATCAGCACGATGAGGGCGGTTTGGCGCAGCAGCGCCGATTTACCCGACATGTTCGGTCCCGTGATGATGATGATTTGCTGGTGCTCATTGTCCAGATACACGTCATTGGCGATGTATTTCTCGCCGGGCGGCAGCTGTTTCTCAATGACCGGATGGCGGCCGCTCTTGATGTTTATCGAGGTGGAATCATTGACAATGGGACGGGTGTAGTTGTTTTCGAGGGATACCGCCGCAAAGCACAGCAGCACGTCCAGGCGGGCGGTGAGGCGGGCATCCAGCTGAATCATAGGGATATAGTCCATCAGACCCAGCACAAAGTCATTGAACAGGCGCGTCTCAATCTCCAGAATTTTGTCTTCCGCACCCAAAATTTTATCCTCCAATTCCTTCAATTCCGGAGTGATATATCTCTCGCCGTTGGTCAGCGTTTGCTTGCGAATCCAGTCTTCCGGCACCTTCGATTTGTGGGTGTTGGTCACTTCCAGATAGTAGCCGAACACATTGTTGAAGCCGATTTTCAGGGAAGGAATGCCTGTGCGTTCCGACTCGCGGCGTTGGATGTCGGCCAGAATCTGTTTGCTGTTGGTGGCCAAAGAAGAAAGTGTATCCAACTCAGCATCAACACCTTTGGCAAACACACGACCTTTGTTGACAGCCACAGGCGGGTCTTCCACAATCTCTTTCTCAATGCGTTCGCATACGCTGAGGCAGGGGTTCAACTGCTCGGCAATCTTCTTCAGGGAAGGAAGGTCGGTTTGTTCGCACGCCTTTTTGATTTTCTCGACGGCGCGCAAGGAGCGGGCCAACTGCACCACCTCGCGGGGTGAGATTTTGCCCGTGGCGATTTTGGACACCAGTCGTTCCACATCGCCCATTTCCCGCAAATTGCCTTTTATATTTTCTGCAATAGATTCATTATCAATAAAATACTTCACCACAGACAAGCGCTCCTCTATCATCACCTTCTCTTTCAGCGGCAGCACCATCCATTTTTTCAGCATGCGCGCACCCATCGGGGTGAGGGTCTTGTCCAGAATCTGCAGTAGGGTCACCGCATTCTCGTTGGGTGAATGAATTAACTCCAAATTGCGTACCGTAAAGCGGTCGAGCCACACGTACAGTTCCTCTTCAATTCTGTTTAATTTATTGATATGCTGAATCTTGTGATTCTGAGTCTCATAGAGATAATGCAAAGCGGCCCCAGCGGCGATAATGCCGTATTCCAGTCCGTCCACACCGAAACCCTTCAGCGAGGTGGTCTGGAAATGCTTGGTCAACAGGTCCATGGCATAGTCGGTGGTGAACACCCAGTCGTCGAAGGCGGTGAGCAGGATTTTCTCACCGAACTGCTCCTTGAAACTGTTGGTTTTGTTTTTCTGAAGGACAATTTCGGAAGGTTTGAAATTCTGCAGCAGCTTGTCGATATAGGTAGCGTTGCCTTCGGCCACATAAAACTCGCCTGTGGAAATATCCACAAAGGAGATGCCTATTTTGCTGTCGGTGAGATGGATACCCGCCAAGAAATTGTTCTCTTTCTGTTCCAACACCTTGTCGTTGGTGGAAACACCCGGGGTCACCAGTTCTATGATGCCTCTCTTCACGATGGTCTTGGCCAGTTTCGGGTCTTCCAGCTGCTCGCAGATGGCCACACGCAGGCCGGCACGCACCAATTTGGGCAGGTAGGTGTCGAGGGCATGATGGGGAAAACCGGCCAAGTCGATGGACTGGGCGGAGCCATTGGCGCGCTTGGTCAGCACGATGCCCAGGATCTGCGAGGTCTTGATGGCGTCGTCCCCGAAGGTCTCGTAAAAGTCACCCACCCTGAACAGGAGAATCGCGTCAGGGTGCTGCGCCTTGAACTGGTTATATTGCTTGATTAAAGGGGTTTCCGCCATCTTTGCCATACCGCGTCATTTTTCTTGCAAAAATACGAAAATTTTTGGTTATACGGTGAGAAGGTTAGAGGGTTAGAAGGTGAGAAGGTTATGTGGTTATACGGTTACTCGGTTAGAGGGTGAGAAGGTTAGGAGGTTAGAAGGTTATGCGGTTATACGGTGAGAAGGTGAGAAGTATAGGAGGAGGTCTCTCCGAGGCCGGAACCAGAGTAGGTGTCTTGCAGTGAAGAGTATTAGATTGCCGTGGATATATGTCTCGAAGAGACAGTCTCTCTGTAACCCCACCTAAGGCCGTAGGCCGCAATGTGGGGTATAGGAAATGCGGTGTTCACGTCACTACACCGCCCTATGGGCTCCTTTTTACCTCTTCTGCGGCTGCCACAATGTGACAGCCCTACAACATGATATGTCAGCCCTACTACTCTATCAAACCACTCTTAACTATTATCTTTTATCTATTAACTATTAACCCAAACAAACCCTCTCACCCTCTCACCTTGTATCCAAATTTTTACTATCTTTGCAGAATGAATAAAGTGGAAAAAAGATTTTACTTGTACCTGCTGATTTGGGTACTGGCGGACTTGGTTCAGGCGCTGTTCACCAATATGCACGCCGATGAGGCGTATTACGCGCTTTACGGCCAGTTTCTGGACTGGGGCTATTACGATCATCCGCCGATGGTGGCCTTGCTGACCTATCTCAGCCATTTTGTCGGTATGGGGGCGCTGTCGGTGCGATTTTGCACGGTGTTGCTCCATGGGGCGACGATTTGGCTGGTGTGGAAAACTCTTTCGCAGGTGAACGCGAGCGTCCGGGATGTCAACGAGTTCTTCCTCATCGCTTTTTCCCTCTTTATGTTTGTACTCTACGGCTTTATCACCACCCCCGATGCCCCTTTGCTCTTCTTCACGGCGCTGTTTTTCTATCTGTATCAGCAATATCTGAAAAAAGACTCCTTCCTGCTGGCAATGTTGCTGGGACTTACTATGGCGGCCATGTTGTACAGCAAGTATATGGCGGTTCTGGTGATTGGCTTTGTTGTATTGTCGAATTTTAAATTATTGAAAGATTGGAAATTATGGTTGGCTGTTGTGCTGGCTGCGCTTTTGTTTATGCCTCATATTCTATGGCAGTTCAATCATGATTTTCCAAGTTTGAAATATCATTTTCTGATACGCAAGGATCCTTTTTCCTGGCTTTATATATTGGAATTTTTGCCTAATCAGCTGCTGGTGTTCAATCCGGTGTGCTTGTTTCTGGCCTTTTATTTCTGTTGGCAGGAACGTAGAAACAAGGATAGTTTCACCAGAGCCTGTGTCTTCACCTGTGTGGGCTTCGTCCTGTTTTTCTGGGTGATGACGGTCAACGGCCATGCTGAACCGCATTGGACCATTGCCATCACGATACCGATGCTGTTTTTGCTGTATAGAAATACACGTAAAGAATTGTGGCATAAGAAAATACTAAGATATATCCTGCCGATGGCGGTTCTTGTTTTGCTGGTCCGCATAGGGCTTTGCACGCCTTATGTTCCCGATATCACGGGTTTTGGTAATTACCAGCCGGCCATGGAGGCCATTCATCAGCAGGCCGGAGGCAAGCCGGTGGCGTTTTACATGTCTTTCCAGAAACCTTCGTTGTATCGTTATTACACGGGCGGGAATGGTATGGCGCTGAGCTCTTTGTATAATCGCCAGACGCAATACGATATCTTGCAGTTCGACAAGGACATACAGGGGAAACAGGTGTTGGCGGTGTCCACGAGTCACGATGACGGTTATACCCAGATTGGAAATTACGAATTTTATGGTCATCAATTTAATCAGTTCCAGGGAACCAACAGGATAGAGGTGCTGGTGGAGAATCAGCGGGTAGAGGGAGACTCTGTGGTGCTGGATGTGATGATGAACAATCCCTACGCTGTGCCCTTTGATTTTGGGCATCCGGAATTGCCGGTGAGTATTTTTGCGGCCTATCTTCAGGGGAATCAGTATCAATTGGAAAGATGTGAAGATATTGATATACAAGTGATTCCAGCTGGTGACAAGGCCAAGACACAGTTGAGGTTCAAGTATATCCCAGATCAGGTATGTGTTATTTGTTTGGCCAATTCCAGTAACATTTCTGTAAATAGTGAGGCGGTGAGCTTTGAGTAAGGGTACGGTAGCCTCGTAATCTCATGTCGTACTTTCGCGGCAGTCACGTGTCGTCATCAGGGCGGGGGTTCCCCGTGCCGCGAGGGTATGTGTGATATCCTGTACCAGGGGTTCACACCCCTGTCTGTGATCTTGCCGGCCCTACGGGCCTCATCTCAGCTTCGGACTTTCGCGGCAGTCAAGTATTTTTTACAGAAATCTTCATAAATCAGTATATTTTCTGATTAATTTTTTGTAACTTTGCCCAAAAATATGAAAAATGAAAAAAATAGTCCTATTTATATCTTTTGTTTTCCTTTTTGTGACATTTTCAAATGCCGCTGTTTCAGAAAGTTATGAGGAGTCTTTGTGGAACAGTCTCAGCAAAAAAGAAAAGGTTCGCAAAGAGAAACAACCCAAAGACAGTATCCGAAAGGGCTGGACTTTCGGCATTTTGCCCAGTGTGGCCTACGATGCCGACAAGGGTTTCCAGGGCGGTGTGTTGTCCAATGTCTATTATTTCGGTGATGGCAGCACCTATCCGGAGTATCTGCATTCCTTCTATGTGGAGTTGGCTTACACTACCAAGCACTGCGGTATTTTCCGTTTCAATTATGACTCCAAATACCTGATTCCCAAACATCGGCTTACGGTTGACATTTCCTATCTGCCCGATGCCATTTGCGATTTCTATGGCTACAATGGCTACCAGACCGTGCTGAACAAGGAGTGGATCAACAATAAAAAGTATCCTGACACCTACATTAGCAGGGCTTTCTACCGCAGCAGACGCGATATGTTGCGTATTGCGGCGGATATTTCAGGAAAAATCTCCGGAAACTGGTACTGGAACGCTGGTTTGGGCGTGTATTGGTTCAAAATCGGCAGTGTGAATCTCGATATGATCAACAAAGGCAAGAAAGAAGAGAACAAATTGCCGACTGGTGTGGAGGGTATGTACGAAAAGTATGTGAAATGGGGCATTATAAATGCTGAAGAGGCCAAGGGCGGCTGGCATCCTTATTTGCGTGGCGGTGTCACTTACGATAGCCGCGACCGCCAGCAGAATCCCAACAAGGGTATTTATGCGGATGCATTTTTGACTTATACCGCCGCTTTCGGAGCGTTGAAGGCGTACAATAATCTGAAATTCAATTTTGATTTCAGACATTATGTACCTGTGTATAAGGATTATGTACTCTTCGCTTATCGTCTGTCACTCCAATTGACTACCGCGGGAAAAAGTCCTTTTTACCAGAACAATATCTGGAATACTTTGTATATCCAGCGTGTGACTTACGAGGTACTGGGAGGCGGCAACACCACCCGTGGTATCGCCCGTCATCGTGGCACGGCCAACGGCTTCGCCTTCGCCAACATCGAATTCCGTTTCAAACTGTGCAAGTTCGCTATCAAAAAAGAGCAGTTCTATATCGGTCTGAATCCCTTCTTCGACGGCGCTATCATATTGCAGCCCTATAAGTTAGACAAAGATGAAATCATCAGAAATATCGAACAGAATGATCCCGAATTCGATCTTGCGACCTTGGATCAGTACCTGATTTTTGACAATCCCCAGATCTACCGTCCGCATTTGTCGGCAGGTTTGGGTCTGAAGATTGCCATGAACGACAATTTCGTGCTGTCGGTGGACTGGGCCGTTCCGTTTGACAAAAGAGATAATGCCAACCAATTTTCGAATTTCTATGTGAAGATGAATTATATGTTCTGACAACTCTAAATACAACTATCATGAAAAAAGGTGAACTATACGAAAAAGACGACCGTATCTTGGCAGATGCCATGCATACCTTGAAAAACAGGCTCTCTCCGATCATAGCTTATTCGGAGATGATTCAGTATGGGCATGTGGAACCGGAAAAAATACCGGAGGTGGCGAGAAAAATCGGCTTATGTGCCAGCAGTGTAAACCAAGTGTGTACAGAGTTGATGGATATTTACAGTCTTCGTGGAAACTTGGTGAACAAGACTGTGGAAAAGGTTTTTCCGTATGAAGTCTTGCAGAAGTGTTTTTGTATGATTGAAAGTAACCTGAACCCTAAAAAAATCAAATTGATCAATCGTCTGGACAAATCTGTGTCGGTATTGTTCAATGTCAGTATGCTGAGTTCTATTTTCATGAAACTGATCAACAATTCCATTAAATTTTCGCCTGTGGACAGTAACATCGAGGTTTCAGGTGAAATTGTGGACGAAAATATGTATGCAATTAGTGTGAAAGACGAAGGTGTGGGAATCGACGAGGCCAAAATCGAGGACAAGTTGAATAATAACACGGATTACTCCACTCTGGGACTGGAAAAAGAAGTGGGTACAGGCCTGGGTTTGTTGTTGGTGAAAATTATTATGGACAAACATCAGGGAACCCTCAGGGCCTACAACAATAAAGACAAAGGTTCCACGTTTGTATTTACTCTCCCTTTGTATAAGGAAAATTGATTTTATGAAGTTGTTGGTCGTCCTGTCCCGATTTCCCTACCCCCTCGAAAAAGGGGACAAACTGCGTGCATATCACCAGATTAGAGTGTTGTCGAGGCAGCACGACATTTATTTGTTCGCCTTGTCCGACAAAGCGGTGCCGGCTTCTTCGATGGAGGCCATGAAACCTTTCTGCAAAGAAATCAGGGTAGGACGTATCTGCTGGTGGACCAAGTTGATTAACAGTTTGTTGGCTTTTTTCAAGGGCTTGCCCATACAGTGTGGCTATTTTTACAGTCATGAAGCGAAAAAGGCTTTGCGGCAGTTTGCCGCCGAGGTGAAACCCGATGCCGTTTATGCCCAGCTGGTGCGGACGGTGCCTTACGTTCAGGAGTTGGAAGTAGAGAAAACCATTGATTATCAGGATGTTTTCTCACAGGGCATGTTACGTCGCGCTGAGCGGGCCTCGTTCTGGAAGAAGCCTTTCTTTAAGATGGAATCCCGTCGTTTGCGGCGCTATGAGGCGGAGGTTTTCCCCTTGTTCCAGCACCATACCATCATCACGGAGGTGGACCGTGAGCTGATGCCCGTGAAAGAAAAAGACAAGATCAATATTGTGGGCAATGGGGTTGATTTTGAGCATTACAGATATGATGGGCAGGAGAAAATCTATGATTTGATTTTCGCGGGAAACATGAGCTACGCGCCCAATGTGGATGCGGCGGAATTTATTGTGAAACAGATACTTCCAAGATTGTTGCCGCAGTTTCCGAACTTGCGTCTGGTATTGTGTGGGGCGAATCCTGCCCCAAGGGTGCGGGCCTTGCAGGGACCGCATGTCACGGTCACCGGCTGGGTGGAGTCCATTGCGGAATACTATGCCCAGTCCCGAATCTTTTTGGCCCCGATGCGCTTGGGCACGGGCCTGCAGAACAAGCTGCTGGAGGCCATGGCCACGCAACTGCCCTGCGTCACCTCGCCCCTGGCAGGGAAACCCCTGAAAGGAGTTGAGAATCAGCGAGATGTTTTGATTTGTGACAAGGTAGAAGACTATGTAAAAGCGATTACCCAATTACTCACAGATAGCGCTTATTATCAGCAAATTGCGCAGCAAGGATATCAGTATGTCAAGGAAAGATATAGTTGGGAAGTGATGACGGGGGTGTTGAGTGATGGGTTGTGAGTACTGTTGCGATAATTTGATGATAAATCATCAGGGCTGGCTTATCCCGTGCCGCGAGGAGAGTAGACTGGGCATCCCAGCCCCCACACTTACGTGCGGGGTTACTAAGGTGTCGTACCTTTGGTACTCTCTCTGCTCATGTTGTCATTCACGTGTTCACTTTATTTCAAGTGATCCCATAAAGTGTTTTTTATAAAAAACACTTTCACTATGTTTTTGTTCTTTAAAAAAACGTATCTTTGCAAGCATGGAAAAACAACGAGAGACTTTCAACGACCGCCCGGTATATAGTTTGTCGGAACTCACCGGCAGCATCAAAGCTGTGATCAACAAGACCTATACCCGCGCTTATTATGTCAAAGCGGAGATCATACGGCTGAACAAGTACCCCCACTCGGGCCACTGCTATCCGGAACTGGTGGAGAAAGAGGGCGACAAGATTGTGACCCAGATGCGGGCGGTCATCTGGAAAACGCAGGTGGAGGAGATTAACGCTAAGTTCCTGAAAATCACTGGAGAACCCCTCAAAGACAACATCAGCATCCTGTGTCTCGCCACCATCGAGTTCAGTCCGCAGTACGGCCTGGCCCTTTATATCCAGGACATTGAGCCGAGTTATACCTTGGGAGAGCTGATGAAGAACAAGATGGCCGTCATCGCCCGCCTGAAGAAAGAAGGCGTTTTCGGGGCCAACAAGCGATTGGAGCTGCCTTTACTGCCCAAACGCATTGCGGTTATTTCGGTGGAAACCAGCAAGGGCTATAGCGATTTCATGGTGACCTTGCAAGAGAATAACTGGAACTATTGTTTTGAGTGTGAGCTGTTTCCCTCTATTTTGCAGGGCGACAAAGCGATTACGACGATTACGGCGCAGTTGGATGCCATCGCCAAGCGGCAGAAGGATTTCGACTGTGTGGTCATCATCCGTGGTGGCGGCGGCGATGTGGGCTTGAGCTGCTACGATGACTATAGCTTGTCGCATAAAGTGGCCACTTTTCCGCTGCCAATTATCTCTGGCATAGGGCATTCCACCAACGAGAGTGTCACCGACATGGTGTCGTATGCCAACAAAATCACCCCTACGGAGGTGGCCTATTTTCTGATTCAGCAGTTCCATAACTTCGCCATCCAGGTAGAAGATGCTCAGGATAAGATTATCCGCTATGTGGAAACGCTGTTCACCCGCGAAAAATACCAGATTGAACAGATAGAGCACAATTACCTGCTGCTAGCTACGCAACTGCTGACCAAAGAAAAACAGCGGATAGCGCAAATCGAGCAGGATTACCTCCTTACCGCCACCCGCTCGCTTACCCGCGAAAAACATCAGATTGAACAGCTGGAACAGCGTTGCAAACTCAGTGCCACGCATCGGCTTTCGCAGGAGAAAAATGTGATGGAGAACCTCTCCAAGATGATACAACTATCTTCAAAACAGCTGCTTATCATCAAAAACAAAGAACTGGAAAACCTCGAGGAGAAGATTCGTTTGCTCCATCCGCATAACGTGCTGAAGCGCGGCTACTCCATCACCCGCCTCAACGGCAAAGCCCTCACCAATCCCGCTGATGCGAAACCTGGTGATACTTTGGTAACAGAATTAAGTGAAGGGGAAGTTGTGAGTAAGGTTAATGTTTAGGGGGAGTCTCGCTGTGCTCGAGGAGAGTGGACTTCGTCCAAAGGGGAGTCTCGCACTTCGTGCTCAAGGGGAGTTTCAGGCTTCGCCATCAAGGGGAGTTTTAATTTTTTGATTTTGGATTTTGGATTTTGGATTTTGAATTCTGAACTGTAACCTGTAACCTGACAACTGTCAACTGTTATGCAGCCGCACAGGCTCGTACCCCCCAACCGTCGGCCTTGCCTCCGCACGCGTTGCCATGGCGAAATGAGGCCCGTAGGGCCGACCAGACTACAGACAGGGGTGAAACCCCTGGGACAGGACGGCACATAACCCCTCGCGGCACGGGGTACGCCCGCCCTGATGATGACACTTCCCTGCCGCGAAAGTCCAGGGCTGTGATATATACATCACGGCGAAGCCGTACCTCTTTAGCCTCGCAGAGGCGACATCTCAGTACCCCCAGTCGTAGGGCTGGGGATGAGGTGGGGGTAAGTCTGGGGATGGGGTGGGGATGAGTCTGGGGTGAGAGAGCGGCATCCCACACTACTCCCTCCTCTACACACATCATCATGACCTACCACCTCTGTCTGCTAGTCCCCCGCATACATCGTCATGGCGAAATAGGCCCGTAGGGCCGACCAGACTACAGACAGGGGTGAAACCCCTGGTACAGACGGTGGTACATATACAACATCGCGGCACGGGGTGTACGTTCCCTGATGATGGCATTATCCTGCCGCGAAAGGGAAGGTGAGGTTAGGGGGTTGTATCACGGAAAAAAATCGTATTTTTGCAAAAAATAGTCTGTATGCATAAGATATTGATTGTTGACAGAGTCCACCCGCTCCTTGCGGAACAACTGCAGTCCCATGGCTTCCACTGCGAGACGAATAGGGAACTAACCCACGATGGTTTCGTTGCATTACCCGATGAATACGATGGACTGATTATACGCAGCCGCTTTGCGGTGGATGCCGATGCAATCAACTCCAAACCGCATCTGCGTTTTGTAGTTCGTATTGGCTCTGGCATGGAAAATATTGATACTCAGTATGCAGAAAGCAAGGGAATCCACTGTTTGAGCACGCCCGAAGGCAATGCCAACGCAGTGGCGGAACTGTGCCTTACCTTCCTACTGGCCGCATTGCGGCATGTGGCAATTGCCAATGATGAGGTGCGTAAGGGTGAGTGGTTGCGCGAGAAAAACAAAGGCACAGAGTTGGCTTCCCAAACCGTGGGTATCATTGGCTACGGGCATACGGGTCCGGCTTTTGCCAAACTGCTGAAAGCCTTGGGCTGCAAGGTCTTGTGCTATGACCGCTTTCGACAGAATTATGGGGATGAAAATGCCACGGCCGTGACGTTGGAAGAGTTGTTGGAGCAGTGTGATGTGATTTCTTTGCATATCAATTATCTTCCTGAAAATCATTATTTTATTAATAGAGATCTGATTCAGAAAGTCAAACATCCCTTCATCTTCCTCAACACCTCCAGGGGTTGGGCGGTGAATACGGCCGATGTTCTTGCTGCCATCAAGGAAGGGAAAATCAAATATGCCTGTTTCGATGTGCTGGAATATGAGACCTCTCGCCTGCAGATTCCACCCAAAGTCGAGTGGGATGCGGTGCTGCGCGAGCTGGCCGAAAACGATAGCGTGCTCCTCACGCCCCACGTCGGCGGCCAAACCCTCGAGGCGGAGAAACGCCATGCGGAGATCGCTGTCGAAAAAATAAGAGCGGTGAGCTGTGAGTGATGAGCTGTGAGCTTACACTGACATAGTTGCAGGATTAGGGATTTGTTCATTTTGTCTTCGCGCCGCACTTTCGCGGCAGGCACAGCATATCGTCAGGGCGGGCGTACCCCGTGCCGCGAGGATGTATATGTGCTGTCCTGTCCCAGGGGTTTCACCCCTGTCTGTCCCAGGGGCTTTGCCCCTGTCTGTAGTCTGGTCGGCCCTACGGGCCTCATTCCGCCATGGCGACGCGTGCGGAGGACTAGCAGACGGAGGTGGTGGGTCTTGATGTTGTGTGTGTAGAGGAGGGAGTAGTGTGGGATGCCGCTCTCTCACCCCAGACTCATCCCCACCCCATCCCCAGACTTACGTCTGGGGTTATTGAGATGTCGCCTCTTCGAGGCTTAGTTCGGTGGAATCACAGCCATGACGTTGAGTGAGTAAGAGTACAAAGTATACGGGCCTCATTTCGCCCTGACGCTGCGTGCGGGGGCAAGGCCGATTGGCGAGGGGTAAGAGCCTGTGCGGCTGCATTCCAATCGGTAAAGATCTTTTGGTTACTTTTCCATCTTTGGAAACCTTAGATTTGCGGTTTCAAAAAAAGAAGCTTCAACAAGTCTAAAAATGAAAGAAGATGGAAAAGAAAGAGAAGGTAATTAGTGTGTTAAAAACAATTAGTA
>JAGBPS010000021.1 GCA_017633255.1 Bacteroidales bacterium
TACTAATTGTTTTTAACACACTAATTACCTTCTCTTTCTTTTCCATCTTCTTTCATTTTTAGACTTGTTGAAGCTTCTTTTTTTGAAACCGCAAATCTAAGGTTTCCAAAGATGGAAAAGTAACCAAAAGATCTTTACCGACGGTAAGTGCCACCGCACAGTCCCGTACGCCCCAACCGTCTGCCCTGCCCCCGCACGCATCGTCAGGGCAGAAATCCCAGTTGGCAAAGCCCCGGAGGGGCGACATCTTAATAACCCCGCACGTAAGTGAGGGGGAAACGGACACACTCACCATCTCCAAGCCCCGAAGGGGCGACACGCACGCAGTGCAATTAACCCCTGACAAGGCCGCAGGCCGCAGTCTGGGGACAACGACAATATCCCCTCCTACCCTCGCGGCACATGAGGCACTTGCACCAAGGCTGGAACGAGCCTGCCGCGAAAGTGTGTCATTTCCAAATGAAAAAACTTCCAAAATTTAAGCCCCACCTCTCACTTTGGATGCGACATTCTCAACACACACATCACACCATTTTTGCAACTTTTCGACCAATCATTGCAACTTTCTGACCGAAAAATGAAATTTATTAAATTGTTGTTTTTCAGCAAATTGACCACATTATTACAATTGATTTTCTGGATTCAGATGTTGCAGAGCTGTATGGTGTGGAAACAAAAGAAATCAATCAAGGGGTTAGAAATAATCCTCGTAAATTCCCAGAAGGGTATGTCTTTGAATTGAATGACAACGAGAAAACAGAGGTAGTCAAAAATTTTGACCACCTCCAAAAACTAAAGTTTTCACCGCAATTACCAAAAGCATTTACCGAAAAAGGACTTTATATGCTGGCCACAATCTTGAAAAGTGACCAAGCAGTGGACACCACCATCGCTATTGTGGAAGCATACGCCAAGTTGAAGGAACTTTCAAGGGTAATTGTGGAGGTTCCACAGAAAGAGGAAGACAGTATGGAACAAAAGGTACTCTTGCATCGTGGCGGTCAACTGGTAGAGGAGATCATAAGCGATATTCTTCCAAAACAAAGCAGCGAAACCTCTTTCGAACTGAACCTGGCGATGTTCAAGTTCAAACATTCAGTAAAACGGGAGAATGAAGATAAAATCAATCGACTTGAAACAGAACTTGCAGAGCTAAAGAAGAAAATCAACCCCTGATGCGGACGCATTCGATGCGTCCGTACAAATAAGGCCCTGACGTCGCGTGCGTAAGCCATGCCGACGGTTGGGGCGTACGGGCCTGTGCAGTGGCACTTACCGTCGGCTTGATCTTTTGCACACTTTTCGATCAAGCGAAAAGTGTGAAGAAATAGTTGGGGCGTACGAGCCTGTGCGGTGGCACTTAGCGTCGGCAAATGAATTTCACAAGCTCACGGTGACCATCGGGATGTATAGCCCGCAGGAAATAGACGCCAGGGGTTAAAGCTGTGATATCGAGCCTTGCGGGACAAGTACTGAGGCTTTTCATGACGAGACTGCCCCTGACATCATAAATCTCCATCCAAAGGGGATCATTACCCTCGGCTTCCACCATCAAATAGTCCTCTGCAGGGTTGGGACGAACAGATAGTTGACAGTTGATAGTTGACAATTGAAAGTTGGGGGTAGAGAGAGCAGCGGTGTCAATGACATAGACGGTGACGGTGCTGCGGGGGCTGACACACAGCAAAGAGTCATCCTGATAGTGCTCTTCGAGATAATAGCTTGTGGTGTCGAAAAGGACGGGAGTGGTGAAGTAGCTGCCAGTGGCAAGGGGCTGGGTGGCTGTGTCAGAGTCGTACCACCAGACCTCATTCTGCGAGAGCGGAACAAGGGTGGTCTGCATACCAGAAAGGATATACTGGTCGAAAGCCACGGGTTCGGCCACCTGCGGCAGGAGCTCCACATCATGCCGTATGCCCACCCCGGAGCGGGTAGTGACGGTGAACGTGGCGGTTTGGTAGCAAGGGGCGGAAACCTCAACAGTGTAAGTGCCGGCCATGATGGGACGGTGATAAACACCCAGCGGCAGATGCGATAAGACCTCGGAATGGAAATAGTCATGGTTGACGACCTTAATCATCGCCTCCACTGGTTCCCCGGTAATAGCGTCGGTGACCGTTCCCCAGAAGCCATAACTGCTCTCCATGGCATAACTCAGCAGGGCATCCTTGCTCTTGTCCCAGAAGGTGGGCAGCACAAGGGTGTCTGTAATCACCGACTGGTAGCTCATCTCGATGGTCACCTCGCGGCAACGCTGGTAGTAGGTCATGTAATCCTGACGGCCACCGACAAGAGGGCTCCAATCGGCGCCTTCAATAACCGAACGTCCGCGATAATCGCCGTATAAATAGGCTGTGTCAACGGCTTGGCACAGCGAGGCGTAGTTCTGGCCAGTGTATCGGAACCAGTCGGCATCGGCATGGGCTCGCTGAGCGGTCGTCCATGCATCCCATGGGTAGTTCACGATCTCGGCACCGCAGTGGAAGTTCACCGACATGACGAAATGTATCGGTGTGACCCAGTCGATGATGGCCTGCGTCTCGGGTTGAATGTTAGCGGCTCCCTCTATACCTGGCAGATACGGATAATTGCAGTTGAGTTGCACATCGTTGTAGTTGTGGTAGGTGGAATGGATGCCGTCTTTCAATATCAGGTCATTGTTCAGATGATAGGTGCCATCTGGGTTCTCGAGCGGACAGATATAGAGATCCACATTGTCGAGCATCCGCTGCACGGCACTGTCCGTGGTGGCGTTGTTCAGGATATAGTCGGCCAGTCGGAGCATCGTATAGTAGCACACCACCTCCCAGCCGTGTATCGTTGACGAATATAAGAAGGCTGGCTTCGTAGTAGTCTGTCCCGGTGTGTTGCTGATATGGATGGCAAAGATGGAATGGTGCAGATCGGGATGCGGCGTAGTGTCGAGGATGGTGTCAATCTGGCAGAGGTTAGGGAAGGAGTCCTGGAAGTGCTGCAGCAGCTGGGTGTAAACCTCGTAGGTCGGGTACTTGTTCCAGCGTAGCATCTCCTCCAAAGTAGTAGCCATGTGGTGGGTGGTGAGGTCTCTGCTGCCATCCAAATTTTCCGGCACTATATTAACGTCTCTATCCTGCCGAAGGTCCGGATTACTCTCCTCCGATATCGACTCATGACGGAATACGTTTCCAGACTGTTCTATGCTCTGTCGCCCACGAATGGTGAGGTCGTCCAAGCAGAACACATATTGGTCGTGCGACACACAATGCACCGCCACATACTTGGCCTGTGCGGGCACCATGAAAGAGTATTCCGTCCAAGTGGCAGTCGTGGTAAATGTGTCGCAATGCAAGGGGATGAAACTCGCAGCAGTGGCATTGGTGAGCGAATAGGCCACCACAAATTTCTCATCAGCAAAACGGTCGGAAAAGCTCCGGGCGAAGAAAGAAAAGGTGAAAGGTTCACAGAAGTCCAGCTCGGGACTTACAATCCAGTCGTCGTTGGCTCTGTCAGAATGATATGGGCTTCCAAAAAATTTATGACCCGAATGCGCCGTGGTGTTGTATTGGTTTCCAACGAGGAGGTAGTCATCTAACACGACAAAAGCCATCGGCGACCCTTCGTTGGGGAAATCCAGAAGATTGTAGGTGGCCGTGGGAGCCGCATCACCGTCGATATAACTCCACCCCACCGCTCCTGGGGAGTTCACCGTACCATACACATGCCCTTCCACATCGTCGAAAACCAACACCTCTTCAGTGGTGGAGGTGCTGTCTGACGACGGAGGGGTTACGATGATGCCATTAGGCAAATGTAGGTCGTCAATCCACACACAATCGGAACCCTTGCTTTTCGTCTGGTTCTTTGTATAGCAGAATTTAAGGGTATGGAAACCGGCAGAAATAGGGCATTGGAACTCGCTCCAGTCGACATAGCCCGCCAGCGAGTCGCGCAACTCGCCATCAAGCCAGAAAAGAAAGCGACCACTTCCCTCTGCTGAGAAAACTTTACGGTAATAAGAGAGTGTGCCAGGATCCGTCAGATACACTGCCAGCTGCAGCACCGACACGGTGTTCAGCGTGTAATAGTTGCCGCTGCGGGCACAGTAACGTCCACTGTGAGCACCCTCGCTAGTGACCTCCCAACGGTATTGCGTACCCGGACGCTCCCACGCCAGCCCAGTGAAATCGCCACTCTCCCAATCCTCCGTCAACGAAGAATCCACCTGTGCCGCCAAGGGAAACATTCCAGTGACTACCATCAGTATTATAAGTAGAAGTCTTTTCATAAGCCTGGACAATTTCAAGTCATTTTGCAGGCAATAATTATTCCACTTTCATCCAGATGCGGCAAACCTCTCGCTGGTCGTCGGCGGCATAGATGGAGTGAACCGAATTGTTTTCGTCGATAGGCTGATGACTGACGGAGTACTGGTCATTGGGGAAAAGCTGCGAGATGAAATGCACAGACACCTCCTTGACATCGTGGTGCAGGAAGAAATCATGCCCCATATCATCCATCATCCATTGCAGGTATTTTGTATTGTTAACATGCTCATTGAGGTCGATGTCTGAATGCTGTACTTTGTGGAGCACCGGATTTTCAGACAGCGGAGCACCCGGCAGGCGGGGAAAAGCCTTGACCGTCATAGCATCATCTTTGAGGGGAAAACGGTCAGGCCGGTCAAAGTCCTCCAGTTGCACGGGTTTCGACTCCTTATCGATAATAGCCCAAATGGAAGTACCCCTGACAACAATCTCTCCCGCTTCATCAAACACCAGAAAATCACGGGGCTGGGAGATGAAGCTATGGGGTTTCTCCCAAGTTTTGATGGTCAGTTTCTCATGCCATGCCGGCATCCTTTCTATTTGCACATGCATGCGCGTGAGCACCCAAAAGAGGTTATAGGGTTTCAAATCGATGCCGCTCAGATGAAAGTAGTCACAATGGGCGGCAGCGGATTCCTGCAGGATGCAAAAAAGGGACACCGGTGTCATCTCCACACGGCTGTCCACCATGTGAATCGGCACCTGTATCGGCATTAAAAATCGACCTTCTTCTATCATATTCTTGAAATCAGATTTATCTTCTTTTGAACAAAGCGATCAGCTCTTTCACATAATCGCGGTCGGTATAGAAATCGGCCACATCTACCCCCACCTTCCTGAACAGCTCGGCATTCTTTTCCTGCTGGCGTTTCCACCAATGCTCGTAAGCCATACGGGTCAGGCGGTCGGAGGTGTCGGCCAAGGTATACTTGCCGGTTTCCGGGTCTTTGAGCTGCATGAGGCCCAAGTCGGGCAATTGCGACTCACCACGGTCCATCACATGCAAGGCCACAATGTCGTGCTTCTCAGAGGCAATCTTCAGCGCCTGCTCAAAGTCGCAATTCACAAAGTCGGAGATGACAAAAGCGGTGCATTTCTTCTTGATGGCATTGGTGAGATAGCGCAGCGGCTCGGCCAAATCAGTCTTCACCTGCGAAGGTTTATAATCCACCAGTTCCCTGATAATACGCAAGATATGCGAACGGCCTTTCTTCGGCGGGATGAACTTCTCCACACGGTCGCTGAAGAAAATCACCCCCACCTTGTCGTTATTGTTGATAGCCGAGAAAGACAGCACTGCTGCCAGTTCGGTAATCAAGTCGGCCTTGAACTCGTTGCGGGTGCCGAAAAGATTGGAGCCGCTCACATCGATGAGCAACATCACCGTCAGCTCGCGTTCCTCCTCAAAAATCTTGACATACGGATGATTGAGACGGGCGGTCACATTCCAGTCAATAAAGCGCACATCGTCGCCATACTGGTACTCGCGCACCTCGCTGAACGCCATACCCCGCCCCTTGAACGCACTATGGTACTCGCCCGCAAAAATCTGCTGCGACAGCGCCTTGGTGCGGATCTCTATCTTCCGAACTTTCTTTAATAATTCCGTTGAATCCATTGATATTTTTGCCCACGTTGATTGGTTTATTTGACTATACGTTTATACGTTAAGGCGTTAAGACATGCACTGCGTGCATTCGTTAAGACGAATTTTTCGAGCCACCTCAATTTCTCAACGCCTCCACGAACGAGCGAAGCGAGTGTCTCCACGTTTTCACGCCTCCACGACTATGGCACCTCAACGGTATTCAGGATTTCGCTGATGATATTGTCGCTGGTGATGTTCTCGGCTTCAGCTTCGTAGGACAAGCCGATACGATGACGCATCACATCGTGGCAGATGGCGCGAATATCCTCGGGAATCACATAACCACGGCGTTTGATGAAAGCGTAGGCCTGAGCTGCCAATGCCAAATTGATGGTAGCACGCGGAGAAGCACCGTAGGAAATCATATTGGCGAACTGATCCAGCTTATAGTCGGCCGGATAACGGGTGGCGAATACGATATCAGCGATATAGTTGGAGATTTTTTCATCGATATACACCTCTTTCACCACCTGACGGGCTTTGATGATATCTTCAGGTTTCAATACGGTATTGGTAGTGGGGAATTTATTTTCCAGATGCTGGAACAGAATGTCTTTCTCCTCGGCTTTCGAAGGATAAGAAATCACCACCTTCATCATGAAACGGTCCACCTGGGCTTCGGGCAGCGGATAAGTACCTTCCTGCTCAATGGGGTTCTGGGTAGCCATTACCAGGAAAGGCTCCTCCAGTTTGAAGGTCGTTTCGCCGATGGTTACCTGACGCTCCTGCATGGCCTCGAGCAAAGCGCTCTGCACCTTGGCGGGAGCACGGTTGATTTCGTCGGCGAGGATGAAATTAGCGAAAATAGGGCCTTTTTTCACCACAAAATTCTCGTTTTTCTGACTGTAAATCATGGTACCCAGCAAGTCGGCCGGCAAAAGGTCGGGCGTGAACTGGATACGGCTGAACTTGGCATCAATAACATTTGACAAGGATTTGATAGCCAAAGTTTTGGCAAGCCCCGGAACACCTTCCAGCAGAATGTGTCCATTGGACAGCAAGCCGATAAGCAGTCGCTCCACCATGGCTTTCTGTCCCACAATCACCTTGCCCATTTCCATGTTGATGATATCAACGAAGGAACTTTCGCGCTGAATGCGCTCATTCAATTCTCTAATGTCAATAGTATTATTCATAGTAAATAACTGAATTTTATTCCAAAGATTACTAACGATATATCATATCGAAATATTTTACAAAAATACGAAAATATTTAATGTGAAAAACTATCACTACGCTTCAAGCAATTCTGGCTCCGACAGGAACTCGTATATGCCCATCATCACAATGCCGCTCTCGTCGCGACGCAGCTTCATGCGCTCGCCTACGACAACAATCTTCTTGAACGAGTCGCCAATCTGCTGCAACGACCGTTTCTCTTGCTGCACCTTTTCGTCGTCGGGCAAACGGTAGGCCGACTGTAGGTAGTAGCGGCGCGAACCAAGGTTGCAAACGAAATCGACTTCCAAGGTCACCCGGCGCAGCTTGCCCTCTTCGTCTTTCACTCGAATGCCAACATTGCCCACATCCACCAGAAATCCCCTTTGGCGCATCTCATTGTATACAACGTTCTCCATTAAGTGGTTCTCTTCAGTCTGGCGGAACGACAGAATGGCATTGCGCAGCCCCAAGTCCTTGAAATAATACTTGGGGGTGGTGCCAATATACTTCTTTCCTTTGATGTCGTAACGCTCTGACTTCTCAATCATGAAGGCATTCTCAAGATAGCCGATGTAAGTCTCGATAGTCTTGTCGGTGATGTCGTTCAGCCTCTTCACGCTCTTGAAGGTGTTGGCCAGATTGGTGGGATTGACGGGACTGCCGACACTCGAGGCTAGTATGCGCACCAATTCCTCAAACTCAGCCTTGAATTCGATATCATAGCGCTCGTATATATCGCTTAGATAGACGGTGCGGTATAGGTTGCGCAAATAGGCTGCCTTCTTGTCGTCGCCCTTAATGGAAAGTATTTTCGGCAGGCCTCCGTAGGTGTAGTATTCCTGCCAACCATCGACAATATCGCCTTCATAGGCTGTCATGAACTCGCTGAAGGTCAGGGGCCAAACGTGAATTTCATCGCCGCGTCCACGGAACTCGGTAGCAACATCGTTCGACAAGAAATGGGAATTGGAACCTGTAACATAGACGTCGGCATTCGGCATCTCCACCAGCGAGCCCAACATATCCACGAACTCATCCACCCGCTGCACCTCATCGATGATGATATAATACTGCTCATCGTCCTTCATCTGGCTGTCCACCCATTTCAGCAGGTAGTCGGGGTCTCGGAAAGCCTTCCTGCGTCTGTCTTCCAAGTCGATGATGAGGATATGGCTCTTCGGCACACCCGATTGCAGCAGGTAATCCTTGAATAAAGTCTTCAGCAGATACGACTTGCCCACCCGTCGCAAACCAGTCACGATTTTAATTAGCCCATTATCTTTTGAGTCGACAAGTTGATTAATATACTTTTTTCTTTCTATCTTCATTTATATCAATTATTTATATTTATAAAAACATATTTTTATTCCGAATTTATGGTAAATTTGCCACTTTTTCGGAATGCAAAGATACAAAAATATTTAATGTGCTAATTAGATAATGTGCTAATGTGCCAATTAAATTAAGGACTAAGAATTAAAAGTTAAGAATGTTGATTCGTTGAATATTCTTATGCGATAAAATCAAAATAAATTTATTGACATTAACTCGCGACCAATACGATGGATTTCCGTTTGTATCTTTGAGACCTGCTTTTCAGATACATACTGTCCCTGTTTATACTGACGCATAAGTGACGGATTAATCCCTGCCAATTGTGCAAACCTGGTGATATTCAAAAAATTGAAATGATGGAAAAAGGATGGCAGATCATATTTGTATTCAAAAGAAACATTTTGTAATTCATCAGGTATCGCTTCCCCGTCTTCCTGATAAAATTTCAGTAATTCCGCCACAGAGTTCTCAAAATCCGATTTTGCCTCCGCCACAGTTGCGCCTTCTCCGATGATAGTGGCTTCGATATCAGGAGTATAAACACTGAAACTTCCATCTTTTCCCATCTCTATTAATGCTGTTTTTTTCTTGTTTTTCATATTTTCTCTAGTTCATTAACATCCAATTTGTTTAAGTAATTTAGTACAAAGTCCCGACTTCACTTCCTGGCTTCCATGTCGTTCTATGTGAATGGTATATGTCTTTTCAGGATGCCTGTAGATGTCATGTTTGCTGCCATTACGCCACAAATACCATCCATTTTTTTCCGCTAATCTCCTCAATTCGTTCCATTTCATTTCCTTTAGAAATTTCGCTGCAAATATATAACTTTTTTGCAATATATTCTCCTGGTTCAACAATTATTTTTATTTTTCATCAATATAACTGCAAACATATAAATTTATTTTATATGTTCAATAATTGTTTATAATATTTTTATACATAAAATAATATTTACAGAAATATTTGCATTAACTGAAATGCATCACTTTCGCAGTGAGTAAATTATATGCTTCAGCGAACACTACACCTGCACCGCGGGCATAATGGTATAACAAACACATCTATTTATATTGAACCCCTGATTGATGCAAAGATAACAAATTTTCAAATCTCCCCTATAATCAATTCCTCTACAATCCATCGTGGCACAACAACATTTAGTATTTGGTATTCAGACAATGGCTTGAAATATTGTGCGAATTCTTTCTTGCAATTGTCGTACATCACAATACTCTCAAAGAAATCACATAGCACAAAGCACTTCTCGGGAGTTCTGTGTGCTTTCAGCATAAGTTCATACAATAGTTGCTGGTAGTTTTCATGGTCAACCACCATTTCATACTCCTGTTTAATTTCACAACGGGGATAGTTATCAATATAACAGGCGTACTGCTCATATAATTCCCCGTCTTCATCCTGAACAGTCTCCTTATCCGAGCTTCTGAAATAAACCAACACCGCATCATCATTCACCACATCATCAATATTTGAATAGGTTCTTGGCCATCTTTTGTTTGGGGCTGGCAAACCATCAATAAACGCTGGCTCTTTCAGAGCATTATGTGCCTTTTCCCGTTCTTCTGCATCATTAAATTGATTTATCCGCCAAATTTCCCAAGGGTTGAAAACCTCAAACATATCTTTCCTCAAATCATACAAAGTCGTCCCGGATTTCCTGAAGCCGCCGTGTTCTTTTGCCCATGATAGGGGAACAGAGTGATTGTCTCCCATCAGGCAGGGTTCGTCAAAACTCAAGTATTGAACCATGAGCCTATATCTGCCAAAATCGCAGTAATCGTAAGTAAAAATCTCGTTTCCGTCATCATCCTTAAAGCCAGTCTCAACCCCGGCAAAAATCACCGGTACTGTTGACCATAAAGTATTCGACATCTGGTCAGGCCTATGATACCTCGTATAGCTCAAATCATTTGTTATCAGCACCATAACATTTCCTGTATCAAAATAAAAATCACCGAAATAACAGAAATCAAATCTTCCCTTAGCGTTAACGAATCGAATTCTTCTGCCTTCCAAAATATGTTTCAAAGGCTTGCGCTTCAGGATATCTTCATGGTGCTTTCTTTCCAAATCAAAAATACCCTCATACGAAAATTTGTGTGGAGTCATAGTGATATTGTTTTTAATTTTCTGCAAAATTAAAACAAACATGTGCCAAATAATGGCACATGTTATAAAAATGTTCTTTTCTACGAAATTCATACTTTTGGCGGGATGAACATGTAATTTTTTTCATCGGCTGTGAGATGCTGCTTCCGCGGTGACATTGCTCAGTGCTTCGGTGTAAGTGTACCCCACACCGCGTCAGAGATACATGGATTACGGATCCCGCCAGATTACACTACGCTCATCTGGGGTTAATAAGATTTTGCCTCTTCGAGGCACAAGTGATACGGCTTCGCCGTGATGTATATTTCACTACCCCGGCCTTCGGCCACCCCTTCTTGAAGAAGGGGAATTATACTGGTCCGGTCTCCGGGCACCCGTTAGGGGCTTTGTCCCCTTTCTCCTCCTCGCTCGGCAAAACCAAAGCAAACCTTATCTCTGCACTCGCTCATTCATCGAATCTAATAGAATAGGAATTTATCTTTTCCTCATTTCTTCTACCAAGCACTGCAGTCCTAACGGGCTGCGTATTACCCTGATGATATAAGCGTTGGCAATGCCGACATGCGGTGCGGAAGCGGTGTGAATGGACGGCCACCTACAGCGGCGTGCAAAAGCGCGTTAGCGTCCAGTTTACTTTTGCCGCCGCTGTCAGAGGGCGGACAGAGCGGGCGGCATTCATGTCGGCGAAGATCTTTTGCATGAGGCCGACTAAAAAGTGATTTTGGTTCGGCCTCTTTTTTTGTTCATTATTCGAGGGGTATTTCTTTAGGTGTAAAAAAATACCTGTTAGAAGTTTGCCTTGTTTCAACAGGCTTCATGGAAGCGTCTCAGATTCCATGCCAGAGGTAAACAAAGGCGTTTGGGAGCGTTGTTTTTGATGTTTTTTGCCATATTGCTCTGGTTAATGGCGATGTACTTTCTGATATTGTGAGCCAAAGCTACCAGACCGAACTCCGTTTTCACTTTCTCGTTGGATTTGAGGTGGAAGCGTTTGAACCCGTGGTTGAACTTGATGTTCCCGAAGACGGCCTCCGGCTCCACGGGTCTGTTGCCGCGATGGTAGATTCCGCGTTCGCTTGTGAGAAGCTCCTTGGCCTTTCTCCTGTATGCGTTGTTCTTGTGGTTGATCTCTATGGTTCTTCTGTCAGCAGCCGCTTTGTAGCACATACCCCGCAATGGGCATCCCGAACAATTCCGCGCGCTGTACCTGCTCACGGTGGATTCATATCCGAGGTCGGATTTCACGGTCACATCGCCGATGTGCTCCATGTGCTGGCCCATGGGGCATACGAAGTAGTCGTCCGTTTCGTTGTAGTGAAGATTCTATATGAGGAACGGGTTCTGACGGCGTTTCCTTTTGTCCTCCGCATGGAACATGTTGTACTTGACATACGGGACGATGCCGTTGCCGAACATGTACTCGTAGTTCTGCTCGCTGCCATAGCCAGAGTCTGCGCATATCTCGCCGCTCTGTATCCCGTACCTGGCTTGGAACGAGTCGAGGAAGGGGATGAGGGTCCCTTGGTCTGTCGGTCTCCAGAAGATGTCGTAATTGGTGATGAACTGGTTCTCGGTGGCTATCTGGACATTGTATCCCGGCTTGGTCTGTCCGTTGTTCATCGCGTCCTCTTTCATCCGCATGAAAGTGGCGTCCGGGTCGGTTTTGCTGAAGCTGTTCCTTTCCCCCAGAGTTTCCAGTTTGTCCTCGTATTCCCGCATCTTGGGGGCTTTCTCGCTCTTCACTTTCTCTACGGCTTTGCGCATCTTCTTGTCGCTGATGCCTTCCCGGTCCATCTTGTCGAGGATGGCCTCCGCACGACGGGCCATCTCCTCGGAGCTCAGCTCCTCTTCCGGCTCGCTTCCCTCCAGTTCCAGCGTCTGTTCGGCTGTCTCCAGAACGGATCTCACCTTGGCCTCCAGTCTGGCCTTGTTCTTTTCCACGCTGCCTTTCCAGACGAAGGTGTACTTGTTCGCCACCGACTCTATCTTTGTCCCGTCTATGTACTGGACATCCAGCGACACGAAGCCCTCCTCATTGAGCAGCAACACCACCTGGGTGAACAGGCTGTCGAACTTGCCGGCAAGCCGCTTGCTGCGGAACAGGTTGATCGTGCGGAAGTCCGGTCTCTGCATCCCGCTCAGCCACATGAAGGCGACGTTCTCCACGAGCAGCCTCTCCATCTTCCGGCCGGAATACACGTTGTTAAGA
>JAGBPS010000022.1 GCA_017633255.1 Bacteroidales bacterium
GGTCTAATCAAATTTTTACTATTGGAGACATTGAAGGTCCTTCATATTCTTATGCGGAATGGAGAGGAAGTTGCATTGACAATGACCATCTCTATTTATTGGGATCTGCCGCCTATAATTCAGGTTCTTCCGCTAAAATTTTTTTTGATGATGAGAGCAATTTCTTGCAAAGGTTTGTTCCCGATGGTAGTATCAGTTTTTTTGTAGCGTTAGACAAAAATAATGGTCAATACATTTCTCAAGGAATTGTCCCTGCCTTTGAAGCTATGGCAAGCAAGACCCCTGCCGTTATCAGTAATAGGGTGTTTGCAACTGCTTCGTTCAACAATTCAGGTAATATTTTATTGACCGAATGGCGAAATGACGGACTTGTTGTTAATAAGGATACGATTCATTGTGTTGATTCATATGTTTATTATTCTCAAGGGCTTACAGCAAATGACAATGGTTACTTGTTATCGTCTATGATTTCCTATTCTCCTGTAACTTTCAGCAACAGCGTGATTGCCGACTGCAATAGTCCAGGAATGAGCAATGCTGTATTTGCACTGTGTCATAATCAAGAATGGACGACACCCTTTACCCCTGACGACACAGTGGCTATCGATGAGTATTACCAGAAACGAGAGAACAGCATCTATCTCTATCCCAACCCTACCGACGGGAAAACTGCTGTGTGCGGCTACCTGTGGGACTATCAGAGTGCAGAGCTGTTTGACTAGCAGGGCAGGAAACTGGCTGAATATGCGGCTGCCCGAAATTTCGACTCAGGACCAGTCTTCGACCTCTCGCCCTATCCCTCCGGCACATACCTCGTGAAAATCAACTTCGAGCGAGGCGTGAGCGTGGTGAGGAAGGTAATTAAGAATTAAGAATGATGAATGAAGGGCATCCGGGAGGCTGTCCTTTTTTCGACTTATGATGACAATATTAAAGGATAGAAGCTATCTTATTCAAAAGGGTTGACTCGCATCGGGAGCGCTGTTGCTCTTCCACTTCGCGCTGAGCAATGACAAGGCAGTCGTGTTCGTAGCCGTACTGCAGACGCATCCAAAAATCGTAAGGTATGCCCAATTCTTTTTCCAGTGCCATCGCCACTGCGGTGGTAAAACTGCGCTTGCCCTTGATTAGTTCGTTCAGATGGCTTGGCTGGATGCCTATAGCCTTGGCCAACTCTTTCTGCTTGATGCCGCGCTCTTTTAGTTCCTCGGCAAGCGTTTCTCCGGGATGCACCGCGCGGAAACCTGTAATTCTGCTATCGCTGTCCATAGTGTGATTCATCTAATTCTATGATTGTTATTCTTATTCCTTTGTCCAATTCCTTAAATAAAAGCCGTTCTACCCTGCCATTCATCACCCTTATCGAACTCAAATCTATTTTTTTGAGCTGCTCGTAATGCAAATAGCTCAACTGTTTCAAGTCGCTGCATTTAGCGACACCTTGCAAATCGTTAAACACACGGTCTAAAGCCCACAAGAATTTCTTGTCCCGGGTGTATTTCTTGTACCTTTTGCTTTGATGAGTAGTGATAAGTTTTTCTAATTCAACATCTTCAAATGATACATTCATCGTTCTTACAGTTTGCAAAGATAATAAAAATTCTGGATGTTGGGAATTTTTCTCCCATCAAATTTTTTTATCTGACATGCGACCTTTTATCGGTGCATTATTTACAAGTTACTTTTTGTTCTTTTCCATTCTTGATTTTTAAGATTCTTGCCTACAAAATTACAAAAACAAAACAAAGAAATCAAGAACAAAATGCATTTAATCTGTTATAAATCAGTATTATAAAAAATGACATATTTTGGTTTGAAAGATGTCTTTTTTGTAAAGAAAATGGCAAAACGCAAAAAATGCGCGAAACCACAGGTAACTTTGATTCAGGTGGAACGACTGGATTTTGGAAGATTTACACAAATAATACCGCTACGTGGAAACGATAAATTCCGATTAGTGGGGTATTATCAGTTTCGCGAACTTCAGCAATAGCGTCTTGTTGCCTACGGTGTCGAAGGCAACGAGGGCTTTCTTTTCTTCACCGAAGCCATCGGTGGAAATCACTACGCCGTAACCGAATTTCTTGTGATAAACCCTTTTGTTCACGACCACCTGCTCGGGAGTGGCGAGCTCGCCGATTTGTGACAGCTCCACCTCGGTCTTGGTTTGCACCGTGGGTTTGGGCGCACTGAAAGTCGGCTTTTGGCTGCTGTAGCTGGGCTTTGAACTGGGGGAGTAGGTCTCACGCTGCTGGCCGTAGCTCTTGAATTGGCTGAAGGATGAGGTTTCGGGACGGGAAAAAGATCCTTTGCCGGAAGATGCCCTGCGGGTAGTGTTGATGAAACGCTCGGGAATCTCGTCCAAAAAGCGGCTGGCTTCCGCAAATTGCAGCGAGCCGAATTTGTAGCGGGTTTCGGCATAGCTCAGTATCACTCTTTTGCGGGCACGGGTGAGGGCCACGTAAAACAGTCGGCGCTCCTCTTCCAGCTCCTTGCGGGTGTTGATGGACAGCGAGGAGGGAAACAGGTTCTCCTCCATGCCGGTGATAAACACGTAGTCGAACTCCAAGCCCTTGGCGGCATGGATAGTCATCAGCTTCACCTTGTCGGCATCCTCGTCCTTTTCGTCCTCGTCGCTGAGCAGCGAAACGGTCTCCAGATAGTGGTCGAGAGTCGGGAAATATTCGCTAATCAACTCGCCAGTGGCTTCGTTAATGGCACTTTCAGGTTCGCGCTCGGTGAAGGCCTTGATGGAGTCGAGCAACTCTTCAATATTGTCAATGCGGTCCTTGTCGGAGGGGTCTTCCTTTAGGGCACTGACAATACCTGACGATTCAGCAATGTGCTTGCCTAGGTCGAAAGCGTCGGTGGTGGGCAGCAAAGACGTATAGCTCTGGATACGGGCTGCAAAGTCCTTCAGGCGGGCTTTGGTGGGGGCGTTAACGTCTAACTGGAACTCGTCGGGTTGTACAATCACGTTCCACATTCGTTCGTGGTGTTCCGCGGCGCAGTTCAGGATCTTATCCACCGTGGTGGCACCGATACCGCGCTGTGGATAGTTGATGACACGGCGCAAAGATTCCTCGTCGTAGTGGTTGACCGCCAAACGGAAATAAGCCATCAAGTCCTTGACTTCCTTTCTTTTATAGAAAGACAAGCCGGCATAAATCTTATAGGGAATATGTCGTTTGATGAACACTTCCTCAATGGCACGCGACTGCGAGTTGGTGCGGTACAACACGGCAAACTGGCTGTGATTGGCCTGGGTGTTCACCTTGATTTCAAACAGCTTGTCGGCAATGGCAAAGGCCTCTTCGGTGTCGCTGCCGGTTTTCATGATGTCTATCTTGGTCCCCTCGCCATTTTCTGTCCATATCTCCTTGTAGAGCTGGTCTTTGTTGTTTTTGATGATGGCGTTGGCGGCATTGACGATATTCTGTGTGGAGCGGTAGTTCTGCTCCAACTTGATGATGTTGCAGGTGGGATAGTCATGCTTGAAATTGAGAATATTCTGGATGTCGGCCCCACGGAAAGAGTAGATACTCTGGGCATCGTCGCCTACCACGCAGATGTTCTGGTAAGCGGCCGCCAATTTCTTGATGATCAAGTATTGTGCGAAATTGGTGTCTTGGTACTCATCCACCAGAATGTAACGGTAGCGTTGCTGGTATTTATACAGCACTTCGGGATAGTCGCGCAACAATACGTTCATGTAGTACAGCAGGTCGTCGAAATCCATGGCGTTAGCGCTCTTGAGTCTTTGGTTGTAGCGCTTGTAGATGTCAGCAATGAGAGGCTTTCCACTACGCTTGTCCGCCTCGATGATTTCGGGATTCTCACCATATTCCTGATCTGAAATCAGACTTGACTTGGCGGCGGAGATGCGGTTGAGGATATAGTTGGCCACGTAGATTTTCGGGTCTAACTGCATTTCTTTCACAATCGACTTAATCATACTCTTGCAGTCGTCGGTATCATAGACGGTCACATTGTGGTCGTAACCCAAGCGATAGCCCTCCACCCTGATAATGCGGTAGAAGATGGAGTGGAAAGTGCCCATGGAGACGGCCTTGGCGTTGCTGTCGCCCACCAGTTTGAAGATACGCTCTTTCATCTCGCCGGCAGCCTTGTTGGTAAATGTCAGCGCCAGAATCTGGAACGGGCTAATGCCCAAAGTGAGCATATAGGCGATGCGGTAGGTGAGCACACGGGTTTTTCCTGAGCCCGCCCCGGCAATCACCATCACCGGTCCTTCTACCTGTTTGACAGCTTTCTGCTGAGCATCATTAAGTTGCGAAAGTAATTCCTCTGCGTTGTTCATTGTAGTCGATTAAGCTTGTTTTTTCACTAGTTGGCCGCAGGCGGCGGCGATATCTTTGCCACGGCTACGGCGAAGGTTGACCACCATATTGCGACTTTCCAGAAACTGGATGAATTTACGCACATTCTCGGGGTTGCTCTGCTGGAAAGGAGAATCGGTGGCGTTGAATTCTATCAGGTTGATTTTCACGGGAAAGGCCCTGCAATAGTTTGCCAGCACTTCCGCATCGCGTTGCGAGTCGTTGATGCCGTTCAGCAGCAAGTATTCAAAAGTCACCCGCTCACCTGTCTTCTGATGATAGTATTTCAGCACCTCCTGTAGTTTGTCCAAGGGGTTGTGCTCCGTAACTGGCATCAGGTGAATTCTCTTTTTGGGGTCGGCACTGTGCAACGATACGGCCAGCCCTGGTTTGAAACTGGCATCGGCCAGCTTTCGGATGCCTTCGATGATGCCCGCTGTAGAAAGCGTGATACGTTGTGGTGATAGTCCTTGTCCTTCCGGAGAGGTGAGCAAGTCAATGGATTTCATCACGTTGGAATAATTCAGCAAAGGCTCTCCCATGCCCATATAGACGATGTTAGAAATGGGATTACCGTAATATTCCTGTGCTTTTTGATTCATCAGTATAAACTGATCAAAGATTTCAGAGTAATGCAGATTCCTGATAAACCCCATCTGCCCTGTGGCGCAAAAGGCGCAGTGCATGGCGCAACCCACTTGTGTGGACACGCAAGCAGTGACCCTTTGTCCTGAAGGAATCAGCACGCCTTCAATCATTTTGTCGTCGTGCAGGCGGAAACCGAATTTCACCGTCTGGTCGCTGCTTTTGGCCTCTACCTCGATTCTTGCCCGCTGAAAGCTGAAAGCTTCTTTCAAGTTTTCCTGTATGGCCTTCCCAATATTGCTCATCTCGTCAAAAGAACCCACCCCCTTTTTCCAGAGCCATTCATGAATCTGTTTGGCCCGGAAAGGCTTCTCCCCGGCCTGCACCAGAAAACTCTTTAGTTCATCAACAGTAATATCGCGTATATCTTTCATTAAACTAAGAATTAAGAGTTAAGAACTAAAAATCCATAACCCATAACCTTCTCACCTTCTCACCCTCTAATCGTGTAACCTTCTAATCGTGTAACCTTCTCACCTTCTCACCCTGTAATCGTGTAACCGTGTAACCTTCTAACCATGTAACCCCGTTAATAGATAAAAGGAAATACCCTCTTCAACTTCCTACCCTTCATTTCTTCAGGGAATTCCTCCTGATAACGTTTGTAGATGGTGCGTGTGCGCGGCACCAGGTTGGCAAAGGTCCAGATGAAGAACACCAAACCCGACACCGACCAGGTGAGGATGGCAAAACCGAGCCACTCCATCAGTTCACCGAAATAGTTGGCGGAGGTCACATAGTTGAACAGACCGCCTTTCGGCAGATAATGTTTGGTATCGTTGTCATCTTTTCTCAGATGGCGGATGATATAGTCGGAATGCAGGTTGATGATAAAGCCTGAGATAAAGATGATGGTGCCAATGATGAATTGGGGCGACCACAGCCAGGCTATATCCGTATATCCTAATCCAAAAACTTTATAATCAACATTATATGATTCAAAGAAAATCCAATACCCTTGCATCACGGCATTCAGAATATTGAAACAGATGCCCATAATCATAATACCGATGGGCATTTTGCTATTGCCTTTGATAATCCAGGGGAAGATCAAAGCCCTTTGAAAATAGTGCATCTCAAAAAGAAGCAGGAATACACAGGGTACAATGTCAAAACGATGGGGAGAGCATGCCCAGATGATGATCATCACCAGAAAAACAGGCAATTCCATAAAGAACCATGCCACTTTGTTGTTGATAGCTGGTCCCAACTTGACTGTATTTTTGCCTTTCTGGGTATAAAGCATCCCGTAACCGGCATTGAAGAACTGCAACGCGATGAAAACTACCGCGGCGAGACACACCATCACCCACAAGTAAATGTGGAAGGCGTTGGTTAAAAAAGAAGTATCCATAATGTTATTCTATGCTGATTTGCATGGGCATCATAGCCTGTACGCCTTCAGCTCTTTTCAGTTGATTTAATCCTTGATAAATGTAATACTGGTCGCCTAATTCCTGTTTGATGAAAGCCTGGACATTGTTGTCACTGCTGGATTTCTCCATCAATTTGGTCCAGAAATCTTTCTTCTTGGGATAATAGCTGATCTTGTAATTTTCCAGCTTAGCCAGCTCGGCGGCTTTGGCTACAGCGTCATCGATATTACCCAGGGCATCCACCAGACCGATTTTCAGGGCGTCGGAACCTGCCCATACACGACCTTGTCCGATTTCATCCACTGCGGATTGTTCCATGCCACGGCCATCGGCCACACGCTGGGTGAATACTCCGTAGAAGTCGTCAATAAATTCTTGATAAACAGCCAATTCTTCGGCATTCATCGGACGCATGGTGCCACCAGCGTCAGAATGCTTGTTGGTGCTTACGCCATCAACAGTTACACCCAGTTTGTTTTTCAACGCTCTTTGGAATGACGGAACCACGCCAAACACACCGATAGAGCCGGTCAAAGTGTTGGGCTGTGCGATGATGTAGTTGGAGTTGCAGGAAATGTAATAACCGCCGGAAGCTGCATAGTCGCCCATGGAGGTCACCACAATCTTACCGGCTTTCTTGGCCTGTTCGATTTCATGCCAGATAATGTCGGAAGCAGTGCCGTCGCCACCGGGAGAGTTGACACGCAACACAATAGCCTTCACATTGTCAGAAGTATAGGCCTCTTTGATCAGTTTCACCATTGTTTCAGAGCCCATGATATCATTTCCTGATTTGCCACCTCTGATTTCGCCAACGGCATAGATTATCGCAATCTCGTCCTTGGCCGTGTTATTCTCTGCTTTGAGAGCCTTGGTGTATTCAGCCAAAGTGGTGATATTCAAATCTTTGTCATTCTCTACATTCACCAGTTTCTTCAGATCCTGAACCACGTCGCTTTTGTAGCAAGCCTTGTCGATGAGTTTGCTTTCGACGGCTTTGGCGGCCGTGCCGATGAACATGCCGTCAGCAATGTTGTTCACTTCTTCTGTACTCAATTTTCTTGATGCCGCGATGTCTTCCACCATAGTGTTCCACAAGGTGTTGGCCAACAAGGTCATCTGTTCGCGGTTGGCATCGCTCATTTTATCCGTGAGGAACGGTTCCACCGCGCTTTTGAATTTGCCGTGACGGATTACCTGCACATCCACATCCAACTTGTCGATAAGGCCTTTGTAAAACATCACCTGCATGGCGATACCCTTGAACTGGATCAGACCAGTGGTGCTCATGGTCACCTTGTCGGCTACAGATGACAGGTAATAGCCTCCCTGTGCATAGCTGTCGGCATACGCATAGATGAATTTTCCTGATGCTTTGAATTCCATCAGCGCATCATGGATTTCCTTGAGGGTGGCGGGAGCGGCTCCCACAGACTCGCTGTTGATGTAGATACCTTTGATTTTCGGGTCTTTGGCGGCCGATTTGATGCAGGCCAGAATATCGTCCAAGCCGATGGAAGATTGATAGTACTGGCTGAATTCATCGCCAAACATGTCGAAAGGATTCTCCACCGCCTGTTCACTGATGTTTTTCTGCAAGTCCAGTTTCAGGATGGAATTGTCTTTCACGCTCACGGTAGTGGTAGTGCCCATGGAGGCAATCATCGCTGCGAACATGAACATGGATAAAATGGAAACGATGATGCAGGAGAAAAAGAAGCCCACCATGGTTCCGAACACGATGCGCCAGAATTTTCTTGCTCCGGTTTCTTTTTTCTTTGGTTTGAAATAGTCTTCTTGTCCCATAATTTATGTTTTAAAGTTATATTATTCCAGATATATTTAAAAATGCAATATTACAAAAAAAATTTTATATCACAGCTTTGTTTCCTGAATTTAAATTGTATTTGTGCAGGTTATTTGAAATTTTGCGTACATTTGCAAATTCATTTCAATGGAATAGTGATGAAAAAACTGATATTTATCCTGATAGCTGCTGTGATATGTGGATCCTGCAACGGCCGCTATGAGCACGAAACCATTCCCAATGTGGATTTGCGTTTCACCATTTACCCGAATAGTACCACCTATCTTAATCTGAATTATTATGGTGGTTATGAGTATTTTACTGGTGGAGTGGCCGGTGTGATTGTCTATCGGCTCGATGAAACTACTTTCTTTGCCTACGACCGTGCTTGTCCTTACGATTGGGAAGATCCTGACTCATGGCTGTGGGTTGATGAAAGCGGTATCCTGATTGTGGACTATTGCTGCGGAGCGAAATTCAGTATCTTGGACGGAACTCCGGTATCGGGACCCACCTCGCTTTCCTTGAAACATTACAAATGCCGTTATGACGGTGCGTCGCTCTTGGTTTACAACTGAGGCATCATCTCGTAAACAATCTTGACCATGCGGGGACCTGCCGCATTGGCTTCCTTCAGTACCTCCTCGTGAGAGGCTTTCTCCACAATTCCTACAACGCCTAAGTCGGTGATGACTGAAAAAGCCACCACTTCCATGCCTCCATGTCGCGCCACAATGGTTTCAGGCACGGTGGACATCCCCACGGCGTCACCACCAAGGATGTGGAACATGCGGTATTCTGACGGGGTTTCATAACAAGGACCCGTTACACCCACATATACACCTTCTAGTAAGTGGATGTCGAGTTTTTTGGCTGTGGCCTGGGCGATTTTGCGAAGACGCTTGGAATAGGCTTCGCTCATGTCCAGGAAACGGGGACCCAGTTCATCATCATTCGGTCCCATCAGGGGATTGTTGCCAAACAAGTTGATGTGGTCTCTGAACAGCATAATGTCGCCTACCTTGAAGGCGGGGTTCATGCCGCCTGCGGCATTGGACAATACCAGAACCTCGATGCCCAGCTCTTTATACACGCGCACTGGGAAGGTCAGTGTTTTCATATCATAGCCTTCATAATAATGAAAACGGCCGCTTTGCACCACCACTTCCACATTGTTCAGTGTTCCGAAGATAAGGGCTCCTTTGTGTCCTTTCACTGTGGAAACAGGAAAATTGGGAATCTGTGCGTATGGAATTTCTTTCTCTATTTTCAAACTTTCCACCAGTCCCCCGAGACCAGAGCCCAACACTATGGCAACACGGGGACGCAAGCTGGTTTGTCCTTTCAAAAATGCAGCGGTTTCCTTTATTTTAGCGATCATAGCAAATTCATTTTAGTGTGCAAAATTACACAAAATCCTTGAAATATTAGATTTTTCTTGAAATAAGAAATACGGTTCTATTGGCAGAGAAAACAAGGGAATAGTTTCCAGGTGTTTGGAGAGAGTTCCATAAATCAACCGCATACTGTCTTTTTCAGTGGTAACCAGTATTCGTTTTTGATTTTTATCTGAAAAAAATGTTTTTTGGATTTCCGCTATTTCCTCGGTTGAAAAATAATGATGGTCTGCAAAATGGTAATGATGGATAATCTTGAACTTTTCAGACAGATACTTAACCATTGGCTCAGGGTGGGCGATGGCGGTGAGTACCACCACTTCGGTTTGTGGGGTCAGCTGATGCTGTTTCCCGCATTCATTCAAAGCGACCAGTTCTCCGTAATGCATGGTGGTGAAAAACAGCTGCTGATAATCTTGCAATTTCAGCAACTGAGCCATCTCAGAGCATTGTACTTCGGTCATGTCCGCTGGGCATTTGCTCACTATCACGATATCAGCATAGCGGGCAGCAGAGCGAAACTCCCTCAAACGGCCTGCCGGCAGAGGATAATCTTTTGCGTATGGGGTTTGATATTCCGTAATCAGAATATTCAGATGAGGTTTGACCTGCAAATGCTGATAGCAGTCATCCAAAATAATGTATTGCAAGTCGGGGAAACGTTGCAGCAGTTGCTGAATACCGTCTTTTCTTTTTTCATCCACCGCCACTTTGATGTGCGGAAATTTGGTATAGAACTGCAAGGGCTCATCTCCAATCATTTCCGCCGAGAGTTGCTGAGGGTCAATGTCGTTGGCTAGCACAAAGCCTTTGGTTTTGCGCTTGTATCCGCGACTCAGGGTGGCGATTTTATATTGATTTGATAATAAACGGATTAAATATTCAACATGAGGCGTTTTTCCTGTGCCACCCACCGACAGATTGCCCACCCCGATGGTTGGAACCGGGGCTTGATATGCTTTCCTCAAACCACAGCGGTACATCCAGCGGCGAAAGGCCGCCACCGCACCGTATATCAATGCAAAAGGGTATAAAAGTTTTTGTGGACGCACTTTTTGAACTGTTGATTTGTTATTTGTTTCGTTTATACGTTAAGGCGTTAAGTCATTCGCTGCGCTCGTTCGTCAAGACGTTAAGTCATTCGCTGCGCTCATTCGTCAAGGCGTCAAGACAATTATCGTCTTCACGAGCGAACGAAGTGAGCGTCTCCACGTCTCCACGCCTCCACGTCTCCACGTCTTAACGACTACTCTCTACTTTCTTGTCTCTCCTGTCTCTCCTGTTGTTTCGCCTCTTCCCACTGCTCAAAACGCTGGATGATTTTGGTCACCAGCTGGTGGCGCACCACATCGCCATTATCCATGTAGATGAAATCAATGCCTTTAATGTCTTTCAGTACTTTGCCGATATGAATCAGACCTGATTTTTGGTGTTTCGGAAGGTCAATCTGGGTGATGTCGCCGGTGATGAAGAACTTGGCGTTGCGGCCCATACGGGTCAGGAACATCTTGATTTGGCTTTCGGTGGCGTTTTGTGCTTCGTCCAAAATAACATAGGCGTTGTCGAGAGTGCGGCCACGCATAAAAGCCAGAGGGGCTATTTCAATGGTTTTGTCGTCCAGGTAGGAAATCAGTTTTTGCATGGGCATCATGTCCCACAGGGCGTCGTATAAGGGTTGGAGGTAGGGGTCGAGTTTGTCGCGCAGGTCGCCGGGCAGAAAGCCCAGGTTTTCGCCAGCCTCTACCGCGGGGCGGGTCAGGATAACCCTGCGCACCTGCTTGTTTTTGAGAGCCCGCACCGCCAAAGCTACCGCTGTGTAGGTCTTACCCGTACCGGCAGGACCGATGGCGAACACCATGTCGTTGGTGGCGGCACTGGCTACCATCTTACGCTGGTTGGGCGTGATGGCCTTGATGACGCGTCCCTCACGACCGTGTAAAATGATATTGTCAACAATACCGCTGCTGTCCATGCGGTAAAAACTGTCGTCTTCAGCGGCTGTGATGTTCAGAATGTCATTCTCATTAATCTTGCCAAATTGCTCGAAATGCTTTAGCAGCAACTCGAAACGAGACAGGAATAGCTCCACTTCACTGTCCTCACCCATGACCTTCACCTCGTTGCCCCGGGCGATGATTTTCACCTTGGGATAAATGTTTCGAAGCAGGTCGATATTGGAGTTATTATGCCCATAGATGCCCATCACATTGGCAGGGTCAAGCGTAATATTTCTTTCCATTATGTGGACTTTATTTAATGACGATATAATCTAAAGGATTGACAGGGAAACCGTTATACCATAGTTCGAAATGCAGGTGCGCCGACTGCATGCGGTTCTGTCCGCTGCTGCCCATCTTGGCAATCGCTTCTCCCATATTCACCTTGGCACCCACAGACTTCAGCAGCACCTCGTTGTGTTTGTATATTGAGATAATATTGCCAGGATGCTGTATCACGATGGTGTTGCCGTTCATGGGGTCGAAACCGGTATAGATGACAATACCTTCCGCCACGCTGGTGATAATCGTGTTCTTTTTGTTCTGAATATCAATACCATAATGATTGCTGGCCGCGTCAAACTCTTGAATCAGGATGCCTGTGGTGGGTGTATATAAGGTGATATTGCTGATGTCGGCTCGGTGGGATACTGGCAGTTTGCTGTTCTCTTCCTCGCTTTTCAGGTGATTGGCCAGCAGGTCTTCCGCCTGCATATCCACTTCCCGCATGGCTTCCATCTCCTCTTCTTTTCGTTCGGTCAGTTCATGGCTGGCGGCTTTGGATTTTCCAGCGGCCATGCTGTTTTCATCTTCTGTAATATTATCATTGATAACATTATAGAAATTATCCAGATACTGCTGATTCTGCTGTACCAGCAACGAAAGGGAGTCCATCTGTGCGGATACTTTCAGGTACAGCTTATGCTCTTCCAAAGTGGTGTAGCCGGGAATATAGTATTTCAGCGGGGTGACACTGATGATGATGGCCGTGAGGGCAATCAGAGCTACCGCCGCCGTGCCGCCAATGACAAAAATACGCTGGGGAGTGAGGATAAATGAATATTTTTCCTCGTGGTTCTCCTCCGTTTTGATGGACAGACGATACCGGGTTTTCCAGTTGGAGGACAGCTTTTTCATAAACTGCTTGAACTTTCCGAATAGCTGGACAATGGACATTATTAAGGGTTAGGGATTAGGCGTTAGTAATTCAATTTTCAGTTTTCAGTTTTCAACTTTCAGTTTTTATGATAGAGCTTGATTGACAATTTTGGAGGATTCAAGAATAGCGTCGTATTCTTCGGGAGTGATGTCATCGAAGAAATAGTGTACAGGGTTAACTTTCACCCCGTTTTTGATTACTTCGTAATGCAGGTGGGGACCAAACGACAGACCCGTGTTGCCCACATAGCCTATCAGTTCGCCTCGTTTCACCTTCTGTCCAGGTTTCACCACCTTCTTGGAAAGGTGGGCATACAGCGATTGATACGAGAAACCGTGATTGATAATCACCGTGATACCGTATCCGCTGCCGCCTTTCTCGCGCGAAACCACTCCGTCGGCGGTGGCATATACCGGGGTTCCCTTTGGGGCGGTCAGATCCACACCGGTGTGCATACGCATGGTTTTCAGAATAGGATGGTAGCGCGGACCGAAACCGGAGGTGATGGTCTTCAGGTTTTTCAGCGGACGGATAGCCGGGATGGAGGTGATCATCTCCGATTTGCGCTGGGCAATGTCGGCGATGGTGTCGAACGACCGTGCCTGTGCGGACAAACGCACAATCAATTGGTCTGCTTTGGCAGAGGCGTTTTGCAGCAAAGACAGAGCGTCCTGATTGCCTGCGTCAACAGTTTGGTGCGCATAGAGTTGCGGATAACGCTCCGTGGCGGGTACGGGGTTGGTCTCGAAGATGACTCGGTAGATATTGTCGTCTCTGTTTTCAATGTCCGCCAGGGCTTCCGACATCAGGTCCAGTTGCTTGTCCATGTCCTGCAACTGTTCTTTCAGTTGCTCGTTTTCCTGCTGGAGCATCTTCTCCTTGGGAGAATCAATCAGATAAAAGGCAATCCAAATAAAAATGACCGCAAACGTCAAGGCGCTGGCAAATAGCCACAACACGCGCTTGATAATATCTTTAACGCTCAGCTTCACCTTCTCGAACGATAGGGTGTTGGTGTTAAAATGATAAAAGGTCTTGGCCATTAAATTTGTTTAGGTTTTAGGGGTTAGGTTTTAGGGATTAGAATTTAGAAGTTTATCTTTTGAATTTTGAATTCTGAATTCTTTATTACTTGCAGTCAATACAAATCAACGATCCCACCTTAAATCCTCCGTCTGGGGTTTTGTTTCTTTTTATCAGGGTTTTCAGCTGAACCGCATATTTCTGTGACAGGTATCGGAATGAATCCGCCATCTCCAGTTTGTGGTAGCTCACATCCGATTTGGTGTTTTTCATTTGCAGATATACCACCTCGCCTGGGATGGGCTCATAGTCGTCGGAGGCATCATTGTAAAATCTTAAATCCGATTCCATCAACTGGGCATCTTTGGCAATCTTGGCGTAGGTCTCACCTTTTTTGGCAATCACAAATTTGATTTTGTTGTTCTCGTACACATCCCGCTTGGTATAAGGAAAATAGCTGACCTTGTACTCGTTGGGCTGGGCAGTGAAAACATTCATGCTCACAATTGGACGGTTGTCGTTGGCAGAAGTATTCGGACGTTTTCCACGTTGAATATATACCTCAATACCATTGATAACGGTGTCAGGTTCAGTTCCGTTTTCGTAAGTCCGCTTTTGTTGGGCTGCTTCGTTTTGCTGAGCGGTTTCCTGAACTTCAGTTTTCTTTTTAGGCTGTTCTTTCGGAGTCTGGGTATTGCCAGAAGTAGTGGTCACGGGCTTTGTCCCTGACGTTTGTTGAGGTTCGGCTACCTCTGGTTCCGCAGTTTGTGCGGGCATTCCCTGCTTGTCGAAACGGGTGAGCGTGTATTTCTCGATAATCGCAATCAGACGCTGGGCGTATTCCGGATTGACGGAATAGCCGCATGCTTGCAAACCATTGGCCCATGCCTTGTAGTCCATCGGAGACAACTGAAACAGTGACTCATAGCGGGGACGGGTGGTGAGGAAGAGATTGTGATCCTGGAAGGATTCCTCTACAGTGGCATACGTTCTGTAGCAGTTGCCGCTGCGGTCGGATGTCTCGTAATATTGCTCACCTTGGTATTCGGTGTTGCACAGCAGTCCGAAATGATTGCGTGCTTCCCGTGCCACCTTGCTCTGTCCCGCATTGGACGAGTAGATAGCCTGCGCCAGCTTGATACTGGCGGGAATTTTATAGGTTTTCATGGACTGCACCGCCAGTTTCGAGTAATTGTCGATGTAGTTCAAAACGTCCTCTTCAGCATATTGTGAGTAGGCGCAAATTGTTGATAAACAAACAAATAATAATAATATTTTTTTCATAATGTTTAGTGTTTCAATAAGATTATATCATTAGGATGAATAACTGAATTTTCGTTCAAATTATTGTATTTGAAAATGGAATTAAGCTGGACTCCATATTTCTGTGAGATGTAACGTAGTGTCTCTCCGGCACTTACTGTGTGTTTCTTTTCTTTGCCGGCTTTGGCTTTCAGGCCGATATACACCACTTCGCCCACTACAGCTTCCTGTTTTTTATCCACAATATCATTATATCTGCGGATGTTTTTTTCAGAATCCTGCACATCCTTGGCGATGGAAGCGTAAGTCTCACCCTCAGCGACAATGACAAAATAGCAGCGGTTATTGGCATACACCTCACGTTCCGTAAACGGATACTTCACTTTCGGATACTGATTGGGTTCCGCGGTGAATACTCCTGTCCTCGTAGGCTGTTGATCTATATTCGAAGAAGTCCCTTCCTGAGGAATAGCACTATTACTTGCTACCTGATTCCTGTCACCTGATTCCTGACCACTATTTTCTGTCCCCTGTAACTTGTCCCCTGTAACCTGATAAGCTGTAACATGAGCTTCTGCCCAAGCGATATTTTCCTCGGTAAACCAGTTGCTCTCAGCTCGCTGTTGGCAAAGCGTGTCCCATTGGGCAATGTTGAAGCGTTCAATCAGGTCGATCAGTCGTTCGGCATATTTGGGATTGGTGGCGTAGCCGGCGGCTTTCAAGCCTTTGGCCCAGGCCTTGTAGTCCATCACATCCAGCTGAAACAGTCCTGCATAGCGGGGACGGGAAGTCAGAAAGAGGGAATGGTCGTTGTAAGAGTCTTCCACCCGTTCGTATTTTCTGAAGCATTCCTGGAGTTCGTCATCGTCAATTCTCACGGTGTCGCCGGTCCATTCTTTGTGGCACTTGATGCCGAAATGGTTTTTTCCGTCACGGGCCAAGCGGCTGGTGCCGCAGGCGCTTTCAAATACGCCCTGTGCCAAAGTGATGCTGGCGGGGATCTTGTACTGGTACATCTTCAGGATGGCCAACTCCTTGTATTGGTCGATATAGCGGGCAATGTCCTCCTCAGTATATTGGGCGGAGACTTGCAAGCTGACTAACAGGCAAAGAAGTGCAATTATTGTCTTTCTCATCAGGTTGTTTTTTTTAATTAAGAACAAAGAATTAAGAGTTAAGAATGTTGATTTGTTTTTTTCGTTAAGAAGTTGAGATGAATTTTTAATTCTTAGTTTTTAGTTCTTAATTTTCAACTTTCAGTTTTCAATTTTCAGTTTTCAGTTTTTTAAAGCGTCCATCACCACACTTGTGTAAAAGTCCTTCAAGTTAAACCCACTGGCTGTCAGCTGGGCAGGAATGATACTCATCGCCGTCTGTCCCGGAATGGTGTTGATTTCGATAAAATAGGGAACTCCGTCCGGCGTGATGATAAAATCGACTCTCACAATTCCGTCGCAGTTTAAAAAGTGGTAAATCTGCTCCGAATATTTCAGCACCAGTTCATAGCTTTCTTTCGGAATACGGGCGGGGGTGTACATGTCGTGCAGACCGTCGGTGTATTTGGCTTGGTAGTCGTAGAATTCGTTTTTGGGACAGATTTCGGTCACGGCCAAAGCTCTGGGCTTGCCATCCACCAGGGCCACACCGCAGGCAAGTTCCTGACCGGGCACCAATTTCTCGATCATCAGCTGATCGTCATATTTGAAAGCCTCTTCCACAGCGGCTTTCACCTCGCTGGGGTTATGCACCTTGGTCACCCCCACGCTGGAACCTGAGTTGCACGATTTGATGAAGCAGGGATAGCCACAAACCTTCTCTATCTCGTCCATGTCGATTTTATCGTCGTGGTAGTAATGCAGCGACGGAGCAATCGGCACTTTCAGCTCGCGCACAGCCAAATTGCAGAAATATTTGTTGAAGGTCAAAGCCGAACAGAAGCAGTCGCAGCCGGTATAGGGGATATCGAGCATGTCGAAATAACCCTGGAACTTGCCGTTTTCGCCTGGATTGCCGTGGATGGCAATAAACACCACATCGAAAACGATTTTTTGCCCGTTGATTGTCAGCGAGAAATCGTTTTTGTCAATCAGGTGTTTCTGTTTTTGCTCATCTGTGTAGCTCCATTCGGTGCCTTTTACATGGATAAAGTAAGGATTGAACAAATTTCTGTCTAACTGCGACATGATGTTGTCGCCGCTTCTGAGGGAGACCTCGTATTCGCCGGAATTTCCGCCTGCCAGAACTGCTACGTTTTTCATTTTACATTATTATTTATTCTGGCAAAGATACAAAAATCAACCCCAGCAATTTCTTAATGAGGGATTACTTTTGAACATGGTGAAGTTAATTTTCACCTTTGTGTGAGATTCTGCCTGTCGCTGCGCTCCATGCGGAATGGTGCGCAGTGATTTGAAGTAACGGAGAGGAGGGGGGATGGGCGACGCCCATCCCCCCTCCTCTTATATCCATCAGGAGCATCACCATTCCGCAAGCTCACGCAGTGAGAGCAGCGGAATCTCCATTCTTTCGAATAACTTTTGTTTTAGGTACACCATCACGCAGTGAGCGCCGCGGAATCCCCAGCATCTTATCCGTGCAAATCGTCTTGTTCTGTTTCTGACTTTCCCAATAATTCATCCATAACCTGTTTCACTTGTTCTGCCCAGGTTTTCTGTTTTTCGCAAAATCCATTTTCCGTCACTAGCTCCTTCCATTCGGGATTTCGATTGTTGATGAGTGTGAGTTTCTCACTCCTTGTCATGTTCTTTAGTTGATTCTCCCGCTGGATAGCAGAGTTGTAGTCGGGGATCTCTTCGAAATACACACAATATTCACAGTTATAACGGTCGGAAAAAGAGCCTTTGTAATAATGTTTTTTATGTTGTGTTACTCGCTTGACAATGTCAACGGTGCAGCCAGTATAAAGTACATTGTGGTATTTATTGGTCATGATGTATGTATATCCTGATTTCATAGTTTATTGTATTGGTTCACGTAGGTGTTTGAAGCAGCAAGAGTCAGCCCATTTTAAATCATTTTTTTACATTGCAAATATACAATTTATTTTAATATAAATTGCAAAAATTATTTTTAATGTGATGTATGAAAACCAAATTCAAAAAATTTTCAGTAAGAGTAATTTAACTCCCATGCATGGCAATCTTCTAAAAACAATTGGCACATTAGCACATTTGCTAATTAGCACATTGAAAAATTTCGTATCTTTGCACGCTTATTTATATATTGGAGGAGAAATGAACGATTTGTTAGACAAATTAGCGGTTATCCATCAGAAATGGCTGGAAATTGGTGAGGAGATTACCAAGCCTGAAGTCATCGCCGACATGAAGCGCTTTATCAAGCTGAGCAAGGACTACAAGGATTTGCAGGCGGTGGTGGAAGCCTATAAGAAATACAAAAATGTAGTAGAGAATATCGCCAACACCAAGGAGGTTATTGCTACCGAAAAAGACGAGGACTTCCGTGAAATGGCCAAGCAGGAACTGGATACTTTTCTGCAGGAAAAAGAGAAAATGGAGGAGGATATCCGTCTGTTGCTATTGCCTTCCGACCCGCAGGACAGCAAAAACGCCCAGGTGGAAATCCGTGCCGGTACCGGTGGCGACGAGGCCAGTATCTTTGCTGGCGACCTTTTCCGCATGTATCAGCATTATTGCGACAAGAAAGGCTGGAAATACGATGTGGTTTCCATGACTGAGGGTACTGTGGGCGGTTTCAAGGAAATTGTGTTCACCATCAGCGGTGAGGGTGTTTATGGCCTGATGAAATACGAGTCTGGTGTGCACCGCGTGCAGCGTGTGCCGCAAACCGAGGCCCAAGGCCGTGTGCATACTTCCGCCGCTTCAGTGGTGGTGCTGCCCGAAGCCGACGAGTTCGATGTGGAACTGAAGATGAGCGATATCCGCAAGGATACCTACTGCTCTTCAGGACCTGGCGGCCAGTCGGTGAACACAACCTACTCGGCTGTGCGTCTGACCCACATTCCCACGGGTATTGTGGTGGCCATCCAGGATGAAAAATCGCAGTTGAAGAACCTCGATAAGGCCATGAGCGTGTTGAGAACCCGTCTGTTCGAGCGCGAGTACAAGAAATACCTCGATGAGGTGGCCTCCAAACGTAAGACCATGGTGTCAACGGGTGACCGTTCCGCAAAAATCCGTACCTACAACTATCCGCAGAACCGTGTGACCGACCACCGTATCAACCTCACTATGTATAACCTTACGGGCTTCATGGATGGTGATATCCAGGAGACTATTGAGGCGTTGCAGGTGGCCGAAAATGCGGAGAGACTGAAAGAGGCGGTGGAAATCTAATTCAGAATTTATATTGCGGCTGTGGGAAGCAGTCGCCTCCATAGAAAAACATCAAAAAAATTTCATAACAACTTAAAATCACAAAAATATGGCATTAGCAATTACATCCGAAAATTTCGAAACTATCGCCAAGGGCGATAAGTTAGTGGTTATTGATTTCTGGGCACCCTGGTGCGGTCCTTGCAGAGCTTTGGGTCCGACCATCGAAGAGGTGGCTGCTGAATACGAAGGCAAAGCCGTTATCGGCAAATGCGATACCGACGCTGAAGGCGAACTCGCCATGCAGTTTGGTGTGCGTAATATCCCTATGCTGGTGTTCCTCAAGAACGGCGAGGTGAAAGACGTGCATGTGGGCACTATCAAAAAGAGTGATTTGACCGCCAAAATCGATTCACTGCTGTAATCATCGAGACAAATTTATTATTCACTAAAACTTTCATATTATGGAATTTATTTCGAATTTATGGCACAACGACCCCATGAAGCTCATCTTGATTGCGGTGTTGGTTGTCGTCATCCCGTTTCTGATTTTCTACATTGTCAAGGCTAAGAAAGAACATCCCAAAGGCCTTATCGCAGCTGCATTGAGCAACATGGGCGAGCGTTTCGGTTACTACATCATGAATGCGGTGCTGTTGCTGTTCATCTGCTCCAAGTTCGGTATCAGTGACTCTGCTGCCGGTTGGATTTACGCTGTGTTCTATTTCTTGATTTATGTGTTGAGCTTGCCGGGCGGTGTTATCGCCGACAGAAGCCAGAACTACAAGGGCACTATCATCTCTGGTCTTTGTGTGATGGCCTTGGGTTATGGTTTGCTCTCCATTCCTGTTTTCGCCGAAGCAGGTGGTTTCTCATGGGTATTGGTATTCACTTGTGTTGCCCTGCTCCTCATTGCCTTTGGTAATGGTTTGTTCAAAGGAAACTTGCAGGCTATTGTGGGTCAGATGTATGACAATTTCGAAGCTGAAGCTGCCAAGAATGGTCCCGAAGCACTGGCCGAAGCCAAATCAAAACGCGACAGCGGTTTCCAGATTTTCTATGTGTTCATCAATATTGGCGGTGTAATCGCTCCTTTTATCGCTCCTTTGCTCCGTAGTTGGTGGTTAAAAGCCCAGGGATTAGCTTATCAGGCTGACCTTCCTCGTCTTTGCCACAGATTCCTTGAGAATACCATGGAGGGCAACGATATGAATAACATTACTGAACTTGCTGCACAAGTGGGTCATACGGGTGCTGTTGATAGTGCTTTCTGTACCAACTATCTGCAGGTGTTCAATACGGGTGTTCATTTCTCCTTTATCGCCTCAGTGGCCGCCATGCTGATTTCTCTGATTATTTTCTTGGCTGTCAAGAAGAAATTTCCCAACCCTGCTAAGAAAGAAAAGAAAGAAGTTGAACAATACACTCAGGAAGAACTCCAAGCCAATGCAAAAGAAATCAAACAGAGAATGTATGCTCTGTTCGCAGTGCTGGGTGTTGCCGTGTTCTTCTGGTTCTCCTTCCACCAGAACGGTCAGTCTCTGTCCATCTTCGCCCGCGACTTTGTCAACACCTCATCACTTCCTGCTGAGATTTGGCAGTTCATCAACCCGGGCTTTGTTATTATCCTGACTCCTATCATCATGTGGCTGTTTGCTGCTCTTGCCCGTAGCGGCAAAGAGGTTTCCACTCCGAGAAAAATCGCCATTGGTATGTTCATTGCCGCTTGCGCTTATATTTTCCTGATGATTATCGCTATTCTCAACAATTATCCGTCAGGCAACGAATTCAAAGGATTGGAAGAGGCTGTTAAGGTCACCATGCGTACAAGTCCTGTGGTACTCATCCTCACTTATTTCTTCCTCACAGTTGCCGAATTGTTCATCTCTCCGCTGGGATTGTCATTTGTGTCGAAAGTAGCCCCGAAGCATCTGCAAGGTATTTGCCAGGGTTTGTGGCTTTCCGCTACAGCTATTGGTAACCTCTTTATCGCATTGGGTGTTACCATGCTCAACAATTTCCCGCATCAATGGATGTGCTGGGCTGTATTCGCTGCATTCTGCCTCATCTCCATGGGTGTGATGCTCGGTATGGTGAAATGGCTGGAAAGAGTGGCTAAGTAATCTCACTTATTTTGCTATATCACTTTAAGAAGGCTGCCGTAAGGTGGCCTTCTTTTTTGTGTGGTATCCTTAAATAAGCAATGAGGACATTAAAGCGAACATATAAAGGGACAAATTAGCCTTTTCGACAGCGAGGAGACTAGGGGAAAGCTTAACGCAATGGGTAAATCTTTGGGGAAACCTTCAAAAGTTGTTGACCTTGAGTTGTTCAGAGAAGAGTTGGAAGCACTCTTTTATAAAGATGAATTTTTATATACTACATTGATTAACAATAAATTACCCCCCCCATTTTTAAAAATAAAAAATTTCAATAAACACTTGAAAAATAAAAAAAATATGTAACTTTGCCCTGTCGTATTTTCAGATTTTGTTTGATGAAGTTCGCAAGGTTTGAAAGTATAACATGAAAAAAAATAGAAGGCCACCAATGTGTAACTTAATGATTAACGTGTAGCTTATGAAACATCTTTTATGGTCGGTTTTAACCGTTGCTTTATTATGCATAACACTAAATTGTAAATCACAGAATTATGATTTCTCGGCTATAGCCCCAACTGGGCAAACGCTTTATTACAATATTGTGAATGGAGAAGCTCAATTAACGTACCCATCTGTGTCTAATGGTTATAATAATAGTTTACCAGGGCAGTTGATTATTCCGGATTCGGTGAGTTATCAAGGGAATATATACCCTGTTACTTCTATGGTGAATTCTGTATTTTATAATTGTAGCGCATTAACCAGTTTAATTATTCCTAATACAGTAAGATCAATAGGAACCGGAGCTTTTTCTATGTGTATGGGATTAACCAGCATTACCCTTCCGGATTCTCTTAACTCGATTTCGGCCAATATGTTCAGCAACTGTTCATCTATAGAAAGCATCTTGATTCCGAATACTGTAACTTCAATTGGAGCCTGTGCTTTTAGTCAATGTTCGGCTCTGACCCACATTACCATTCCAAATTCCGTTACCTCAATTGGTGCAATCGCTTTTTCTGATTGTAGTTCCATGGCCAGTATCACACTCCCGGATTCCATTACTGCAATACAATATAACACCTTTTATGAATGCAGATCTCTTTCTCGCATTGTTATTCCCAATTCTGTTACTTCAATAGGAGAAACTGCTTTTCAAAGATGTATCTCACTGGACAGTGTTATTATTCCCAATTCCATTACAACAATTGAAGCAGGTGCTTTTAGTAGTTGCCTATCTCTAACGAGCGTTGTTTTGCCTGATTCCGTCATTTCAATTAATAATTCTGCATTTTATAACTGTACTTCTCTTACTGGTATCACGTTTCCGGCAACTCTTACATCCATTGGGAATAGTGCTTTTTACAATTGTTCATCTTTGGCAAATGTTATTTTTCCGGATTCTCTGACATTCATTGGAGATAATGCTTTTTACAACTGTCCGTTTAGCAGTATCACAATTCCCAATTCCGTGGAATCAATGGGTATAAACCCTTTTGCGGGATGCTCAAGTGTTAGTCAGATTGTTGTCTCATCTGGAAATACTGCGTTTGATAGTAGAAATGACTGCAATGCAATTGTTGGGACAGCAAATAACGTATTGATATCAGGCTGCATGAATACAATCATTCCCAATTCTGTTACCTCAATAGGAAATGAAGCCTTTAACGGATGTTCATCGCTCATCAGTATCAATATCCCAAACTCAGTTATTTCAATAGGTTCGGGTGCTTTCAATCGTTGCACATCATTATCCAGTATTAATATCCCAAATACTATTACAACTATTCAAGCCAGTACTTTTGCATATTGTGTGTCACTAACCAATTTTATTATCCCCAATAGTGTTGCAACAATTAACGCTTATGCTTTTCGGAATAGTTCAATCGAAAAACTTTATATTCCAAATTCCATCACTTTTGTTAACCCGAATGCTTTTAAAGATACTCAAATCGATATCCTGAACATTGCTTTTGACACACCGTTTTACTTGACAGGTAGTAATGGTTCATTACGAAATGCGAATAAGATTAATGTTCCTTGTGGGGCGATAGTTAATTATCAAAACACATGGGGTGCTGGCAATTATTACGAATCAGTTCCAGGTTTGCAATTGATTCTTTCTGTATCAATGGTAAATGGAGGAACCACAACCATCATTCCGCAAGACAGTAGTTTGGTGAGTTGTTCTGATTCCACGGCTGTAATACAGGCCATACCCAACTACGGTTATCACTTTGTACAATGGGATAATGGCAACTATGCCAATCCTGACACATTGCACCTTTTGGGTGATAGCTCTGTGGTGGCTATTTTGGCTAGAAACCAATATTCGTTGGACCTTTTCAGCAATAACGATTCTATAGGAAGTGTAAGTGGGAGTGGCGTTTACGAATACCTTGATACGGTGACGGTCAATGCTACAACTATAGCTCCTAATCACCATTTCGTACAATGGAGTGACGGGGTGACAGACACTATACGTGTTATAACGATAACTCAAGATATGTCGCTGACAGCATTCTTTGCAATAGATACATATTTAGTGGTTCTTTTGGTCAACGACAGTTTATATGGCAGAGCAGATGGGGCGGGAGCATATCCTTATCGTGGTTTTGCAACTTTAACGGCTACTCCAGAAGATGGTTATTATTTTGTTGGTTGGAATAATAGCGATGAGAGTAATCCAAATATTTTTACTGTCATGAAAGATACGCTACTGACAGCCATTTTTACTCCAATAGTAGTTCCTTCTCTTTGCATGGTTAGTGTGGAAAACGAACACAATGTTCTGCTGTGGGAGAAAGATCAGCCAGTATCAAGTTACAATATTTATCGTGAGGAAATCGCTTCCAACTCGTATGAATTGCAGGCTATCATTCCGTATGATTCTTTATCTACTTGGACCGATGTCTCATCATCTCCGCGTGAAAACAGTTATAGGTATCGGATAAGTGCCACAGATGTGTATGGCCATGAGGATGATATGAGTGATGTTCATAGTACAATGCATTTGACTATTAACCAAGAGACTGATGGACAATGGAATCTTTCATGGACAGAATATGAAGGAACGGATTATTCCAATTGTATCATTTATCGTGGAACTGATGCCTCAAACTTACAGCAGATTGATGAGATTCCATTTGGTACAACTACTTATACGGACATGACTGCCCCAGAAGGCGATGTGTATTATCAAGTGGGTATATTGTTGTCCACTCCTTGCAATCCGACAAAAAACAATCACATTGCACTGTCAAATTTGGCAACCAATAGTACAGTGAGCATTTATGAGAATGATGTTGACGATATAAAAGTGTTTACTCATCGTGGCAAGCTTATAGTCAACAATGTATCTGATATAAAGGATGTGCAATTATATGACATCACTGGCAAGTTGCTGCAAACAATTGATGTGAATGGGAACAACGTTGTAATTAACATATCAAACTTTGCGTCTGGCATATACATTGTTCGTGTCAATGCTGAGAATGGTTCGGTTACCCGCAAGGTGTCGAAGTAATCACCTTACGTTCATTCTACCGAAAAGAGAAGAAGATAAAAACTGTCAACCGTATGCTGCTATATTTTGATTTATGGAACGAAATGCGTATTATCGGGTCGGCAGAGTGCAAGAATAGCGATGAGGGCAATAGGCGGCATTATCAATAGTGAGATAATCGTCCAAACAAAGAAGGAATGATTGCGACGGCGGGCAATATACCCATTCAGGACAGCCCATCCGACGTAAAGGAAGGAAGCGGAAATAATAATAAGAATAAGAAGAGTTGTTGCCATATTGGTAATGGAATAATAAAATTTCCTGTAAATCAATCTATTGTACTCTAATTCAGCAACTGTGCGGTGTGGTTTTTGGTATCGACTTTTCCAATGGCGTCAATAATTACGCCCTGCTCGTCGATGACGTATGTGGTGCGAAGGGTGCCCTCGGTCACCTTACCGTACATTTTCTTCTCGCCCCATGCCTCGTAGGCTTTCAGAATGGTGAGGTCGGTATCGGCGATGAGGTGGAAGGGCAGTTCATATTTGGCGATGAACTTCTGATGTGAGGCGGCAGAGTCGCGGCTCACCCCCAACACCTCATAGCCCATCGACAGAAAACGCTGGTAGTTGTCACGCAGGTCGCAAGCCTCGGCGGTGCATCCTGGCGTACTGTCCTTGGGGTAGAAGTAAAGCACAAGTTTCTTGCCTTGAAAATCCTTTAGGGAAACATTGTTTCCGTTTTCGTCCTTGCCCTCGAAATACGGGGCTTTTGTTCCGATTTGCAGCATAATGGTAATGTTTTTCTTTGGGAAGACAAAGATACTATTATTTCTGTTTTTCGGAAAGAATTTCCAGAAATTTTTCCTGTATGTGTCCTTGTATTATATTATTTTATATTTTTGCAAAAAGAAATTAAAATATAATATTGTATAAAACCATGCAATCACAAATTGTGACCGCATGCTAAAAATCAATGACTTATGGATAGTAATCTTGTACTTACTGGCAATTCAATCCAAAATATAATCTACGACATCAGGGGTGTTAAAGTGATGCTGGACTATGACTTGGCAACAATGTATGAAGTAGAGGTGGCTCAATTAAAACGTCAGGTTCGTCGCAATTTAGACCATTTCCCAAAAGATTTCATGTTTGAGCTGACAACTGAAGAACTTACCGCTTTAAGGTGCCAAAATGGCATCTTAAAGACAGGACGTGGTCAACATAGCAAATACTTGCCCTTTGCATTCACCGAGGAAGGAGTTGCCATGCTATCAGGACTACTTCGAAGCAAAATCGCCATACAAGTTAACATCAACATCATGCGAGCATTTGTCGCCGTGAGACAAGCTGTTGCTGCTATGCAATCATCAGAACTACGTTATGAGCAACTCTCCCATAAGGTTGACCAACTGAACGCTTACGTTGAAGACATCCTCCATGATCAGAATGACATCAACGAGCATCAGGAACAATTTAACAATGAACTAGCCCTGCAAATCGAGATCATTAATGATGCATTGGACCAGTTGCGCGAGAAGAAAAACACACCAGGTAATCCAATTGGATTTAAATTACAAGGGAGATGATGCCAAGAGATGGGATTTGTGCTTTTGTTTTTGTATTGGAATATTTTGTACTTTTGTAGGGTTGAAAATACTTATAATGATGAATATTTCTATGGATAAACCGTTGGATTACAAATATTTTCTGCTTGGAATTATCCTTTATTGGATGTTTGATGTCGCTTGGGCGTCATTTGCCCCCACTTTATTCTTCGCTTTGGATGCTGTGCTGCATCCGATAGCCGTGGTTGTGGGGAAATCCGTAGCGTACCTGCTGGTCTTCTACTTCCTGTTCCGAAAGCCGAGGATGTTCAATGTCAAATGGGGACATTTCGCAATCTTTGTGGGGGCGATTGTTCTGATAAATTTCTTGACCTCTTTTATCTTTTATCGTTTCATTGACCTTAGCACTTTCTCAGCCAATCAGATGAAATGGGATATCCCCAACTACACGATGAAAAACGTACGGATGTGGGTAAATCTGGTCACAACGCTTCTCACCGTCGGTTTCATTTGGTGGCGCTACGATTCGGATAACGCAGCCGCTGACCCTGAAATCTCTTCGAGCGAGTCACGAAGCTTTTACGCAGGGATGCTGTTCACCATCACCCTTGGGTACATCCTTTCCGTGGTTAATGTGCTCGGCAGCGAATATTGGAAATTTGCTCACTTTCCCATATTGGTTGAGGTGATTACCTGTCTGCTGATTGTGCTTATCACTATAGGAGCTGTCTTAATGCTGAATAAAAGACAAACGATGGTACTCTCCATCACAGCGATTATTATAATCATCACCATACACTTTTTCTTATCGCATTATTTACCGAACATCATGTCCAAGTGTCTCACGCCCAACGACGCCATATACGGACAGGTGAATTATTTTGGCTATGTTTCGGCCTTTTGCGATATTGCGTTCAACTTGGATGTCTTTATCCTTTATCGTAGGGCAAACTCTTAAAGCGCGGCTGCCGTGTGTTGAATCTGTTGAGGCTGCCGTGACACAACAGCCCTACAAGATGCTACCTGATGTGCCCCCATGTGATGTGCGAGTAGCGCCTTATACAGACTTTCTATGGAAGAACCCGTCGGCATGGCTTTCGCACGCGGCATTAGTGCAAGTGTCAACCAGAATCATTCGCAAGTTACAAAAGTGACAACTAAAATCAGCGAGACACATAGTTACCTATAGTTTGAACAATATTATATTGTAAAAGAAGGATGGCAGATATCAGAATATTTTGTAATTTTGCAGGATTGAAAATTCTTGCTATGAAAAATGTTTTGTCAGATATAAAACATCTTGCCTTGTCGGTTGTTCCAGAAGGAGGAGCAGCATGGCTGTATGGATCCCGGGCCCGTGGGACAGCTCATCGTCACTCCGATTGGGATGTTTTACTCATTTTAAATAAGGATTTTCTTACTCAATCTGACTATGATACAGTAAGTTATCCTTTTGTATTACTCGGTTGTGAATTGGGTGAGGAAATCAATCCCATTATGTACACGGAAAAAGAATGGAAGTCATATCGGGCAACCCCATTTTACGAGAATGTTCAACAAGATGCCATAAATCTATTATCATGATACAGGAAGAACGGCAGTTGTTAATTAATCGGCAAGTTGAAAAGGCACATCATTTTATCAATCAAGCTGATGAAATGATGAGTTTAGGTCATACTGATTTAGCCGTCAACCGATATTATTATGCTTGCTTCCATATTGTGCAAGCATTGTTCTTACAAAAAGGAATCTCTGTTCGTACACATACTGGAATGTCATCACAATTTAGCCAACATTTTGTAAAAACGGGTATTGTTTCGATGGAAGATGGAAGCTTATTAGCCAGGTTATTCCAACTTCGGCAAAAAGCTGACTATAATTGTGCTTATGATATTTCTGATGAAGAAGCGAAAAGTTTAGAAGAACCGACGCATCGTTTTGTTGATAAGATAACAACCTTGATAGAAAAAGGTTGATCCATAATTAAATTTATAGTATTAACGAAAAATAATAACGAACAAAGAAAAAGACTAAAAACGAACCAAACACATATTAGATAGCGTTTGTGGCTATCCTTGACTCTCAATTTCCACAACGTCCTCATTAAGAGGACAAAAACCAATCAAGGAAAGTTACCAATGCCGTAATGATACGGCGTGGAATGACTTGTTAGATTGGTGGGCGTGGAAACCCGAGAGTCAAGCAAGGAATAAATTCCACGCTTTTTTTATGATAGAATAATAGGTGGAATCAAACAAAGATAGAAACAAGTTTCGAGAAAAATCTTTTAATCATAAAAACCAATAGAAATGAAAAAATTATTATTATCCAGCTTTTTAATCTTATTTGGATGTTTGTCTTTTGCACAAATCACATTGTTGCATACCTTTAGTAATAGTGATGGGGGGTCTATAGATGGTACGTATTATGGAAGTGCAATGCCATGTTTTGAGTTTGTATCAGAACCAATGGGTTGCTATTCATTTCTTAATCGTCAAAATAATAGTATTAGATTTTACAATGCTAATTTTCAACTAGTAAAAGAATGTATTTTACCGGCAAGCATATTTGCTAATGGTGGATATCCAGAATATGTGCAAATTTTCGGAAGACATATCATAAATACTGATGATAAAATAGAATTTTTGACAATTGTTTATATTGATCACTCAGATGGAACAATGGATTGTTTTTCATATATTATCAACGAGGATGGTGATATTATTCATGAGTGTGGGAGCGATCCTATATATCCACATTCTGTGCATAAAGTCGGAAATCAATTGAGAGCATATGGCGGAGAAGGAGGTATAGTTCGAATTTATTCCCTTGGTGGCAATTATAATCCCAGCACTATGGTGACATATACTCAACCAAGTAGCTCTTTGAATCCTTATCCCAATCCTTCTCGGAATACTATCACTTTGCCCTATACATTGCAATCGGGCGAAACCGCACAATTGCGAGTATTCAACATGAGTGGCCAACTATTGGAGACATTTAATATAGGTAGTGATTTTGATAAAATTGAATTGAATGTAAGTGATTATGCAAAGGGAACATACATTTATACTTACAAAGGTGTTTCAAAGAAGTTTGTAGTACGGTAACCCTATATGGTTTAGAACATTCTCCAATAGTCACGGAAAAATCATGTGTTAGCCGTGTGACAAAAATAAAAATTTTATTCCCAATCACGGAAATTTTCTTATTTTTGCCGTTATTATTTTTGGATTATGTCTCTGAATACGATAAAGGTAACCGATTATAACTGGCAAATCATCCTTAACCCCAATGCACAGGAACATAAGGGTTTGGAGCATTGGACTGAAATCGCCACTAAACTTGATGCGAACCATATCCGCTACGAACTGCACGAGGCCAACGGCAGCCACTCGGGGATGGAAACCGCACAAAAGTTGTGCCAAGAGGGTCACCGCCATCTGATGGTGATTGGTGGTGACGGTACCATCAACGAAGTGGTTAACGGAATTTTCACCTCCGGTATTGACACACATGAGGTGTTTCTGGCGGTGATACCGCATGGCCGCGGTAACGATTGGGCACGTACACATCATTATCCTAAAGATTACCTGGATACGGTAGATGGCTTTCTGAAAGGGAGCTTTACCGCCCATGATGTGGGGTTGACAAAGGTTTTTCAAGGGAAAAACCAAATTGAACAGCGCTATTTCATCAACATCAACAGCTTCGGATTCTCGGCCGAGGTGATTTACGAAACCATTTATACCAAACCCAAGTTCCTCAACATCTCCGTGTATGTTTTGGGGGTGTTCCTTGCTTTGTTTAAGCATAAACCCCTCCCTGTGGTCATCAGTTCTGAGAATTTTCAGTATGAGGGCAAGCCTTTCCTCTTTGCGGTAGCCAACTGCAAGTATCATGGTGACGGGATGAAGCAGGCTCCCGATGCCAGTTTCGACGACGGCCTGTTTGATGTGGTGATTCTTCCGCAGGTTGGCATATTGACGGTACTGTTTAAGATAAAGCATATTTTCACGGGAGAGCATATCCATAAAATCAAGGGCGTAGAGTACTTACGAACCAACAAGCTCAGCATTAACGCGGAACCTCCTATTTTGGGAGAAATGGAAGGGGAGTTGTTGTCGCCAGGACGATATGAGATAGAAATGCTGCCTTTGGCTTTTAATACACTTACCTTCAACTGATACTGAATCATGCAGAACGCCATTATCATTGCGGGACCATGTGCTGCCGAAAGCAGAGAGCAGCTATTTCTTACTGCCAGAGGATTGAAGGAAAACCTGGCGGCCAAGGGGCTGGCGTTGGATTACTTTCGTGCTGGCGTGTGGAAACCTCGCAGCAATCCAGGAGATTTTGCTGGGGTGGGTACCGAGGCGCTCCAGTGGTTGCAAGAGATACAACAAGAGTTTGGCTTTCGGGTATGTGTGGAGGTGAGTGCGCCCGAGCAGTTGAACTGGTGTGAGCAGCATGACATTAAAGCCTGTTGGATAGGTGCCCGTACCGCGGTAAATCCTTTTGATGTGCAGGAGATAGCCACTGCTGCCCGAAACCGCGATTTTACGGTGTTGGTCAAGAATCCGATGGTGGCGGACCTGAAACTCTGGGTCGGCAATATCGAAAGATTCCTCAACGCTGGCCTCACAAAGGTGATGGCGGTTCATCGGGGTTTCGCTGATAGCAGCGAAAGCGTGTATCGCAACCGTCCCTCATGGGAAATAGCCATCGACCTGAAGGTTCGCTTTCCTCAAATTCCTTTGCTCTGCGATCCCTCGCACATTGCCGGACAGCGTCAGTATATCGCCCAGTTGTCCCAAATCGCTCTCGATTATGGCTTTGATGGTCTGATGATTGAGTCGCATTGCCAGCCCGACAAGGCTTTGAGTGATGCCGCCCAGCAGCTGACACCTGAGGAGTTGGCCCAGATGCTTTCCGAACTTAAGTTCAAAGACGCGATGACCTCTCCTGCCGAAAACGAATTGCGCAAGCAAAGAACGCAGATACATAATATTGATACCCAATTGAGCGTTTTGTTGAGTAAACGTATGAAAATTGTGGACTCTATCGCCAAAATCAAAGCCGAACACAACCTGCCGGTGGTGCAACCCGAACAATGGAACAAGGTGGTACGGATGTATCAGGATAATTCATTACAAGATAATGATTATCAAGAATTTATAACTGAATTTTTAGAATTGCTGCATCAATCCTCCATCAAACGACAAAGAAAATAATCATGGAAAACAATTATACTGACAACAATAGTTCAGCCAACAACCGCATCAAGAATTTCTTCACCATCGCCATCTCGTTTCTGGTGGGTATGACGGTGGCGCTGTATTTTGTTCCCGGTCGGCAAAGCGGACTGAGCAAGATGCAAAGCAACAAATTGGATGAGGTGGTGAAGTACGTTAACTCATATTATGTGGATACGGTGAACACGGACAAATTGTTTGAAATCGCCATTAATTCGATGTTGCAGGAGCTGGACCCGCACTCCACCTACGCCAATGCCACTGAAAACAAAGCCATGATGGAGAGTTTGGAAGGGGCTTTTGAGGGAGTGGGCATCCAGTTCAGCATCATGAACGACACCATTATGGTAATTTCCACGGTCAGTGGCGGTCCTTCCGAAAAGCAGGGCATTCGTGCCGGCGACCGTATTGTGACTGTGGATGGCAAGAATGTGGCGGGTATCGGTATTCAGAATGATGAGGTGATGAAGATGCTCCGTGGCAAGAAGAAAACCACGGTGGTCATCGGCATTTTGCGACAAGGTTCCGTAAATGATTACACGGTCACCCGTGACGTGATACCTACCTATACGCTTGATATTTCCTACATGGTTGATGATCACACGGGTTATATCAAAATCAACCAGTTTGGGGCTACGACTGCCGACGAATTTGAGGCGGCGATCAAGAAGTTGAAAAAACAGGGTATGACCAAGATGATACTGGATTTGCGAAGCAATTCAGGAGGTTTCCTGGATGCCGCTATCCAGATTTGTGACGAGTTCTTGGCCAAGGGGGAGATGATTGTTTACACGGAAGGCTTGCATGTGCCTACGGACAAGATATATGCCACTCGTTATGGTAATTTTGAAAAGGGTGAAGTGGTGGTACTGATTGACGATTTCAGCGCTTCTGCCAGTGAGATTGTGGCCGGAGCCATCCAGGATAATGACCGTGGTATTGTGGTGGGTCGTCGTTCTTTCGGAAAAGGACTGGTACAAAGACAGATAGACCTTTCTGACAAGTCTAGCATCCGTCTGACAGTGGCGCGTTATCATACCCCCAGTGGACGATGCATCCAGCGTGAATACGGCGAGGGAACGGAAGCTTATTACGAGGATTTCATTGACCGCTATTATCGTGGCGAGATGAGCCATTCCGATAGCATCAAGTTTGATGAGAACCAGAAATTCACTACCAAGAAAGGACGTACGGTGTATGGTGGTGGCGGCATTATGCCCGACTATTTCATTCCTTTGGATGAAGACAGCACATTGAATGCTTATTACCAGGTGTTGAATTCATCAGCCATTATCCAGTTTGCTTTCAATTATGCTACTGATCATAAGGATAAAATTCTGAAACAATTCCCCACGGCTCAAGACTATGTGAAGAAAATGACGGTGAGCAATGATTTACTCAAACAACTGCTGAATTTCTATACGCAAAAGACAGGATTGAAGGTGAAAGACCTTAATGCAGAATCTATCAAGGAACTCAAGGTTTGGCTCAAAGCCTTGATTGGACGTGATGTATACCAAGACGAAGCTTTCTATCCCGTCATCAACAGCACTGACAAAACTTTCCTGAAAGCAGTAGAGCTGACAATTGAAAACTGAAAACTGAAAGTTGAAAACTGAAAACTAAGAATTAAAAATATTTCAACAATTCAACAATTCAACAGTTCAACAATTCAACATTCTTAACTTTTAATTCTTAGTTCTTAACTTAATTGGCATATTAGCACATTGATAATTAGCACATTAAATATATGAACGATTATCGCGACAAACTGAAAAACATCACCACCTTCATTTTTGATTTTGACGGGGTGCTTTCAGATGGTAAAATATGGGTATTGCCCGATGGCGACCAACTGAGAGCCACTGGCGTAAAAGACGGCTATGCCTTGCAATACGCGCTTCGCAAAGGCTACAGGGTAGCGGTCATTTCCGGTGGCTATTCCGAATCCATGCGCCTGCGCTACAAGAATTTTCCAGGCATGGAAATCTTTTTGCAGGTACGCAATAAGGTCAAAGTTTATAACGAGTATCTGGACAAATATGGTCTCAGCCGCGAGGAGGTGATGATGATGGGCGATGACATTCCCGATTATGAGATTATGCAGCTTAGCGGCCTCAAATGCTGTCCTGCCGATGCCGCCGAGGAAATCAAAGCCATTGCCGACTATGTTTCCGTGAAAAAAGGTGGTGAAGGAGCCGCCCGCGATGTCATTGAACAGACTCTCAAAGCCCAGGGACGCTGGTTCGAAAAGGATGCCTGCATCTGGTAACAAAATGTCTGAGCATGGAGGCCTGCATTCAGTTGTATAAAAACTACATCAAGCTCGAACGTTCCCTTTCACCCAAGACTGTGGAAGCGTATCTGCATGATGTGGAAAAGCTGAATGACTTTTTAAACGGAAGAAAAAAACTGGAGGAGGTTGAACTTTCTGATTTACAATCTTTTTTGGCATCTTTATATGACGAAGATATGTCCGCCCGAAGTCAAGCGCGTATCATCTCTGGTCTGAAATCCTTTTATAAATTCATGCTTTACGAGCGCCGTATTGTGCATGATCCCACGGAATTGCTGGATGCTCCCAAAATTGGCCGCCACTTGCCCGAAGTGCTCTCTATCCCTGAGATTGAGGCAATTTTGAACGGGATAGACCTGAGCAAGCCTGAAGGACACCGCAACAAGGCTATCATTGAAGTGATGTACGGTTGTGGCTTGCGGGTCAGTGAGGTGGTGAATCTGCGCATCTCTAACCTGCATTTCCGCGAAAATTATGTCCGCATCATCGGCAAAGGCGACAAAGAACGTCTGGTGCCCATTGGTCATACTGCCCAACAGGCCGTACTGCTATATTTGGAAGGCTATCGTATGCACCTGAAAATCAAAAAGGGAGAAGAAGATTTTGTCTTCCTCAACCGCCGTGGCAGTCGGCTTTCAAGAGAGATGATTTTCATGATGATCAAGGAAATGGCTGCTGCTGCGGGCATCCGCAAAACCATCAGTCCGCATACCTTTCGCCACTCTTTCGCCACCCATTTGGTGGAGGGCGGCGCCGACCTGCGTGCCGTTCAGGAAATGCTTGGCCACGAAAGCATCACCACCACCGAAATCTATACCCATCTGGACCGCGAATACGTCAAAAACATCATCGAACAATACCATCCGCGAAAATAGGGTATAAGTGTATTGGCATATTAGTACATTGAAAATTAGCACATTAACTAATTTGCTAATTTGCTAATTATTTTTTGTATCTTTGCAGTTTATTGTATTAAATATTTTAAGATGAAAAAACTGCAAATTTTACTACTTGGCTTAATCGCAATTGTCTTTGTCTCGTGTAAAGACACATCTGGAAAATATATCGCTAAACAATTGACTTATACGCAGATGGAAAATGCGTTCAACGATTGTTTGGAGCTGGCGACGGAGTTGGCCGTTGAGAGTCTCTGTCCCGAAGATGAACTGGATTATATTCTGGGTTATGGATATTATGAATACGAAGACCAAGCCTATCGTATAACTTTGCCCACATCCGCCCGTGCTATCGTGGATAGTTTGACGGCTCACGGACAGGGTGCTCTTATCGATACGATGGTACTGCATATCAATCGTGCCGCCGAGGCTTCGGGTGCCGCTATCGGCAGTGCCTATTCTTCCGCACGGTCAAGCTTGACTTACACGAATCATCAGGCTATGGTCTCCACTTCCAATACCAGTGCTTTGACCGAATATTTCAAAACCCAGTGTTCCTCCCAGATTCACCAGTCCTTGATGACACCGGTTCGCATGAAGCTGACCGAAAAGGGTGTTCCTGATGAGTGGGACCATATTCTGTCAGTGTATTATACTTATAATCCGCAACCTGTGTCGATAGATATTTATAGCCATATTGTGGACAAGATGATGGACGGCATTTTTGCGGAAATGGCTGAGGCGGAAGAATTGATTCGTACGGATCCTACTTTGCGAATCACTGAGAGTATGGAGATTGTTTTTGGGAATTAATCATCAGAAAAATTAATAATCAAAAAATATAACTATGAGAAACGAGAAAATTTTTGCCGGCAAAACCCTGGCAATTCTGTCTGGAGGTGGCGATACCCCCGCTATCAATTCAAGTATTGAAGCTGTAAGAAACCGTGCATCCATGCTGGGTTTCAAGGTTTATGGTATCCTTCGTGGCTGGAAAGGCCTCCTCGGCGACGGTGATGTGGTGGATTTGACCAACATTGCATACAATGGTATTTATGGCGGTACCGGCCTGCTGTCAAGCCGTACCAACCCCTTCCCCAGCAAGAAAAATCCGGAAGACCGCTCCCAACAGATTCTGAAAAATATCGAGAGATACAAAATCGATGTGTTGGTGACCATCGGTGGTGACGATACCAATGGCGCTGCCAAGAAGATGTACGAGAAATATGGCATTCCCGTAATAGGTTTCCCGAAGACTATTGACAATGACTTGAGAACCAGAACAATTCATCATTATCAGGGACAGCAATATGAGACTGTTTTGTGCCCAGGTTTCCCTTCAGGCGCAATGGCTATCAAGAAACTGACGAGTAAGTTGCATACCACCAATGAATCCCACCAGCGTATTATGGTGCTGGAGGTGATGGGTCGTGATGCTGGTTGGTTGACAGGCACGGCTGTTTTCGGTGGTGCCCAGATTGCTTTGGTTCCTGAAGTGGAGATGACCAAAGAGCGCAAGGACTTCTTCTTCGAACATGTGAAAGAACAGTATATGCGTTCCCCGAAACACAGCTTGATTATTGCTGTGTCAGAGGGTGTTAGATGGTGGAATGAAGAGAAACAGAGCCTGGAGATGGTGTATGCCAGCCCCGATTTGGATGAGTATGGTCATCCTCGTTTCGGTGGTATCAGTGGCGTTATCGCTTCCGAAATTTCCAAGAAACTGGGTATCGAGGCCCGTGGTCAGATTTCAGGTTACATTCCTCGTTCGGGCAAATGCTACGAGTACGATCGTCGCTTGACCTCTACCTTGGCTGACAAAGTGGTGGATTTGCTGCTGCGTGAGGACTATGGCAAAATGCCGGTGATGCGTGACATCGTGCCTTACAGCGAATTGGAAGAATTCCACACCGACGCTATCGACATGGGCAATATCGGCAATTTCCCGCTGCCGTCAAATTATTACAACCCCAACGAATTCCAGTTCACCGACCAGTATGTTGACTTCCTGACCAACATCATCGGTGCACCGTATCGTATGGAGTTCACTCACAATTTCCCGATTGTCATCCCACAGTAATTATTAGGTTATAGGGATTAGGTTTTAGGGATTAGTGAGGAGTTAGTAATTAAACTTCAGCAGAATAAAATGAAACGGATTGCAGTCGTTTTGGTCTTTTGTTTTTTGAGTCTGGCTTTGTCGGCTCAACGTTATGTGTCAATGTCAGAAGCCAAGACGGCTGCGGTGCATTATATGTCCTCCCGCTGGGGCAGCCAATATAATCCCGAGAGTATTCTGGTGGTTCATGAGTTGAAGGAAAATGGGCATACCTTGGTGTATGAGGTGCTGTTCAAAAACAACTCTTCTATCTTGTTGACAGGGGTGAAGAGTTGTAAGGCGGTCATAGGCTATCGCTTCCAGACTGGCGGCATTTCCGTGTTGAACCAGCAGGAAGATGTGGTTTCTCCAGGAATGAATATTTTCTTGGAAAAATGTTGTGTGCAGATTCGCTATGCTATTGAGAACTTGGAAGATAAAAACTGGGAGAACAGTGAGTGGAAGGAGTTGTTGTGTTTGGACAAGAACGCTGTCGAAATATCTTCCAAAGGCGTGTATGGTCCCTTGCTGACTAGCGCCTGGGGACAGACAAGGGCATATCCCAAGATTTGCGATGGCTACAATTTTTATGTGAAAGAAACAGTTGCGCAATGTGCCTGTGCAAATATCAGCAAATGCCCCACGGGTTGTGTGGCAACGGCCATGGGGCAAATTGTGCGTTATTGGCAGTATCCCTCGAAATCACCATATACGGGTGAGAATTATGATTGGTCGAGTATGCCCGATACGCTGAAAGCCAAGTCTATCCATTTCGAACGGGAAAGAAAGGCTATTGCACGCTTGTTACGTGATTGTGGCGAGTCGGCGGAGACACAGTATTGCTATGCCCCGAAACGCTACGGTTGTCAATCGTTTGCATGGCCGTCAAAGGCCTGTGACGGCTTTGTGAACAAATTCAATTACAGCAGTTCAGCGGACAGAAAATTACGCTCCAGCTGTAAAACTAAAACATGGAAGGCCATGATTATCGACAATATACAGCGTGGTTTTCCAGTACTGTACGCCAGCGCTTCGTTGGCCGTCAAGGATTATGCGGAATGCGGCCACGCCTACGTGTGCGATGGCTATAACGAGAACACCGATATGTTCCATTTCAACTGGGGCTACGATGGTGAGGCTAACGGCTGGTATTCGCTGGATGATTTGGTGATGAAACTTTCCAAACACACCTATAACTGGAATCATCTGGAGCGTATGGTTATCAATATTTATCCTTCTTATATGGATGAGGTGAAAGAGGTGATTTCTGGAAGTAAAGTCGCTGAAAAATAAACTGTTATAAAATCAAACTATGGGCAAATTTGTCATTCAAGGCGGTCGGAAACTGAAAGGGGAGATTGTCCCCCAGGGAGCCAAAAACGAGGCGTTGCAGGTACTGTGCGCTGTGCTGCTGACTAACGAGCCAGTGGTAATTTCCAATGTTCCCGCTATCCGTGATGTACACCGACTGATGGAAATTCTTTCCGCTATAGGGGTGGAAATCTCTCCGTTATCTTCCGATACTTTTAAGTTTCATGCGGAAAATATCAATCTCGACTTCCTGAAATCTCCGGAATTCATCCGTTTGTCAGGGGCTATACGAGCTTCCATCATGATTCTGGGACCGCTCTTGGGTCGCTTCGGCAAAGCTTATTCCGCCAAGCCAGGTGGCGACAAGATTGGTCGTCGCCCGCTGACCACCCACTTCGAGGGTTTTGCGAACTTGGGAGCTACGGTGACCTTGACCGATGAAAATATTTATGAGCTGAGTGCCAGTCCTTTGAAGGGTACTTATATGTTGCTGAATGAGGCTTCTGTGACTGGTACAGCCAATATCGTGATGGCAGCGGTCAGAGCCAAGGGAACCACTACCATTTTCAATGCGGCCTGCGAGCCGTATCTGTATCAGCTGTGTACCATGCTGAACAAAATGGGAGCGAAAATCAGCGGTATCGGCTCCAACTTGCTGACCATTGAAGGAGTGGATGAATTGCACGGTTGTGAGCACCGTATCTTGCCCGACATGATTGAAGTGGGCAGCTTTATGGGTATGGCTGCCATCACGGGATCGGAAATCACCATCAAGGATTGTGCGGTTAAACATCTGGGTATCATTCCTTATACTTTTTCAAAACTGGGTGTGAAATTTGACATCAAAGGAGATGATATTGTGATTCCTGAACATCAGGAATATGAAATCGAAACCAATATGGATGGTTCTATCCTGACCATTGCAGATGCTCCGTGGCCCGGCTTTACCCCCGACTTGATCAGTATCGCGTTGGTGACGGCTATTCAGGCTAAGGGTAGCGTGCTCATCCATCAGAAAATGTTCGAGAGCCGTTTGTTTTTTGTGGACAAACTGCAGGAAATGGGAGCGCAGATTATCCTGTGTGACCCGCATCGTGCCACGGTGATCGGCTTGAATCACAAGTACCGTTTGCGTGCCACCACCATGGCTTCGCCGGATATCCGTGCGGGTGTGGCCCTGCTGATTGCGGCCCTGTCGGCCGAAGGTACCAGCATCATCCAGAATGTGGAGCAGATTGACCGCGGTTATCAGCATATTGTGGAACGACTGAATGCGCTGGGTGCGGCTATCATCCGGGAAGCATAACTTTATTGGACTGTTATGATTAGAAAATTTATCGAGACTTTCGGAGAATATTTCATGTTTCTGGGCAAGGTGTTTACCAAGCCCGGAAAGTGGAAGGTTTTCTCCCGGAAACTTATCTATGAGATGGATGCCATGGGCATCGGTTCATTGCTGATTGTCAGCATCGTGTCCATCACCTTGGGTAGCGTTATCACCATGCAGACCGCCATGCAGATTGAAAGCAACTGGATTCCGAAGTGGTGCGTGGGTTACATTGTGAAGACCTCTGCGGTCATGGAACTTTGTCCCACCATCATCAGCTTGCTGCTGGTCGGTAACCTGGGCTCACGTATTACGGCCGAGATTGGCAGTATGCGGGTTACGGAACAGATTGACGCTTTGGAGGTGATGGGTATCAATCCCGCTTCTTATCTGGTGCTGCCCAAGATTGTGGCCGCCGTCATCATGATTCCTTTGCTGATAATTGTCAGTATTTTCTTCGCTTTGTCAGGTGGCTATGTCACCGTTCTCCTGACGGGCTCTGTGTCCACCTATGACTTTGTGGACGGTATGACTTCCTTCTTCCGTATGTACGACATCTTTTACGCACTGACCAAAACTTTTATTTTTGCCTTTGTAATATCTTCTGTATCATCATTTTATGGATACAGAATTGATGGCGGTGCCTTGGAATTGGGTGAAGCCAGTACAAAAGGAATTGTGGTGGCCAGTTTTGTGATTCTGATTCTCAATATGGTGGTTACACAGATTATGCTTTAATTTTCAAACTGAAAGAAGATGATAGAAGTTAAGAATGTTTCGAAATATTTTGGCGAGAAGCAGGTGCTGAAAAATATCACCACGCAGTTTGAGGAAGGCAAAGTCAACCTGATTATTGGTCGTTCTGGTTCCGGCAAAACCGTGATGATGAAATGTCTGGTGGGGCTTCATACTCCTGATGAAGGTGAGATACTATACAATGACAGGGCTTTCAGACGTCTGTCGGAGAAAGAGAAACGTGATCTGCGTGCCGATATGGGCATGGTGTTCCAGGGTTCTGCATTGTTCGATTCCATGACCATTGAGGAGAATGTGCGTTTCCCGTTGGATATGCTGAAAGATATGGAATATGGAGAGAAAATGGAGCGTGTGAATTTCTGCCTGAAGCGTGTGGATTTGGAAAATACCAACAAACTGTTTCCTGATGAGTTGAGTGGCGGTATGAAGAAACGCGCCGCTATTGCCCGTGCCATTGCCTGCAATCCCAAGTACTTGTTCTGCGATGAGCCCAACTCCGGTTTGGATCCGAAGACCTCTTTAATCATTGATGACCTGATTTTTGACATTACCCATGAATTTGGCATCACCACGGTGGTGAATACCCACGACCTGAACTCGGTGATTACGATAGGGGAGACCATCTCTTACATTTACGAGGGTAACCTGGCTTGGGTAGGCACCATGAATAATGTGCTGACCTCCGATAACAAACTGTTGAATGAGTTCATCTATGCCCAACCCCTGACACAAAGAATAAGACAGGTGTCAGGTGTTAGTGATTAGGTGTTAGATGACAGGAAACAGTATACTAACCCCTAATCCCTATAACCTAACACCTAGAATGAACTGGCTTGACATCGTCATATTGATTCCCACCGCCTGGTACGCATACAAGGGCTTGAAAAACGGCCTGATATGCGAATTGGCGTCCATTATCGCATTGATTCTGGGTGTCTGGGCCACGGTGCATTATTCCGATGTGCTGGCGGCACGAATGGGCGAAGGTCAAACCTATAAAATCATCGCGTTTGCGGGCATTTTCATCGCCACGCTGGTACTGGTTCATTTTGCCGGAAAACTCATGGAGAAAGTCGTAAAACTGATGATTCCGGGCTTCTGGAACAATTTGGCAGGCTTGCTTTTCGGTGTGGCCAAGGTAGTTATTGTTTTCAGTGTGCTGCTGATGTTCATTGAGAAAGTGGACACGAAACAGGTTATCTTGAAACCCAAATTCAAAACCGAATCATTCACCTACAAATATGTGGAACCCGTCGCCCCCTTCCTCACAGACTGGTATTCAGATGTCAGAGGACAGGTGTCAGGGGATAGTGAACGGGAGAACGAGGATACAGGGTGCCTCGAAGAGGCAACACCTCAATAACCCCATACGTCAGTATGGGGTGGGTGAACAATCTCTGTCATCGTCAAGCCTCGAAGAGGCAACACTATCAATAGAAACTGTATAATGAAAAATAACGAGCAACTCCTCAAAGACCTCCTCCAGCAGTTTATCGACAAGTCGGGCAGACAGCGGCTTTACGATGAGCGGCGGGTGTTGTCGTTGTGGACTGAGGTGGTGGAGCCGGTGGTTGCCCAAAATACCCAGTGCAAGGACATCAAGAACGGGGTACTGACGGTGAAAGTCACCAACGCAGCCCTCAGATTTGAATTGTTAGCCCGCAAGAGCGAAATCATCCGCCGCCTCAACGACCGCCTCGGCGTGGAAGTGGTGAAGGATGTGATTTTCAGGTAAAAAATGCAAAACATCAAGCAATGGAGACCTATCGTTTTAGAAAAGGAATACATCGGTTGCCAGGCAAGGTGATACATCATGTGCCGATGCCCGAACCACAGGTGGTGGAAGGCCACCAGTCAAGGGTGAAAATCGGCGAGATTTGCAAGCAGTGTGGCTATAAGCAGGTGCTGTTAGTGACTGACGAGACTCTCCATAAACTCGGTTACGACCAGGCAATAATGCAATCTCTTGATGCCGCTGGGGTGTCTTGTACCTTGTTTGCCGACATCAACTCCGAACCGACTATTGACTTGATTGATGCAGGTCGCGAGGCGGCTTTTGCTTGCCATGCCGAGTGCGTGATTGCATTAGGTGGTGGTTCAGTGCTGGATACCTGTAAAATGATTGCCGCTGGTGTGCGCTTGCCCAATCTAAGAACAAGAGCCCTATTACTCAAATTCTTGGTGGTGCCAAGCAAAACCTTGCCGATGATTACCGTGCCTTCGACGGCAGGTACGGGCGCAGAGGTAACTGTAGGTGCGGTCGTGACCAATGCACGAGGCACGAAAGGATCCACCGTGATTGTCGGTTTGGATATTACTCATGTTATCCTCGACAGCGAGCTCACTATCCATGCTCCACAATTGGTAACTGCCGCTTGCGGCATGGATGCCCTCAGCCACGTGGTGGAGGGAACGGTGGGTGATGTAGCGGTTGATGTGGAAGACGCCTATTATTCTATAGAGGGTGTGCGGCTGATATTGCAACACCTTCCTGTGGTGATGCGGGAACCGGAGAATATTGAGTCGCGACTGGCCATGTGCCGTGCTGCTATGTATGGGGGGAATGCCATCAACAAGCAGCTGGCAGGCTATGTGCATGCTTTCGCCCACAGTATTGGAGCTATGTATCATATTCCTCATGGACAAGCGATTACGCTGATGATGTTGCCTGTGCTTCGTTACCAGATGAAGGCTTGCCAAAGGAAATATGCACTGCTGGCACGATATTGTCAGTTGGCGAATGAAAATACTACTGACCATGAAGCCGCCGAAAAATTTCTGCAAACCATTGCGCGGTTGATTGTGGAATGTGGTATGGATAAGTTGGTTTCCCCAGTGAAACCAGATGATTTTGAAGCTCTGATTCACATGGTGGCCAAGGATTCCATCAATTATTCAGCCCCCATGACGTTTAGCAACGAGGATATAGAACAAGTGTTGAAAATGGTTACAGTTTCTGATTAGAAAATATATCGTATGAAATTCAAACTTAACATTAAAGAGCGTTGGCAGCGTTTCAAGGTATGGAGGGAGCAGCCTTCCCAAATGACTCCGTTATCAGAGGATTCTCACGAATGTGAGTGTTGCCATACAAGTTTCCAGGGCAATTACTGTCCCCGTTGTGGACAGTCGTGGCGTATAGGAAGATATTCTTTTAAAACGGCTATGCTGGGTTTCCTGAATGTGTGGGGACTGGGCAATCGTGGTATGTTTCGCACTATTCGTGACCTTATCTTGCGTCCCGGTTATATGATCCGCGACTATCTCAAGGGTATGCAGGCAGCCTATTTCCCTCCTTTTCAGATGTTCTTTGTACTGGCGGTGTTTTCCATTCTTGTAACGCATGGCTTTAATATAAAAATGGAAACCTATGCGGAGGACAAGAGTGTGGAATCCGTTGAGCGGTCTTTGAAGTTTAAAGCTAATCAAGATGTAACTGCCATTCCCCAAACTTCATCGCAGCAGGAGAACAAGGAAGGCACTTTCCTCAGTGATGAAAATAAAGAAAAAGCACATGATATTTTTACGGATTTGCTTGTTTATCTATCCTATTTTTCGGTGCGTTTCCCTAGTATTTTTTCTTTGCTTTTATTGATGTCTTTTTCTGGCGTCCTTTATCTGTTTTTCCGACATTGTCCCAATATCCCAGACCTCCGTTTCTCCGAGTTTTTTGTCTCGCTGGTATATGCCAATAATATGTACAGTATTTATTGCATCATCTTTGGCTTTCTCCGTCTGTCAATGTTGGTTTCATTAAGCATTTTGCTCGTGATTATTCCGTTAAAACAGTTGTCAGGATACTCATGGATTCGTATCGTTTTGAAAACCTGTGCGGCTTTTCTGCTGATGGTGCTGCTGGTAGTGGCAATCTTTTTCATCATAGATCTTTTGATAATGGGATATGTGGCGTTGAGGTACTAATTTTAAAGAATATAAAGATAATTCCTTAAGCAGCCTCGAAGAGGCAAGATTTTAATAACCCCGCACAAGCGATAGCGCAGTGTGGGGCACCGCACAAGGCGAAGCCGAAGTGTGGGGAGTGTGAAACAAAAGAAATAAGCAGCCTCGAAGAGGCAAGATTTTAATAACCCCGCACAAGCGATAGCGCAGTGTGGGGCACCTCACAAGGCGCAGCCGCAGTGTGGGGATAAAAAGAAATATATGATATACACCGAACAAGAAATCAGCAATATCGTGGCGGCACAGCGGAAATATTTCCGTACTGGTGCTACCCTTCCTGTGAAATGGAGAATCCAGCAACTCAAAAAGCTGAAAGAGGCTGTCATTGCCCATGAGGCTGAGTTTGAAGAGGCTTTGGCCAAAGACCTTGGCCGTAGCAAAGTGGAGGCATATCTTTGCGATGTGGGTCCCATTATTGTGGAAATCAATGAGATGATACATGGTCTGCGCCGCTGGGCACGCCCCGAGTGTCATTTTAGTGGATTGATGTGCTTTCCGAGCCTGTTCACCAAAGTTTATAAGATGCCTTATGGTGTTTCATTGGTTATCAGTCCCTTTAATTTTCCGTTCCTACTCACCATTGGTGTGGTGGCGGCGGCCATGTGCGGGGGCAACACAGCAGTCATTAAGGCCAGTTCCAAGTCAGCTGCTTGCACTGAGGTGCTGAAACGCTTCTTCGCGGAGGTGTTCCCACCCGAATATGTCACAGTGATTGACGGAGGCCATGATGTGGCGGATATGTGCCTGGCTCAGCGCTTTGACAAGATTTTCTACACGGGCTCGCCTGCAGTTGGTAAACATGTGTTGGCCGAGGCCGCCAAAAACCTGACCCCTGTCGCTTTGGAGTTGGGTGGCGAGACGGGCAACTGGTGTGTGGTGCGCAAAGATGCCGACTTGAAAGACGCAGCTCACAAAATAGCCTTCTTCAAATTGCTTAATGCGGGTCAGATATGCATCAACATCAATCAGATTGCGGTGGCCAAAGAGGTTGCGGAGCCGTTTTTGGAGGAATTGAAACAAGCCTTTATTTCGCTCATTGGCGAGGAGCCTGTAAGCAACCCTGAATATCCCAAACTTATCACGGCGACGGCCTACGACAAGTGTGCCAAGCTGGCTGATGAATACCGCGATCGCATTGTGTTTGGCGGGGTAGGCAACCGTGATACGCAGCGCTATGCACCCACTATGATTTATCCCGTGAACATCAATGAGCACATCGTTCAGCACGAGCTCTTCTGTCCATTGCTCCCCATTGTTCCATTCAATGATGCGGAGGTGGATGCTCTGATGGAAACCATTGCCGACCGTGAGCATCCCTTGGCGATGTATCTTTTTACCAAAGATATGAAGTGGGCAAAGCGCACCATGCAAACCCAGCAATATGGTGGTGGCTGTATCAACGAAGTGTGTATCCACATGATGGTGAAGGGAGTGCCTTTTAACGGCACGGGCCATTCCGGTATGGGAGCCTACCATGGTGAGTGGGGCTTCCGCGAGTTCACCCATCCGCAAACGGTTCTCAAGGGCAGCACCCGTTTCAATCTTCCCCTCCGCGACCATCCATACAGCGGCAAAGCGGAAGCCCTTAAAATGAAGATTCTGAAAGTATTTGAAAAATAGAAGTATGAAAAAGCGGTCCTTTTTGCTTCATTTTTTAGCTTGTTGTCTCTTATATGGGGCAGTTTTCGTCGCGTGGGCAAATGGCGGGCCGATACGGAAATATTCCGCAATGACTCTTTCACCACAACCTGTGTCGGTATATGTTCCGGAAGTCCAATTGGTGGACGAATGTGTGAGTTTTACTCCGAATGACAGGTATATGGACGTGGTGGTGCGCTATCTGTTGCACAACCATTCTGACAGTTCTTTTGATAATCTTCCATACGGTTTTCCTATCGACTATTTTGGCAGCGGTTCGGCCCGATGGGATTATTTGAATGATTATAGTGAGGCAAGGCAGGAGGTGGGCTGGCGCGATGGTTATATCCGCAATCTTAGCTTTATGTTGGGAGAACGGCAACTTGCATGGCAGTGTTCCCAAGATACCATTATTGTTCCAAAGTCTTCCGCTACCCATGAAATCTCCCGCCGTTGGTTTTATACTTATTTGACTATTCCGGCTCAAAGTTTTGTGACTCTCGAGGTGCGTTATGAGGTGGAATGTACTCGAGCGGGGGATGTTAATGGAGTGATGAATAATCTGATTGAGCCTTATTGGGGAACCTTGGATTTTCAGTATGATTTTACTCCGGCGGCTTATTGGGGCGATGGTTATGCTGACCATTTTTTAATAGTACTTGACACAAGTGAAATTAAGATCACCAATGATGAATTACTTGTATCCGCAGAAAGGAATATCAATGAACTGCTGATGAAGCAGGATGGTCAATATTGGCGTTATGAGTGCAATCATTTTGCTTTGTCGAAAGCGGTTCCTTTTAACTTGTCTTTTTATTACAAAAATGAGGGGTTGATTCAGCAGCCTCTTGACAAGATACTTACCCATCGCATTTCTCCTTCGGAATATAGTATTGAGGTAAGTGGTGTCAACGAGGGGTATCCTATCTCAAATCTTAGTGATGCCAATCCCGCAACGGCGGCCATGCTTTTACCTGATAAAAACGACTCTGTTTATATCACTATCCGCTTTCATCAGCCCACAGTTTTGGAGGGAATGTTATTGCTGAATGGTTATACCAGAAGTGAAGAGGATTATCGAAATTATGCCCGTATTGATAGTTTGCTCATCACTGGCCAATGTTTCTATGTAACTACTTCTACGAATAATGATGGTGTCAGAGAAACCACTAATAACAGTGTGAAAATGCTGTTTGGAAGAGAGTCTTTCGATGCAAGGAACAAGAGCTTATTGCCGAGACCAAATAAATATGCGGGCCGTGATCCTGCGGGTTTTGATTGGCAGTCACTTTTCGATAGTGCTATGATGCTTAAATTGTCGGATGGAATAATGGGGAGAGACAACTATTATTCTGAGCTATATTATTCAGAAATACGCATTGTTATTACATCCACCTCCCCGGGCTTCAAATACAAAGACCTCTGTTTGTCAGAGATTGTTTTTGTTGGCAGGTGATGATGGTGAGTTGTCCAACGTAAAGTGCAGTTGAGCATGCTTGTTTCTGGTTGGACATTTGTTGGCACAAATTCATCAAATCCTTAATACGACTTCTGCGGGTATGTCCAGTTTGATGCACATCATACGGGCTGTCTGAAGTGTTGGGTCAGCATTTCCATTGATGATTTCACTCATTCGTGGAGCACTTATTCCGAGCATCTCTGCCATGGTTCTCTGTGACAGTCGCATATCATGCATGCATTTCCTTAGGTAATTGGAGAGCACTTCGCGCCCCATTGGATAGTGGATATTCTCATATTCTTCAACTAAGTCTATTAACATATCCAATTCCAAATAGTTGGGGTCATTTGTAGGGGTGTTGTCATTGACAATGTTGTCAAGCTCTTCAATGCGTCGCATTGCAGCTTGGTATGCTTCTTCTGATTTTAACTGTGCCATGGTTATATGTTTTTGATGTCCTTAATTTTGTCATATTCACTGTGTGTACCTATAAATCTGATAAGCACATGACTTGGGTGGAATTTTATCAGTACAATAAGTCGATAGTCATTTCCTTTTATATTGAAAACATAGCGCTGATTTCCAACACTTGATACGGTATTGAAGGTGGCTTTAATATCAGCAAAGTTTTTCCAATCAGCTTTTTTTACGGTGTCATACCAGTCATTTAAGGGTATGGTAGCGGCAGGATTTGCCACACAATACTCATTCAATATTTTTTTCGAAATCACTCTCATGCCCTTTTGTTTTAACAGTTGCAAAGATACAAAAATATTTCATGTTGCGAAATTATATTTTGTAATATGAAATTCAAGGCATCGAAGATGCCAAATCTCAGTAACCCCAGACTAAGTCGAAGACGCAGTCTGGGGTAGATGCGAAACTTGTGTATATCCTCCGCGGTGCGTCATGAACTTGCACCGAAGCACTGAACTTGCACACCGCGGAACGGACTCATCATAGCTGATGCAAAAAATATGCGGCAGCTGTTGGAGTGTAGGCTACGATGAGTCCGTGTTTACAAATCTTCACCATTTGATTGATTATTGTAGTTGTCGTAATACATAGTAATAGAATATTTTCCATAGTGTTCTGAAATTGTGAACCACACTACTTTCTTGGAAATTTGCTCAATTTCTTCTATAGATTTATCGTAATAGGAAGATGCACCATTGGGACCAACCTGATAAAACCCAGCTTGATATTCTTTTTTGTGTACTGTCATTTCGTATGAAATATCTTCTGATTCACCTATTTCTTGGTTATCTTTCATAGGTAGATATTTCTTGTTGTTTTCAAATTGATAACATAATTTGTTGAACCGGATTTTGATTTGGGATTCGCTTGTTTCATTCTTATCAATTATGCAAATGCGGTAAACTTTATTATTTTCTGTTACAATTGCTATTAATACATCTTGACCATTGAACTCTCCTTCTAACATGTCAAGAGTTGCATCATAAGTAAAACCTTTGGCTTTCAATTTCTGAATCATGTCAATTTTTGTTCCGTCAACGGGGATACCAAGAAATTGTGTTACATCGTTTTGTGCAAAAGATGTTGCTGACAACAACAGGATTAGTGCAACTATCAAAAATCTTTTCATGTTTTAAGGATTTTCTTGCTCTCCAGCACCCCAAGAGCAATTATACAAAAGAAGCGTGGTACTGAATCACCGCACTTTGTTAGAAGGTCGTAGGAAACCCGAAGATAAAGATGTAGGTTAAAGCAGTCCACGCTGAAACGTGAGAACCGCTTGGCTTCCTTGCATCTTCAGAAAATTTCCTACGTTTTCTAACGCAAGTATAAGCGAAACGCTTCGTTTTTTCAACAAAATTTAGGTTTGAGTATCTACTCAAACCAACGGCAAAGATATAAAAATATCTTTTTCAAAATGCCAATCAGACATAATTGAGTAAAAAAATATTTACAACTACCAGTTGTAAATATTTTTTGTATATTTGCATGTAAAATTATTTTAATATGTCTCTTGATTATTTGGAAGCACACCAAAGTAAAACAGCTTCAAAGTGGAGGGATGAAGCCGAATGGAGACGGATTAATCATACGTGGCTCCGGCACTCACAACATATTGCTGTGAAATTGCTCTCTTATATGAAGAAGGAAAATCTCACACAAAGTGCAATGGCGGAACGTCTAAATTGCACTCAACAATATATTTCTAAGATTCTTCGTGGTAATGAAAATATGACTTTGGAAATTCTTACCAAGCTAGAACAGGCCATGGAAACACAATTGATTGTTGAGTAGGAAACGTTATAACAATTTCTGTTATCTCCCCACCTCCACAATCTTGAACTCAGTGCGGCGGTTGGCGGCGCGGCCTTCCTCGGTGCCGTTGTCAGCGATGGGCTGGCTCTTGCCATAACCTTTGTAACTTACTTGGCTGGCCTCAATGCCTTTCGACAGCAGATAGTCATACACCGCCTTGGCACGGGCCAACGATAGACGGTTGTTGTAGTCGTCGCTGCCTTGGTCGTCGGTGTGGCCGCCAATCTCGATGGCTATGTCGTGGTTTTGCTTGAGGTAATCCACCAAGAGGTTCAGCTCTACGTAAGAGGCGGGCTGCAAGTCGCTTTTGTCAAATTCAAAGAAGATATTTTTCAGGATATAAGTCTTGCCAACTCCTGCCTTGTGAAGCGGAATGTCCTTGATGTAAGGCTCCATTTCAGAGGCTTCTTGGTTAATCTGGAAGTTCTCGGAATAGAAGGGGTACAAGGGGTTGGATACGTTCAGCAGGACATTGGTACCGGTTAAGATACAAGCCAAAAACTCACCCGTTTCGGGGTCAGAGGTGGTGGAAGTTAGCAGTTTGTCCTGGTTGAGGTCTATCATCTCGATTTGGGCTTCTACCGGGCGTTTGGTGAAGGCGTCAATCACACGGCCTTTGAGGTAGGTAACAGGTGTAGGACGCAGTTTCTCGTCCAGAGTAAAGCTATACAAATCCAAGCCACCGAAACCACCTTCTTTGTCAGAGGCGATATAGCCGGTGTTTCCAGCCGCATTGATGGAAATGTTGATTTCATCGGCAGGTGTGTTCAGCGGATAGCCCATGTTGACGGGCGCACTCCAGCTCCCGTCGCTGAGCAGGGTGGAGTAGTAGATGTCCTTGCCACCCATACCGGGTCGTCCATCTGAACAGAAATACAGGGTCTTGCCGTCGCTGTGGATAAAGGGAGCGGTGTCGTCGCCTTTGGTGTTGATGACAGGTCCAAGGTTTTCAGGCACGGAAAAAACGCCCTCTTCCGTCATGGTGGTTTTCCATAGGTCCACGCCGCCAAATCCGCCGGGACGGTTGGAGGCGAAGATAATGGTTCTGCCATCGGGAGCGATAGTGGGTTGGCTTTCCCAGTGCTTGCTGTTCACTGGCTCGCCGAAGTTGCGGGGACGGGACCAGCGGTCACCGATGCGTTTGGCCCAGTACAGGTCGCAGCTGCCCATGCCGTAATCGGTGTTGCAGAGGGTGTAAAACAGGTAACGGCCATCGGGCGAGATGCACTGCGCACCTTCGTTGTAGCCCGATTTGATGGGGGCTCCCATCGCCTCACGGGGCTGCCAGCTGTTGTTGACCTGCTTGCTCACATAAAAGTCTTCTTCCGTTTGGCAGAAGACACAAATGGTATTCTCGTTACGCGGCTGTCGCACTGTGAAGATAATCTCCTGCTCGTCGGCGGTAAGAGCCGCCAGATATTCGTCATGCTCGCTGTTGATGTTCGGCCCCATATTGATAGGATTGAAGTGCATCGGGTTTTTGATGGCTTCTTTACCGAATTGTGCGGTTTCCATGGCTTTCTCAAATTCTTTCGCCAGAGGAGTGATGTCTTTTTCCCTTTCCTGAAAGATGAGCAGATGGTTGTATGCGTCTTGATAAAGTCCGCATTTCAATTCTTCCTCAGCGGTGATATAGAATAAAATAGGTTTCTGATTGGGTTTGAGTTGGATGGCTTTGTTGTAGTTGGCAACCGCCCCTACGGAATTTGACTGGAAATTGTACACGTCGCCTTGCAGCAGATAAGCTTCCGCAAAGTTCGGGTCCAATTCCAAAGCTTTGTCAAGGTAGGTCTGTGCCTTGTCGAAATGGTGGCTGTTAAGGGCGTCCTGAGCTTTGCGGTACAGGGCATCCGCCTTTTTGTTGGACGATTGCGCCATGAGCATACCGCATGACAAAGTCATGAACATAATGATCAGAAAGAACCATTTTTTACTCATATATCATTATGTATTAATGATTTAAAATTCTCTCTAATACTTTTGGATACAACTGGTGCTCCAATTGATGAATGCGGGTTTCCACTTCTTCCACACTTTCTCCTTCTTTTTTCTTGAAGGATTCCTGGTCGATAATGGGACCGGTATCCATGCCCGCATCCACATAATGAATGGTGATACCAAACACTTTTACGCCATGATTATAGGCTTTTTCGATAGAATGCGTGCCAGGAAAAGAGGGCAGCAATGCCGGATGGATATTGATGATGCGATGGGCATAATTTTCCAGCAACACCGAACCCACCAAGCGCATGTAGCCAGCCAGGGCAACCAGGTCAATCTGATAGGCTTGCAGCTGCTTCACAATTTCTTTCTCGTAAGCTTCCTTGGAGTCGTAGTCCTTGGGGTTGAAGGCGAATACGGGAATGTTGTGGTTATGGGCGCGTTCCACCGCATAGCAGGCGGGCTTGTCCACTACCAACAGCGCGATATTGGCATGTAGCGTGCCATTGTTGGCAGCCTCTATGATGGCCTCGAAGTTAGAGCCGAAGCCACTGGCAAAAACAGCGATATTTTTCATCATTAAAGCTTATAATTATTCATGACATCCGGATTTCGGAAAGGATTAAAATTATAGAGACGCAGTATGCCACGTCTCTACAATATATACTATACACTTATTTTACAGTAAATCAATTTCCACACCTTCCTTGTCGGTTACACGACCGATAACAGAGGCTTTTTCACCCAGTTCTTTCAGCATTGACAGGGTCTTCTGCTCGTCTTTGGGATCCACCACCAGAATCATGCCGACACCCATGTTGAAGATGTTGAACATTTCACGATGAGGCACCTTGCCGTATTTCTCCAGGAAGGGGAAGATAGGCGGAATGGTCCAGCTGCCTTCCTTGATATAGATACCTTGGCCGTCGTGCAGCACACGGGGAATATTCTCGTCGAAGCCGCCGCCAGTGATATGGCAGATGGCATGGATGTCAATATTTTTCAGCAGTTCCAGCACCGGTTTCACATAGATGCGGGTGGGGGTCAGCAGGGTGTCGCCAAGTGTGCCACCCAATTCATCATAGTGCTGTTTCAGGTCTAATTGGTTATCCTTGAAGATAATCTTTCTCACCAAAGAGAAACCGTTGGAGTGCACGCCTGAGGAGCTGATGCCGACCAGCAGATCGCCCACGTTCACCTTGGAGCCGTCGATGAGCTTGCTTTTCTCCACGGCACCTACGGTAAAGCCGGCGATGTCATATTCGTCAATGTCGTACATGTCGGGCATCTCAGCGGTTTCGCCACCGATGAGTGCGCAGTCGCTCAACACGCAGCCGTCAGCCACGCCCTTCACAATCTGCTCAATTTTCTTGGGGTCGTTTTTGCCCACTGCGATATAGTCGAGGAAGAACAGCGGGGCAGCGCCCTGTGCCAGCACGTCGTTCACGCACATGGCCACGGCATCCTGGCCGATAGTGTCATGTTTGTCCATCATGAACGCCAGTTTTAGCTTGGTGCCCACACCGTCGGTGCCGCTCACCAGCACGGGTTCTTTCATATTGAGCAGCGAGAGGTCGAACATGCCGCCAAAGCTGCCGATGTTGCCCATCATGCCCAAGCGGGCGGTACGGGAAATATGTTTCTTGATCAGTCTTACTGATTCGTAACCGGCTTCCAGATTGACACCGGCCTTGCTATATGATTCTGCCATAACTATTTGATTAATCCATTATTAACATTGCGTCTCCGTAGGTAAGGAATCTATACTTTTCGGCCACGGCTTCCTTATAGGCCTTCATGATGAATTCATAACCGCCGTATGCGGCCACCATCATCAGCATGGGGCTTTCTGAAGGATGGAAATTCGTGATCAATGCATCGCCGATAGAGAAAGTATAGGGAGGGAAGATGAACTTGTTGGTCCAGCCGTCGAATATCTTTACATGTCCGTTGGTATATACGGAGGATTCCAGGGCTTTCATGGTGGTAGTGCCTACAATGGCCACTTTGTGTCCGTTGTCACGGGCGTTGTTGATGGCATTGGCGGCCTCCTCGGTGATGACCATCGCTTCAGATTCGGTCTTGTGCTTGGTGAGGTCTTCCACGTCAATTTCGCGGAAGTTGCCCAAACCTGCGTGGAGGGTAATTTCGGTGAAGTCGATGCCTTTGAGTTCCATGCGTTTCAGCAGATGTTTGCTGAAGTGGAAACCTGCGGCGGGGGCGGCCACAGCACCCTCTACTTTAGCATAGATGGTCTGGTAGTTCTCCTCGTCCTCGGGCACAATCTCACGCAGTCTCTGCAGGTCTTCCGGCAGTGGCGTCAAGCCCAGCTCGTTCAGCTTCTGCTTGAAAGCGTCGTGGTTGTCGTCGAACAGGAAACGCAAGGTACGGCCGCGTGAGGTGGTGTTGTCGATAACCTCAGCCACCAAACTCTCGTCGTCTCCGAAATACAGTTTGTTGCCGATTCTGATTTTGCGGGCGGGATCCACCAGCACGTCCCACAGACGGCTTTCCTCGTCCAATTCGCGGAGCAGGAATACACGGATTTTGGCACCGGTTTTCTCTTTCTCGCCGAACAGCAATGACGGGAATACTTTGGTGTTGTTGGTGACAAAGATGTCTCCCTCGTCAAAATAGTCGACAATGTCCTTGAAAATTTTATGCTCGATGGTTTGCGTTTTGCGGTGCAATACCATCAGACGGGCTTCATCACGCTCTTCGGTGGGGAACAGGGCAATCTGCTCCTGCGGGAGGTGATATTTGAATTGCGATAATTTCATGCTTTATGCTTGTTTTTTATTTTCTTCCGATGAAAATTTATGTTCGTTTTCCTTTTTCAGAATGACCACTTCGAAAATGGAATACAGGAAGTAGATGATCATAAAAGCCACGACAAAGCGTATCTTGTCGTTGTCGGGGCAAAATAGCAAATAGAGTACGACGAATATAATGACGGAAAAGAACTTGATGATGCGCGACAGCATGTAGCTCGACACGAAACGCCTGTCGTTCTTGCCAATATCATCACGTAATACAATATATAATGTAAAGAGAGTGATGACAAAGAAGAAGAGCACGATGAAAGGCAGGGCAGGAGTGCTGTACTGCGGCAGTACAAGTTGCATAATAACCGAACAGGCCGCTATGACAGCGGAGAAGACAATCAGCCGGACTGAGAATTTTCTAATCGGTATTTTTTTCGCCATGGTCGGGATGGTGATTGGTACGAAGGGTGTCTTTAATCACAACGTAGAAGGCTATAGCGACACCTAACAAGGAACAAACCAGTGTCAGAATGGGTTTGGTATGCAGCCATTCATCCAGTTTTACACCTCCAAAAGCCCCGGCGGCAATGATGAAAAACATTTCAAACGCCATACCGGAATAACGCGCATAGTTATTCAACGATCGGGTATATTGGGTTTTCCTTTTCGTGGGTTGGGGCACCTTCGTGGGATTAAACCTTATTTATTGTCGTTGGCGGGTGCGGCAGGATGGACGTCGGCTTTCATGCCCTGCATCTTGCAGTTTCCGGCGAAGTTGGCACCGGGTTCAATCGCTAACTTGCCAGCGCAGATGTTGCCTACCAAGTTGGCGGTCGATTTTAATGACATCAGGTCTGTAACGGTCACGTTGGCCTTCACATTACCTTCGATTTCAATGGATTTGCAGTTGATGTCTCCATCAATGATACCGCTTTGTCCAACGATAACTTTGGCTTTGGATCTGACATTGCCCTTGATGTTGCCGTCAATTCTCAAATCGCCTGAGCAGACTACATCGCCAGTAATCATGGTGCCGGAGGAAATAACGTTTACACCAGCATTGCTGCTCTCTTCTTGTTCGTATAATTTTGCCATAGGAAAATGATTTTATGTTATTATTATATTTTGTGTCTTTTTATTTCTGCTGAAGATAGTTCTCATTGAAGAATGCAGGATACATGTCCCGTTTGTCTTTCATGTTGTAGAAGGATGTGTAGTTGGTAGATGACATGGCGTAGATATTGTAGTGACCTCCTGACAGATGCGTGGCAAAAATAGGATTCTGTACCATGATGTTGTAATAGTTTATGGCAGCTTCCTTGTTCTTGAATTTGGAGATGGTAATCATCTGGTCGGTCTTGTTCAGGAAGAAACTGTTGAGGTTGAATTGCTCCAGACTGAAGAACTCTCTGTTGAAGTTGGCCACCTCGTCTTTGACGGTTTGCATAGGTACAGCACTGGAGTTCAGAATGATCACCAAATAGTGAATCTCGTCAGGTTTGTCAACGAAAGGCGATATTCTGGCCAGCTCCTGCTTGGCCACTTCTTTCTGTGCGGTGGTGTCACCAGCCTGCGCCAAAGTCACATTCACATCCTCGGCAAAATTAGACAAGTAGATACGTGCCAGTTGCTCCACTTCGGTGTTGGGGAAGTTCATGATGACCCTGGTCAAGGCTTTTTTCAGGGAATCCTCACCCATAATCTGTCCAATGGCCACCGCCCGTATGTAGGCGAATTTGGAGGCCAGTTTTACGTCAGTACAGGAAGGCAGCACGTCGTTGGCAATCTCCACGGTCTTTTTCCAGTTTTTCTGGGTGTAATAGTCGTAGGCGATATCATATTTCCGTTCATGTTCTTTGGCTTTTTCTTCCATCCTGATGTAATACGTCGGGTCGGAAATCAGTCTGGCATAGTCGGTATTGGCATATTGGGTCAAGATAATGTTTTTGTAATAGTCCGATTGCTGCTGGTCATTCATCTTCCCGTAATTGAGGTATAGCAGATAGATGGATGACAGGGCAAGGTCGTGGTCGGGATAGCGCTCAATCAGTTTCTTCAGGGTCTCATTAGCCCTTTTCATATCGTTGAGCTGGTCCATGTAGATGAGGGCACAGTTGTAAAGAGCCTCTACCACCATGGCGTTGGATGAGTCCATGGCTGCCTGTGTCAGAGGCAAGTCCTGGGTATAGAACGCTGGCTTCTTCGGGTCCGTTTCTCTTTTGGGGATAGGATTTCCATCTTCGTCGTACTCTACTGTATCTTGGGCGGCGTTGGGATTGTTCATGACTTCCATATCCTCAAACGAAATCTGCTGTTTGTTGCTGATACGCCAGTTGTCCTCCAGTTTACGGTTACCCCAACGCCTGTAGAATTCGGTCTGACCGGCGGTAATCAGCGAGGAGTTATAAAAGTACCATTTGCCGCTTTGGTTGGTGTTGACATTCACATTGGCCATGCCAGCGGTGGACTGGAGTGCTAGCATACGGGCGGCTTCTTCTTCGGCCTCTTTCCGTTCCTTCTCAGTATAGGCTGCAATCATGCTTTGTACCCACTGGTTGCGCTGAGCTTCGCTCATCTTGGCAATGCGCTGCAAACTGTCTTGCAAAGCAATCATTTTCAAATTATCCGTCAGATCTCGCAACACATTCGATTTCTTGATAATATCGTCGTAGCTGGGATAGTTTTTGGGCATCGTCATGGTGGCGGTGTCGTAGTAATTCTGCGCCTCCATGTAGCTCTCCTCGTTGAAATAGATGTCTGCCAATGCAAGACTCGAAAAGGTACGCTGGTACTCGTTGTTGCTGTAAGCGGCTACCGACTTGGCCAGATATTCCTTTTGCATGTCGGTGTCCTCGTCAATGCGGTAAATCTCCGACATGGCGTAGTAAATCTGGTCTTTGTAGTCCTCGTTTTTCTTCTCGTCCAGCATCTTGTTCAATTCTTTCAAAATTGAGTTCTTGGCCTCTTTGGTGCCGTCGTAGTTGGTGGCCAGATGCATGTGTGCGCTGAATTCCATCTCGTAGGGAGGGGTGCGCTTGATGACGGTCATGAAACTCTTGTGGGCGTCGGTGGATTGGCCGAGTTGCTCATAGAGTTGTCCGCGAATAAAATACAGTCTCGTTTTGAAGTCCCGTTTCGGGCGGTTGGCAATGGCGGTGTTGATGTAGTCAATGGCACTCTCGATCTCTCCGTCAGGAGCGGTCAGGTGGTATTCCGCCATGGCAGCATTATACTGAACATTCAGTTTTTTGGATTTTTTCTTGTAGATGGCATGGTCCACCTCGTTGAGCAGGTCGAAAGCACGGGTGTAGTACTTCTGGCGGATAGCGGTGCGGGCATTCATGATTTTGGCTTCTTCCTTGATATCTGACACTTTGTAAGTGTTCTCGATATAGGTGAAAGTCCGTTGCGCCTGGTTGTAGTCTTGTTTATAAAAATAGGCTTTTCCCATCAGGAAATAGGCGTTGTCGATATATTTCACATATTCCTTGCCACGAATGTACATCGAGTGCTTGTAGATACACTTCGAGGACTTTTGAATCACTCGGTCCATGTGGGGCAAAATGGCCCCTAACTCATTCTGTGGTGGATAGTTATAGATAGGCAGGGTGGCGGTGTAATTGTCCTTGACTTTGGTTTCCAACACCGCTTCTCCGGCTTTCATAGCCTCTTTGCCGTTGAACAGCACGTTGAATCTTGCCGTGGTGTTATGGTATGCTCTGTTCGGGAAGGTGTTCTTGCGGGTGGAGCATGAAGACAACAGCAGCAGTGCAATGATTACAAAGCTGAATGCAAAGTATGATATGTTCGTTTTCGTTTTCAATTTTTTCTTTTTTAGATGATGAAAAGTGATAACGAGTAATCAGTGGCTTTTATTGTCTTTTCTGGTCAGCAAAATATTGCTCCAACAGTCTCTGGACATACTTTCCGAAAACGTCGAATTCGATGTTCACTACTGTGCCTTTCTTGAAGTTGTGGAAGTTGGTGACTTTGTGGGTGTAAGGAATGATGGCCACGGAAAACATGCCTTTCTCAGAGTCCACCACGGTAAGGCTGACACCGTTGACTGAAATAGAGCCTTTGGGTACAGTGAAATTGTTTTTTGTGCTGTCGTAAGAGAAATAATAACGCCAGCTGCCATTGTCGTCCACCACCTTTTCACATACCGCCGTTTGGTCCACATGTCCCTGCACGATATGGCCGTCGAAACGTCCGTCCATCTTCATGCTGCGCTCCAGGTTAACCTCATAGCCCACTTCCCAGTTCTTCAGGTTGGTTTTCAGCATGGTCTCGTCCATGGCGGTCACCACATACTGTTTTTTTTCTTTGTCCAGCTTTACCACCGTGAGACAGCACCCGTCGTGGGCCATGCTTTGGTCAATCTTCAATTCGTCGGCAAAGTCAACTTCTATGGTGAAATGATAATTGGTGTTTTCTTTCTCTATCTTGACGATTTTTCCAGTCTTTTCAACGATTCCAGTGAACATAATCCTCCTAATTTTGTAAATAATTTGAGTTTGCAAAAATAGTGTTTTTTTATATATAATACATTACACAAAAAGATTTTTTTTGGAATTGTTGAATTGTTTGGTGTCGCATTGAATTTTTTTTTATTTTTGCATACGATTCAAATTTGCTGAATTTTAATTTAAAATATTGATTATCAAGAAAATAAAAAATAAATTCACATGAAAAAAATTTCAAATAACGTTTTTTTGGGCCGATTGACTCAGATTTTGAATGTGGCCATTTTGGTTCTTTTTGTACTTTCTGTCGTCTTTTTGTTGAAGTTTGACAAGATCAACGTGGTGAAAGTGGGTTCGGAACCTTCTTACCTTAAGGCCAAGGATCATTTGCATGCTGTGGAGCATCCTCTGAAACAGAATCAGGCTGAGGTTGATTACTATGCATATAAGTTGGATACCTTGAGCAAGCACCAGGCTGCAGTTGCCAATGATAAAAAGGCTGTCAAGTCATTGCAGGAAGATATCGACAGAACGAAAAACACTTTATCAGAGAAGCAAAAAGCTTTGGCTGAGACCGAACAGGCTATTGCCGACGAGAAGGCCGTGTTTGAACCGATAGAGGCTGAATATAATGACCTCGTTGACCAAACTGCCAAGGCAGAGGGAACTTTCAATGTTGTTGCCATGATCACGTTGGTGCTTTTCCTGATCAAAATTGTGGTTTGGGCCGTTTGGACTTACAAGAATTCAAAGGGTCTGCGCAATGTATGCCCATGGATGACAAAGGCTGCTGCTCCCTCATGGGCTTTCTGGGGCTGGATTATCCCTGTGTATAATCTGATTAAACCTTACACCTTCTTCAACGAATTATATGAGGAAACTGAATATGCCTTGGTTGATAAAAACATCATGCCTGAAGATAGCAAGAGCGATAATGATTTCTTGCTCGGATTCTGGTGGGGTATGTTCCTCTTTACCGTTTGTCTGTTCAGCTTTATTTTGGTGACGACTTTCTTTGGTGATGGTCCCGCTTTCTACAAATTGAACCACAACACCGTGGCTATCGTGGCTATCATTTTCTGGTTGGTATATGTCCTGATGGAAATTATGGTGGCAGGTAAATACAACAAGATGAACAAAATGATGGTGGATAACGAAGACAAGTTCTAGTATCCAAATCCAATACAACAAAAAAGGACGCTTTTAGGCGTCCTTTTTTGTTGTATCTGTTCCCTGAAACCTGTCCCCTGTAACCTAAATCTTGTCATGGCGACATGTTGAAATACTCTTCAATCATGTCCCCTTCGTATTGTTTGATACATTCGTTGATATAATGTTTGATAAGGGCCTTGTGTTCCTTGTCTTTTTGTAAGCTGATGACTCGCAGCGCCTTGTTCACTCTGGCGATGCGGAGACGGTTGGGGTAGGGGTTGCTCACCAGTCCCGCCAGCTCGTTGAATTCGGGAATCAGTTCGGTGTTTTCCAACAGGTCTGTCCCGAAAAGTTGGATTAATTCCTCGTTGCTGAATTGGGGGGCCAGCATGATGTAAGTATATAGGCAGCTGGCACAATGACCACATTGGTCCATGCCCTTGATCTGTTCAATTAAATCTTCAGGTATGGCTTCCCCCACAGGAATCAGGTCCGCATTGAAGTCGTTACAATTCATTCTATATTTTTTGAGACTGCAAATATACGATTTTTCAATTAGCAAATTAGCAAATTAGTTAATTAGTAAATGATTTTAATGTGCTAATGAGTCTATGTGCTAATGTGCCAATGAATAATTGGTAATTTACTGAACGAATTAATGTACCAGTGGAAGATGTTGAAGAGGACAAATACATGAAAGGGATAGAAGGAGGGTGCCGAAGGTCGGGTTTTCGGAATTTTGGAAGGAAATTTTGCAAAACTTGAAAGCCTGAAATCGGTCTCCAAAGGGTCGACTCTCACTACCATAAGCGATGATTGATGAGGGCGTTTAAAACAAAAAACCAGCAAACTAATTTATTTAACTTGCTGATTCTGATTGTTTTGCAAACTGCTGCGGAGAGAGAGGGATTCGAACCCCCGGACCCGTGAGGGTCAACGGTTTTCAAGACCGCCGCAATCGACCACTCTGCCATCTCTCCGCCGGCAAAAGTACAAAAATTTTTGTTTGATGCAACAGGTGGATGAAAAAAATTTCAAAGGGTAGTCTCGTTTCGCTTAAGGGGAGTCTCATGCTATGCATTCGAGGGGAGTTGTGCTGACGCACAAAAGGGGAGTCTCGCACTGCGTGCTCGAGGGGAGTTTAAAAAGTCTAATTGTCAATTGTCAATTATCAATTGTCAACTGTTAACTGTTAACTGTTAACTGTTAACTGTCAACTATTAAAGTCCTCAAACTTCCCCATATCCTTCCAGTGACCTTCATTGTGCAGAAAACCTTTAAGCAGGTTTGTTTTCGCCAAATCAATGTATATCGGGGTGATGGACTGTTTCTCGGCAGAGGGAATCTGCTTAATGAGCTCACGGTGCACCACATGGATGCCGCTGAATGCCAGTTCCTGGTAAGTGGCGGTTTGCAGAGAAATAATCTCCTCGCCAGTCTTGCTGTTGCGCCAGCCGCAGAGTCTCATCTCTTCGTCAAACAGGAAATAACGGCTGGTCTTGCGCCGTCGTACCGCCAAAGTGGCCAAAGCCCCGTGGTTTTCGTGATAAGCTATAAGTTGTCCCAGATCGATGTCGGATAGTATATCGACATTGTGCAACAGGATGTTTTCGCTGTCAGCCAGCAGGGGTTCTGCGAATTTCAACCCGCCACCGGTGTCGCGCAGGTAATCACGTTCGTCGGAAATCTGGATTTCCGCATCATGGGGATGCTCTTTCAGGTATTGGATGATGAGGTCGGGAAAATGGTGCACGTTGACCACAATGTGCTGGATGCCAGCGGTGATGATTTTGCGCAGCACGTGCTCTAACAGTGGTTCTCCGTGGTATTCAACCAGGGCCTTCGGCTTGTCGGCCGTGAGCGGATACAGGCGTGTTCCCAAGCCTGCCGCAAATATCATGGCGGAAATATTTTTCATCTTCAAAAATTATTCTTGTGCCGCATTCATTTCTTTGGCATTCAGATTATTCATGAAATTGTCCTCTATTTTGGTGAACCGTCGCAACGTGCGGCGAGAGAAGAGGAATAAAAATACTATGGCAATGGCCATGAGGAAAATCACAAACTTGGTGAATCTGAACGATTTGGATAAAATGGCCATGACAAAGAATCCTGCCAAGATGATGCGCAAGACAGTCCAGGCTACAATGCCCACGCGGTTTAGCTGTCCTTCTTTCCACAGTTGCGCATACAGGGATTGTGTGGAGTGGTTGTTGCTCATTAGTCCGTATAGGAAGGGCGAGATGAATGTCAACAGTATCACTGCATTGATACTGTTGATGAGAGTCTCTGGCATGTGACCCGAAAGCAGCTTTGTCATAAAGGGATAGAAATACTGGAAGGCTAAGAAAGTGATGGAGAAACACAGTATTCCGAATATGGCAGTCCTTAACAGGGATTTTTTCAGAATGGTTCCCCAGGCTCCGGGAGTTCGGTTGGTCTTCCCCACCAGACTGTACTCATCCAGCGCTTTTTTTGTTTGCGGGGGAAGGACTCTCTCCACCAAGCGTGTAAATGGGTCGGCCAAACGGATGCAGTACGGAGTGGTGAAGGTGGTGATGACCGACACCGCCACGATGACAGGGTAAATGTAGTTGCTCAACACACCTAAAGACACACCCAGTGAGGCGATAATAAAGGCGAACTCACCAATCTGCGACAGACTGAAACCTGTTTTGACAGACACATTGAGCGATTCGCCGGCGACCAAGACACTGCCTGAGGAGATAAAGCCCTTTATTACCAAGGTGATGAAGGTTAAAAAGAGGATGGGTTTCCAATAGTTAATCAAAATGGCCGGGTCAACCATCATACCGACCGAAACGAAGAAAATGGCGCCAAAAAGATCTTTGGTGCCCTTAGTGATCTTCTCAATATGCTCTCCTTCAATGGTTTCACACAAAATAGAACCCATGACGAAAGCGCCCAAAGCCGAAGAAAAACCCACATAATTGGCAAACACCACCATGCCGAAACAAAGTCCGATGGAAATGATAAGCAGGGTTTCGTCGTTGATGTACTTCTTGGCCTTCCTGAAAAAAGTGGGGATGATGGCAATACCTACCACAAACCATAGAATCAGGAAAAACAGCAGCTTGGCGATGACCGTCAGCATCTCTTTCCCATGGAATTGCTGCGAGGCAGCGGCAGTGGACAGCAGCACCATCATCACAATAGCTACAATGTCCTGGATAATCAGGATAACCATGGTGAGGTCGGCGAAGGGCTCTCTCTTCAGCTTCAAGTCTTCAAAGGCCTTGATAATGATGGTGGTGGATGACATGGCCAGCATACCGCCGAGGAAGATACACTCCATCAGGCTCCAGTGCATCAGGTAACCCGACAAGGCACCAATGCCTATCATCAGCACAATCTCGGTGGCTGCCGCGATGATGGCGGTACTGCCCATCTTCAGCAGTTTTTTGAAGCTGAACTCCAAGCCCAATGCGAACATGAGGAAGATGATGCCGATCTCTGACCATTCCTCAATGCTGGTGGTGTCGAAAACGGTGGGGAACAGACCGAAATGCGGTCCCACAATGAATCCGGCTACTATATAACCCAGTACCAAAGGCTGTTTCAACAATTTAAATATAATGGTGATAACGCCTGCGGAAATCAAAATCAATGCAAGGTCCTCCACCAAATTCATGTTTTCTCCCATAGACAGTTATTTTTTGCAAGTTACAAAACGGGCTTTCCCGTTCAAATCTTTTAGTTTTTCTATATTTTGATAATGAAGTTGAAGCAGCAAGGACTCCAATTCATTGTGGTAATCTTCGTGTGTTTCAAAAAACAGCATTCCGTTGTCTGCCAGCAGCTCCCGGCCCAGGAGGGCAATGCGCTCGTAAAAGAGAAGGGGCTTCTCATCGGGGACGAACAACGCCTCCGAGGGCTCATAGTCCGTTACATTTTTGTGCAACAGTTGTTTGTTTGATTTCGGTATATACGGCGGATTGCTGATGATGGCCTGGTAACCTTGTCCCAGTTTTTCTGTATCCTCCCGCAAAACATCATGCCGGATAAAGTGTATTTGTGTATGATTATCTTCTGCGTTTTTTTGTGCCAATTTCAGAATGTCTTCACTATAATCTGTCGCAAAAACTTCTGAATTAGGAAGTTGTTTCGAAATGGCGATAGCGATAGCACCGCTTCCTGTGCAAAAATCCAGAATACGAAGGGGTGGGGTAGCATGGTGGCCAACATTATCCTTGCTGTTGAAGGAAGAATCATGGAGTCCAACTGTGTCCTTGCAGTTGGAAGATACAGTATGGACAGAAAAGTGTTGCAATAGCAATTGTACCAATTCCTCCGTTTCGGGACGCGGAATCAGCACCAGCGGGTTCACCTGCAAAGTTAAGCCGTAAAATTCCGACTTTCCGACCACATATTGCACTGGCTCGCTGTTTTGCAAGCGCTGCATGTCCGCCTTTACCGTCGGGATGTTTTCTTCTGGGAAATTTTGGCCCCGTTGAAGCGCAAACTGGTACGGGTTGATCCCCCATTTTACTTCAAAGTAATAATTCGCAATAGCCGAAGCCTCCCTCTCATCATATAATGTATGTAGGGAAGACTGCAACAAATCCCTGATTTCTCCCAGCGTATAATTCATGCTGCAAAAATACGAAAAACGTTTGTATTGTCATATATATGTTTGTGCTTTTTCGTTTATACGTTAAGGCGTTAAGACATGCATTGCGTGCATTCGTGAAGACGGAAAGACGATATCGTATAACCGAGTGAACGAAGTGAACGACTTAACGAGCGAATGGAATGAGCGTCTCCCCGAGCGAGCACAGCGAGTGTCTCCTCAAGCGAATGAGATGAGTGTCTCCTCAAGCGAATGAGATGAGTGTCTCCACGCCTTCACGAAAAAAATCAACACCCTGTTGTTCGTATCAAAAAAAGTTGTATTTTTGCACCCCCAAAATTTAACCATTTTAATAAACCAAAAAAAAAATCAAAATTATGTTGAATCAGTACGAAACCGTTTTCATTATGACGCCCGTTTTATCTGATGACCAGATGAAGGAAACGGTAAAGAAATTTGAGAACATTCTCACCAGCAATGGTGCGGAATTAGTTCACGAAGAGGACTGGGGTCTCCGCAAATTCGAGTATCCTATCCAGAAAAAGTCCTCTGGATTTTACCACCTGTTCGAATTCAAGGCAGAAGGTCCTGTGGTGAAAGAACTCGAACTGCAGTATCGCCGTGACGAGAGAGTCCTGAGATACCTGACCGTAGCTATGGACAAACACGCCGTCGCTTACAGCGAAAAGAGACGTAACCTGAAAAAAGAACCCAAAGCAGAATAAGGAGGTAAAGAATTATGGCAACAAATAACGAAATCAAATATTTGACCCCGATCGCGGTTGATATCAAGAAGAAAAAATACTGCCGTTTCAAAAAGAGCGGTATCAAGTACATCGACTATAAAGATGCCGAATTTTTGAAGAAATTCGTCAACGAGCAAGGTAGAATCCTGCCTCGCCGTTTGACCGGTACTTCATTGAAATTCCAGAAGAAAGTGGCCCAGGCCGTGAAGAGAGCAAGACACCTTGCCTTACTTCCTTTCGTAACTGATAACTTAAAGTCAAACAACTAAAAGGAGGAACAGCAATGGAAATTATATTGAAACAAGACGTACAGAATCTCGGCTATGCCGACGAAATCGTTAAGGTGAAAGACGGCTATGCCAGAAATTACCTCATTCCCCAGGGAATGGCTATCTTGGCTACCGAACCCAATAAGAAAATGCTGGCCGAAACTTTGAAACAGCGCGCTTTCAAAGCTGAGAAGATCAGAAAAGAAGCTGAATTCTTGGCTGGAAAGATCGACGGCCTGACCGTGAAGATCTACACCAAGGCTTCTGAAAAAGGTACTATCTTCGGTTCTGTGAACAATATCGCAGTGGCTAACGCCCTGAAAGAACAGCACGATATTGAGATCGACCGTAAGAAAATCATCATCAAGGAAGACCATATTAAGGAATTGGGCAACTACACCGCTGTGGTGAACCTGCACAAGGACTTCAATAAGGTGAACTTGAACCTGGAAGTGCTGGCCGAAGAGTAGTCGGAAGCGATTTCCAAAACCATAAAGAAACGGATGCAAATGCGTCCGTTTTTTTTTTGCTTTGGGGTACTGTAAAAACTCCAATTTAAAAAAAATTTCAGATAGTCAATTTTTTTTGCGAATTGTAATAATTATTGTATATTTGCAGGATAATGTACTATTCTGAATAGCCAGCATTGTATTCTGTGTAATTGGCTGATATTCAGAATATTACAGAAAAAAGAAAGAGCCGTGGAAGACGAAAACACGTTCGTTTTTGCGTGTGGAATGTGCAAAAATGTGCCAAAAATGAGGTGTTTTTGAGGGAGAGAGAGGGTGAAAAAAGGTAAAAAAACGAAAGAAATTGAAAAGATAAACTAAAGAAGAGAAAAACGAAAAAAACAAAAATAATTACTATGAAAAAAACATTATTAATTTTGAGTATGCTCTTGTCCGTGGCACTGGTGAATGCCCAGTCTGTGGATAGGGTTTACGGTGATTTTGCCTATGGCTTTGGCATGGCTAACGGGCAAGCCGGCAATTCGAGTTTCGAGATGGGCATACCGTTCTTCAGCCAGTATGGAACTTCCTATACAGTGAGCGAGGGCGTTATGCAGGCTCAATTGCAGCTTTTCCAATTCGATTTGGCAGGTTGCCAGAATTCTGATGAGGTAAATCCCGACACGGTGAAGTTGAAAACAGGCTTCTTCCAAGGGTATGTGCCGGAAATGATTGTTTTTAATCATGATACCCTCTGGGTTTTCCCTCCGGGACATTATGATTCCACGGCTTACAATACCGGTCATTACAGTTGGAATGCTCAGTTCAACTACGACAGTTTGACCACTTTGGACATGTATGTGTGGGAAATTTATGAAACATTCGATACTTTGTACCTTGACTCTACGGAACTGATAGCAATACAAACGACCTATCCGGGCTTGCATGGTGGCTATAACACATTGCCATATCATGCTTCGGGACATGGTTGCGACAGTATAGTGCACTTTTTCGTGAACCTATGTGGTGGAACGGTGAGAGATGCCAATGGCAATCCTTACGCATCTCTGTTTATTGGTACACATCCGGCACGTTACTGCTGGACCAAAGCTAATATGAAAAACACCAATTATGTTGGCGGAGCTGAAACTCCCAATATGGTTTATAATGGTGTGGGTCACAGCGATGAGGCTGAGAACCTGAACACCTATGGTCGTTTGTACAATTGGTACGCCGCAGTCAATGTGCCTGATGGTAGTGATGTGGCACCTAAAAAAACTGTTCATGGCGGATTCGTCAGAGGTATTTGTCCTGCGGGATGGCATCTTCCGGATTCAGCGAATATTTTAAGCCTGAATGAAATAGATGCTTTTGATCTGATGTCCGATATTTTGTGGTTGGTACCTGGCCATGATACAGGCGCGGGCTTCTATGCTAAGCCAGCAGGTTTCTTCCACCACGCTAGTGGACGTTTCGAAGATATGTTGGGTTACACGGTCTTCTGGAGCAGCGTGAAACACAGCCTGACCGAATGCTGGGTGTGTTCCCTCATGTTCGGCTGTAATAAAGTTATCGATGATGATATGAGTGCCGAAAACGGTGCCAGCGTTCGTTGTGTGAAAGACCAGATGTACAATCCGGCAAATGGTGAAGAGTTGACAGATCTTGAACCGTAATATTAACAAGACAATCAAAATAGAATACAATAAATATAAACAATAAAAACTAGAAAACATGAGAAAAATTTTAATGCTTGTTGTTATGGTGGTAATGGCTGTGGTAGCCATGGCTCAAAACCCCAAAATTAGTTATCAGGCTGTGGTTCGTGACGCCCAAAACCGTTTGGCCGCCAACACCACATTAGATGTCACCGTGACCATTACTTATGGTTCAAGTCTGACCTATTCTGAGACACATAACAGTATTCAGACCAACCAGAATGGTTTGATGTCATTGTTAATTGGCGGTACACCTGAATTTGCCGCTATCGACTGGACGAATGCTACGATTACTACCACGTTCACCATCGCCGGTACAAATATTACCAACACTGTTCCCGTGAATGCGGTTCCGTATGCTATGTATGCCCATAATGTGAATCCAACTGTGATTGATACATTGGTTTCAGAACATGAACTTGAAGTGATATTGAATAACTATTATACTAAGACTGGCGTTGACACACTGTTGGGTGCCAAGGTAGACACTTCCGCTCTTAAAACCACATTGGAAAACTATTACACCAAGACCGGTGTTGACACACTGTTGGCAGCCAAGGTAGACACTGCCGATCTCAAAACCACATTGGAAAACTATTACACCAAGACCGGTGTTGACACACTGTTGGCAGCCAAGGTAGACACTGCCGATCTCAAAACCACATTGGAAAACTATTACACCAAGACCGGTGTTGACACACTGTTGGCAGCCA
>JAGBPS010000023.1 GCA_017633255.1 Bacteroidales bacterium
CCTACTCCGACACCACTCGTACCGAAGCTGTTTGCGACAGCATCACCGTGCTGCACCTTACTATCGAAGACTATCTGCGTGATACCATCAGCGTCAGCATCTGCCACGGTAGCAGCTACACCTTCGGTGGCGATGAACTGAACATCGCAGGAACCTACTCCGACACCACTCGTACCGAAGCTGGTTGCGACAGCATCACAGTCCTCCACCTCATCGTTTATCCTACCGTAGATACTTCAATATATGCCGTATCCTGTCTCTCTTATACATGGAACGACTCCACCTACTATCAGTCCGGTGACTACACTCAGCACTTCAATACAATCCACGGTTGCGACTCCACCGTCACTCTGCACCTCACCATCAACTTCCCGACAAATACCGACACTGTCGTGGTTGCTTATGACAGCTACACCTGGAACAACACCGTGTATGACACCACCGGCGTTTATACCTTTGCCCATCCAGATGAGAATGATTGCGAACAAGTGGATACCCTGAACCTCACTATTTACTACTCTTCCTTCGTCCATATCTCCGACTCTACCTGCGACAGCTATACTTGGAACGACAGCGTCTATACCACTTCAGGAGATTACACCCAGTACTTCCATGACATCTATGGAGCCGACTCCACCGTTACCCTCCATCTCACGGTCTTCCACAGTATTGATACCATCATTAACGATTATTCCTGCAATGTATACATCTGGAATGACAGCATCTATACCACTTCCGGTGAATACATGCAACACTTCAACACCATCCATGGATGCGACTCCACCGTCACCCTGCACCTCACCATTTACCATGACACCGCCACTTCGTGGAGCCATAGTGAATGTAATTTCTACAATTGGAATGACAGCATCTATACTCAGTCTGGCGATTACACCCAAACCTTGCGCTCTGTCCATGGTTGCGACTCCGTCGTCACCTTGCACCTGACCATCTTCCATCCGCAGCATACCGCCACCGACATGGAAGTTTGCGAAAGCTATACCTGGAACGGAGAGACCTACACTACTTCCGGTACCTATACATACGAGCATACAGATGATTACGGCTGTACACAAGTGGACACCCTCCACCTGATTGTCAACCATCCGCAACACACCGCCACTACCGAAAGCGCATGTGAATCCTACACTTGGCACGGACAGACCTACACCACTTCCGGTACCTATTATTATACGCATGCTGACGCCCACGGATGTACCCAGGTGGACACCCTCTATTTGACCGTCAACTATCCGCAGCACACCGCCATCTCAGAAATCGCCTGTGAGAGCTTCTTGTGGAACGGATATACCTACACCACCTCCGGCACCTATACTCACGCTCACAGCGACGAAAATGGCTGTTCTCAGGTCGATACACTCCACCTCACCATCAACCACAACAGCAGTTCTGAATTCACCATCGTGGAATGCGAAAGTTATACTTGGAATAACACCACCTACACCGAGTCGGGCAACTATACCCAAACCTTCCCCAACGCGGTGGGTTGCGACTCCATTGTTACTCTGCACTTGACTGTCAACCATCCGCAACACCTCAGCATCGAACAAAGCGCCTGCGAAAGTTTCGAATGGCATGGACAGACCTACACGGAATCGGGTGACTATACCTTCACCCACGAGGATGAAAACGGCTGTATCCAGGTTGACACTCTCCACCTCACCATCAACTTCCCGACCCATACCGCCACTACAGAATATGTATGTCATCCATTCTTCTGGAACGGACAGACCTATACCGCAAGTGGTGACTACTTATTTACTCATACCGATGCCCAAGGCTGCGATCAGGTGGATACCCTTCATCTGATATTTGTGGACACCACCACCACCATCATCTCACATACCTACGACTTCTGCGATGAGGAAAGCGCTACCCTCGAGGTCATCTCCGACCTGCCGAACATCGAATGGAGCACGGGCGAAACCACGCCTATCATCACCGTTCACGAGTCCGGCATCTATACGGTCACCGCTTCTCAGGGACAGTGCAGCATCAGCCGCGACTATGTCATCAAACCGTGCGAACGCAAAATCCTGATGCCAAATGCTTTCACCCCCAATGGCGATGGTCTGAACGATGTATTCTGCATTCCCGAAGGCTATCTTGAACAGTTGGACGAGGAAGGATTTGAAGTGTATATTTACAATCGTTGGGGTGAATTGGTATTCACATCCAGAGATACGCATTTCCGTTGGGATGGTACTGTAAACGGCAGATTATTCCTCAACTACACCTACTCATACCTGATTAAATACACCAATAAATCCGGTGCTCCGGACATTATCAAGGGTAGTGTGATAGTGCTTTGATAGTTGATAGTTAATAGTTAATAGTTGATAGTTGATAGTTGACAGTTGACAATTGATAATTGATGATTGATAATTATCAGTTATAAGTTAATAGTTGAAGTGATAGTTTGGGATAAAAAAAATCCCTCGGAGAGGTCCGAGGGATTTTTAGTTTGTGTATCTGTGGAATGACTAGGCCAAGCCGCCACCCATCATCGGGATGGTGTCAACCGGACCTTCCTTGATCACGCCGTTCTTTTCCTCAAACTTCGCCACATTGTCGGCCAAAGCATGCAACAAACGTTTGGCGTTCTGAGGAGTCATGATGATACGGGACTTAACAGTACCTTTGGGAAGTCCCGGCAGCATGGCTGCGAAATCCACGATAAACTCGTTATTGGAATGAGTAATGATAGCCAGGTTGGAATATACGCCCTGGGCTACTTCCTCACTCAGATTAATATCAATTTTCTGTTCTGCCATAATTGTTTCAGCATTAAAAATTATTACTCTTTGGAAGCCATCAAGGATTCATATTCTTCCATAGAACCTACCTGAATGTTCTGGTAGCTCTTCAGACCTGTACCGGCAGGAATCAGGTTACCCACGATAACGTTCTCCTTCATACCTTCCAAAGTATCGGTCTTAGCGTTGATAGCGGCCTCGGTGAGAACTTTCGGAGTTTCCTGGAAGGATGCAGCGGAAATGAAGCTACGGGTCTGCAGAGCGGCTCTGGTGATACCCTGAAGTATGGGCTTACCGGTTGCCGGCTGGGCGTTACGAACCTCAACGGTCTTCATATCCTTACGCTTCAGCAATGAGTTCTCATCACGCAAAGCCTTGGCGTTGATAATCTGACCTTTCTGGAATACGGTAGAGTCACCTGGATCAACCACCACTTTCTTCTCCCAGATAATATCGTTCTCTTCCTGGAAGTCAATCTTGTTGATCAACTCGCCCTGGAGGAACTTGGTGTCACCCGGATTCTCGATTTCCACCTTACGCATCATCTGACGAACAATGACTTCGAAGTGCTTGTCATTGATCTTCACCTGCTGCATACGATATACATCCTGGATTTCATTGATGATATATTCCTGAACCTTCATGGCACCCTTGATGTTCAAGATGCTTGACGGGGTCAACGCACCATCGGACAGCGGAGTACCGGCATGAACGAAGTCGTTCTCCTGTACCAGAATCTGTTTTGAAGTCGGAATGAGGTATTCCTTCTCCTCGCCCGTACGTGAAGTCACCTTCACAGCACGCTTGTTACCACGTTTCAGTTTCTTGTCGAAGGAAACGAAACCTTCGATTTCAGAAACGATAGCGGGATCGGAGGTATCACGAGCCTCGAACAATTCCTGAACACGCGGCAGACCGCCGGTGATATCGCTTGCCTTACCGAAGGCACGCGGAATCTTAACCAACACTTCACCAGCTTCGATTTCCTGGCCACTGCCCACAGACAAACGGGCACCAACAGGAATGTCGAAGGTTCTGAGTACGTCGTCGTTCTCGTCCAAGATGGAGATTCTCGGGTTCTTGGTCTTCACACGGCTTTCAATCACCACGGCATCCTGAACACCTGACTGGTCATCGACCTCAACACGGAAGGTCACACCTTCCACGAAGTCGTTGAGCTGAATCTTACCAGCTACGTCAGACAAGATAACAGCGTTGTAAGGATCCCATTCAGCGATCTTGTCGCCCTTGTTCACCATGTCGCCATTCTTGAAGTACAGTTTAGAACCGTAAGGAATGTTGGCTGAATACAGCACCACGCCCGTCTTCAGATCCACAATCTTCATTTCAGCGGCACGACCGATAACCTCACAGTATTCACCCTTGTCGATAGCACGCAACTCGTCGATAACCAACTGACCGGAATGAGGAGCGTCAATCTGCTTATCAGCAGCAGCACCACCGGCCACACCACCGACGTGGAATGTACGCAGGGTCAACTGGGTACCAGGTTCACCGATAGCCTGTGCGGCGATGATACCGACGGCCTCACCCATCTGAACCATCTTGCCGGTAGCCAGGTTACGTCCGTAGCACTTCTGGCAGATACCATGTTTAGATTCGCAGGTAGGCACCGAACGGATTTCCACTTCCTCAATCGGTGAATCCTCAATAATTTTACAAATATCTTCGGTCAGCTCTTCACCTGCCTTGATAATCAACTCGCCAGTCAGCGGGTGATAGATGTCATGCAGGGTAACACGACCTAACATTCTGTCATACAATGATTCGACGATAGTTTCGTTCTTCTTCACCGCGGAAACGGTCATACCACGCAGGGTACCGCAGTCCACCTCTCTGATGATCACATCGTGTGATACGTCCACCAAACGACGGGTCAGGTAACCTGCGTCAGCGGTCTTCAAAGCGGTATCGGCCAAACCCTTACGAGCACCGTGGGTAGAGATGAAGTACTCCAACACGGACAGACCTTCCTTGAAGTTTGACAAAATCGGGTTTTCAATAATCTCACCACCGGAAGCACCTGACTTGGTAGGCTTGGCCATCAGACCACGCATACCGGACAGCTGACGGATCTGCTCACGAGAACCACGAGCTCCAGAGTCGCACATCATGTACACACTGTTGAAGCCCTGACGATCCTTGGCAATCTGCTCCATCAGGATGTTGGTCAGTTTGGCGTTGGTTTGTGACCACAAGTCGATCACCTGGTTGTAACGCTCGTTGGCGGTGATGAAACCCATATTCAGGTTCATGTTGATTTCGTCAACACCGGCATTAGCCTCCTGAATCAAGGTCTTCTTCTCAGCGGGGATAATCACATCACCCAAGTTGAAGGACAGACCGCCTTCGAAAGCCATGCGGAAGCCCATGCCCATGATATCGTCCAAGAACTTAGCAGTAATAGCGTTGCCAAACTTAGCCAACACGTCACCGATGATTTCTCTCAGATACTTCTTGGTCAGAAGCTTGTTGATGAAACCGAAGCCTTTCGGCACCACCTGGTTGAAGATGATACGACCCACAGTAGTGTCGGTCAGCACCATGTTGCCGTCGCCCTTGAGGTCCACACGGCACTTGATGCAAGCGTTCAGATGCACTTTCTTTTCGTTGAAAGCGATCAGCACCTCTTCGGGAGCGTAGAACTTTCTGCCCTCTCCCATCACAGGTTCTTCGGGGGTTGAATGTAATTCTTTGGTGATATAATACAGACCCAATACCATATCCTGTGAAGGCACGGTAATAGGCGCACCGTTAGCGGGGTTCAAAATGTTGTGGGAGGCCAGCATCAACATCTGGGCTTCCAGAACAGCGGCGTTTCCAAGGGGAACGTGAACAGCCATCTGGTCACCGTCGAAGTCGGCGTTGAAAGCGGTACAGCACAAGGGGTGCAGACGGATAGCCTTACCTTCAACCAGCTTGGGCTGGAAAGCCTGGATACCCAGACGGTGCAAGGTAGGAGCACGGTTCAGCAATACCGGGTGACCCTTCAGGATATTTTCCAGGATTTCCCAGATCACAGGTTCCTTGCGTTCCACCACCTTCTTGGCGGATTTCACAGTCTTGGCAATGCCTCTTTCAAGGATTCGTCTGATGATGAACGGCTTGAACAACTCGGCAGCCATGTCTTTCGGCAGACCGCATTCGTTCATGTGCAGTTCGGGACCTACCACGATAACCGAACGACCTGAATAGTCGACACGCTTACCCAGCAGGTTCTGACGGAAACGTCCTTGTTTACCTTTCAAGCTGTCTGACAGAGATTTCAGCGCTCTGTTGGATTCAGTCTTGACAGAATTTGATTTTCTTGAATTATCGAACAATGAATCGACAGCTTCCTGCAACATACGTTTCTCGTTACGCATAATCACATCAGGAGCCTTGATTTCGATCAGTCGTTTCAGACGGTTGTTACGGATAATTACTCTACGATACAACTCGTTCAAGTCGGAAGTGGCGAAACGGCCACCATCCAATGGCACCAAAGGACGCAAATCGGGCGGAATGACGGGAACAATTTTCACAATCATCCATTCCGGTTTGTTCACGGCGCGGCGACGGCTGTCTCTGAAAGCTTCGAAAACGTGCAGACGTTTCAGGATTTCCTGCTTTCTCTGCTCTGAAGTCTCATTATTGGCTCTGTCTCTCAATTCAAAGGATTCTTTGTCAAGGTCGAGTTTCACCAATAAATCGTACAATGCCTCAGCACCCATCTTGGCGATGAACTTGTTGGGATCGGTATCGTCCAACAGTCTGTTTTCTGGCGGAAGATTGTCAATTACATTGTAATATTCCTCTTCGCTCAGCAGCGTTCTCTCCTTCACCAGCACATCGTCCTTTTTCTCTTTGTCTTTCTTCTCTCTGAACTGGAAACCTTCGGCGGCACCCGGCTGGATGACGAGGAAGTTCTCGTAATAAATCACGGATTCCAGATTCTTGGAGGACAAACCGAGCAAAGAACCGATTTTGTTGGGAGAGGACTTGAAGAACCAGATGTGGGCAACGGGCACCACCAACTGGATGTGGCCCATACGCTCTCTACGCACCTTGCGTTCGGTAACTTCCACACCGCAACGGTCGCAGACGGTACCTTTATATCTGATTCTCTTATATTTACCGCAGTTACATTCCCAGTCCTTGACCGGTCCGAAAATCTTTTCGCAGAACAGACCGTCGCGTTCGGGTTTGTAAGTACGATAGTTGATAGTCTCGGGTTTCAGCACCTCGCCATGGGACTGATCCAGGATTTTCTCAGGAGAAGCCAGACTTACGGTTATTCTTGAAAATTCTTTTCTTGTATTAGTATCTTTTCTAAATGAAGCCATAATTTCTTTCAATAAAATTAAAGATTAATCGAATTGAACATCCAATGCGAGTCCGCGGAGCTCGTTCACCAATACGTTGAACGATTCGGGCAGGCCTGAAGCGGGCATGTTGTCGCCCTTCACGATAGCTTCGTAAGCTTTGGCTCTACCGATGACGTCATCAGATTTAACCGTAAGTATTTCCTGGAGCACGTTGGCGGCACCGAAGGCCTCGATAGCCCAGACCTCCATTTCACCGAAACGCTGACCACCGAACTGGGCTTTACCTCCCAGAGGCTGCTGCGTAATCAATGAGTAAGGTCCAATGGAACGAGCGTGCATCTTGTCGTCAACCATGTGGTGCAGCTTAATCATATAAATGTAACCGACCGTAATCTTCTGGTGGAATCTCTCACCCGTCTCACCGTTGTACAGATAGGTGCTACCATTCTGCGGCAGACCGGCTTTTTCCATCAGGCCATTGATCTGGTCAAGGGTGGCACCGTCGAAAATCGGGGTAGCATATTTCATGCCCAGCTTCTTACCAGCCCATCCCAGGATGGTCTCGTAAATCTGTCCCAAGTTCATACGTGAAGGCACACCCAGCGGGTTCAGCACGATGTCCACCGGACGACCGTCTTCCATGAACGGCATGTCTTCGGGGCGGACAATCTTAGCCACAATACCCTTGTTACCGTGACGACCTGCCATCTTGTCACCGATGCGGAGTTTACGCTTGTTAGCCACGTAAACCTTGGCCATCTGGACAATACCGTTCGGCAGCTCGCTACCCACGGTGGCGTCGAATTTCTCGCGGGTCATCTTGGCCATCAGCTCACGCTCTTTGACCAGATAATTGCGGATAATCTCAGACACCAGTCCGTTAATCTTGGCATCATTGGTCCACTTGGAAACGGCCACATTGGCGAAATTCACCGTCTGCAACAGTTTCTGAGAGAACTTGGTACCCTTGGCGATGATAATATTCTTGGTATTATCATATACATTGTGTGAAATCTTGCCTTCCAGCACGCGGTACAGCTTGGTGACAATCTTGTCCTTCAGCTCCTGCAGCTGCTTGTTGTAGGTCTTCTCGATTTCGGCAACAATGTCTTTATCTTTTGATTTAGCTTTTCTGTCTTTGATGAGGCGTGACAATGATTTGGCGCCAATCACCACACCCTTCATTGATGGGGGTGCTTTGAGGGAGGCATCCTTCACATCGCCGGCCTTGTCTCCGAAGATGGCGCGGAGCAGTTTCTCCTCAGGAGTGGGATAAGACTCACCCTTAGGCGTGATCTTACCAATCAAGATATCGCCTTCGTTCACCTCGGCACCGATACGGATCAGACCGTCTTCGTTCAGATCCTTGGTAGCTTCCTGTGAAACGTTGGGAATATCGTTGGTCAACACTTCCTGTCCGCGTTTGGTGTCGCGAACTTCCAATGTGAATTCTTCAATATGGATAGAAGTGAAGATATCTTCCTTCACCACTCTGTCGGAAATCACGATAGCATCCTCGTAGTTGTAACCCTTCCAAGGCATGAAGGCCACGAGCATGTTGCGACCCAGTGCCAACTCACCCTGACTGGTGGCATAACCTTCAGTCAGCACATCACCTTTCTTCACCTTGTCGCCTCTTCTGACGATAGGTTTCTGGTTGATGCAGGAGTTCTGGTTGGTTCTTCTGAACTTCTCCAGCATATAGGTCTTCACATCGGTATCGAAAGAAACCAGTCTCTCGGCATCGGTGCGGTCGTAGCGGATGACGATCTTCAGTGCATCGGCATATTCCACCACGCCTTCGCCCTCGGCGCGCAACATGGCACGGGAGTCGAGAGCCACACGGCGTTCCAAACCGGTACCTACGATAGGCACTTCGGGATTCAACAACGGAACAGCCTGACGCATCATGTTCGAACCCATCAACGCACGGTTAGCATCGTCGTTTTCAAGGAAAGGAATCAAGGATGCAGCGATAGAGGCAATCTGGTTGGCGGCCACATCGATCAGGTTCACCTGTTCCTTCGGAACTATAGGATAGTCGGCCAGGTAACGCACCTTCACATTGTCTTCCAGCACATGGTCCTCATTCATCGGGGTGGTTGCCTGAGCGATATATTTGTTCTCCTCTTCCTCGGCGCTCAGATAGATGGGATCCTCGTCGAACATCACCTTACCGTCCACCACGCGGCGGTAGGGAGTCTCGATAAAGCCCAGATGATTGATCTTTGCGAACACGCAGAGAGAGGAAATCAGACCGATGTTCGGTCCTTCAGGAGTTTCAATGGTACACAGACGACCGTAGTGGGTGTAGTGAACGTCACGCACCTCGAAACCGGCACGGTCACGAGACAAACCGCCAGGACCCAAAGCGGAGATTCTTCTCTTGTGGGTCAACTCTGACAGCGGGTTAGTCTGGTCCATGAACTGTGACAGCTGGTTGGTGCCGAAGAAGGAATTGATAACGGAAGACAGCGTCTTGGCGTTGATCAAATCCATGGGGGCGAACACCTCATTGTCGCGCACATTCATCTTGTCGCGGATGGTACGTGACATACGAGCCAAGCCCACGCCGAACTGGTTGTACAGCTGTTCACCAACGGTTCTGATACGTCTGTTGCTCAAGTGGTCGATATCGTCAACTTCAGTTTTTGAGTTGATCAGCTCAACCAAATAGCGTATAATGGAGATGATATCCTCTTTGGTCAACACCTGGGTTTCCATGGGGATATCAAGATTCAGTTTCTTGTTGATTTTATAACGACCCACAGCGCCCAAATCATAACGCTTGTCAGAGAAAAACAACTTCTCGAAGGCGGTACGGGCGGTTTCCTCATCGGGTGGGATGGTATTTCGTAATTGCTGATATATGAATTCAAGTGCCTGCTTCTCAGAGTTGGTCGGGTCTTTCTGCAAGGTGTTGAAGATGATGGAATAGTCGGTCTGCTTACCGTCGTCCTTGTGGAACATCACGGTCTTCACACCGGCGTCAACGATTTTGTTGATGTGTTTCTCTTCCAACACGGTCTCGCGGTCGATGATCACCTCGGTACGTTCGATACTTGAGACTTCACCGGTTTCCTCATCGGGGAAGTCTTCGTTCCAGGTTCTCACAACAGCGGCAGCGAATTTCTGGCCCACGAACTTCTTCAAGTTGGCCTTGGTTGCTTTCACTTCTTGGGCGATGTCGAAAATGTCGAGGATGTCCTTATCGGTCTCGTAGCCGATGGCACGCAACAAAGTGGTGACCGGCAACTGTTTCTTACGGTCGATGTAAGCGTACATCACATCGTGAGGACCGGTGGTGAACTCCATCCATGAACCCTTGAACGGGATGATACGGGCTGAGTACAGCTGGGTACCATTGGTATGGAAGGAAGATCCGAAGAACACACCGGGAGAACGGTGCAACTGGGACACAACCACACGCTCAGCACCATTGATGATGAAGGTGCCGCGGGGGGTCATATAGGGAATCAGTCCCAAAAATACATCCTGAATACGGGTTTCGAAATCCTCATGCTCAACATCATTGCATGAGAGTTTCATTTTGGCTTTTAAAGGAACGCTGTAGGTCAGGCCCCTTTCAAGACACTCTTCCATCGAATAACGAGGACCGTCGATATAATAGTCCAGAAATTCGAGGACAAAACTATTTCTCGCATCCGTAATGGGAAAATTCTCCGTAAAAACCTTGAAGAGTCCTTCATCGCGGCGGTGTTCCGCGTCGGTGTCGATCTGGAAGAAATCCTTGAAAGACTTCAATTGGATATCAAGAAAGTCCGGGAATTCCACTGGCGTGGTGGATGCAAAGCTGAATCTTGTGTTATTTTTTGTTGCCAAGGTGGTGATTTTTTAATTACGAAAATAAGAACTTTCTAAGCTTAGGAATGAGCGTTGAGTAGTGGGCAGTGAGCTTTAGCACAAGGAGTGGGGGCAGTAAGGGACAGTCATCTGCGAGTGACTGAGTAAAAGCGTGTTATTTAAAACACATAAATACAACAATAAGTACAAGGCTTCCACCGGAGTGAAAGCGTTGTACTGATTGTCGTATTAGCGGAGTAAAATTATTTAACTTCTACTTCAGCGCCGGCTTCTTCCAATGATTTTCTCAAGCCTTCAGCTTCGTCTTTGGAAACGCCTTCCTTAACAGCCTTGGGAGCACCGTCAACTAATTCCTTAGCTTCCTTCAGACCGAGGCTAGTCAGTTCTTTCACCAATTTAACAACGGCCAATTTGTTGGGGCCAGCTGCTTTCAGGATAACGTCGAATTCGGTTTTTTCTTCAGCTGCTGCTGCGCCAGCGCCACCTGCTGCGGGAGCTGCTACTGCTACTGCTGCGGCTGCGGGTTCAATACCGTATTCTTCTTTCAAAATTTGAGCCAATTCGTTAACTTCCTTAACGGTCAAATTTACTAATTGTTCTGCAAATGCTTTCAAATCTGCCATAATTGTATTCTTTTAATGGTTTTTTACTAAATTGATTGATTGTTTTGTTTTTTAATTTCTTTCTGACAAGGTCTTTACGATGCCTGCGAGTTTGCCACCGCCAGACTGCAATGCAGAGATGACGTTGCGTGCAGGTGACTGCAACAGACCTACGATGTCACCGATCAGTTCTTCTCTTGACTTGATGTTGCAGAGATTATCCAATTGATCGTCACCGAAATAAGTTGCCTCTTCGATGAATGCTGCCTTCAGGATGGGCTTTTTGTTTTTAGCGCGGAATTCCTTGATAACCTTAGCGGGAGCGTTTCCCGTGTTGGACAGCATGATTGAAGTTGTGCCGGCTAATGCGGGATAGATTTCCGAATAGTCAACGTCTGACTGTTCCATAGCGCGTTTCAGCAGGGTGTTCTTCACCACTTTCAGCTTAATGTTGCGACGGAAGCACAGTCTTCTGAGCTGATTGACGGTCTCTACCGTGAAGCCTGAGATATCGGTTACATATACATGGGAATACTCAGCTAAGTCCTTCGCGATGGCATCAATGATAACGCTTTTCTGTTCTTGTTTCATACTTTAGCTTTTTTTTGATTATAATGTAACTGATTTCACATCAACTTGTACACCGGGGCTCATGGTACTGGAAAGGTAAATGCTCTTTACGTAAGTTCCTTTTGCGGCAGTCGGTTTCAACTTGATAATGGTTGACATCATTTCGCGGGTATTCTCCACGAGCTTGTTAGCGTCGAAGCTAACTTTACCGATACCGGAGTGGATGATACCGAATTTGTCAACTTTGAAGTCAATCTTACCGGCTTTCACATCAGCAACAGCCTTACCGATTTCCATGGTAACCGTACCGGCTTTGGGGTTCGGCATCAAGCCACGGGGACCCAGGATTTTACCGAGGGCACCGATTTTAGGCATAACGCTCGGCATAGTGATGATAACGTCCACGTCGGTCCAACCTTTCTTGATCTTGTCAACGTATTCGTCCAGGCCCACATAGTCGGCGCCAGCTGCTTTTGCCTCATCCTCCTTGTCGGGGGTGCAAAGAACAAGCACTCTCACCACCTTACCAGTTCCGTGGGGAAGGGTCACGATACCTCTCACCATCTGATTGGCCTTTCGGGGGTCAACGCCCAAGCGGACGTCGATGTCGAAGGAGGCGTCAAATTTGGTGTAGGTGATATCCTTCACGATCTGAACAGCTTCGGCAACGGGATATACTTTGCTCTTATCAAATTTAGCAAAAGCTTCTTTGCGTTTTTTTGATATTTTAGCCATGTTGTTTTGGTTTACTTGTTATTAATTTTGTTCAAAAGGATTGGTTCCGCCCTTCACGTTGATACCCATGCTTCTTGCGGTACCGGCCACCATGCTCATTGCTGACTTCAACTCAAAGCAGTTCAAGTCGGGCATTTTGATCTCAGCGATGGTTTTCACCTGGTCCCATGTAAGCGTAGCCACTTTGTTTCGGTTAGGTTCCTTGGATCCTTTTTGAATTTTGGCTGCTTCCAACAACTGTACAGCAACCGGCGGCGTTTTGGTGACAAAATCAAAAGATTTATCCTTGTAAACAGTGATGATGACAGGCACTAACTTGCCAGCCAGATCTTGCGTACGAGCATTGAACTGCTTACAAAATTCCATGATGTTCACACCCTTGGCACCCAAGGCAGGTCCTACTGGGGGAGATGGATTGGCGGCGCCACCTTTGATTTGTAACTTAATAAGTCCAGCTACTTCTTTTGCCATTGTTTGTTAATTTTTTTGTTTGTAACTATTTGCGGTATTTAGACCTTTTCAACTTGCATAAAACTCAGCTCGAGCGGAGTCTTACGTCCGAAGATTTTCACCATAACCTTCAGTTTCTTTTTCTCGGGATTGATCTCTTCGATAATGCCGTTAAAAGTGCTGAAAGGACCGTCAATGACTTTGATTTCTTCGCCCACGATGAAGGGGAGAGAGAAGGACTCGTCTTGCTCAAGCAATTCGTCGGCCTTGCCTAACATGCGGGTTACCTCGGCGGGACGGAGCGCGATGGGGGGATCAGTTTTCTTCTTGCAGCCTACGAAGCCCAGCACACCGGGGATGTTCAGCAGGACATGGTGTACCTCGCCCAGCATCATTGCCTCGACAAAGATGTAGCCGGGGAAGTAGTTCCTCTCCTTGCTGATCTTCTTACCGTTGCGGATCTGATAATACTTCTCGGTCGGAATCAGGACACGCGACACGAAATCTTTCAGATGGGAAGCCTCAACCTCGCTCTCGATGTTCTGCTTCACCTTCTTCTCCGTGCCCGTGACCGTCTTGATCACATACCACTTGTGTTCGATCTCTGCCATTTCAAATTCGTTTACGGTTAAATACCTATTTTAAACTACTGAAAATTAAATAGTCGGGAAGAGCAAGCCCATCCCTGCGTTGAAGATAACATCCATCAAAAACACAATAAGTGCTATGATTAGGGAAGCAATGGATACTACCAAAACGCTACTCTGAAGATCCTGAGCTGACGGCCAGGTCACTTTGTGTACCAGTTCGTCATAACATTCCTTGATGTAATTTACTATTTTCATTTTCGAGTAATTTTTTCTATTTTTGATTCACTTTTTTTCATTTTTCAACCGAAAAATTCCCAAATTTTGCCTCTGCCCCACTCCGAATCTTTCCCGATTTCGGAATTTTTCTCCCGTTTTTTGCACATTTTTCACCTCTCGCGGAAAATTCAGAAACCGCTCCATCGCTTTGTAACTTGCGTAATTTCAGGCAATTACACACGATTTTCTCCGTCTTTCGCTTCTACGCAACGTTACATTTTATATGGTCGGCAAATATAATAATTTTATTTACACAAAAAACATTTCAAAAAAAAATTTTTTCAACGCATTTTATATATAAAAAAGTTGTATTTTTGCACCCTCAAAAAATTACCGATTATTATCCTTTAGGTTAGAAAAGGAAATTAAGTGAAAATCGAGGTGATGTGGGTGAAGACATCATCTCACAAACAAGAAAAAAAATGGATCAAGTAAGTTACAGAACAATTTCGGCAAACGAAAAGATCGTAAAGAAAGAATGGGTTGTTGTTGACGCCCAGGAGATGATCGTCGGCAGACTGGCCACCGCCGTTGCCCGCATCCTCAGAGGCAAGAACAAACCTTACTACACTCCTCATTTCGATTGTGGTGACAACGTCATCATCGTCAATGCGGACAAAATCAGATTCACCGGCAAGAAAATGACCGACAAGGTTTATGTGCGCCACACCACCTACCCCGGCGGACAGCGTTTCGCTACCCCGAGAGAAGTGCTCGCCAAGAACCCCATCAAGGTCGTTGAACACGCCATCAGAGGCATGCTCCCCAAAAACAGACTCGGAGACCAGCTCTTCCGCAACCTGCATGTCTATGCCGGCCCGAACCACCCGCACGAAGGTCAGAACCCCAAAGTCATCAACATTAACGAAATCAAATAAGAGAGATGGAAGTAATCAATACAATCGGTAGAAGAAAAACCGCTGTCGCACGTATCTATATGAAAAAAGGCAGTGGCAACATCACGATCAACAACCGTGACTATAAAGAATATTTCAACTTGGCTACCCTGCAGTACGTAGTCACCCAGCCCCTCGCTATTTCACAGGTGGAAGGTGAATACGACATCAAGGTGAACCTCGACGGCGGCGGCATGACCGGCCAGGCTGAAGCCCTGCGCCTCGCCATCTCACGCGCCCTCTGCGAAATCAACCCCGAGTACCGTCCCGCCCTCAAAGCTAAAGGCCTCCTCAAGAGAGACCCGCGTATGGTGGAACGTAAGAAACCCGGTCAGCCGAAAGCTCGTAGAAGATTCCAGTTCAGCAAACGTTAATATATACTATTATATATATTGCGCATGTTTAGTATCGAAATTGCGAAGACTTCTCGCAAGAACTACTCCGCAATTGCTTATTAATCAAACGAAAGTAAACAAATTAAACAAAAACAACAATGACAAATCCAAAATTTGAAGATTTATTAGAAGCAGGTTGTCACTTCGGACACCTCAGAAGAAAATGGAACCCGGCAATGGCCCAGTACATCTTTATGGAGAAAAACGGTATCCATATTATCGACCTCTATAAGACTATGGACAAACTGCAGGAGGCTTGCGCCGCTGCTAAACAAATTGCCAAATCCGGCCGTAAGATCTTATTCGTGGCTACCAAAAAACAGGCTAAAGACACCGTTGCCGAAATCGTTAAAGGCGTGAACATGCCTTACGTAACTGAACGTTGGCCTGGTGGTATGCTCACCAACTTCTTCACCATCCGCAAGGCCGTGAAAAAAATGGGTGACATCGACAAACTGATGGCTAGCCCCCAGTTCGCCAACATCTCCAAACGCGAGAAATTGCAGATCCAGCGTGAAAGAGCTAAACTGGAGAAGAACTTGGGTTCTATCGCCGACCTGTCACGCCTGCCCGCAGCTGTCTTCATCGTTGACGTGCTCAAAGAACACATCGCCGTGGCTGAAGCCCGCCGCTTGAACATCAACACTTTCGCTATCGTTGATACCAACTCTAACCCCAACCTCATCGACTTCCCCATCCCCGCTAACGACGACGCCTCCAAATCTATCGCTATCATCGTACAGGCTATCTGCGACGCTATCGCCGAAGGTCTGAACGAGAGAAAGATGGACAAAGACAACATCGACGTTGAAGAGGAAGAAGAAGATGTAAGAAGAACTGAGGCTAACGACGATGACGACGAAGAAACCGCCCAGAACGACGACAAACCCGTTGTGAAAAAGGTGAAAGGTGTTGAGGAAGAAGACGGTTCCGACGACGACAAGCCCAAAAGAAAAAGAACAACGGTGAAGAAAAACCCCGTTGCCAAAGCATAAGTGAGTATTAACATTTAAAATATTGATATTATGGCTATTACAGCTGCTGATGTAAATAAACTCAGACAAGAAACAGGCGCCGGTATGATGGACTGCAAGAACGCTCTTGTGGAAGCTAACGGTGATTTCGAACAGGCTATTGACATTCTGAGAAAGAAAGGTCAGAAAGTGGCCGCCAAACGTGCTGACCGCGCTTCTAACGAAGGCCGCGCCATCGCCAAGACTAACGCTGACCATACTTTCGGTGCTGTTATCGTGGTGAGCTGCGAGACCGACTTCGTGGGCAAAAACGCTGACTTCGTCGCTTTCGCCGAGAAAATCCTGGATAACGCCATGGCCGCTAACGTGAAGACCAGAGACGAACTGATGGAACTGTCTATCGAAGGTCGTAAGGTTTCTGAAATGCTGCTCGACATGACAGGCAAGACCGGTGAAAAGATTGAGCTGCCCGCTTACAACACCATCGAGGCTCCCTGCGTGGCTTACTACAACCACAATGGCAACCGTCTGGCTACCATCGCCGGTTTCAACATCGCTGGTGACAATGTAGCTGAAGCTGGTCACCACATCGCTATGCAGATCGCTGCCATGAACCCCATGGCCGTTGATGGCGACAGCATCGCTCAGGACGTGAAAGACCACGAATTGGCTATCGCCAAAGAGAAAACCGTGGCTGAACTCATCCAGAAAGCTGTTGAAGTTGAACTGAAGAAAGCTGGTATCAACCCCAACTTGGTGGATTCCGACGATCATATCGCTTCCAACATCACCAAGGGTTGGCTGACTGAAGACGAAGCTAACAAAGCTCGCGAAATCAAAGTTCGCGCCGCTGAGGAAAAAGCCAAGACTATTCAGGACAACATGGTCAACAACATCGCTCAGGGCCGTCTGAACAAGTTCCTGAAAGAAAACACCCTCGTGGGTCAGGAATATATCATGGACAGCAAACTGACCGTGGCTGACTTCATGAAACAGATTGACAGCAAACTCGTTTGCACCGGTTTCTACCGCCTGCAACTGGGTGCCTAATCATTAGGTTATAATCTAAAAAAAGGGCGACCGATGGTCGTCCTTTTTTTTTGCTTATTCGTAAAGAATACAGAGTGAGGACATGAGTTCAAAATTCAGAATTCAAATTGAATTTTGGACCTTGAATTTTGAATTCTTCCTTGGCACATTAATCATTTGCTAATTTACCAATTAACTAATTTGCTAATTCGATACAATTGTATCGTTTTTTTTATTATTATTGCATATTCATTATTGTGCCATAAAATCTATTCGTCATGATAAAAAAATACGCCTTCGTACTGATTATTTTCTTATTGTCAATCAGCAATTTATCCTTCGGTCAGATGGACAACCCCTATATGGACTTCAATCCCGAGAAGTTAAAAGCCAAGACCGAATACACCAGAAATTTCAACCCTGGCAATTACAAGAGCAATGTCCTGTATAACTGCATGCTCGACATGATTAACCTTGCCCGCGAGGAATATTTCTTCCTTGACCCCCTGAAATCGGACAAGGATATGGATGATTGCGCACAGATGCAAGCGGACTACCAGGCTCAGAAAGACGAGAAAGGCGTCCTGAACGAACCGCCCTACCGCACCACTTTCTTTCGTCTGAAAAAATATGGTCTCACCTACCATGCTATCGAGCTGGTTTCCAAGGCCAAAGCCACGATGGGTACCCAGGAATACAGCTACTACGACCTCTGTCTCGAACTCATACGCCCCATTCTGAAAAATGTAAAAACAGCCAAGCAACTGCTGGATAAACAATACACTTTCATTGGCATGGGCTTTGAGACCGACGAGTACATGAAGAGCATGTACGCTTCCTTCATCATCGGCAACGACCTGACTTTCAACCCCTACAAACCGGACCCCATGGAAAAGGATGTGCCTTTCAGCAAGGGCAAATCGGGCATGACATACTACGATGAGAAAGTTTGCGCCAAATGCAATGCCGACAAGAACCTTGAGGTCTTGTCAGAATACATACAAGTAAAAGACAATGAAGTATTTATCAACTGTGGCGACCACAAATACCTGAAGAAACTCATTGGCAAAGAAGGCGATGCCATCGTGCTGGATTTCGTGCAGCACAGTCAGTACGACTGCGAACACCCCGTCATTGACAATGACAGAATTAACCGCGGTTTTACCACCAAACCCATCCTATTCGAAAAGATTTTGGAAGATAATACTATCAAAGACAAAAAGTCCAGCAAACTCTATGCTAAAATCGCTACCGTCCCGGAAAACATTGAGAGCGATGCTGAATTCGATGTGAACATTATCGTGCTGAAAGAAGGCAAATACGCTTGCCGCACCATCATCAAAAAGGCCGTTGAATGCAAGAAAGCCTCTTATCAGGCCAAAATCAACTACAAACCCGATTATGCCACTATGAAAAGCAAGGGAGAATGGGTAGCCGCCGCGGAAGAAGACGTTCACGAATTGAAATTCCCCTTTGCCCTCACCCAAGTGGCCTATACCAAAGCTGACATTGACTCCAGCATACAGGCTATCGACGCTCCCGCATACACCGTCAAGAGCATTGACATTATCGCCCAGAACTCGTTGAATTACAGTGCTGACCAAACCCAGATCAACAACCAGAAAAAACGTGCCACAAGCATGCAGAAAGTGCTGGCACAGATGTATCCCGGTGTTCCTACCACCATCACCTACGACGACGGTTGGGAAGACTTCAAACGCGACGTCAACAACAACACCGAACACTACGACCTTACCTTGTACACCAAAGCTGAAGCAGTCAAAAACTTGAAAGCCAACAATAACGCTATCGCCAAAGAACTGGAAGACGAGTATCTTTCTAAACACAGATATATCAAGTTAGTGTTCCATGTGGTGTATAAAGCCGGCAACAATGCCGAGGCCGAGAACTTCACCGCTTGGAAATTCAACCAAGCCATGAAGAGCAAGAACTATAGTTTGGCTACCGCCATCGAGAATTTCATGATTAAGAAGGTGGAAGCAGGCGAATATGGCATCAGCGCCGTCAACCAACTGGAAATCCCCGCCGACAAGAAATTCCAGCAACTGCACAACAACAAGCTGTACATGCAGTATTACCTGTCTTCGCAGCTGAATGACAAAATTGTCAACGGCATGAACAAAACCCTGGCATACGAGCCCACCAATCCTATTGTGATGTACAATGTGGCTGTCGGCAAAGTTTTCCACACCCCCATCAGCTCATTGGCAGAAATCATCAAAACCCAGGCTGAAATTGACAAGCTGTATACTCTTCCCGTACTTCCGAAGGAAGATGTCAACAACCTCAACCTCGAATATCAATTCAAGATTATCGAATACATCAATGCCAACCCGCCCACATCGGAAGGCACCGTGCTTTACAATGCCACTTTCGACAAAATCAAAAGCATCACCAACAAGAAGCTGGAAAGCTGGCAGAACGCCTATAAACTGGCCTCTTACTTCGTGAAGAATTACGACTACATGTATGCCATGAGCATCATGGAACCCTTCCTCTCCGACCCCAACATCTCCAACGACTTCCTCTTCTCCTACGTGAGCATCGCCGCCCACCGCGAAGAGACCTACTTGAGCAGTTTCTTCACCAAAGCGGTCAAGATGGCTGCTGAGCGCGACGGAGCCCGCCTGTGCGGACTGTTCGACAAGCTGCCTATCTGCGTGTTCGACAACGCCGAAGTGAAAAAGACGGTGTGCAAGTTGTGCGGAAGATAGGATTAATGTGCCAATTAGCCAATGTGCTAATGTGCTAATTGAAATTAAGAATTCCCCTTCTTTTAGAAGGGATGCCCGGAGGGCGGGGTTGTGACGTAAACATAATTCAAACCCCGTAATCCTTAATCTATAAACCTTATCACAAATGGTCCAGGACGAGGAAAAGATTGAGAAAGAAGAAAAGGAAGAACTATACGAGCATTTTAGGTTTGTGGTCGATAAGGGCACTGAGATGCTGCGCATCGACAAGTACCTGATGAACCTCATCCCCAACACCTCGCGCAACAAGATACAGCAGGCGGCCAAAGCCAACTGCATTGTAGTGAATGGCAAGCCCGAAAAGCAGAATTACCGCGTCCATCCGCTGGATGTCATCTCTATTCTGATGCCGCAGCCGCTGCGCGATATTGAAATCATCCCCGAAGATATTCCGCTTAATGTGCCATACGAGGACGATGACCTCATCATCATCAACAAACAACCCGGTTTGGTGGTTCACCCCGCCTACGGCAACTATACCGGCACTCTGGTGAATGCGCTTACCTTCAGATTTTTAGGCAAGAAAGACAAGGACGGCAACGACCAACGGCCCATGCTGGTGCACCGTATTGACAAAAACACCTCTGGCATCATGATTGTGGCCAAGAACGAACTGGCGCAGATGACCCTGGCCAAACGCTTCTTCAATCACGATTTGGAACGCAAATACTGGGCTCTGGTGTGGGGCGATTTCAAAGAAGACGAAGGTACCATTGTGGGCAATGTTGGGCGCAACCCCAAGGACCGCTTGGTGATGACTGTCTTCCCCGAGGGCAGCGACCAAGGAAAACATGCTGTCACCCACTGGAAAGTGATTGAACGCTTCGGCTATGTCACCTTGGTGGAATGCCAGCTAGAGACCGGCCGCACCCATCAGATCAGGGTCCACATGAAATACATCGGCCACCCCTTGTTCAACGACGAAACCTACGGCGGTGACCAGATTCTGAAAGGCACCACTTTCAGCAAATACAAACAATTTATTGAGAACTGTTTCCGCTTGATGCCACGACAAGCCTTGCATGCCAAATCCCTGGGCATCGTGCATCCCAGTACCGGAAAATACATGCTGTTCGACTCCGAGCTGCCGGAAGACTTCGCCGCAGTGATAGAAAAATGGCGCAATTACGCAAAGCATAGGGAACTGGAGGAGGAATAGAACTGAAAGTTGAAAACTGAAAACTGAAAGTTGACAATGGTTTTTATCATTTTATGATAATCATTTTATGATAATCATTTTATGACAATTGTTGTATTACTTTCTGGAACTATGGTTGAAAAGACAAAAATAGCCCCACATTTCATAATAGATAAACGAAACCAACACTGAACGTAGTATTTCCATGGAAAAGACCAATGTAATGCGGATATTGAGCCAAAAGGGCATTGAGTTCACCGCACATGAGTACGACAACACGATGACCGACGGCGAGACCATCGCCCACCTGCTGAATGAAGCCCCCGAATCGGTTTTCAAAACCCTGGTGACGGTAGCCAACACGGGCGACCACTATGTCTTTGTCATTCCCGTGTGCTGCACGCTGGACCTCAAGAAAGCCGCCACAGCAGCCGGTGTCAAGAATATCGCCATGATCAAACAAAAAGACCTCCTGCCGCTCACAGGATACATCCATGGAGGCTGCTCCCCTATCGGCATGAAGAAGCCCTTCCCCACCTTTGTGGAAGAAAGCGCCACCCTCTGCGACAAAATCTATTTCAGCGCCGGAAAAGTCGGCTACCAGGTGCACGTCGCCCCCGACGACCTCATCAACCTTATTGGGGCAGAATATCGGGATTTGGTATAATATTTTTTCGTATCTTTGCAGATTAAAACAAATTGGAATAAAATTATGAAAGTTGTTATTCTTGCCGGAGGTTATGGCACACGTATCAGCGAAGAAAGTCATCTCAAACCCAAACCGATGATTGAAATTGGCGAGAAGCCCATCCTTTGGCACATCATGAAAATATATTCCCACTACGGGTACAATGATTTCATTATCTGCTGTGGCTACAAACACTACGTTATCAAAGAATGGTTCGCTGATTACTATTTACATAACAGCGACATCATGTTTGACTTTACTGAGGACAATAAGCTGACTGTATTAAACACATCAGCTGTTGAACCATGGAAAGTAACCTTAGTGGATACTGGACTGAATACCATGACCGGTGGTCGTGTGAAACGCATCCAGAAATACGTGGGCAACGAGCCTTTCATGCTCACTTACGGCGATGGCGTAGCAAACATTAACATTGCAGAATTGGTAAAATTCCATCAGAGCCACGGAAAAATCGCCACCCTCACAACCGTAAACGTCGGACAACGTTTTGGGGTAATTGACATGGGCGAAGACAATTTTGTCCAATCTTTCCGCGAAAAACAAGATGTGGACAGCAACGTTGTCAATGGTGGATTCATGGTATTCCAACCTGAAATCTTCGATTTTATCAAGGGTGATGATACCGTTTTTGAAAAAGAGCCACTCGAAACAGTTGCCAATATGCAACAACTGAAAGCGTATAAACACAACGGTTTTTGGCAATGCATGGACACCCAACGCGACAAAATGAACCTTGAAGAATTGTGGGCAACCAACAAGGCTCCATGGAAAATATGGAACAATTAACAGTTAGGGGATTTCATGGTAATTGATAGTGTTTTTTTCAAAGACAAGAAAGTTTTTCTGACAGGCCATACGGGCTTTAAGGGTGCTTGGTTAACATTGATGCTCCATCAGATGGGAGCGAAAGTGACAGGTTATTCCTTGTCGCCAAACACCAACCCTAGTCTCTTTGAAGTCATTCATGGTGAGACGCTCTGCCATTCCGTCATCGGCGACCTGCGCGATACTCATTTGCTTCACCAAACCATGGCCGAGTGCCAACCCGATGTGGTGTTCCATTTGGCAGCACAGCCGATTGTCAGAACCTCCTATCAAATACCCGCCGAGACTTTTGAGGTCAATGCTATCGGCACCGCCAATGTGTTGGATGGCATTAGGATGTTGGACAAGCCTTGTGTAGGTGTAATGATTACCACCGACAAAGTTTATCAGAACAACGAAACAGGTCAGGCTTATAAGGAAGACGACCGCTTCGGTGGCTATGATCCCTATAGTGCCAGTAAAGCCTGTGCCGAATTGGTCATTGACTCCTACCGCAAATCTTTTTTCAATCCCCAAAACTATGACCAGCACCACAAAGCTATTGCCTCGGCACGTGCTGGCAATGTGATTGGCGGTGGCGACTGGGCTGCCGACCGGCTGGTTCCCGATATTGTACGGGCTTTGTCCAAAAACGAGGCCATCCAAATCCGCAACCCCAAAGCGGTCCGCCCCTGGCAGCACGTATTGGAACCTCTCTCCGGCTATATCCTTTTGGCTCAGAGACTGATAGAAGACCCCATACGCTACGCCGAAGGATTCAACTTCGGTCCTAATCCCGCCGACACTCTTACTGTGGAGGAAATGACACAGATGGCCACCGAAATATGGGGCAGCGGCACGTTTGTTTTTCCCCAGCTCACCAATCAACCACATGAGGCAGGCCTCTTGTCTTTGGACATCACCAAAGCTGAAAAAGTGTTGGGATGGAGACCCCACCTCAACGCCCGCCAAGCACTGGAGATGACATTAGAATGGTACAAAATCTTTTACAACAACCCCTCTGACATCGGTGAGCTAACCGTAAAACAGATCAGACAATTCGAGAATAAATGACCACGAGAAAAGAGATACTGCAATTACATAGAAAATGAAAACACTGATAGTCATCCCTTGTTATAACGAATGCAACCGTCTGAACAAAGAGGCATTTTTCTCCTTTGTATCTCAAAATGATGACATTGAATTCCTTTTCGTCAATGACGGAAGTACCGACAGCACACTTGCAATGCTGCAATCATTTTCCACTTCCAACGACAAGATACATTATTTGGATTTAGCGCAAAACGGAGGCAAAGCAGAAGCTGTCAGACAGGGCATTCTCCAATCCACCTCACAATACGATTGCGAATACGTGGGATTCTGGGACGCTGACTTGGCGACCCCTTTGGACGAGATAAAACACTTTGAGCGCATCATCGACCACCATCATTACGATTGTGTCACGGGGTTAAGATTGATGCGATTAGGTGCACAAGTGCGCAGAAAATACTCAAGGCACTATATTGGACGTTTCTTTGCATCCTTGGCTGCCTTTGTATTAGATTTACCTGTCTATGACACCCAGTGTGGAGCAAAATTATACAAAGTTGAAATTGCTGGGAAACTATTCGAACAGAAATTCATCACCCGTTGGCTCTTTGACGTAGAGCTTTTAGCCCGATATATCAATTTATTCGGAAAAGAAGAGGCCAAAACCAAGATATATGAGAATCCTGTCATGAAATGGCAGGATGTCAGCGGTTCACAACTCAAAATGAAAGACTTTTTCAAAGCCCCCTACGAACTTTGGAAAATCATGAGAACTTATCATAGCAGAAGAAAATAGAAACGAATACAAATATAAATAGCAGGAAAAAATAGCCGAAGGCCACATCAACTACATCAATGAAAAAATAAATATTGACCAATAATCAATGTGTATTGTAAATTTTCGAGGCAATGACTTGTGAAGAATTAGAAGAAATCGTAAGTTGTGGTGAAACCAGTAAGGTTCAGTTCAAGCAACAATTCTCGTCGTCAAAACAGATTGCAGAAGAATTGGTTGCTTTTGCCAATAGCCGTGGTGGAATTTTATTGTTCGGCATCAAAGACAAGAATGGGGTAATAACAGGGCTCAGCTATTCAGAAATTCAACATATCTCTCATGAAATCAGCACAATTGCCAACGACTCCATACGACCCGTCATTTATATACAAACAGAAGTAATCAAATATAAAAAGGCGCATGTACTGATTGTCTATGTCAATGAGGGGTCTAATAAACCATACAAAGATTTAAATGGACATATTTGGATTAAGCAAGGACCTGACAAACGCAGGATCACTGAAAACAGTGATATACTTGCTCTTTTTCAATCATCTGAAAACTATTTTCCCGAAAAACAAAGCATTACCGGAACTACCATAGAAAATATTGACACAAAAGCATTAGATTCTTTCTTGGAAAAATTATACGATAAACGACTTAGAGATTTCAGAATCCCTCAAGAAAGACTGCTCTACAACTTGCATATCATCAATACAAAAGGAGAACTCACCCTAGCTGGATTACTTTTCTTTTCTGATGATCCGCAAGCTTTTATGCCGCAATTTGTGATTAAAGCAGTGTCTTTCTATGGGAATTCTATTGGTGGAAACAAATATCGGGACAGCAAGGACATATCTGGAACCATCCCTGAAATGTTCGAGCAAGGAATGGCATTTCTCAAATCCAACTTGCATAGCGTGCAGGCTGGACAATCCTTTAATTCCATTGGCAAATTGGAAATTCCCGAAACGGCATTGGAAGAATTACTTCAAAACGCATTAGTTCACCGAGACTATTTACGTTCGGCTCCCATTAGATTAATGATTTTTGATGATCGTGTAGAAATTGTTAATCCGGGATGTTTGGGAGGAAATCTTTCCATTGATGACATTAAAGAAGGTAGCACATTCCAAAGAAATCCTCTAATTGCCCATTTTTGCAACAGGACAATGATTTATAGAGGATTAGGATCGGGCATCATTCGTTCTCTGTCTGAAGGCATCCATGTTGATTTTGTCAACAATCTATCTTCCAATCAATTCTCTGTCATTATATATAGGCCAACAGTAAATTACTCGCAAGAGCGCAGCACAAGCTTGCCTGTAAACTTGCCTGTAAACTTGCCTGTAAACTTTAAACCTACCACATTAGACCTGCAGATAATAAACCTGTTACATTCTAATTCAAAATACACGTACAAGGAGTTAAGTGAATACACCCAAAAATCAAGAGAGACAATCAGAATCCATTTAAAACATTTGCAAGAAAACGGAGTAATAAAACGGATTGGATCTGACAAAACAGGCTATTGGCGACTCAACGGGCTTGAACCTGCCCCCTCCTGTGCGGAAAATGGTGGTACAGACAACATATAAATTTTGATAAAAGGAATTTTTATTAGCAGAAGAAAATAGAAAAAAATAAAAACCATGCTGAATCACAAAGAATTACGTAAACAAATCACAGCACTGACCGCTGAATACTTCAAAGCCCGATTTGAAGAGAGAGGTTTTATTCCAGGCAAAACAAAAGTAAACTACGCTGGCCGTGTGTTTGATGAAGAAGAACTGCAGAATGCCGTGAACGCCTCTCTGGATTTTTGGCTGACGGAAGGAAGATTCTCCGAAGAGTTTTCCAGCAAGATTTCAGAGTTCTTAGGTATAGAACACGTGCTGCTCACTAATTCAGGTTCTTCCGCCAACCTCTTGGCTTTCTCAGCACTTACATCCGAAAAACTCGGCGACAAAAGGCTAAAGCCTGGCGACGAAGTAATCTCTGTAGCGGCAGGATTCCCCGCTACTGTAACACCAATCATCCAAAATGGCATGATTCCCGTGTTTGTGGACTTGAGCATTCCAACCTACAACATTGATATTGAAATGTTGAAAAAAGCCATCACACCAAAGGTGCGATGCATCTTTTTGGCACATACTCTTGGCAATCCATTCGACATTGATGCCATTATGGAACTTGCCAAAGAGTATGACCTGTGGGTGGTAGAAGACAACTGCGATGCTTTTGGTTCCGAATACAAAGGCAAGAAAACAGGTACTTTCGGACATCTGTCCACTATTTCGTTCTACCCTGCCCACCATATCACCACCGGTGAAGGTGGAGCCATCTGCACCAACGACCCGCAACTGGCAAGAATTGTTCGCGCCTTCCGCGACTGGGGACGTGACTGCTACTGCGCAGGCGGAGACAATAACACCTGCGGCAAACGTTTTTCCCAACAGTTCGGAACCTTGCCCTTTGGTTTTGACCACAAATATGTGTATTCAGAAATCGGCTATAACTTGAAAATGACCGACATACAGGCTGCTATAGGATCTGCTCAGATAGACAAACTGCCCGACTTCTGCGAAAGCCGTAAAACACATTTTCAAGAGTGGAAACGCATTTTCAGCAAATATCCACAATATTTTATCACACCAAAAGCCACCGAAGGATCCGACCCCGCCTGGTTCGCTTTTATCGTCACATTAAAAGAAGATTGCCCGTTCAAACGCGATGATTTAACCAAATATCTGAACGATAATCTTATAGAAACCCGCAACCTCTTTGCCGGCAATATGACCAAACAGCCAGCCTATATAGGAAAGAACTGGCGCATTGCCGACCATCTGAACCAGACAGATTACATCATGAACAACACTTTCTTCTTAGGCACCTATCCTGGTCTTACGGACGAAATGTTCAACTATGTGGAAGAAAAATTGGACGAATTCGTAAAACAATACTAATATGCTTGCCAAGAAGTATCTTTCAGAAGTGGTTTCCATAGAAAATCCGTTCAAGGGTATTTATACCGTTGAATTCAAATCGCTGGAGCGACCTTACAAATATGGACCGGGGCAGTTTCTCCATATTGCCATTGACGAAGAGTATGATGGCATCGGACAATGGCCAGAATCGCGTTGTTTCTCCATGCAGAGCGATCCCGCAGAAGAAATCATCCGTATTACATACGCCGTGAAAGGTAACTTCACGCAAGAGATGGAGAAGACTTTGAAAGTGGGAAGGGAAGTGTGGCTAAAATTGCCATTTGGCGAGCTGTTCACACAACCGCATAACAAGACTAAAACCGTGTTCATTGCTGGTGGGACAGGTGTCACCCCTTTCCTGTCGCTCTTTACGCACGAAACATTTAGAGATTACCAGAATCCGAAGATCTACTTGGGCTACAAGAATGAGGACTACTATATTTACCAAAAGGAATTTGCCGCCATTAAGAACGACAACGCCCAAATCACTATCTTCTACGAAAACAAGGATGGCGTGATTGACATTGTGAAAATTCACGAGCAGAACGGCAACGAAAGCAACTATTTTATCTCCGGTCCACCCGTAATGATCAAATTTTTCAAGGACAAACTCATCGAATTAGGCGTTCCAAGAGATAACGTGCTTACAGATGATTGGGAATGATTTTATAAATATTTGCCACAAATTTCCCAGAATGAAATTCAGCATATCAAAAACAGAACAAACATATCATATTTCCTTTGATGCAAAAAAAGAAACTCTAATGATGACAAAGGAGTTTTGTAAGAAATAGTTATATGGAAACAATAGAAACCTCCATAAAAGGCTTATTACTAATAAAAAACAAACTGTTTTCGGATAACCGCGGCGGTTTCCTCAAAATCTTCAATGAGGATTTTTACAAGGACAACCATTTAAGCACAGATTATAGAGAATGTTACTTTTCGATATCTCATAAAAATGTCATTCGGGGTATGCATTTCCAAATTCCACCAGCAGACCACGAAAAGATTGTATATGTCAGCAATGGAGCTGTTGTTGATGTTGTGGTAGACATACGAACCAAAAGTGAAACCTATGGTCAATACTGTTCCTTTGAATTATCCGATACAAGTGGGGAATTTCTATACATTCCCAAAGGATGCGCCCACGGTTTCCTGTCATTAAATGACAACACAGTCGTAAACTACATACAGACCTCTGTTTACAATCCCAGCTGTGATTGTGGAATCAGGTATGACTCTTTCGGATTTGAATGGGGAGTAAAGAATCCTATCATTTCAGACAGAGACTTATCCTTTCCCACTCTTTCTAATTTTAAAAGTCCATTTTAATGAACATATTAATCACTGGAGCCACTGGATTTATAGGGCAACATTTACTTAAGTCATTATCACAAGAGCACGAAATTCACGTGTTAATTAGACCCTCAACAAAATGGGGAAAAGACTGCATTCTTAAAAAGTTCATTTTCAATGATAATATAGAAGAACTTAAAGAATACATCGTCAGAAACCAAATTGAAGGAATCATTCATCTTGCATCACTCTTTATTGCACAACATCAAAGCTATCAATGCAAAGACCTCATTTTGTCAAATGTTTTTTTGGGCACAGCACTTTTGGAAGCCGCAAAAGAAACAAGCGTCCAATGGTTTTTGAACACAGGGACATACTGGCAGAACTATCTGCATGACAGTACAAAATACGACCCTGTAAATCTATATGCTGCCACCAAACAAGCTTTTATTGACATCTCCAAATATTACACAGAAACATCTGACATCAAATTCGTTACACTTAAAATATGTGACACCTACGGTCCAAAAGATCCTAGAAGGAAACTCATGTCTCTTTTCAAACAATATGCCGAAAGTGGAGAACAACTAAAGATGTCCCCGGGAGAACAAAAAATCAACTTATTATATATTGACGATGTGGTTAATGGCTTTATCACATTGGTGAATCTTCTATGCAACAAGACACAATTAAAAAATGAATATGCATTAAGCGCAAAAAAAACATATTCCTTACAAGAATTGGCTGGTATATTTGAAACTGTTTCAAAGAAAAAACTAAATATTTTATGGGGAGGTTTACCATATAGGGAACGAGAAGTTATGACACCCTGGCAACCAAGTAACATTGTACCTAGCTGGAAGCCCAAAATAGATATCTATCAAGGAATCAAGCTGTTTTTATCCTGATGGATTTTCAACTGGACTTTTCTGTATATAACACAACACTCAAAAGTAATCATAGGTCATTCGCTCCTATTACTTTTTTTAGTATTTTTGCGATTTTATATTCAATATCTGTTTTTTTACGATTACATTCTAATTATGAATCCTCTTGTCAGTATATGCATACCATGCTACAACGCGCAGGGTACCATTGGTAAAACCATCCAAAGTGTCTTAAACCAAACATATACCGATCTGGAAATTATCATATCCGACAATGATTCCACAGATCAAACTATAAAAGTTGTTAGACAAATACAAGATGAAAGGATCAAACTTTTTATCAATGATACAAACATCGGAATGGCCAGAAATTTTCAAGCTGCTATTTCCCATGCCACCGGAAAATATATAAAATGCTTATGTGCTGACGATATTATTACTCCAGATTGCATAGAAAAACAAGTGAATACTTTCTTATCACACCCCAATGACAAGATTGTCATGGTGGCTGCAGAGAAATACGTCATCAACAAAAACAATAAGGTTTTATTTAAAAAACCTTTCCCAGGGAAAGCAGGTTTACATAATGGCAAAAAAGCCATAAAAAAAAGTTTTCTTCATGGAACAAGCATTTTTGGAGAACCTGGTTGTATAATGTTTGACCATGAGACAGCAAAGAAAACAGACGAGTTTTCCATTGAAGATTCACTGTCGTACGTGATGGATTTCAACTTTTACTGTCAACTACTTCAATTTGGTAATCTTTTTGTCATTAAAGAACCCTTATTCTCTTTCCGAGTCATCAATACCTCTGGAACAGCAGGATTCAAATGGAACCAAGCTCGAATATTCAATGCACTTATCGACAAATATCATAAAGAAGGCGTAATCAATTACTCATGGTTCACTCGAATATATTGCAAAACCATGGCATGGATAATGTGTATCGCTAGAAACTTAGTATTCAAATTTGCATAATCAAAAACATAATAACATGAAAAAAATCTCACAATGGATCAAAGACAATCCTTGGAAATTACTATTCATCCTATTCTTGATTTTCTCTTTATGTACAGGTATCCGTTTATGCCTTGATGCCGGTTTTAGCGGAGATGAAGGATTTCAGATGAAACAGGCCAAGGCCGTTTACGATTTCTATGCCACAGGAGGTAAGGACACAGTCGCCATTGACGCCCGTCCTGACTGGAACCTGCCTCATTACGGACAAGCAGTGGATAACATCGCTTATTTCATCGCACACATTTGCTCTATCGAAGACGAGCTGATGGTTCGCCATATCTGCAATTTCATCTGTGGCTGGCTCATGTTGCTTTTCGGAGGATTAATCGCCCATCGAATCACAGGCAACTGGCGCTCGGCCTTTTTTGTGGCCGTACTGATGTTCTTATCCCCACGACTATTAGGCCACTCATTCAATGACTTGAAAGATGTGAGTTTCGCCATGGCCATGCTATGGGGTATTTATGCCATTATCGTATATCTGCAAGAATTTCCCAAACCCAAAATCAGCACTTTCATCTCATTAGGAGGCAGTATCGCCTTCGCTATCGCCATTCGTATCGGCGGACTGTTGTTGATACCCTATCTGGGCATGTTTAGCGTCTTGTATCTCTTCAAACTCTATCCTAAAAAAGAAGTTTTCAAGAAAAAATCCATGCAGGATTTCGGGAAAATGGTCCTGTATGGAATTATCGTTTCAGTCGCCGGATATTTTGTCGCCATGCTCTTCTGGCCTTATGGTTTGGTAAGTCCTATTGACAATCCTGTTGAGACATTCAAAGCGCAAAGCCAATTTGCCACCGCCATCCGCCAGCTTTTCGAAGGCTCACTGCAGTGGTCGGATGTACTTCCCTGGTACTATACTCCGAAATACATTTTCATGACCATTCCCATCGCGGTCATTATTGGTATGATTCTGTTCTTTGTGTTCTGCTGGATTAAAAGAGAAAACCGTTTCTGGGCATTCTTAGTATTCTTCACCTTCTTTTTCCCCGTGTTCTGGATTGTGTTTACCAAGGCCAATGTATACGGTGGATGGCGTCATGCCATGTTCGCCTACCCGACTATGGTGGTCGCCGCGGGATGGGGATTCGATGCGCTGGTGAAGTGGATTGAATCCAAATTAACAATTAACAATGAACAATTAACAACTAATAATGGCGATAAAAGTGCGAACGACGATAGAGACACAGTTAATCATGCTTCTACGAAAGGCATTTTGGTGAATGTCGCCAGCGTAATCGTATTGCTGGTTCTGCTGATTGGCCCCATCCGCCATATCATTGCCAACCATCCTTACGAATACGTGTATTTCAACGAATTAGAGGGCGGTATCGACAAGGCCTATGGCAATTATGAAATGGACTACTACTACCACTCTACACGCGAGGCTTCCGAATGGATTATCGCCAACGCCGAGCCTAATGCCGACGGCTCCAAAATCAAAGTAGCCACTTGGCATCTCGCTTCCGTAGGCTATTTCTTCCGCAACGACACCGCCCGCTTCATGCCACTCTTCTGCCGCTGGTACGAAAAAGGTAACAACGACTGGGACTACGCCATTTTTACCATCACCGGTATGGCTCCCGAACAGATTACGAGCAAAGGAGCATTTCCTCCCCCAGATTGCATCAAGACCATCGATGTGGACGGCAAACCTATCTGCCTCATTCTGAAACGCCAGTCCAAAATAGACATGCTGGGCAACCAGTACAAATCCAAAAACCAGGTGGACAGCGCCATCATCTGCTTCAAGGAAGCTTTGGCCATTAACCCCTATAACGAGGCGGCACTCAACAACATTATCGAATGCTACCTGATGCGTGGCCAATTAGACAGCGCCAAAATCTACATCGACCAGGAGCTTTCTTTCCTGCCCAAATATGAGACCGCCAACTACTTCCTGGCTCATTACTACATGACCAAAGGCGAGATGGACAAAGCTATTGAAACCTGTCAGTTCATCATCGACTGTAACTTCAAGTTCACAAGCGCTTACCACCTGATGTGCAACATCTATCTCCGCCAAAATGATATCAAAAACGCCGAAAAAGCACTGTGCCAGCTTATCGATCACGATCAGTTGGACAATGCCGGTGTACAACAGCTCATCAATATTTATAAAGCTGACGGCCTGGATGACAGAGGCGCTTATCGCAAGCTCTACAAGAAGATAGCCAAGAGTTTGGAAAGCCGCGGCAAGAAAGAAGATGCACAGATCTATTGGGATTTGTATAAGCAGTTGAGATAATAATACGGGGAGTCTCGCACTGCATGCTCGAGGGGAGTTTCGGGCCAAACCCTCAAGGGGAGTCTCGCGCTTCGCGCTCGAGGGGAGACTAAAGATTAACTAGGTTCAAAAAAAAACATAGCTCATAGCTCATAACTCATAGCTCAAAGCAAAATAATTGGCACATTAGCACATTAACTAATTGGCACATTAAAAAAATTTGTATCTTTGCAGTTTGAATTAAAAAAGAAAGTATTATGAAATTCATCGTATCAAGAGACGTTCTGTATAAAAACTTAAGCGCCATCAGCGGTGTGCTGGGCAGCAACAGCACCATGGCCATCCTCGACAACTTCCTGTTCACCGTCAAAGGCAACACCTTGACGCTGACCGCATCGGACTTGGATTCCACCATGACCGCCGTTATCGAGCTGACCAATGTGGAAGGCGAGTGCTGCGTGGCAGTGCCCTCCAAAATCATGCTGGAGACCCTGAAGTTAGTGGGTGAGAATCCTATCGTCTTCGTCATCAACGAAGAGAACAACGAGGTGAAGTACACCATCGCCAACGGTGAGTACGAGGCTCCCTGCTTCCCTGGCAACGAATATCCGCAGATGCCCGTCATGCAGAACGCCGAGTCTTTCGAGATGGAACCCACCATTCTGCAGCGTGCCATCAGCAAGACGCTCTTTGCCACTGGCAATGATGAATTGAGACCTAACATGATGGGCGTGTTCTGTGAACTTAACAGCGACTGCATCACCTTTGTGGCCACCGATGCCCATAAGCTGGTTCGCTACCGTAATACCAAGAACACCAGCGAGAATCCTGCTTCCTTCATCCTGTCGAAGAAACCTCTCGCCCACCTCAAGACCATCCTGTCGGGTGTGGATACCCCTGTGAAAGTGGAATATTCAGCCGAAAACAACCATATCCAATTCTCCTTCGGTAATCTGCAATTGTATTCTTCACTGAAGGAAGGCAAATATCCGAACTATGAGAATGTAATTCCGAAAGAGAATCCCAACACCTTGGTGGTCAACCGTGAAGAGTTCCTGCGCTCTATCAAGCGTGTGGGTAACTATTCCAACCAGTCCACCTTCCAGGTACGTGTTTCCCTGTCGGAAGAAGGCACCAACATCACCGCAGAGGATATTGACTTCTCCAACAAGGCAGAAGAGAGTATCGCTGGTTTGTATAGCGGCGAGAAAATGGATATCGGCTTCAACTCCAAGTTCCTCCGCGAAATGCTGGAGAACATGGACGGCGCCGAAATCCGCCTCGAAATGTCCCGTCCCGACCGCGCAGCTCTGATTCTGCCCGTAGAGGAATTCTCCGCGGAAGAAAACCTGCTGATGCTGATTATGCCGGTGATGCTGAATTACTAATATCCGTGGAGACGTCAAGACGTGGAGGCGTGGAGACGATTATAAATGTAGCGAAGGGTGCGCCCGTCTCCACGACAAAATAATAACAAACGCAAAATAGCCTGTAGAGATGTGCCATGGCACGTCTCTACAATTATAAATATGACTAACAATTAAATAACGGTGGCCGTTCTGTCGCTGCCTCCCCGTGGGAGGGAGAGGAAAGTCCGGGCAACACAGAGCACCATGCTTCTTAACAGGAAGGGGCTCCGCAAGGAGTCACAGACAGGGCCACAGAAAACAACCGCCTGAGCAATCAGGTAAGGGTGAAAACGCGAGGTAAGAGCTCACGACGTCGGTAGTGATATTCGACGGGGGTAAACCTCATGGGTTGAAAAACCAAATAAACCGGGGCTTGAGGGTGGCTCGCCCGATCCCGGAGGGTAGGTCGATGGAGCATTGCGGCAACGCAATGCCTAGATAAATGACAGAAGATTACAGAACCCGGCTTACAGGTCACCGTTATTTTATTTCCAAATATGAGATTGTATACAAGCGGACGCATTGCATGCGTCCTTTGATTTATCGGGTAAACACGTATTGGATGATATTCGCACCCATCTGCAGGGCCTTGGTGCGGGTAGCCTCGCTGTCGCCGTGCACAATGGCATCCTCCCAACCATCACCCAAGTCACACTCGTAGGAGAAGAAGCAAACCAGTCGTCCTTCCCATATCAATCCAAAGCCCTGGGCAGGCTTGCCATCATGCTCATGAATCTTCGGCAAGCCTCTCGGAAAATCATATTTCTGATGGTAAATCGGATGGTTATACGGCAATTCCACGAAATCCAATTCCGGAAATACCGCCTTCATCTGCGTCCGGATAAAATTGTTCAGACCATAATTGTCGTCAATATGCAGAAAACCTCCTGAAATCAAATAAGCACGGAGATTCTGCGCCTCATCGTCGCTGAACACCACGTTGCCGTGGCCTGTCATGTGGATAAAAGGATACTGGAAAATGTCGGCACTACCCACCTCCACCGTCGCCGGCTCTTTGTCAATCGAGGTTCCCAGATTCTTATTACAGAAAGCGATCAGATTGGGCAATGAGGTAGGATTGCCGTACCAGTCACCACCGCCACGATATTTCAACAAGGCGATTTTCTGACCCTGTGCCATGCCACATGACAGCAACAGGATCATCATCCAAAGCACTATATGTTTTGTCTTCAGCATATTAAATTCCTCCATTCCATTTTCTCAAGAACCATTCCACCGCCAACAGCAACACAATGCAGGCGAAATATACCCACGAACTGAGCAAAAGGCTATATTTCTTGCTGTAATTGGCAATCGGTTTGATATTATCGTTAGCTTTGATTTCCTGCTCTATCTGCTGCATCTCCTGCGGCATGAAGAACTTGGCATTGGTGGCTGTCGCGATACTCTGCAGCAAACTGTGGTCGGCCACCAGATTAGTGGACTCAATCAGCACCTCATCCACCGAGAAACGGCCCGACTTGGAATAGCTGTTCCGACCATATTTGGTTGAGCAAAGCCAGCTGTAATCCCCGACTGGCAACTCGCCCATATTCAGCACATACTGGTTGTTCTGTTTCGACAGTTGCTGTTCGTATTTCTTGCCATCCTCGGCGGTGATGACGATCGACACGTCGGCATCATTCACCAACTCATAGCTCTCGTTGTACAATTCCGCTGTAATCACCACAGGTTTGTACTCCTCGTACACATTTTTCGCCGACACGCGGAACAGACTCTTGTCTGCTTTCACCGATAGATAAGCAACTATCTTATTGATAATTTCATCAAATTCACGATGACCTTGCGTGTACAGATAATTGTACAGTTTCCACTGCCAGATACCCGTGCCGCAAATCACACCCGTCTTCACGCCATTGCGTTCATTGAACAATATCAGCGGATATTGGGTGTTGACATTATTGATTTTCTGATACAGAAACACATTGGAAGCCACCATCGACTTATAATCTCCGAAAATAGTGGTCATGGGCGGCAACTTCGGCAACAGTTGACGAGCTTCTTCCGAGAATGTAAACGCCGTGAAATTCTCATTGTACAGCGGCATCGCACTATTGAAAAGATTCTTGTTCTGCTGAATACTGATACCCGCATTCAGGTTGTTGAAAGCAGACAGATTAGTCTGGCTTCCCACAATAAACAGACATGAGGTTCCCGTCTTCTCGATTTGTGCCAGCAGATTGGCGGCAGGCTGTCCCGCCGACGGCAGCTGATGCAGAACAATCAAAGAGTAATCGTCCACCGAAGCCCTAAAATCCTGGATGGATGAAACAGCAACCTCGTAATTCTCAGCACTCTCCAATGCCGACTTGATAGCGGCCACATCGGGGTGCGGACCATTGTAAACGATAGCGATTTTCTCGCGCGAGTCAATCACCTCCACATAGAAATAAGCGGTATTGTTCACATGGGTCAACTCTCCGTCCAGCTCCGTCAGTGTCAGTTTGTACTTGTGCAAACCCTTGGTGGTAGCCTGGAGATTGGCCGACACCGTTTCAAAGAACTTGCGGCTGTTGATGGTCATATTTTTGCTCATCAGCACCTCGTCGCCTTCTGCCAGTGTCAGAGTTATATTATTGTTTGCCAACTGATTGGCGGCCACCTTGATCTCCACCGGGAAATAATTGCCTTTCAGCGCCTGTTTGTTGTGATTAACCCCTGCAAAGAATAAATCAGTAGAGGTTTCCGTACTTCCCAACCCCACGGTATAAACAGGATATTCCACAGAAGAGGCTTTGTAATACGGATTGCTGCCCGTATTGACAATACCATCGCTCAGCAGAATCATCGAACCGATATTCCGGTTGCCATATAGCGTGGAGACATCATTGAAAATAGCGGACAAATCCGTGGATTTTTCAGAAAAATCCAGAAAATCAGTATTATCATTCTCTTGCAACTGATTTTTTTCTCCTACGGAATATACTTTGACGTCATATTTGTTTCCGAAGGAATTCACCAATTGCTTCAGTTGCTGAGGATAATCCGTGCGGTAATAGGCCGAATCTTTCGACAAAACAATGGATTCGGAATTATCCACCGCGAAGATAATCAGCGGTTTGTCCAAGTCCTTCACCATCATCTTTAGCATCGGGGCCAGCAGCAGGAAGCAAATTAGCGAAACTGCCAAGCCACGAAGGCAGGACATGATGATGCGGCTTTTCTTGTCAAGGTCCAGGGTAGTGGACTTGTAATACAACAACAATGCGCAACCCGCCCCAACGAGCAGGCACAAAGGCAGAAACCAGAGAGAATATTGAGTGAGCAGCGACATGATTCAGGGTTTAGAAATGCTTGATACCAATGATTTCGCGAACATCCTTGATAGTCTTGTCCGCGCTGGCACGGGCTTTCTCGGCACCCATACGGGCCACCTTGGCGATATAGTCGTCATTACTACGCAACTCCTTGATTTTCTCATAAATAGGAGCGGTAAACTGGACAATATCCTCGGCCAATTGCTTCTTCATGTCGCCATATCTGATTTGGCACTTGTTGTATTGCTCTTCGAAGAAAGCCAAGGTTTCGGGCGCTGACACCGCCTGCATCAGGGTAAACAGGTTCTCAATAGCCTGAGGTTTCGGCTGGTTGGGTTCGGTGGGACCGGAATCCGACACGGCTTTCATCACTTTCTTGCGGATCACCGCCGGATCATCGGACAGATAAATGCAGGAAGCCTCGTTGTCGGACTTGGACATCTTGGTGGAACCATCCAGACCTGGAATCTTAACCAACTGTTTTCCAAAGTTATAAGCTACTGGAAGTTTGAAATATTCGGTTTCATAAATGCGGTTGAAGCGCTGGGCGAAATCGCGGGTCAACTCGAGATGCTGCTCCTGATCCTTGCCCACCGGCACCTTATCGGCACGATGAATCAAAATATCCGCAGCCATCAGGACCGGATAATTCAGCAGACCGGCATTCACATTGTCGGGCTGGCGGCGCACCTTCTCCTTGAAAGAAGCCACACGCTGCAACTCACCCACATAAACGTTCATCGACAACAGCGTGGTCAGCTCGCATACCTGCGGCACATCGCTCTGCACATAGATGGTGGATTTCTCAGGGTCAATACCAGCCGCGAGATAGTCAATCAGCACATTTTTGATATTCTCATGCAAGTCTGCCGGATGAGGGTGAGTGGTCAAGGAATGATAGTCAGCGATAAAGAAGAAGCAGTTGTTGTCGAACTGCATTCTGGTAAAATTCTGTAACGCACCAAAATAATTGCCGAGGTGTAAGAAACCCGTCGGTCTGATGCCACTTAAAACAGTATCCATAGTTATATTTTTTTCAGATTAAATTAATCTGCAAAGATACGATTTTTTTTAATGTACTGATAAGGGAAGAATCTCACAATTTTTCGGACTGTCTTCTATTATTTTACGCAATATATTAAAAATTTATTTTTAATATTTACTATTTCGCATTGATTTTATTTGTATTTTTGCAATTAAATTTAGTACCGAAGGTACGGCATCTTCATAACCCCGCACGTAAGTGTGGGGTTAGCAATGACACTCC
>JAGBPS010000024.1 GCA_017633255.1 Bacteroidales bacterium
TCCGTGAGCATTGTAGGTGCCACCAGCGCAGACTGTCTCCGAGTCGAAATGGATCGAGTCTACGGGGTTGATGGTCAAGGTCAAGGTCACGATTGAGTCACAGCCACTGCCAGCCTTCTTCGTGCGCAGGGTATCATAGTAGATACTTGGTGTAGTGCTGTACGGTGCCGTGTAGCTGAAGCCGTGATCACTATAGGTGCCGCCTGCGCATACCTCGCCATCGAAGTGGACGGAGTCCACCGGATGGATGGTCAGGGTCAGGGTCACAATGCTGTCGCAGTTGCTGCCTGCCTTCTTCGTGCGCAGGGTATCATAGTAGATACTTGGTGTAGTGCTGTACGGTGCCGTGTAGCTGAAGCCGTGATCACTATAGATGCCGCCAGCACATACCTCGCCGTCGAAGTGGACGGAATCCACCGGATGGATAGTCAGGGTCAGGGTCACGATGCTGTCACAATCGCTGCCTGCCTTCTTCGTGCGCAGGGTGTCATAATGGACGCTCGCTGTTGTGCTGTACGGAGCGTCGTAATGGAATCCGTGATCACTGTAGGTGCCGCCTGCGCATACCTCGCCGTCGAAGTGGACGGAGTCCACCGGATGGATGGTCAAGGTCAGGGTCACAATGCTGTCGCAGCCGCTGCCGTCAGTTTTGGACAGACGCAAGGTGTCATAGTGGACACTCGGCGTGGTGCTGTACGGTGCGTCGTAGTGGAATCCGTAACTATCGTATGTGCCGCCAGCGCAGACTGTCTCCGAATCGAAGTGGATTGAGTCTACGGGGTTCACTATCAACGTCATAATCACCGTCGAGTCGCAATCATTAACGGTTTTCAACACCGTTATCTTCTCTCCAGCTGAAGTGAATACACTATCGTTCCATGTATACGGAAGTTCATTCTGACACACTGTCCTTATCTCGGGAACTGTGGTACTTCTATTCACTCTCAAATTCAGTATCACAATACTATCGCAACCAGATGAAGTAGTAGTGACATATCTATAAGTGCCATTATTTTTGTAGGTGTTACCATCTATCCATACAAGACTGTCGCAAACCTCCATATCCGTAGTCACCTTGATACTATCGCTAATCGTCAAAAATAACGTTACAATAGAGTCGCAACCGAATTGGTTTCCTCCTTCTATGGTATAAGTTGGTTTTTCTTTTGGAGTTTTTGTATAGGTTTTACCATGCCATGTAAATGGTTCACAAGTATTTACAATGGTATCTCCCCATGTAGGTTCACCATATTCCACTTCTATCTCTTCTCTTACAATACATCCGGATGCGCTCTCCACCTCCACTTCGTATGTCGTAGTTGATTCCAATTCCGTGATGTTGAATGTTGGTCCCTCACTCAATTCCGCTCCTTCACCTGCCAAAAACCAACTATATCTTACACAAGGAGAATTGTCTGTAATACGCACCCAGTCTATAAACAAACGCTCTTCAGCATACTCACTTCCCGGAGCATTCTCTTCGATAGCTTCAATTTTAATAACTGAGTTTGGCGTTGCCCGATTGAAATTGAAAGAATAAACATCGTAATCTCCAGGATTGGTGTCATTACTTCCCGGTACCGTAATCGTATCCGCCTCATTGTTATCCACAGAGACTCTCACACGGGTATGGGCAACAGGGCTTGAACCATGTCTTTGCCACCCCTTCAGCCTCATTTCAAGCTTGAAATCGTTTGACAAATCCAACTCTCTCGTAGAAATCGAACCATATATATAATTACCACTAGATGCACTTCCTATTTTGACAGCACTGTCTCCCATCGCAAAAACTTTTTCACCACTTTCAAAAAGTGCGGTCATATCTAGCAGTTTGTCTGTTATCTCCACATCATTTCCCACCACTTCATCAAATCCTTCAAACAGAATTTCTCTGAAATAGTCAGCACAATTGGTGGCAGAGGCTGTCACTTCTATTCCGGAAGATTCCTTACAAAACACAGGGTGTTGCGGAGAAAAGCTGATTTCCGGCATCGGTGCGATAGAAAGGGTCAGAACATATACACTGTCACAATTGCAACACGTCGTTTTTAGCGAGTCATAATATACTCCCGGTTCGTATAATCTCTTCGTCCTCCATACGTACGGTGTATCCGATTGACATATTTCAGCTGTGGCATTGATTTCATATACAGGGTTAACCTTCAGCATCAAGGTGATAACACTGTCACATCCATGAACCGTCTGCAGGGTTTGTCTTACAGGCTTATAATTATGAACAGTGGAGATATCCACATCTTGAAAAACAGGTTGGCCATATCTATCAACAGGTTCCGGGAAAGTGTAAGGTGTAGTAGATCGGCATACTTCCCTATAAATAGTGTCTTTATCATACTTTTCGTACACTATGGCTGAGCTTGTCACCACCTCAACGGTATCGCTGTTGAAAATAACATAAGCATCATAAGAGGTTTTCCCAACTCCCGGACGTACCTCCATACTAGCATCCGTTGGAGTATCCGCCCAATAGGCGTATGCTTCCGTACCAAAGTTACGCACTGCACGGATACGGTTTTGTGTAGCTACTTCTTTAGTAGTAGCATTGCTATGATTAGACGGAATTCGGGGATTATAGAAATATGAGCTACCCCTGACCACCAACATCTGATTGGCACTAATACGTGTAGAAGTCCAGTAATCATAACCGTCTTTATCCTGAGCATACATGAACTCTAAACAATCGCGAGATCCGCCTGCCGCAACAATCTTATCTGCAATAAGCGGTAATAAACTATATACCATACGCAACTGTACAGCATCAGGAATATACCATCCATTATAAAAATCAACAGCTTCCGCCGCTTCGGAAAGGCCTGAATTCAACAAAATTCTCGTATTCTCTTTTCCTTCGAATGTCCAAGAGTCCAGACTCGAACGTCCGATACCACCATTAACATCATAGGGATGTTGTACCAATCCCGCAGGCAGCTCAGCTCCATTGTCAATCATAAAATACCTCTTGTTGTTGGTTTTGCTAACCCAACCCACATCATTCAGCGCCACAGCCCAACCTTCCACCGGATTATCAGGATTGACATAACATATAACACCCTTTGAACTGTCAGGGAAGGTATAAACATCACCAACCTGATATACTTGAGCTTTCACAGAGCTCAATGCTGACATCATAATCAGTAGTACAATTAAGAGTATCCGTTTAACCACTTTATATTGCATATATTTCTCTTTTTTTCCTACATATATATTATATAGCTCAATTCTATCCTTTGTCCTCCCGACCTAAAAATCACGTGATGGACGAACAATATGATATTTGTTTTTGCTATCCATCCAAGTCTTTGAATTATACTTATAATGAGGTTTGAAGTGACCAGAATAGTCATTGTGCCAACAATTGTTATCATCTTGTTCTGAAGAAGACACATAATAGCTTTGGCCTGTATCCATCACTTCGGCATCAAAACCAGCCTCTTTCAGTTTTTTCAATGTAGCATTCACAGGCACCCTATTGCCAAACAAAATATTCAGTTCTCCCATAGCAGGCAAATACCATCCCCATCCTCCCGGATTAGACGGGTCAACCACTCCACTACTCTCATTATAATAATAGCAATAATAGGCTGACGGAGCATAATAGGAAAAATCTCCTCTTTGTTCAGCATCAATCTTAATTTTCAGCGTATTTTCAGTCCCTCTCATATCAAACAGCACATTGTATACTTTATTATACTTGGTTACCGCATGTATATACTTATAATCCTGAGCCTGACCTTGCGCCCATATACCCCAATAATTATCTTTGCCGTCAATTTTTACATTCGGGGCATCCTTCAAGGCGATTATTTTGCCATGCTTTCCTGTCGGGTCTATATAATACACTACCCCCACAGGCCTTTTTCCACTCGCCAAAAATGCGTCAACACGGAGAATAGAGCCATCCGTACAAAAAACATCTCCAGGAGCTTCTACTGCGGGGATTTCCCCCTCTTTCCATACCAATCGAGGTGTTTCGACCGAAATACCCATTGTTGTACTTTCTCCTTCACAAATCTCGTTGGTAGAAGTATCTATCTGTAATATAATCAGCGAAAGGATATCCAAGCTGTCACACCCGTCAGCCATCATATTGATTTTGGAATATCGACCCGTTGAGTCAATATCCATGCCTCTCCAATGATAGGGTTCCCCGTTCAATTGGAAATTTGTCGTTACCACCATGGTATCCACAAAAGGAGGGTCATTCACCATCAGGGTAAAATTCACAAGCGAGTCGCAATGATGCTTGTCCATACTCTCCGGACCCACGAAGTTATACGAGAACACATGAAGTCCCGCTCTTTTAACTGCCTCGTCCAGTTCACTTTGCGAAGCTATCAAAGGGGATATATTGTAAATATTGTCGTATGGCAGACTCGAACTTTGGCACACTTCATCATAAAAATTGGTTATATTGGGTGGATAAGCATCAGCGACAGCCACACCCGGCATGGGCTCCACCAATGCACTCCAGCCTCCAGCAGCTACTTCGCCTGACATGAAAAACAGAGTAAGTGCAGTATCTCTGGAAATGATAATTTCAGGAAAATAACTGCCGTTGGACAGATCATATAAGATGCTATCCGTATGTAGCTCCGTACCTGAAATGACAAGTAAATGGGAGGTATAGGATAAATCCCAACTGTCACGGTCTATAATCATCACAATTTTCCGACCAGAATCTGTGGTAAAAGTCTGCTTGATCATCTCCTCTTCCCCATAATCACCGTTCATTCCGCCAGAATCAAAAATACGATACGACTGAGCACAATTCATATGGATGGTATCTTCTTGCATATTGACGATACCCGTATAGGAATTGTTCACCGAAGGACAATACCCTTCCTTGTCCACACTGACATACAGCAGGATTTGCTGAATAACATGACTGGTATCATACGTTGACCATTCCTCGGCACTTGTTATGACATCCTCCTTCAACAAATGGTTTTGGGTCATATCGCTGTACCATCGAATAGTATAAGGGAAATCCACAGTTGAACGGGCATGAAGAGTCGCATCGTTGTCATGACAAACATAATCATCTATCGTGAAAATATCACAAGAGCGTATCACATTGGATGATATACTGATATACGTGGTATCACCACTATCCGCAAACGGATAACCACATTCATCATCCTGAATATCGACAGGATATATTTTCATTGGGACCATCGTTGTTACGCTGTCTCTCACAGGCACTCCCGACAGAGAGCTATAATTACGTATTTCGCGACCGGTCTCTGTTTCAAACGCAAGGGAGAAATTGACAATAGGCGCTGGTTCATGAAAACTTCTCGGTATAAATGAAAAATATGCCTTTCCACCTGGACAAATGGTGGTATTACTATCTATAATAACCATTGGAGATTGGTTCACATCAATATAAATACTATCTGTAATATCCCTTTCACAACCCATCTCATACACTTGAACACTGTAATACCCTGCTTCCGCTCCTCTTGGAATAAAAATCAATGGATCTGCTCCTTCATGAACAATTGAACCATCCGGACCCGTCCAGGCATAGTACATAATATTATCAGAAGTCAAAGTATGTACAGATACCGTTGAGCCTTCACAGGAGGTGATGGCGTGCAAGCCGTTGTCAAACCAGGTGATTTGCAAATCAGCCAGCAATTGCGGGAAAAAGTTCACATGGAAATAGGCACCGCATTGATCTTCTATTATACACGATAATGCCGTATCTGTTCGCATAGATATATTGAAAAATTGGCCAGAGGTATTCGTGCCCAAATTCACACCTTCCAGATTGGCATGGCTATAAAGTGTGTATCTATAAGGAGCCAAACCATTAATACCTTTTACATAAACATTGCCTGAAGTTGAACTATTGTCACACAAAACCGCATAGGCATAGAGATGTTCAACAGTGGTATTCTCGAAATATATGGTATCGTAGATAGGGGTATATTCACAAATTTCGTACTTTGTGGTGGGAAATATCTTAATCACATAGACACCCGGAATAGACAGTCGTATCCGAGAGCCTATTTCATACCATTGATTGTCGTATCCTCCCAAAGGACCACTGACCACCTGGAAACGGGTTTCCAGATCCTGTCGATGAGTTACATCATGCCCTGCGGCATCTTTATTATGGCCGATACGCGCCAATTGTCCCTGTGTATATGTAATATACCAGTCCGTACATTCCTTCTCCTCAATTCTTGCCAACGGCACTATCAACTCCGTGGTGTAATAATCTGGAAAAGTAATTACCTTGGACTTTGTGGTCGCTTCACAAGGTGAACTAATCTCAAAAATATACTGTCCTGAAACAAGGCAAAAGTCCTTCAAATCCAGTGATTTTCCATCGATTGCACCATCAATAGTCGCCATATTACGAATATCATACTTTGTGATGGTCCAAGTATGGGTAGAGGCTTGGTAAACCGCTTTGAAATTGTATTTGTTGTTATCCGGACTGACTACCAATTTTATAATGGTTCCATCAGGATTAATTCCCTCACTATAAGATCCTTTCACCGTAATACGATGCTGCGTCGAACAGCAATGGTTGGAACCCGCGGATTCCAAACTCCATTGCGGTTTTATGGTATCCACTCTTTCATCGTAAACAAGAATATTATTGACGGAACTATACAATTCACAACCCATTGCATCAACCAATTTGCGCGTTACATGTAAAGTCTGGGGCAATGGTCCATATAGTGCCTCTACCTCAGAGGCGAACAACTTGGATGGCTGATTAATCGCACTTACATATTCTGTCTTTATGGTATCTCCACTTTCGGAATCAATATAAATCCATGTCAATGGATGTGTGAAATGGTAACGGTGCGTCTCATGTTCTCCTCTACTCACATAATTGAGATTGAAATCCGAATATTGGATAGAATAATAATCACAAACCTGATGTTTGTACTCCCTACATCCATCTCTTACCACATCATCCCCAGCCATAACCTTTTTACTTGAAAACTTTGAGGAGTTAGGTTTGGAAAATTTGAAAGTTCGCTGGATGACGGTATCACTACATCCGCCGGGAGAATTCTCAACCTTATATTCGAACCGAATACTGTCAAGGTCACAAAAATTCACGCCGGTCGTGTCATAAAGTGTGATTTTATTGCTTGAAAGTGCCGGAAAATCTTTCCAGCTGTTTGCACCCGGATCAATCCACGTACCACTAGCAGGATCACGATAAACAAAACGGTATTGCACATAGTCCGGAATCAAATCAGTGTAATAATCATACGGCGAATTGATTGTCGCTCTGATTCTGATAACGTTACTATCGACCATGTTTCCTGAAGAAGCGTACAACTCCACATAGTCCAAATACGGAAACGGTATCTCTTCGACAATCTGTCCTGAACGGGGAAGTCCGTAATTACAACCATCCACCACATAAAAATCCCAATCCCCTGCGGGCAAGGTGTCTATGGTATAGTACTTATAGTAGTCGTACCGGGTGGAATCGTTTCCTGAATACTGGTTGCCATCAAACACAATCGTTCGGTATACATCCTGGGTCCCATGAGGCTTCACCTCTACAGTATAAGGAAAACTACCATTCTCTATTCTTAGCTGCACACGACCCATATTGGAACACTCCAGCGTTGAATGCCTGCCGAATTTGAATCCCACACTGTCAATAATGAATAACGTGGACACCAAAGGAACAGTATATGACGTATTGACAACATAAGTCCCCAACACGGTATCCTTTTTGAACCATCCACCATGACCATCACTACACAAACCTTCCACTCCAACAATGTATGTACCATGATCCACCACAAACGTATCGAGTCCTCCTTTGTAGAATGTACCTGAATAATGAACGGAATCTGTCTCGTTCACCTTGGTGTAAATACGGACCTCGTCCAAATGTGAATCATTATATTCTTCCACTGTCATGACATCGCCATCCTCGTTCTCAAGGTAGTACACCAACTTTCCGTTGTTGAAACAGGTGGCATCTATTACGGACACATGTACCTTGAATGGACAATCCTGAGCCTGTGTCACCAGGGCAAACATACACAAAAATCCCAAAAACAGTAATATTTTTTTCATTAATATAATATTTCTAAAAACTATGTTCCTATGTATCAGTTTCTTATATTTTTAATACTCAAACTACAAAATTACGAATTTTTTTTCAATTAAACGCTACTACGCTGATAAATAATAACATCCATTTGTTAATTAATTGCAGCGAAAAAGGAATCAATTTTATTCAATTATTTTTCGTATTTTTGTATTTCAAAATTGATTTTTTACAATTCCAAATTTCAACACAAAAATGAAAGAAATTCTCCCTATCAACGGTACATTTGAGCTGATGAATTTGCCTTACGAAACCGAGACCCTCGGTGTCATCAGCGGCAACACTTTCACCTTCCATCACGGAAAACACCTGAAGGCGTACGTGGACAACATGAACAAAATGCTGCCCGGCAGCGGTCTGGAAGGACTGTCACTGACCGAAGTGGTAAAGAAAGCCGAAGGCGGTCTGTTCAACAATGCCGGCCAAGTGCTGAACCACACCATGTATTTTGAGCAATTCGGCACCGCCAACCACGAACCGGAAGGCAAAATCAAGGATTTGATTATCAGAGATTTTGGTTCTGTTGATGCATTCAAAAAAGAATTCGAGCAAAAAGGAGCCACCCTCTTCGGATCAGGCTGGGTATGGCTATCGCTGAATGCCGAAGGCAAGCTGGTCATCACCCAGGAGGCTAACGCCGGCAACCCCGTCCGCAGCGGCCTGCAACCCCTGCTCACTTTTGATGTGTGGGAACACGCCTATTATCTGGATTTCCAGAACCGCCGCGCCGATTACCTCAGCGCCCTCTGGCAGATTGTGGATTGGAAGGTGGTGGAAAGTCGCCTGTAAACACTTGTAGAGACGCATGGCCATGTATCTCTACAAATCACCATGACATTACGGCTGCCATAATATGACAGCCCCACAATCACCAATCACCAATCACCAACTATCAACTATCAACTGTTAACTATCAACTGTTAACTGTCAACTGTAATGGCTGGCTATCTTGAGCTTTTCTGGTCCTTTTTCAAAATCGGAAGTTTTACCCTCGGTGGCGGTTTCGCCATGATTCCGCTGATGGAGAAGGAACTGGTGCAGCAAAAGCAGTGGCTCAGCAAAGAAGAGTTCCTGGACCTGCTGTCGCTCAGTCAAGCCATGCCGGGTGTATTTGCGGTGAACATGGCCACCAGCATCGGTTATCGTCTTCGGGGCAAAACCGGTGCCGTCATGTCCGTCCTAGGCAACATCATGATGCCCATTTTGGTCATTCTGGTATTAGCCATGTTTTTCCGTTATTTCCGTGACAACGCTGTCGTAGAGAGCATTTTCATGGGTATCCGTCCCTGTGTGGTGGCGCTCATTGCCGCCCCTGTTTTCACCATGGCCAAAAATGCTGGCCTCAACTGGCGCAACTGTTGGATTCCCTTACTGGCTGCAGCCTTGATATGGCTATTGGGGATCTCGCCCGTCCTGATTATTATCGTCGCAGGGTTGGGAGGTTTTCTTTATGGCCGTTTCATCAATAAAAAGGAGGCTGCCACATGATATTCTGGAAACTTTTCTATACTTTCTGCAAAATCGGCGCCTTCAACTTCGGGGGTGGCTATGCGATGATTGCCCTGATACAGGACGAGGTGGTGGAGAAACAAGCCTGGATGACTGCCCAAGAATATACTGACATCGTTGCCGTGAGCCAAATGACCCCCGGACCTATTGGTATCAATGTGGCCACCTACGCAGGCTACACCGCTGTAGTCAATGCAGGCTACGACCCATGGATGGGGGTGGCGGGAGCTTTTTTAGCTTCGTTCTCAGTCATCCTGATTCCCTTCATCCTCATGCTGCTACTGGCGCGCTACCTGCTAAAACATAAGAACAACAATAATCTAAACAACATATTTTCCATCCTTCGCATCACGGTTCTCGGACTAATTGCCGCCGCTGCCCTGCAACTGGCTACACCCGCCAATTTCGGTTCTTGGTCTCAATCCCCCCTACAGTTATGCCTCAGCCTCGCAATCTTTCTCATCGTTTTTATTTTGTCATTGAGAAAGAAAGTCAGTCCCATACTGCTGATTCTGCTGAGCGGTATAGTGGGACTGGTGGTGTATGGGATATAATCAAAACTTCGTCCATGGGGGAGTCTCGGGCTGCGCCCTCGAAGGGAGTCATGCTATGCATGAGGGGAGTCTCACTTCGTTCGAGGGGAGTTTTTTTGATTACAGGATTACAGGATGATGGATTCCGAAGGAAAAACTCATTGCTCATTGCTCACAGCTCAACGCAAAATAATTGGCCCATTTGCACATTGTCTCATTAGCACATTCACTAATTTGCTAATTAACTAATTTGCCAATTGAATTTTTTTGTATCTTTGCAGGTTGTTTTGACGAATTTCATCATTAAAAAAATACTTTTATGAAAAAATCACTTTTATTACTCGTTGTAGCATTCTTATCCATAAGAATGTTCGCTATCAACCCACCCGATGAGGGTATGTGGCTGCCTATGTTCATCAAGAATTACAACTATGCCGAAATGCAGAAGTTAGGCTTGAAACTGACTGCCGAACAGCTGTACGACATCAACCATTCCTCTTTGAAAGACGCCATCGTCCAGTTGGGTGACGGTTTCTGCACCGGTGAGATGGTTTCCCGCGACGGTCTGATGTTCACCAACCACCACTGCGGCTATTCTTCAGTGGTAGAACTGTCAACCGTGGAGCACGACTACCTCAACAACGGTTTCTTTGCCATGAGCAAGGAAGAAGAATTGCAGGCCAATTTCAGCGTCAACTTCCTCGAACGAATGGAAGATGTGACCAGCATCGTGTTGGCAGAAGTGACCAAAGACACCAAGGAATCCAAAAGAGAGGAACTGGTGAAAGCTGCTATCAAGAAACTGCAGGAAGAAAACTCCGACAACGGCAAGCACAAAGTAGTGGTGAAACCTTTCTATGAAGGAAACGAATATTATATGTTCGTCTATACCACTTATAAAGACGTGCGTTTGGTGGTTGCTCCTCCCGCCAGCATCGGCAAATTCGGTGGTGACACCGACAACTGGATGTGGCCCCGCCATACCGGTGACTTCACCGTGTTCCGTATCTACACTGCCCCCGACGGTTCTCCCGCCGAATACTCCAAAGACAATGTTCCTTTCCATCCTAAACACTTCCTGCCCATCAGCTTGAAAGGCTATCAGCCTGGCGATTATACCATGATTTGGGGTTATCCCGGCACCACCGAGCGTTTCATGACCTCTTACGAAGTGGAAAACACCATCAACATTGATGACCCCGCTCTGTATGAACCTCTTGACATCATTCTTCCTGTAATCAAGGAAGCTATGGAAGCCGACAAGGCTGTTGAACTGAAATATGCCGACGACCATGCCAGCTTGGCCAACACATGGAAAAATAAACATGGTGAGGTCAATAGTTTGAAAGCTCTTCACGTTGTGGAAAAGAAAGCCGCACAAGAGCAGGAACTCCGCGCTTGGATCAATGCCAATAGTGAACGCCAGGAAAAATATGGCAAATGCTTAGACAAAATCGAAAAGATTTGCAAAGGTGTTGACGCCGCTGCCACCAAAACTTTCATGAATGCCAACATCTGCCTGATGTCCTCTCCCACCCTGCTGACCGCATGGAGACTGAGAAATTCTGTAAAACTGGAAGAGAAACAGAAGAGCTTCAGCGAGGAAAAAATCGCCAAAGTGCTGGAACAATATGAAAAAGGCGTAAATGACAAAGATGTCAATACCGAAGTGAAAGTCATCCTGGCCACTTTGAAGACCTGGGAAAGACTACCCGCAGACAAACAGCCCGACATCCAAGGAATTGTTGACAAATATTACAAAGGCAACCGCGCCGCCTTCGAGGCTGCCATTGCCAACTCTATTTTCGTTTCCAAAGAAAATCTGGAAAAATACATGCGCAAACCTTCTACCAAAGTATTGGAAAAAGATCCTATCTATCAATATCTGAACAGCATATTCACAATCATCCTTGCCAATCAGTCCGCATTGGCCGATATGGACAAGTTGAGCGTACCTCGCCGCACCTTTATCGCCGCCATCAAGGAAATGAAGGCCGACACCCCCATTTATCCCGATGCCAACAGCACCATGCGTACCACATACGGTACCGTTTGCGACTACTATCCCGCTGATGGTGTTCACTACAACTATTTCACCACTACCCAAGGTATTCTGGAAAAGGAAATCCCAGGTGACTTTGAATTCGATGTTCCCGCTAAACTGAAAGAACTGATTTTGGCCAAGGACTTCGGTCAGTATGCCGACAAAGACGGCTCACTGCATGTTTGCTTCCTGTCCAACAACGACATCACCGGTGGTAACTCCGGCAGCCCCATCATGAACGGCAACGGAGAGCTCATCGGTCTGGCCTTCGACGGCAACTGGGAAGCTCTGAGCAGCGACATCGTGTTCAACACCGAACTGCAGCGTTGTATCAATGTTGACTCCCGTTACGTTTTGTTCGTAATCGACAAGTTCGGCGGCGCAGGCTACCTGCTCAATGAAATGGACATCAGAAAATAATCCATCTTGAAAAGAATATCATTCCTTATCGGATTACTGTTATTATCGGTGCTGGTCACGGCCAACACCGATAATAACATTTATAAACTGCCCCAAAAATCAGTTAAAACCATTGATTCACTGGTTAATAGGGGCATTCGTACCGAAGTGTTCCCCGGTTGCCATGTGGTAGTACTCCATAAAGGCGAAGTCGTCTTCGACAAATGCTATGGCTACCAAACCTACCGGAAGCAACTGCCCGTTACCGATAGCACCCTCTACGACATGGCCTCCGTCACCAAAGCCGCTGCCACCACCTTGGCGGTCATGAAATTGTACGACGAAGGCAAAATCAAACTTTACGATACTATCGGATCTTATCTACCTTACCTACGAGGCACCGACAAAAGCAAACTTTTCATTATAGAGCTGCTGACCCACACTTCGGGGATGCCGGCTTTTATTCCTTTTTACAAAAAGATTTGCAACAACTGCCGCTACATCGTCCCCTGCCCTTCCGACCAGTTTTCCATTCAGATTGCTGACAGCTGCTACCTGCGCACCGACTATCAGGACAGCGTCCGCTACAAAATCGCCCATTGCAAATTAGGAGCCAAAAAGTACGTTTACAGCGATTTGAATTTCTTTTTCCTGAAAGAAATGGTAGAGCAGATCACCGGCATACCCATGGACGAGTACTTGCAGGAAAACTTCTATCAGCCTATGGGATTGAGATATACCTGCTTCAATCCCCTGCGGCATGGTTTCAGCAAAAGCGACATCGCCCCCACCGAATTGGACACGTTGTTCCGCCATCAAGTGGTGGAAGGCTATGTCCACGACCAAACTGCCGCCCTTTTTGACGGGGATGCAGGCAATGCGGGACTTTTCTCCACTGCCCGCGAAATCGCCACCATCTTCCAGATGCTGATGGACGGTGGTATCTATCAAGGACAGAGATTCTTATCAGAAAAGACTGTAAAATTCTTCACCAAAACCTTTTCTATCCACGGCTGCAACCGCAGAGCCTTGGGTTTTGACACTCCCTGCTTTGAGAAAAACAACGGCGTGCTCCCTTCCATGGCCTCCAACAAAACTTACGGACATCAAGGGTTTACCGGCAATGTGGTGTGGTGCGACCCCGACCGGGAGTTAGTCTATGTTTTCATTTCCAACCGAGTTTACCCTTACAGCGAACCTAACAAATTAGTTAAAAGCAAGATACGTCTCACCGTACACGAAGCGGTGTACCGTGGTCTGTCTATTTATTAATCACTGATTTTACATGAAGCCACAGCAGAAAAAGAAAACCACCATAGCGGCACCGGTTCCAACGCCCCTCGTCAAAACAAAGCAATACAGAGGCTTGGGCTTAATCATCTTCATCGTGGCCGCTGCCCTTTATGCCAACACCTTCCATCATGACTGGGTATTGGACGATTACGGCAGTTTCAAGCTCAATATATACGTAACGGCTGGAACCAACGGCTATCATGACATCCTGACCAAAACTTACCGTCACGGTTCAGGTTTTTACACTGATAACCTTTACCGTCCGTTGTCCCAGCTGATGTTCGCCACCGAGTGGCAACTCTCACCCGACAATCCTGGCTTGTACCACGCCATCAGCGTGTTTTACTATGCTTTGGCATGCACACTGCTGTTTTTCTTTTTACGCCGATTACTGAAAAAATATAATCTCTGGATTCCATTTTTCATTGCCCTACTGTTCGCAGCTCATCCTATTCATACAGAAGTAGTTGCCAACATCAAGAGCCGCGACGAAATCATGAGTTTCCTCTTTGTGACGCTCACTCTTTATCTCTCGCTATTGTATGTGGACAAACAGAAATTCTACCTTTTGCCTCTGGTTTTCATCAGCTTCCTTCTGGCCATGTTCTCCAAAGAAAGCGCTATCACCACACTGGCTTTGCTACCGGTAACCCTGTATTTTTTCAGGGAAGCCAAGGCCAAAGACTATATTCTCACCTTCCTGATGATTGCCATTCCCGCTGCCATCTATCTGACAGCCCGACACAATGTTCTGGCCAATTATCCCGATTCCGAGAATTTCTCTGTTTCAGTAGTTGACAACTATTTTTATGACAGCGATTTATGGGAAAGATGGGCCACTGCCATCATGCTTCTGGGACAATACCTCATCAAACTGTTTTTCCCCTACAGTCTGGCCTGTGACTACTCCATGAAACAGTTCCCGCTCACCTCCTTTACTGATGTCTCCACCTGGATTTCTCTCTTAATTCATTTAGGATTAGTTATTTATGCCATATTTGGTATCAAGAAAAAGAACCCTATTGCTTACGCCATCTTCTTCTATATCATCACGATGAGCATCTTCAGCAATCTGGTTTACCGCATAGGTTCCTCCTTCGCTGAGCGTTTCCTCTTTATACCCGCTTTAGGTTTTTGCACCGCCTTGATTTTCACTATTTTCAAACTTTGTAAAATCGATGGCAAAGACGCCTCCCTCAAAACGCCACGGTTCGGAATCATCGCCGGAGCATTGGCAGTGGTATTCCTGCTCTATTCAGGAAGAACCATAACCCGCGCCGCCGACTGGAAAGACCAGTTCACCCTTTTCGGCAAGGATGTCAAGAAGTCGGACAAGAGTGCGCACATGCGTTTGTACTGGGGACTGGCTCTACGCGACAAAGGTGATGAATTTGAACAGGCCAACGTCAAGGAACAGAACTGGGTGAAAAGGCTGGAAAATGACCAACAGTTTTTTGACTGGACCTGGAAAGCCATCAAGCAGTTCAAAAAAGGAATTGAAATCTACCCCCAATACGCTGACTGCTACGAACAATTGGGCTTGCTATACGACAAAATCGGTGTCAAAATCAACGACATGACGTACAGAGACACAGCCGAATATTTCTATCTGCAATGTCTCAAGAATATTCCCAGCAAAGCGACCGCCAACAGCAATTTGGCCAAGATATACTTTGAAAGAGGAGAGATTCAGAAAGCCAAACAGTTCTATCTGGCCGCTGTTTATTTCGACCCGCTTCTGTCGGACGGCTACTTCAACTTAGGCAGCACTTACGGGACCTTGGCCATGTATGATTCTTCTTTCTACTACTATAATCAGTGTCTGAAGTTGGATCCCAAGCGCACCGACGCCTATATTTACATGGGGCTGAACTATTACAATACCGGGCGGCCCGATTCGGCAATTATCTATTATGACAAAGCCATCCAGATGGATCCCTACGTGCCCGCCAGCTACATTTTGAAAACCAAGTTGCTGCTGCTCAGCGATCGCTGGGATGAAGGCGAAACGGTCATCCAGCAGGCCCAATCTGTTTTCCCCTACAATGGCGAGTTGTATTACTACAAAGGCTTGGTGGAGAAGCACCGCCAGAACTATCCGGCGGCACTGGACTGCATGAACAACTGCATTAGATACCAGCAAAACTTCTTGGAAGCCTATCGCGAGAAAGGTGACCTCTTCCAACGTTTAGGCCAACGCGACTCCGCTTTGTACTACTACAATTTCGTCAGTCAAATTGATGCGATGGTTTCAAGGCGATGAGGTATGGGTTATGAGCTATGGGCTATGGGCTTTGAGCTCACAACTCACGGCTCACAGCTCATCGCTCACAACTCATTGCTCACATCAAAATATTTCGTATTTTTGCACCCCTGAATTTCAAACTATAAAAACATTCAAAAAAACTTATAATTATGCCCAAAATTTCCCAAAAAGGCGCAAGCATGCAGTCTTCTCCTATCAGGAAGCTGGTGCCGTTTTCTGATGCCGCCAAAAGTCGTGGTATCCATGTTTACCACCTCAACATCGGTCAACCCGACATCGAGACCCCGAAAGGTGCCCGTGATGCCGTGCGCAACGCCGACATTCCCGTAATCGCTTACAGCCACTCTGCCGGTAACCTCAGCTACCGCAAGAAACTAGTGGAATACCATCACAGCGTGGGTATCGAAATCACCACCGACGAAATCATCGTCACCACCGGTGGTAGCGAAGGCCTTCTTTTCGCCTTCAACAGCTGCATGGATCCGGGCGACGAAATCATCATCCCCGAACCTTTCTATGCCAACTACAACGCTTTCGCCACCATGTGCGGCGTAATCGTAAAACCCATCATCTCCACGATTGAAAACGGTTTCGCACTGCCTTCCATCGAGGATTTCGAAAAGGTGATCACCCCGAAGACGAAAGCCATCATGATCTGTAACCCCAACAACCCGACGGGTTACCTCTACTCCAAAGAGGAAATCCTGAAGCTGGGTGAGATCGCCAAGAAACACGACCTCTTCCTCTTCGCTGACGAGGTTTACCGTGAATTCTGCTACGATGGCGTGAAACATTTCTCCGTGATGGAGCTGACCGACATCGCCGACAATGTAGTTCTTTTGGACTCTGTGTCAAAGCGTTACAGCGCTTGCGGTGTACGTGTGGGTGCCTTTATCACACACAACAAAGAAGTTTACGCTACCGCTATGAAGATGGCTCAGGCCCGTTTGAGTCCGCCATCCTACGGTCAGATCCTTGGTGAAGCCGCTGTGGATACCCCGAAGGAATATTTTGAACAAGTCAACAAAGAGTATGTAGCTCGCCGTAATACCATCGTGAACGGTGTGAATGCCATCCCTGGCTGCTTCGTACCGATGCCCAAAGGCGCCTTCTACTGCGTGGCCCGTCTGCCCATCGACGACTCCGACCGCTTCTGCCGCTGGCTGCTCGAAGAATTCAACTATAACGGCGCAACAGTGATGTTCGCCCCCGCCACAGGATTCTATTCCCAAAAAGGCCAAGGAGTTAACGAAGTACGTATCAGCTACTGCCTCAACGTTTCCGACCTAGAGAAAGCCGTTGAATGCCTCCGCGAAGCCCTGAAGGTTTATCCTGGACGCACTAACTAATTCAAACTAAGAATTAAGAATTAAAAACTAAAAGTTAAGAATAAAGAATAATTGAATTCTTACTTCTTAACTTTTAGTTTTTAGTTTTATTCATTCTTTTTGCTGGCATACAATACAAATTCCTTCGCCAGACGTTTGTCCATCAATTTCAGTATCATATAATATAAGGCGGTCAATCCTATACCTACCAAGACACTCAGCCACTCAATATGGGTCAGCGCATAACAAACGAACAAACCGGCAACCAAGATGACAAATGGCAGAAGATAACCCAAAACCACTGCTTTGTTGGCCAGTTTCTGCATCATCTGGATCTGCACAGTTTCACCAATGGAGAACTCCTCTCCCGTCATATTCACCGCCTCGACCAATTCATTCTTCTGTTCCGAAATATTGCATAAACTCTTGGCCGCGCATCCTCCGCATGCTGAGCTGACTACAATCTCCACCCATACCTTACTGCCTTCAAGTTTACGGACAATCCCTTCTTTACATACTTCCTTTTCCATATATCAATACTATCACCTATAAATCTATTTATCAGCTACAAAAATAAAAAATATTTCTGGAATAATAGCATCAAAAAAATAATTCATTGATTAACAATATTTTACACACCCTGTTGTTTTTTTGTTTTTTAAACACTGTATCTCATTTTTTTTTCATATTTTTGCCGTGTCAATTTTTTATTAACCATTAAAATCAAAAAAAATGAAAAAAGTATTGTGTATTTTAGCAGCAGTTGCTATGGTAGCAGTTTTTTCAACTTCATGCAACAAGAAATGTACTTGCAAAGTTAATGGTGTTACCGCTACCTATGATTTGAAAAAAATCAAAGATATGACTGGCATTGAAATCAAAAACTGCGCAGAATTATCATCTCCAGGTTGGGAATGCAAATAATTTGCCGCTAAAATTTCAAAAAAAGGCGATACAACTTGTATCGCCTTTTTTTTTATCTTTGCACAATGATTTATTATATTTAATCCCAAAGAAATTCAAGGCTGTCATGAAAAAATTTATTGCTTTCTTTCTACTACTTTTCCCATTGATTATCAATGCCCAAAAACCAATCACCGTTGAGGACATCTGGTCCAAATACCTGTTTTATCCGAAAGGGGTTCCAGGCTATACACCCGTACCTAACGGCAACGAATACAGCGTAATGAGTGTTGCCGGCATTGTAAAACACAGTTTCGAGACGGGCGAGATGACCGAAGTGGCATTACCGACACTAAAAATCGAAGAGATGTCGAACAAGAAAATAGCACTGAATGATTTAAGCGACTATTGTTTCGACCAGTCCGAGCAGAAAATCCTTCTGGCTGTGAAAGAGGAAAGCATCTACCGCCGTTCCTCCAAAGCATTTTACTATGTGTACGACAAAAGAAGAGGAAGAATTGTCCCGTTGAGCGATGAGAAAAAGGGCAAACAAAGCTTCGCCACCTTCTCGAACGACGGCAGCAAAGTAGCCTTTGTGCGCGACAACAACCTTTTCATGGTGAACCTCAACAGCATGGAAGAGACGCAAATCACCTTCGACGGCGAGCGCAACAAGGTGCTGAACGGCATGGCCGACTGGGTATATGAAGAGGAACTCAGTCAGGCACAGTACTTTAGTTGGTCTCCCGACGGCAGCAAAATCGCGTTCCTGCGCTTTGACGAAAGCCAAGTGAAAGAATTCTCCATGACCATGTGGGGCGAACTTTACCCCGAAGAGTACCGTTACAAATATCCGAAAGCTGGTGAGGACAACTCCGTAGTGAAAGTGATGATTTACGACCTCACCACCGAAAAAACCACCCAACTCAATTTCGGAGAGAATTTCGATGGTTATTACCCCCGCATATACTGGCTGCCCAACTCCACCGACTTGATCACACTGAAGCTGAACCGCCACCAGAATCACCTTGATTTTATTCGTTATAATACCCTGACCAAGCAATATGATGTGGTGTTTACCGACGAGAACAAATGCTGGCTGGAAATCACTGATGATTACCATTTCTTAGAAGACAACAAGACCATGCTGGTCACCTCTGAACGGGATGGCTACAACCATATTTACAAAGTTGAATTCAGCGGAAAAATAACACAACTCACTCAAGGACAATGGGATGTAGCCTCCATCGCCGCTATTGATCCCAAAGCCAAACTCGTGTATTATTTGTCCAACGAATCCAACACTCTCAACCGCGACCTCTATGTCATCAATTTCGACGGCAAGAAAAAGAAACTGCTCACCTCGGGCACAGGCTGGAACGATGTTTCTTTCAGCTCAAACGCCCACTATTACCGTTGCACCTATTCCGACATTCAGACACCTCCTGTCTACACCATCCACAAGGCTGATGGCAAGCAACTGCGTGTGTTAGAGGATAATGCAGCATTGAAAAAACGCATGCAAGTTTACGGTTTTGCCCAAAAAGAACTGTTCAGCTTCACCAGCAACCAAGGTGTTGAACTGAATGGCTGGATGCTCAAACCCAATAATTTCAATGAATTCAAAAAATATCCGGTGCTGATGTATGTGTATGGTGGTCCATGCTCGCAGGAAGTCGACAACTCCTACTCTCGTGCCATGGATTTCGCTTGGTATCAATTACTTGCACAACATGGCTACATTGTCGTTTGCGTGGACGGCCGCGGCACCAACGCCCGTGGTGATGAGTTCCGCAAATGCATTTATAAAAACATGGGCCATTATGAGTCCATCGACCAGATTTCCACTGCCAATTACTTAAAAACCCTTCCCTACGTAAACGGTAACCGTATCGGCATCTGGGGTTGGAGTTTCGGCGGCTATCTGTCAGCTCTGTCTGCATTCAAGAGCGGTACTACTTTCAAGATGGCCATTTCCGTGGCTCCCGTCACCAACTGGCGCTATTATGACAACATCTATACCGAGCGTTTCCTCCAAACCCCGCAGGAAAATCCCGACGGCTACGACCAAAACTCCCCCATTACCTTCGCCAAAGATCTGGAAACCAAATATTTGTTGATTCATGGCACCGCCGACGACAATGTGCATTTCCAGAACGCCATGGACTTGGTAACCGCCCTCAACAAGGCTGGCAAACAATACGACCAGTTCTTTTATCCCAACAAAAACCACTTCATTATGGGAGGCAATACCAGAGCTCATTTATACACTAAACTGACCAACTACATTCTTGAAAACTTATAAAGCACAGCGATGAAAAGACTCACCTCTCTCCTGATAGCCATTCTGCTATTTCCCGGGATGGTTTTCTGCACCCAGGACAGCGTCAAAAACGTCATTTTGATGATTCCCGACGGCTGCAGCACTGCCCTGTTGTCCATAACCCGGCAATATGCCCAATATCATGACGCCAGCTATACCTCGCTGCCCATCGACGCCTATTTTTGCGGTATGGTGATGACCCATTGCTCAGACGCTCCAATTGGAGACTCCGCCCCCACTACCTCCTGTTATGTCACGGGACAGCCCTCCCAAAAAGGTTTTGTGTCCACCTATCCCGCCAAAACAGACCATGACCTGTATCCGATAGATGCCACTCGTGTATATCAGCCCATGGCCACCGTCTTGGAAGCGGCCCACATCCTGAAGCACAAAGCCACCGGCTTGGTCTTCACCTGCGAGTTTCCCCATGCCACCCCCGCTGACTGCGCCGCCCACACTTACAACCGTAGCGATTACGGCGCCATTGCTCCGCAAATGGTTCACAATCAGGTGGATGTGGTGATTGGCGGAGGCACATCGTATCTGACTGACGCATTGGTCAACGACTTGAAACATAATAACTACCAAGTGTTCCTGAACGACAAAAAAGGCATGGAAGCCACCCAAAACGGCAAAATGTGGGCTCTGTTCAACAAAAGCTGCATGGAATACGAGATTGAACGCGACCCTTCCGCAGAACCCTCACTGGCAGAGATGACCCAGAAAGCCATCGACTTGCTGTCGCAGCAAAAAGAAGGTTTTTTCCTCATGGTGGAAGGCAGCAAAGTGGATTGGTCCGCCCACGACAACGATGCCAAGACCACCATTCTGGACTTCCTGGCTTTCAACGACGCAGTGCAAGTAGCCTTGGACTTTGCTCAGAAAGACGGCAACACAGTGGTGCTGGTGCTTCCTGACCACGGTTGCGGCGGCTTCAACCTCGGCAGCCGTCATAGCAACAATGGCTACAGCAAACTTTCACTGGAAGATATCATGAAACCTCTGGACAATTACACCCGTTCCACCTGGTCTGTGGCCGAAATGATCAAAGAGTCTGAAATCGACCAAATCCCTGAATTGATGGAAAAATACTATCAAATCACACTTACTGAGGAAGAACTGGATAAAATATACCATTCTAAAGACTTCAAGAACTCCCCCATTCCCAAAGAAGAAAGAAAAGAGGCTTCCCTGGAAAAAACCATTTCCTGTATCATATACGACCGCACTTGTTTCGGTTCCACCACATACGGACACACCGGCGAAGACGTCTTTTTGGCTTGCTATCATCCGCATAACGACCGCCCTACTGGTGTTATCAGTAATATCGAGGTGAATGAGTATCTATGCCGACAGATGGGTCTGACGGGACAACTTCCTGCCCTCACCGAAAGCATCTTCACCAGCCATACCACCCTGTTTCCCGATGCCAAAACCATCACTATCGACAGTCTGGACAAGAACCAGTACCGTCTGACCGTGCAATACAAAAAACACAAATTAGTGGCCAACAGCTACGACAACTACGTCACCATTGACAAGCAGGTAATTCCGCTGGAATCAGTGGTAGTATATATGAAGAAAAACAATACTTTCTACCTGCCGAAAGAACTGCGGGAAAAACTATTGGAGAGATAATTATCCCAGAAACGCGTTGATTTTAGCCATTGCTTCCTCTTGGGCGGTTTTCAGGATATCATTCACGATAACCAAGTCGAACTGATTGGCAAAGGAAAGCTCGTATTCGGCCTTGTCTAGACGTTTCTTCAACGAGGCCTCATCCTCGGTACCGCGACCGCACAAACGCTCTCTGAGCGCCTCTTTAGTGGGTGGCTGGATGAATACGGCCAAGGCCTTGTCGCCAAAAATCTTTTTCAGATTCAGTCCTCCCAGCACATCGACATCGAAAATCACATGCTTGCCCTCGCTCCAAATCCGTTCGATCTCGGATTTCAAGGTGCCATAAAATTGATTGTGATACACTTCCTGCCACTCGATAAACTCGTCGTTGGCCAGTTTCCGCTTGAAGTCATCCACGGTCAGGAAATAATAATCCTTGCCGTCACATTCGCCCTCGCGTTTGGCACGGCTGGTAGCGGAAACCGAAAAAGCCAGCAAAGGCTGCTCTTTCAACAAATGTTTCACAATGGAGGTTTTCCCTGCCCCTGACGGCGCTGATACGATGATTAATTTTCCTGACATATTTAGTTGTTTTTAGGGGACGGGTACTGCCCCGTCGTTACAATTTTTAAAGACGCGCGGCCGTGCGACTCTACATTAATTTCTGCTTATTGTTTCTTCAATGCAAACACATACGGCCCGTTCTGTTTCAATATCTCCTGGGCCGCCTGATTCTGCATGATGCTGCCTCCCCACTCATCCAAATCAAACATACGACTGGCATTGAACCACTTGTTGATATCCATCACCAACTGCAAATTTTCTCCGTTTTCTTTTACCGTAAAAGGAACTTCCAAATTCACTGTGAACGAATTGTCCACAAACCGGGTGACATTGCCCTCGTCATCATAAAGCTGCCCAATACCCGTATGCAAATTGAACGGCTTCACCTGATTGTCGTCGGCCAGCCACTTTCCATTGATCTTCATGTAATGATAGCCTCCTCCCATAACTTCCGGCCAGCTCATGTTGCATTCCGGAGGATTGACAAAACGATAGCTTTGATTCTCCGCATTGTTCAGACCAAAGGTGAAAGAAATTGCACTATAATCACCCTGTGGAACCATACCAAAATCCCAATCCAAGGTAGAAGCAATATCAATATCCACATAATGAATACGGTCTCTGGCCACCACAGAACCATCGCTTTTGTACAACTTGATGTTTGAAATGAAAAACATCACCTCGTTTACCTCGTACTGGTTGCCTGCGGCATTGACATACTTCCGCACATCCTGTTCCAGAGTTTGTCCGTCCACCTGAAAAGCGAAGGACACAGACAATGCCGCTGTTTTCTCTTTATGACAAGAAGAAAACAACAATGGCATCAAAAGCAATAAAACAATGATATTTTTACCACTCATCTTCAACAATGACGGGCGGGTTCATGCCTTCTTCCAATGATTCTATCAAGGCCAATATCTGTTCATCAATCTGATTCAAATAAGCATACTGTCCAATTTCCCATTTCGGATTCTCGGTATTCAGCCATACCTCCACCGGAGCGGCGGCGGCAGCTTTCTCATTGAAATCTGTAATCGTATAACGGTATCTGCCGGGACGGCATTCAATCTTCATATTGTAATACACAATATTCTTGAAAATCTTGCTTCCATCTTCCTTCACCACATAAATCCTGACGCTGGAGCGCAGCTGTATCACACCCTTGTCGCGATCACTGCTCTTGATAACCTCAGCGGTGTTCTTGTAGAATTTCTTCACCCAGTTCATCGCCCGGTCGTACAGCTCCTGCGGAGTGGCATTGGCCTGCTGCACCACCTCCTTGTAAGTCACCAGATTGGTCTCTTCGTCAATGGGCACATTGGGATACGGAATCTCCGGTCCCTTCTTGTTCTGACCGAAAGCCAGGACGCCCACCATCACCAAAGCAATTAATGCAAGAATCTTTTTCATTTTTGTTTCCTTTTATAAGTTTGAAAACGCAAATCGTAAACATTTATTTCATCCTTGGGCACAAATTCGTCTTCTACCAGGTCCCATTCGTCCATATTCAATTCAGGGAAATACACATCTGCCTGAAAATCAGACAAGATGCGAGTCAGGTACAAAGTTTCGATTTTATCGATGAACAATTTGTAGATGGTAGCACCACCCATGATGAACGGCTGTTCATCGTTCTCCACCAATTGCATCGCTTCCTCAATGGAAAATGCCAACTCACAATTCTGATAATCAGCGTCTTTATTGAGGGTAATGACAATATTCCGGCGATTGGGAAGGGGCTTTTTCGGCAAAGACTCCCAGGTGCGGTCACCCATCAGCACCGTATGGCCAGAGGTCAACGTCTTGAAACGTTTCAAATCGACCGGCAAATGGCACAACAATTGGTTCTTGTAGCCCAACTCATAGTTATTGCCCACAGCGGCAATCATGGAAAGATTATTCATAGTCCGGATTATTGGATTAAGAACGGGAACTTGTCGAAATTCTTCAGAGCGATAGCGGTACCACGGGCCACAGCCTTCAACGGGTCTTCAGCCACATGCACCTTCAGGCTGGTCTTCTTGGCGATACGCTTGTCCAAACCACGCAGCAAGGAACCGCCACCGGCCATATAGATACCGGTTTTGTAAATATCGGCGGACAACTCAGCGGGAGTGTTCTCCAAGGCGTTGATAACAGCGGCTTCAATCTTGGAGATGGAGCGGTCCAAAGCCTGGGCAATCTCGCGGTAGTTGACCTTCACGCAGATAGGAATACCCTGCAAGAGGTCACGGCCGTACACCTCGTAATCTTCAGGCGGATTTTCCAGGTCTTCGATAGCGGAGCCCACGTTAATCTTGATCTGCTCAGAAGTGCTGAAACCGATAGCGATATTATGTTTCTTACGCATGTATTCCTGAATGTCGTAGTTGAACTCGACACCGGCAATCTTGATGGACTTGCTGCACACAATACCACCCAAGGCCAATACAGCGATTTCGCTGGTACCACCACCGATGTCGATAATCATGTTACCGTTGGCATCCAGCACATCGATACCTGTACCGATAGCGGCGGCCATAGGCTCATAAATCATACGCACCTCTTTGGCACCCGCGTGTTCAGCTGAATCCCTGACAGCACGCTCTTCCACCTCGGTGATACCCGAAGGGATGCAGATCACCATTTTCAGGGCCTGCGGGAAAAAGTAACGCTTGGTACCCGTCATCTTGATCAGCTCATAGAGCATCTTCTCGGTGGACTGGAAGTCAGCGATAACGCCGTCGCGCAAAGGACGGATGGTTTTGATACGCTCGTGCTCCTTACCTTCCATCATCAGGGCTTTCTTGCCCACCGCCTGCAACTCTTTGGTGTCGCGGTCAATGGCAATAATAGAGGGTTCGTCCACCACGACTTTGTCGTTATATAAGATGACCGTGTTGGCAGTGCCAAGGTCAATAGCTATCTCCTTTGTGAAAATCGAAAATAATCCCATAATATTCAGCTATTTAAAGATTGACGCTAATACTACATGTTAAAGTTTGCAAAGTTACAAAAACTTTTTATATAAAGGCATCCTGCTGAATGTTTTTTGTTTTTTTTGGAAAATGAAAATTTTTCAGGCTTACTCTCTTTTCAGATAAAAACCTTATTTTTGCAAAAATTATCCGAAATATGCTGACCATCGCGCAAATCAAAGATATCTGCCAAGCGAAGGATTGTCCTTTGTCTGACGAACATGCGGAAATCGAGCTGCTGGCCTTCGACAGCCGCAATGTGCTGATTCCCCAAAAAACCCTGTTCTTCGCCATCACCACCGCCAAAAACGACGGTCATAACTATATTCCGGAATTGTGGCAACAGGGAGTGAAAAACTTCATTATCACCCGACCCATAGCCGAATTTTCCCATTTTTCCGGTGCCAACTTCCTCCAAGTCGAAAATGCGGTTTCCGCCTTGCAGCAAATCGCCGCTTTTCACCGCCAGCAATTCGACTATCCCGTCATTGGCATCACCGGCAGCAACGGGAAAACCATTGTGAAAGAATGGCTTAGCCAGATGCTAGCCCCCGAATTCCATGTGGTGAGAAACCCCAACAGCTACAACTCCCAGATTGGCGTGCCCATGTCGGTATGGCAGATGGCACAACGGCACAACCTGGCCATTTTCGAGGCAGGCATCTCCCAACCCGGCGAGATGGAGAAACTGGAGGCTGTCATCCAGCCCACCATCGGTATCCTCACCAATATCGGCGCCGCCCACAACGAGTTTTTTCATAATAACGAAGAGAAACTGATTGAAAAGACCAAACTCTTCCAAAATTGTCAGAAAGTAATTTACAACGCTGACAACCCGCTGATTCACAATTATTTCAAGCAGAACGAGCGCTTCAAAGGAAAAACCATTTCCTGGGGTCAGGCGGAGGATGCGGACTATCACATCGACTTTGTCAACACCGCCGACATGCACACCATAGTCTCGCTGAACGGACAACTGATTGACATTCCCTTCAGCGATGCCGGCTCCATCGAAAACGCCCTGCATGCTATCGTGCTGATGCTGCAATTGAATTTCACCCTTCCGCAAATCAAGCAGAAACTGCACAATCTTTCCGCAGTTTCCATGCGTATGGAGATGATCGAAGGCATCAACAACTCAGTCATCATCAACGACACTTATAGTCTGGATATGAGTTCGTTACGCATCGCCTTGAACTTTCTGAACGCCCAAACCCAGATGATACGCAAAACCGTCATCATCTCCGATTTTGAGCAAGTGGGAAATTTGGACACAGACGATTATCAGAAAATAAACAACCTGCTGATTAACAAAGGAATAACAAGACTCATCGCCGTTGGTGCCGGCTTTTATGCCCACCGTTCTGTCTTCAGTTTTCCCGAACAAAGTTTTTACCACAACACTGAAGAACTGGTGGCCAATCTCAACCAAGAGCCTTTCCACCAAGAAGTTATACTGGTAAAAGCGGCCCGTAGCTACCGCTTCGAGAAGGTGGTAGCCGCCCTACAGTACAAGACCCACCAGACGGTGCTCAATGTCAACCTGCCCGCCATCATCCACAATCTGAGCTATTACCGTTCGCTGCTGAAACCCGAGACCAAAATGGTGGCGATGGTGAAAGCACAGTCTTACGGTTTGGGCGATGTGGAGCTGATCAACGAGCTGATATACCATCATGTGAATTATTTGGCAGTGGCCTATACCGACGAGGGAATCCGTCTGCGCAAACGAAACATCACCAAGCCTATTATCGTGTTGGGCGCCGAAGCGCACAGTTTCGAGGCCATGATTGCCTATCGGCTGGAACCCGAGATTTTCAACTTCCACTATCTGGAACAACTGACGGAATTATTGGAGCAACATTCTGATATTGAATTATTTAAAATCCACATCAAGCTGGATACCGGCATGCACCGCTTAGGCTTTGACGAAGGAGATCTACCCCGCTTGGTGGATTTTATCCAGCAGCATCCGAAGTTGAAGGTCGCCTCCATTTTCTCGCACTTGGCCGCTGCCGAAGACCCCGACGAGGACGACTTCACCCGTGGACAAATCGCATTGTTCGACCGCATGAGTTCCTATCTGATCGGCCAGTTTGATTACCCCATTCTGCGGCACATCCTCAACTCCGCGGGCATCAGCCGCTTCCCCGAAGCGCAATACGACATGGTGCGTCTGGGCATTGGCCTCTATGGCTTCTCGGCTGTGCCGCAAGACCAAGCGCATTTGCAGAACACGGTAACCTTGCGCACCGTCATCACGCAGGTCAAAACCATCCCCACCAACGAAACCATCGGCTATAATCGGAGCTATAAAACACTTAAAAAAAGCAAGATAGCTATCATTCCCATCGGTTATGCCGACGGCTATCCAAGAGAATTGGGCAATGGTGTCGGCAAGGTCTTTGTAGCAGGCCGGCTGGTGCCCATTGTGGGCAAAATCTGCATGGACATGTGCATGGTGGATGTCACCGGCTTGGATGTCAAGGAAGGCGACGAGGTAATTGTTTACGGCGACCCCAATCCGCTGGACAAAGTGGCGGCCTCCATCCACCGCATCCCCTACGAGCTGATGACTGCGATTTCCAAGCGGGTGCAGAGGATTTACATTAAAGAGTGAGCAGGTTACAGGAAACTAAGAATTCAAAGTTCAAAATTCAAAATCCATCATCCTGTAATCCTTTAATCCTGTAATCAACACCTCTCCCCTCGAACGCAGTGAGACTCCCCTATGGACAAAGTCCACTCCCCTTGAGCGCAGCGAAACTCCCCCTTTCCTTCATTTGCTAATTAACTAATTTGCTAATTTGCTAATTAAAGGTATATCTTCAAATTCCGGTTCTTGGTCTCCTGTTTGAGGCGTTTGAGGGCGCGCTCCTTGATTTGACGCACCCGCTCGCGTGACAAACCCACGGCATCCCCAATCTCATCCAAGGTATATTCGTGGCTCACTCCAATGCCGAAAAAGAGCTTGACAATCTCTATCTCCTTTTCATTTAATGTTTTCTTCAGTATCTCATTGATTTCTGAGGACAAAGACTCATTGATCAGCTTGTCGTCGGTATCTTTCTCCACATTATAGATAAAAGTATCCGAAAATTTGGTGTCATCATCCGGCGAAACCGGCGAGTCCATTGACTGCGGATGATTGTTGATTCTCAAGATCTCATTCACCTTGTCAACAGGCAGATCCATCGCCTCCGAAATCTCGTCCAAAGTGGGAGCGCGCTGGAACTCCTGCTCCAGATGGGCGATTTCCTTCTTGATTTTGTTGATGGTACCCACTTGGTTCAGGGGCAGACGCACAATACGAGACTGGTCGGCAATAGCCTGGCAGATGGCCTGGCGTATCCACCACACGGCATACGAGATGAACTTGAACCCACGGGTCTCGTCGAAACGCTTGGCGGCCTTGATCAAGCCAATATTGCCCTCGTTGATCAAGTCGGGCAGGCTGATACCCTGGTTCTGGTACTGCTTCGCCACAGAAACGACAAAACGCAGGTTGGCCTTGGTCAGTCTTTCCAGCGCTTCCTGGTCACCCTGTTTGATACGTCTTGCCAGCTCAACCTCCTCGTCGGCACTAATCATTTGCTCTTTGCCAATATCCGCCAGAAAGCGGTCCAACGAAGCGGTATCGCGGTTGGTGATGGATTTCGAAATCTTTAATTGTCTCATATTGTTATAATGTGCTAATTGTCAATGTTTTTTTTGCTGTGAGCTATGAGCTATGAGAAGTTGGTAGTTGCTCATTGCCCATGGCTCATGGCTCACGGCAGTTGTATTGTGTAGGTATATTTGTAGTATCCGTTATCATAGACGCCTTCGATGGCGATAAATCTATCACTGTTATGCTGGAAAAATTTGTCCAGGTCTTTGGTGTCGGAGATAATGCGGCCGTTGATGACCGTGATTACAAAGCCTTTCTTCACGCCGGACTTCATCAGTAGACCGTCACCGGGATTCGTCACCTTCACGCCACCGGTAATACGGTAATAGTTCAGCTCACGCTTGCTCAAGTCGCTGAAAGAAGCTCCTAGCACAGCTTCCGCCGTGGCGTTGCTCTGCTCCACAATATCCGTATTTCCCTGACGGTTCAGCAAACGGAGGTCTTTCACAGACTCCTGTCCTTTATGCAAAACTTTCACCTTGACCGTCTCGCCCGGAGAGTGCTGCATCAACACTTCTCGCAGTTCAGAAGCGGAATTGGTTTTGGTATCGTTAATCGCCAGAATCACATCCCCCTCTTCCAAACCGCTTTGATAGGCGGCGCCATTGGCATCCACCAAACCCACTATGACACCATCCAAACTTTTCAGATCCAGTTCCTCGGCTTTCTGCGGCGTGATATCCATAATGGAAACACCCAGATACGCGCGCTGCACCACCCCGTAGGTTTTCAGGTCGCTGGCCACCTTGCGGGCAATGTTGGACGGAATAGCAAAGGAATAGCCAGTATAATAGCCGGTTCCAGAAGCAATGGCCGTGTTGATGCCTATCAGTTCGCCATGCGCATTGACCAAAGCACCGCCACTATTTCCTTGGTTTACAGCCGCATCCGTCTGAATAAATGATTCGATATTGGAACTTCCATCCATGATATTCAGGTTACGGGCTTTGGCACTCACAATGCCGGCGGTTACTGTGGACGTCAAATTGAACGGATTGCCCACGGCCAGCACCCACTCGCCAATCCGCACCTTGTCGGAATTGCCGAAACTCAGATACGGCAGCTGGCTTTCCTCAATCTTAATCAAAGCCAAATCCGCTTCCGCATCCGTGCCCACCAATGTGGCATTGAACTCGCGCTTGTCGTTCAAAGTGACGGTGATTTTCTCGGCATCCTCCACTACATGATTATTAGTAATGATATAGCCATCGGGGGCGATAATGACACCTGAACCAGCCGCCTGCACCGGGTACTCATTACTTTGACCATACGGAATACCGAAAAAATGCTCCCAAAATGAGTCATTATAATAGCTGTCCCATGCGGAATTTTTCTGTTTAAATTCCGTTTTGATATGCACAACTGCCTGAACAGAGTGCTCCGCCGCCGCTGTCAAATCGACATAATTGGAAAATTTCGGAGAATTTTGGAAGTTTTCCCCCGTTGGAGTTTGGGCGTTTAAACTGACGCTAAAAACACACAACAAGCTAATTATCAATGTGTTAAAAAATTTATTAATCGCCATTTTCCCATTACAATTTAGTGACGTGATAATATAAAGACGTATAAAGAACGAAAATGTTTAATAAAAAGTATAATTTTTTTCCGCTGGTATGATTTTTTTTTATATTTTTGCAGCCCCAAAAAATTATTAACCAAAAATATCAATCACAATGTACGCAATCGTAGAAATAGCAGGGCAACAGTTCAAGATTGAACAAGGCCGCAAGGTTTATGTTCACCGCCTCAATGCTGAAGAAGGGTCGCAAGTTAAGTTCGACCGCGTGATGCTCGTTGATAATGACGGTACTGTAAACGTAGGTACTCCCACCGTTTCAGGTGCAGAAGTAACCGCTACCGTTGTCAACCACATCAAAGGTGACAAAGTTCTTGTTTTCAAGAAGAAAAGAAGAAAAGGTTATCAGAAAATGAATGGTCATCGTCAGTATCTGACCACTTTGAAAATTGATTCTATAACCTTCTAATTTAGTATTAACGATTAAAAACTTACAGAAATGGCTCATAAAAAAGGTGTCGGTAGTTCACAGAACGGTCGTGAATCCCACAGCAAACGCTTAGGCGTTAAGATTTTTGGCGGTCAGCTGGCCAAAGCCGGTAACATCATTATCCGCCAGAGAGGTACCGTCCACAATCCTGGTATGAACGTAGGTATGGGTAAAGATCATACTTTGTTCGCCCTGATTGATGGAACCGTTGCTTTCAAAAAAGGTAGAAACGGTAAATCTTTTGTTTCTGTACAACCTGTTGCAGAGGCATAAAGTTTGTTCATAATGTTTGATTGGAAAAACCGCTCGTCTTGAGCGGTTTTTTTTGTATTTTTGCATCCTCATAAATAAAAGTGGTATGATTATCATCGGCATTACCGGAACTTTGGGTGCGGGCAAAGGCACCATTGTGGATTATCTGATTGAAAAACGCCAGTTTCGGCACTTCTCGGTCCGCAGCTATCTGATTGAGGAGGCGGAACGGCGTGGCCTGCCCATCAACCGCGACACCTTTGTGGTGGTGGCCAACGAGCTGAGAGCCACTCACTGCCCCTCGTACATCACCGACGAACTGTTCAAACGAGCCCAGCAGCTGGGACAGAACGCCATTATCGAGAGCATCCGCACGCCTGGCGAGGTGGATTCGCTGCGCCAAAAGGGCAACTTTGTGCTGCTGGCGGTGGACGCCGACCCGAAAATCCGCTACGAGCGCATCGTGGGCCGCAACTCCGAGACCGACCATGTGAGCTACGAGACTTTCATCGAGAATGAGCAGCGAGAAATGAGCTCCACCGACCCCAACAAGCAGAATCTGGGCAAATGCATTGAGATGGCCGACTTCACCCTGCAGAACAACGGGGATTTCGAGGCCTTATATCAGCAAATAGATGACATTTTAAAACAAATGGACCATGAGTGAGAATACAGAAACCAAATACCAGCGCCCTTCGTGGGACGAATACTTCATGGAAATCGCCAACACGGTGAGCAAGCGCGCCACCTGCGACCGCGGACGTAGCGGCTGCGTGGTGGTCCGTGACCGCCAGATACTGGTTACCGGCTATGTCGGCTCCCCGAAAGGGCTGCCCCATTGCGACGAGGTTGGACACCAATTCAAGCGCACGGTGCACGAAGACGGCACCATCACCGAGCATTGCGTACGCACGGTGCATGCCGAGCAGAACGCCATCTGCCAGGCTGCCAAATTAGGCATTTCCTTGGACGGAGCCACCCTGTATTGCCGCATGACCCCTTGCCGCGTGTGTGCCATGCTAATCATCAACTGCGGCATCAAGCGCGTGGTGTGCGAGAAAAAATACCATGCCGGCGCCGAATCCGAAGAGATGTTCAAGATGGCGGGCGTACAATTGGAGTTTTTCTCCGAAGATGTTGTGAAATACGACAGACAATAAACCTAACTCAAAAAACTAAAAAAGGCGGCTCGTTGAGCCGCCTTTTTCCTTAAATGTATATATTATTTACATTTAATTTCTACTGTGCATTCAATCAGTTTGCTCATATCGCCTGATGAATGAGCATTCTGCTGTGATTCCCAAGTGTAACCTTTTTCAGGAGTTTGGCTGTAATTCGTACAAGCGGTCTTACTGAAAAATTTAGTACCACCGTTATCATAGGTTTCAACAGCAACTTTCTTACCATCCTCATAACGAGTACAATTACATTTCTTTCCACATGAAGTGAACATCAAAGCTGACAAAGCAACAACTGCAATAGTTCCTAAAACTTTTTTCATAATAATTTTATTTTAAGGTTAATACTAAATTGTTTCATTTTGTACGCTGCAAAATTAGACTTTTTTTTTCTCTTTTTATCAACGACATTTTGAAATTAAGAAATTTTAACGAAAAAAAGGCTTTTACAATAAATTTCACAACTTATTTGATGCCCAATTTCTTCTTAATATCTTTGGGAATACCGTTTTTGTGAACCACAATATTCATAGTTTTGTAACGGACGTATGCCTTGCTAGCATAGAACATACCATCATATTTGTAAACCTTGCCCCAGCTGTTTTTCACCAAATAATATTCGTTACCCATCTGATCTTTGGCCTTGCCATAAATCAACATGCCGTGGTCATCGGTGGTTTCCCAAGAATCGAAAGCCAACTGACGTTCCTCGGGGGTCACCCAACGCTGCGGAGTGGGATGTTCATAAGCCTCTTTGGCACGATCGGTTTTGCTCAAACCAGTCCAATGAGCCATGTCGCTGCCGCTGTTATCGCTGCTGGTAGCGTCCAAATCGGGCAATACGGCAAAACCTTCGCGGATACCTTTGCGGAAACCTTCCTCGCTGACATCAGCACCCCAAGCGATGGTATAACCATTGTCAATAGCATAATCAAAAATATCCATGAACTCATCCAAAGGCAAGTTGTAGCACTGAGCCCAACGCCAGTTGTCCTGAATCTCCAAGACAAACTTCTCATAATAAGGATGATGTGTATAAGAAGTGATGGAAATATAATCATCAGGATTCAAACCCAGAGAATTGTAGAATGACATCGGAGTGTAAGTAACTCCATTGTACACGAAACTTTCGGGACGCTTGCCCAAATAAATGTCATGCACAGCTTCGATGGCTTTCACCCACAACACTTCGTTTTTGTTGTTATGCTGCAGTGATTTGTGGTCGCCTTCAGCAATAGCTTTCACGATAGCGTCGCTGATAGCGGACAATTCACCATGTTTGGAAAGGCTGTCGCCATACATGGCACCGGGACGCATCTCGGCTTCGGGCACCAAACCGAAAGTCTTCATGCCGTAAATCACATCGTAGAAAGAACCACCCTGTGAGAAAGAAACATCACCATGGGTACGAACGGCTGCTTTGGCACGATCGATGTAAGTGTTGTGAACAATGTACATTTCGGAAAGGTCATATTCGCCCTTGCCCATACGGAGCAATTCGGCCTCGATAAAACCGAGTCCTGAGTAGCACCAGCATGTACCTGCACGGGCCTGGTCCTTCACCGAAGTGACGGGGATTTCTTTCAGGTTAGTGAACACATAACCTTCTTTTTTCTCTTCTTTTTTGGTTTCGTTTTGCGCGAATACCACACCGCTGAAAAGCAGAGCGGCGATGGTAAGGAGGGAAACTAATTTTTTCATTTTTGATAATTTTGTTAAACGTATGATGATTAGAATTTTCTTCTGACTAAATCGCATAATGCCAAGTAGGCCGACGAAGTGGAATCCCAGAAATACTGTTTTTTCAATCCTTCCATGGTATCGAAAGCCTCCTCGATATTCTCACAGTTATTCAAGGTATGAATAGCGTGACTGAACTCCTCACTCTTATTCTTGAACAACTCTCTGATAAACAAGAATTTGTCATTGATTGACATGGCCTTGGTCAAATCAGTGATTTTGGTTTGCTGGAATTTCTCGCCCAGATCCTGTTTCTGCTCATTGAAGAGGTCATTGAGAGAGCGCTGCTGGGGTTTCACTTCCACCTTAGGCTGAGGCTGGGTAAAAACTTTGGGTTCGGGCTCTGGCTCAAGAGCAACCACGGCTTCTGGTTTGCTCTCCACAACGGGTTCAGGAGTCACTATCTTCACCGGCTCGGGTTCTACCGCTTTCACGGGCTCAGGAATTGGCTCTGGCTCAGGGACAACCACTGGTTCAGGTTTGACTTCAACAACGGGTTCAGGAGCCACTACCTTCTCCGGTTCGGGAATTGGTTCAGGCTCAAGGATCTCTTCAACCGATTCAGATTCCTCTGACTTCTCAGCTTCTGGCTCTACAATGGGCTCGGGCTCAGGGACAACCACGGGTTCTGGTTTGCTCTCCACAACGGGTTCAGGAGCCACTACCTTCTTCGGTTCGGGAATTGGTTCAGGCTCAAGGATCTCTTCAACCGATTCAGATTCCTCTGACTTCTCAGCTTCTGGCTCTACAATGGGCTCGGGCTCAGGAGCAGCCACTGGTTCGGGTTTGGCTTCCACAACAGGTTCGGGAACCTCTTTCTTCACCGGCTCGGAAACAGGCGCAGACTCGGAAAACAAATCGGGGGTCTTCTGAATCGGAGATTTTTCTTCGAAAACCGCTTTGGGCACCACTTTGACAAACTCCAAAATATCGGTATCCATTTCCTCATTTTCCTCTTCCGACGGCTCTTCCTCTTGCATTTCAACCTTTTCCTGAACAAGCTTCTCCACAATACTTTCCTTCTGCGGTTCTTCTGTTTTTTCTTCCTGATTTTCAACCACTTCCTTTTCATCAGAAACAGGATAACGCAAAATCGCAAGATAGGCTTCTCTCAGATTCTGAAGCAGAATATCTTTCTCAATAGAGGAAATTTTATCCGTATTATTTTTGATAAGCAAAAGATTATCAATAATTTGTCCTAATTCATCATGAACAGTCTGCATAATTTAATGTCTTTAGCTCTGAATAGTCCCAATAAATTTATTAATTTTGCCTTCCGAAAAAGTCTTCAAAAATACAAAAATTATCAATATCAAACATCATAAAAAATGTTTTTGGAAAGTAAGGCGAGCAGAAGCAAAAACAAGGGCTGGATTGAGGTGATTTGCGGTTCCATGTTTTCGGGAAAAACAGAGGAATTGCTGCGACGGATCCGCAGGGCCACCTTCGCCAACCAGAAAATCGAGCTGTTCAAACCCGCCATCGATGTCCGCTATGACGAAACCGACGTGGTGTCGCACGATGAGACCTCGATGGTGTCCACGCCCGTACACAATTCCTCCGAAATATTGCTGTATGTGAATATGGAAACGGTGGAAGTGGTGGGTATTGACGAGGTGCAGTTTTTCGATGACGGCATTGTTGATGTATGTAACCAATTGGCTTCCTGCGGAATACGTGTAATCGTAGCCGGTTTGGACATGGACTATTTGGGCAAGCCTTTCGGACCGATGCCCCAGTTGATGGCGGTGGCGGAATATGTGTCGAAAGTGCATGCCATTTGCACCCGCTGCGGCGACCTGGCACAGTTTTCGCATCGCATTGTGCACAACGACAAACAAGTGATGCTGGGAGAGAAAGAGAGTTACATGCCGCTGTGCCGACACTGCTTTAACGAGGTTGCAGGGGACAGGGAACAGGGGGCAGAAAATTAAGAATTAAGAACTAAGAACTAAAACTGAATCAAATCTACATTCTTAACTCTTAATTTTTAGTTCTTAACTTAATTAGCACATTAGCACATTGATAATTGGCACATTGAAAAATTTTGTATCTTTGCAGGTTAAAAAATTAAATCATGGCAGATCAAGGCAATCATGTTAATTTGTTCATTCCCTGCGAAATGGACATGTTCAGTCCCTCTGTGGCACAGAGCGTTGTGCGCCTGTTGGAAAAGTTGGGTCTCGAGGTACATTACAACGCCGACCAAACCTGCTGCGGACGGAATTTCTATTTTTCAGGCGAAATTGAAACTGCCAAAGAGTTAGGCGCGAAAATGATGGCCGAGTACGAGAACACCAAATTCCCCCTTGTCATCCCCTCCGCCGCCTGCGCCGGCTTTATCCGCAAGTATTACAGTCTGTTGCTGACCAATGTAAGCGTGGTCAACGACCTGAAATTCTTTGTGACCAATACCTACGAGCTGTGCGATTTCATCGTCAACCAGCTGGGCTTGACCACTGTGGGCAACCATTTTCCGCAAAGGGTTTTCTATTTCAAGTCGTGCGCTGCCCGCAATATGTACGAACTGCAGGATGAGGCCGAAATACTGCTGAAAAACACCAAAGGTCTCGACCTCCTCACCGACCCCGACATGAACGACTGCTGCTCTGCCAACGGACGTTTCTCGGTCATCAACCCCGAGGCATCGGACCAGATGATTGAAAAAATCGTGACTAAAATTTATTCCATGGGTGCCCAATATGTGACCTCTACCGACATCAACTGTCTGCAACACATGGACGCCTTCATACAATCCAAAGGAATGGGCCTTGAGGTAATCCACATCGCTGACATTCTCAATGCCGAAGACTAAAAACAAAACAACATGTTACAGATTCAATTAATCCGCGAGAATCCCCAATTCGTTATCGACCGTTTGAAGGTTAAACATTTTGACGCTGAAGGTATTATCAGCGAAATTTCGCAATTGGATGTCGATATCAGACAAAACAAGAAAAGCCTTGACGACAACCTGATGGAACAGAAGAAACTTTCTGCCGAAATCGGCAAGCTGTTCAAGGAAGGCAAAGCCGCCGAGGCCGCTGACATGAAAGCCCGCATCGCCGAGCTGAAAGAGGTGGAAAAGCAGCTGCAAGCCAAAGTAGCCGAAGCCGCTGACAAAATTCAGGAAAGACTGTTCCTGATGCCCAATCTGCCCCACGCTTCCGTGCCAGAAGGCAAAACCGCCGCTGACAATGAAATCGTTTACACCGAAGGCGACGCCTCCAATTTCGACTACGACGCCATGCCCCACTGGGACTTGGTGAAAAAATACGACATCATCGATTTCGACCTGGGCTGCAAGATCACCGGCGCAGGTTTCCCCGTGTATAAAGGCAAAGGCGCCCGCATCCAGAGAGCACTGATAGACTTCTTCTTGGATGAAGCGGTCCAGCACGGATTCACCGAAATCCAGCCTCCCTACATGGTGAACGAAGCTTCCGCTTACGGTACCGGCCAGCTACCCGACAAGGAAGGCCAGATGTATCACTGCGAAGTGGACGATTTCTATTTGATTCCCACCGCCGAAGTGCCCATCACCAATATTTATCGTGATACTATCCTGAAAGAAAGTGACTTCCCCATCAAGAACTGCGGTTATTCAGCCTGTTTCCGTCGCGAAGCCGGCTCCTACGGCAAGGATGTGCGCGGTCTGAACCGTCTGCACCAGTTCGACAAAGTGGAAATCGTGGTGATTGAGCACCCCGACCACTCTTATGAGACCCTGGAGAAGATGAAAACCTACGCTATGTCGCTACTGACCAAACTCGGTCTGCCTTTCAGAGTACTGCGTCTCTGCGGTGGCGACATCAGCTTCACCTCTGCCCTGACCTTCGACCTGGAAGTATATTCCAAGGCCCAGCAGCGTTGGCTGGAAGTCAGCTCCGTTTCCAACTTCGAGAGTTTCCAAGCTAACCGCCTCAAACTGAGATTCAAAGACGAAGCCACAGGCAAAATGCGACTGGCTCACACCCTGAACGGAAGCGCCTTGGCACTGCCTCGCGTGCTGGCCGCCCTGTTAGAGAACAACCAAACCGACAAAGGTATCATTGTACCCGAAGTGCTGCGCAAATACACAGGCTTCGACATGATTGACTAATGATTCCCATGCGCCGATTCTTTCTGACCTGCATACTCATTCTTGTAGCCTCACTGGCGTTTGCCCAGCAAACCCCTGAGGAGCAGTTGGCTATGCAATATTACAAAGATGGCGAATACGAAAAAGCCAGCGAGTTGTTTGACAAAATCCAGCTGACCAAGAAAAACGCCTACTTGTATTACTACAATTTCCAGACGCTGTACGAATTGCATGACTTGGACAAACTGGAAAAGTTAGCCAAAAAACAATGCAAGCTATTTCCGGAACAGCAACGCTACCGCATCGACCTGGGCTTTGTGTACGAAATGTCCAACCAGATAGGGAAAGCCGAGAAAGAGTATCAAGGTGCCCTCAAGGAAATGGCAGCTAAAGAGTACAGTGTCAGGGAGATATATAGTGCTTTCTTGTCCAAAGGCAAAAGAGAATACGCCCTGAACGCCCTGCTGAAAGGACGTTCGCTGCTGAACAATGAAAAACTGTTCACCAAGGAAGTCACCGGCATTTACAGCCAGCTGGGCCGCAGCGACAAGCTTTTTGAAGAGGCATTAGCCCTGATCAGCGACAATGACGCCAAGTTTCTGCCCCAGGCGGAAGAGATCATCCAGAATGCCCTCGCTGACGATGAGAATCAGCAAAAATATACGATGATCAAAACCTTGCTGCAGAAAAACATGCAGAAATATCCGGACAACGACTGCTATACTCTGCTATTGTCATGGGTATACCAAGTCAACAAAGACTTTCCGGAAGCACTGATTCTGGCCAAGGCCCTAGACAAAAAGAACAAGGAGGACGGCTCCCGTTTGATACAGCTGGCCATTAGCGCCCAACAAGCCCGCGATTATGACATTGCCATTGAAGCATTGAATTACGTCATTGAAAAAGGGCCTGAAAACTCTCAATACGACAATGCCGTTTCCAGACTTTTGGATATCAAATACCAGAAAATTTCCAATACTTTTCCTGTCAAAAAACAGGAATTGACCGCTTTGGAAGCTGATTATCAAAAGTTTATCCAAGAAAAAGGCATGGGAAGCTGTCCTGCCGAACAAATATTGCAATATGCCTCCCTGCTGGCCTTTTATCTGGACAAACCGGCGGAAGCTTCCTCTTTGCTGGAAGAAGCCATCAAGGTCACCGGAAGGGAACCCCGGCAAATTAATGAATACAAGGTCAAATTAGCCGATATCTTACTGTACATGAACAATGTATGGGATGCCACGCTGCTGTATTCACAAGTGGACAAAGACATGCCCAACGACGAAATCGGCCAGATGGCCAAGTTCAAAAACGCCAAACTGTCCTTCTATATCGGAGAATTCGCATGGGCCAAAAGCCAACTGGACGTGCTGCGCGCCGCCACCTCCAAACTCATTGCCAACGACGCCATGTACTTCTCCTTGCTGATTTCCGATAATGAGGATGAGGACGAAGAGGAAGGCGACGAAGAAGACAGTTTGCTGTTCGCCCAGACCAAGACCAACATTCCGCTGCAATATTACGCAAAGGCAGATTTTCTGCTTTTCCAGAACAAAGTGGAAGAGGCTTATACCATGTTCGATTCCGTCATGATGATGTCTCCCTTCGGCACCCTGGTGGACGACGCACTGTACCAACAAGCACTGATATTGATCAAGAAGAAAGACTTCCTGACTGCGGAACAAATGTTACGCAAAATTGAGGAGTCTCATAGTACCGAACTGCTTGCCGATGACGCCCTTTTTAAATTGGGAGATTTATACGAATATTATATCCATGATCCCAACAAGGCGATGGAATGTTACCGCAAGCTGATGCGGGATTTCCCCTCCAGTTTGTATATCACCGAAGCCCGTTCACGATTCAGAACCCTGCGGGGTGACCAATAACTTTGAGACATGCCCCTTGTCAAGCCCAAAAAGAACCTAGGACAGCACTTTCTGCGCAATGAAGACATTGCCCGGCAAATCGCCGAAAGCATTGTCTCCGGCCCTAAAAACGTGCTCGAAATAGGCCCCGGCATGGGAGTACTGACCAAGTATCTAATTGAACAAGGCTACGAAAATTTCAATGTGGTGGAGATTGACCGTGAATCGGTCGAATATCTGCAGCAGCACTACCCTATCTTGCGAGAACACATCTGGTCAAAAGACTTTTTGGCGCTGGATTTAGCCGATTTATTCGAACAGAATCTGACCATAATCGGCAATTTTCCCTATAATATTTCCTCACAAATTCTATTCAAAGTACTGGATTACAAAGAATTGGTAAATGAAGTAGTGGGGATGTTCCAGAAGGAAGTGGCTGAAAGGGTGGCAGCGAAACCCGGCAACAGGCAATACGGCATACTCAGTGTGTTGTTGCAGGCTTTTTATGATATTGAATATCTTTTCACGGTGGATGAGAACCAGTTCTTCCCTCCCCCGAAAGTGAAATCGGCGGTAATCCGCCTCACCCGCAATCCTGTCAAGCAATTGCACTGTGCTGAAAGCTTGTTCAAGCAAGTGGTGAAGTCCGCTTTCAACCAACGTCGAAAGACCTTGCGTAACTCACTGAGTCAGTTTGAATTTTCAGATGAATACCGGCAGGATCCCATTTTCACCAAGCGGCCGGAACAACTCAGTGTCCAGGAATTCGAGCAAATTTGCCTGAACGTCATCGCATAAACAGGTTAATACATCAGCGAAAAAACTTTCCGAAAAAGTATAAAAAAACCGGAGCGAATCGCCCCGGTTTTTCATTATATAATATTTTGTTGTTATCTCACCACAACTTTCTGTATTGTCTGTCCGGTTGGAGTATTCATGTGTAAGAAATAGATACCGCTTGCCAGGTCAGTCACAGGAACCTTGTAAATTTGGGTTCCACCATTATGACTGAACACATCGTTGTACATCTCTTTGCCGCTCAGGTCCACCATTTTCACGCTGATATTCTGAGCATCGCCAGTCAATTCAACATTGACGAAGTTGCTTGCTGGATTAGGATAGATGTTAATATCTGACAAACCGCTTTCTTGATTAATACCTAAGATGGTCCAGTATTCCATTTCGAAACCGTTACCTTCCTGCCAATGGTCGGTGACAAATCTCATTTTCATAGTGCTTGCATTAACAGTATAACCACCTGTAGAAGGCTGGTTATACACATCGAATCTTTGCAACAATTCCGGAGTGTTACCACTAGTTGTTATTTCAATAAAATCACCGGCTTTCAAATCAAATTTCGGGAAACTGAAGTAATAACCATGCGCATTGGGTGTTGCCACCGTCCATGAGCAAATATGCTCTGCGGCATAGGGTTCGTCTGCACTACTGATATTGTTGATTTCATTCTCATCAGTAACCACAGGCTGTTCCTTATCAATAATAATGTAGTGAGAACCCGTCAACTCTTGTGATTCAGCACAAGCGGGAATATCACTCTGGTCATAAGCGCATGAATATTCCAAGACAAAACCGTAATCCTCGATAGTATCATTGGAGGTGAAAGTCACCAGAACCGTGCTGGCAGAGACGGTGAAAGACTCTGGCAATGCCGGCATATCGAAAGTTACACTTTGAGAGGACATCACGGTTTGGTCGGTTGCCGCAACAGTAAGGTGCTGGCCTGAGAAAGATCCTACAAGGTTGGCTTCAACAGCTTCATTGCCAGAATAGATGCGGACAACATCATTATCGGCTTCTGTGTTCAGACGTTTGAAAGTGAAGGTATAGCTGGTAGCATTGGGAGCAGCAATTTCCCATACACGGTTAGAATTGCTTGAATACAACATATTACCCGCACCATCGCTGATAGTACCTGATTTTGCGGTAACAACGGTTTCGCTTGTCACAGGCTTCTCGATGGCCAATGTGGCAGGTTGCAGATTTCTAATTACACTTTCTTTACGTTTATAACTAAAATTGTTACTGCTATACATGTAATAAGCCTTTCTCATTTCACCAGAGGTAACTGTAGGAGCCAAATTAACATGAAGATATACTGTATTACCTTGTGATCCGCCAACATTGAGATATTTATAACCATCAACCACAAAACACACATAGGAGGGGTTTAACGGATCTTTATAAGCAGAATAGAAAACAGGGCGTCTTTCATTAAGTTCTGGAACTACATTTTCAGCAATCCAAATACTATCCAGTTTTTCTTTTTCCGTTATTTGTTCAGGTGACAAGTCAGAAATATCGTCATAATAATAGAACGGATATGACCTATATGATTTATGAGCATCAGTAATTACTCCCCAGTATTGTCTCAATGCTTCGAAGACATTATCAGGATTTGTTTTCGTTTTGTTAGCATTAGTTCTCTCTGCACTATAGGCAGTACGTGCTGTTGCACCCGTATGGAATAACAACTTGGCCACTTCTCCGTTATATTTGTCAAGAGAAGAAGTCATAGCATCATAATTGTAAGTAACCTCATTAAGGTTCAAGAAAATACGGGGATATGTTTCTCCCCATTCATTGCTGGAGATATAGCTGACACCACCGTAACCCTGAGTGGGATAGCGATAATAATTGATGATAGAAGCCATTGCCAAACCTGCACTACCCACTGTGGTATGGTAATCTTTACTATTGACATTGGCATTACCATCGAAGGGGCAATATTGATTGTAATATTTGGTCTGGGCCCAGCTGGTAGTCAACAAAGGCTGGCATTCATTTACAGTAACGTCTTCTTTTGCCTTGGTGAAATTCTCGCGATTGAAATGATTCCAAGCCTTGGCTACATTGGCGTTAATAGGAGCATTCGCATCTTTTATTTTTTTGATGCTATTTTTGTAACCATCGCAAAATGCGGAACTTTCCTCGCTCTCTTCGAAATTTGACTCGTAAGAGAAAGCCAAGATAGGATAATAATTCTTGTTAGCTGAAACAATCACAAAACCCAGATTGTTCAACTGGAAACGATAATACAACGGCTCACCGTCCACGTCTGTCTTTACTTCCTGCAAAGTCAGATGAATGCTCTCTGCATTGATGTAGCACTGTTCGTTCAAGAAATTGGCAGCAGTCTGCTTGGCTTCATTCACTGTAACCACAGGATTAATGGCAAATGAGCAAGTAAACAAAGTTACCAAAACGAATAAAAGAATAGATTTTTTCATAGCTATGTTTTTAATTTGCATTATATTTCTACATTAAGATGGCAAAGATACAAAAAAAATCATACACTTTGCACGTTTGCAAAAAAAAATAACTATCTTTTAATCATGGTGATAGGGCTCGTGATGCAAAATTGTAAAGGCCCTATATAGCTGTTCGGCAAAAATTAAGCGTATCATCAGGTGAGGAAAAGTCAGTTTGGAAAAGGAAATTTTGGCATTCTGACGCTGGTAAACCGCCTCCGAAAAGCCGTAGGCACCACCTATGACAAAGACGAGTTTTTTCACCCCACTGTTCATCCTTTGCTGAAGAAACTCCGAGAACCCCACCGAGGTCATTTCCTTGCCCCGCTCATCCAACAGCACCACACAGTCCGAAGGGGCGATTTTCTTGAGCAACAACTCGCCCTCTTTCCGCTTCTGCTCCTCAAAAGACATGGATTTGGTGTTCTTCAGATAAGGAATAACCACCAACTCGAAGTTGTTATACAGCTTGATTTTTTTGATGTACTGACCCAATGCCTCCTCAAAAGCATCCGCATTATCCTTGCCAATACACAAAAGCTCAATGTTCATACATACTTTTCTCTGCCTTGAACTTGAATAGAATTCAAAATTCAAAGTCCAAAATTCAAAACTAACCCCTATCCACTAATTCCTATTCCCTAAAATCATTTGCTAATTAACCAATTTGCTAATTTACTAATTTAATTGGCACATTAGCACATTGATAATTAGCACATTATTATATTTTACTTAAATCAATATTGAACGAAAAGTTCTTATCCTCACCGCAGGGGAAAGCACAATGGGTGCATGCCGACAACTCTCCGCTGAGGCGCTTCTGGGTCATCTCCAGCAAACGCTCGCGCAGAGAATCTATCTCCACAAAATTCACTATTTCGTTGGCGAAAGCATACATCAGCAGGGCACGGGCATTGCGCTCGCAAATACCTCTGGACTTGAGATAGAACAAAGCCTCTTCGTCCAACTGGCCGACTGTAGCACCATGACTACATTTCACATCATCGGCATAAATCTCCAAAAACGGCTTGGTCGTAATTCTCGCCTCATCTGTCAAAGCAATATTCTGGTTGGTCTGGAAAGCGGAAGTTCGCTGAGCCTGCGGACGGACAATGATGTGCCCGTTGAAATTGGCCCTTGACTCATCATCCGCAATACCCTTATACAACTGATAACTTGTGCAATCAGGCACCGCATGATTCACATATACCTGATTATCAACAAACTGCTTTTTATCCACCAAATAAAGCCCATACAACTTGGCATCCGCAAAAGGCTCCGACAAATTCACATGGATCATATTGCGCAGGAAGCCTGCATTGAAGGTAATGGCGTTGGAACGAAAGACGGAATAAGCTTTCTGATGCACAAAAATATGGTTCAATTCCATGGACTGTGCATCTTTGTTCTCCATCTTATAATAATGAAGCCGCGAGCTCTCATCCAGCACAATTTCCATCACATTATTGGCAAAACTCTGATCGCTTTGCAACGAATCATCGCACTGCACCAAAGACAGCGTGGACTGCTTGCCGAGAATAATCAGGCTGTGACTGTTAATCATCAGCTTGCGCTGGCTGTTCACGATGGACACAAACTGCATGGGTTTCTCCACCGACACCTGGTCGGGCACATAGACAAAGAATCCATCGTTGAAAAACAGCTCGTTCAGACGAACAAACTTGTCGGCCTTGTCGGAATAAAACTTCGTGAGATGCGGCAGTACTAACTCCGGATACTGCTGGATAGCGGCCATAATGCTTCCCACAATCACTCCGTTGGGGAATACGGTCAAGGGTGCGTTTTTATGCACATACCAGCCATTCAGCATGGTGAACATGTCGGTATTGATGTCGTGAACGCTGCATTTAAAATACTGGTCCACTGGCTGATAAGGGTCTGCTTCTACCTGAATGTCATATTGGGAGAACAGCTGTTTCTCCACGGGATAATGCCTCCACAACTCATCTTTTGAAGTGGGCAAACCTTTTGCGGAAACAGCCTTTAACGCCTGTTCGCGCAAAGCAGTCAATTTTGACTCCCCGTCATTCGGCAACTTCGAGTTGATCTCGGCAAACTTCTGCTGCAAATATTGAATAAACTTCTCCATATTATTTTAGTTCAGTTTGCCAGCGTTATATTCTTCTTTGATCCACTCGTAACCCTTGACTTCCAACTCTTTAGCCAATTCTTTGGGACCGGATTTCACAATTTTTCCATCGAAAAGAATATGTACAATATCCGGCACAATATAATCCAAGAGACGTTGATAGTGCGTGATCACCACTGTAGCGTTATCCTTGGTTTTCAGCTGGTTAACACCATTGGCCACGATACGCAAGGCGTCGATATCCAATCCTGAGTCGGTTTCGTCCAGAATAGCCAATTGCGGTTCGAGCATGGCCATCTGGAAAATCTCGTTTTTCTTTTTCTCACCACCGGAAAAACCCTCGTTCACCGAGCGGTTGCTCAGTTTGGCAGTCAGTTCCACCACCTTTTTCTTCTCCTCCATCAACTTGAGGAACTGGGCTCCCGACAGAGGTTCCTGTCCGCGGTATTGGCGGATTTCGTTCAGCGCGGTACGCATGAAATTGGAGATGCTCACCCCCGGGATTTCCACCGGATATTGGAAACCGATGAAGATACCCTCGCGGGCGCGCTGCTCTACCGGCATGGCCAGCAGATTTTTACCGTTGTACGTGATACTGCCTTGGGTCACCTCAAAAATCTCCTTGCCGGCAATCACCGAAGCCAAGGTGCTTTTGCCTGTGCCGTTCGGGCCCATAATGGCATGGACTTCACCAGGTTTGATTTCCAGATTTACCCCTTTTAATATCTCTTTTCCTTTGATGGAAACATGTAAATTTTCAATTTTCAGCATAATCAAAATTTTGGAGTGCAAAGTTACGGATTTTTTTTGATTTACCGCTTGATGATTTTCGCCGTGCGAACCATGTTCTGTCCTTTGGCACGGATGATATAGAAACCAGACTGCAATTGTTGAACCGGCAGCTGAATCAATGGTTGTTGGCAATCGTCGAAACTGCATAGCATTTTGCCACTTACATCAAAAATTTCCACCTGGGAAATGGTCATATCGGAATTGACCAGCATCAGCTTATCGGAACATGGATTAGGATAAACCGAAAGCTGTGGCATAGTTTCCCTGATTGACACCGACGACTGGGCGTTGTCAAGATAAGCTTGGTACATGTCCGGAATGCCATAGCCCATAATGGAATCAGGGGTAGCATACTGATGACCATGCTGACGAATGATATCGGTGATTTCCAGAGCATTTTTCTGAGGCAAAGCCTGGCGCAGACAAGCTGTCAAACCTGCCAAAGTAGGACTGGCAAAACTAGTGCCGTTACCCGCATTGATGTAGCCATTGGCATTCACCACATAAGTATTCCAACCCACACTCACCACATCGGGCTTTACCCTGCCGTCAGAGCTGGGTCCATACGAGGAAAAAGAAGCCATGAGGCTGTCCGCCGCTCTCGCCGCACCCACACTTATAACATCCACCGCATCAGCGGGATGGGAAATATAATGCCAAGGCTTATTGCCCTCGTTTCCGGCGGAAATACATACCGCGATGCCTTTGCGGCAAGCGAGACTCGCATTCCGCGAAGCGATACTGGTCACTCCGTCACAATCGGCATAGGTGAAATCCCCTTGGTGAAAATCATCGAAAGTGGAATAACCCAAGGAAGAATTGATGACATCAGCACCCAGGCTGTCTGCAATTTCCACGCCCTGTGCCCAGAAATCCTCTTCAATAAGTTCTTCTGTATAAGGGTTTTCAGATAAAATAAAGAAATAACTGGCATGGGGAGCGGTACCAATAAGTTGACCATTTGCCGCAGTAGCCATAATAGAAGTCACATTGGTGCCATGCGTTCCACCATCATGTACATTATCATGACCGGGTATCAAATCGCGGGTCCCGACAATCTGGCCATTCTCGTACAAAGAGCGGAAAATGGAAAGCGTGTCGAAGCCTTCCCAGCCGCCATCCAGCACCGCAATCAACATGCCATCACCATAAAAGCCCAGTTCATGTAGGCGATGCCCGTTGTGAAAAGCAAGCTGTGCCCATCCTGGTCCATAATCATACAAGGAATCAAAATACAATTCATTCCGCAACAATAAATTATTGTTATCCGGAACCACCTCCCGATAATCCTGGTGCTCTTCCAAGTCATACGATGCCACCGGAATGACAGTGGTATCAGTAAAGGACAGCGCCTTCACAGCTTCCAACAAGGACGGATCGGGACAATAAATCACCACTGTGTTCTGCCATTTCGACTCAGCCAGAATTTTAATACTACCGTCTATGGCACAAATCTGCCGCTTGTACCGTGGATTCACAGGGAGATCCTCACTAGTGATAGGAATATTATGCCTGGCCTTATTGTTAATAGCCCGTGGTGACAAAAACTCTTCTGGTCGGTTGACCGAGTAAGGGCTCCAGTTTTTATCCTTCAGCTGAATGCGGAAACAGGTGGCGGGATTCTGAGCCGACATTTGAAAAGCCAACAGAAAAACAAAAATCCCCAGAATGAATTTCAGAGTTTTCATGATTTTTTTTTGAAAAAAAAAGAGACCTGCAAGAAGTCTCTTTTTATAGTAATTGACTGAATATTCCTACTGTAAGGTGAAACGGATAGGAAGGTTGAAGTAGCATCTGACGGGTTTACCCATCTGCTTACCGGGTTTCCATTTCGGCATCTTCTTCACCACGCGGATAGCTTCGGCATCACATTCGGGATAAAGAGAAACCAAAGGTTTCACATTACTAACGCTACCATCTCTCTCGACCACGAACTCGAGCAGAACGGTACCCTGGATATTGTTGTTACGGGCAACTTCGGGGTATTGCAGCTCGTTTCTGAGGAAGGAGTACATGGCTTCCATACCACCGATATACTCAGGCATTTCCTCTGCGAAACGCACAGGAGGAGCTTCTTCAGTTTCCTCTTCCACGATTTCGATGGGAACATACTCTTCAATTTCCAGGTTTTCGTCGAAATCCTGGCTGAAGTCAAAGTCGGTGTTGACCTTGATATTGTCATCCACAATATTCAAGACCACTTCCTGCTGCTGAGCCACTGGTGGTGGTGGCGGGGGAGGAGTCTGGTCGGTTGCGATAACGTCTTCATCCATCACTTCGATGAATTCGTCATCGGCCATGGACGACACCTGTGCTTTGTCGCGGGAAGCGAACAGCTCGAAACTCACGTATGTGAGTGCGAGAACAACGGCGAAGCCCATCAAGAGGAAGGATCTTTTCCTCTTCTCAAGATTGCCTTTTTCTGACTTTTTCTCTATCATGACTCTAAATTTTGATTCTTATATTTGTAACGGCAAAAATACAAAAAATATTGTAACAAAATCTATTTTCCCCTCATTTTTTTCTATTTATTTTTTCTTCTTGATTTTCTGACACATAAGGATGTGTTGGTGTGCCTCCGGCACTTTTTGATTTTAAACTATCAAATTTCTCAACTATCAAAACTATTTTGTAGTTTTGCACGTTCATATAGAAATTTATAAGATATGAAAAGAATCACGCTTATCGTTTCACTTTTTTTTCTATGCAATATGGTAACTTTTGCACAACAAAGTCCCAAGGATATCCAACGGCAGCTGAAACTGTATGAAAAACAAATGCAGCAGTATGACAACGCCTTTGATACCATTTACCTGTCTATCAATCAGCAGATTGAACAGCAGAAGAGCAACCCCGGCAACGTGGCGATCTGGCAAAGCTGTATGGCCCAGCTGCTGTCGACTTACTATCAGCAGAACCGCTGGCGAATTATGGATCGCACCGCCCTCTCCGACGAAGAGGCCAATGCCGTTGATTTCAACACCTGGGACGCGCAACGCTTCGCAAAGGAAATCATCAAACATTATCTGCTTTCTATCGAGAACAAAGAAGCACTCAGCAAAATTCCCATCCGAGAGTACGCTGTTTTGCTGGATTCGGTGACTTCGGAAACCTATCGCCCCACTCTGTACGACTTTTTAGCCTTCCGTTTTTTGGATTTTCTGAAAGATGAAATCTATGAACTGCCGATACCCGAAGTTCCTTTTGATGTAAATGATGAGCGATACTGGGCTGAACCTCAACAATTTGCCAACATTGACATTCCCGCTACGGACGAATTGTCTTTTTCCTATCTCACTCTTTACACCCTGCAAGAGTTGACCCTTTTGCACTTGAACGAACCTGACTGCAGAGCATTGTTAGACGCCACCTTGCGTCGTTTCGAGTATTTGGGCTCACACAGCACCTTGGACAATGCCTCGGATTTGCAATTGGCGGCACTCACCAGCATGGAAAAACAATATCAAGGCAAAGAAGGATATGAAATGGTCACTAACGCTTTGGGTAATTTCTATCAGAAAAGAGGCAGTCAATACGATAAAAACACCCATCCAGAGTACAAAAACGACTATATAATCGCTATTGACTGGTTCAACAAAACCATTGCGGCAGCACCGAAATCCATAGAAGCCCGTAATGCCAAAAATGACATCAAAGAAATCAAAAGCTCTGAAGTGAAATTCAGCAGCAACAAAATCATTCCCGCCAACCAAGCCAACCTCATCACTTTCTCCTATAAAAATTGTGAAAACCTGTATTTCCGTGTTGTTTCTTGCACAAAAGAAGACTTTGAACTGAAAAGAATTTCGGATAACAAAAAATTTTATGCCTGGCTGATACAACAGAAAGAAATCTATGACACCGAACTCAACGCTCCCAACGAAAAAGACTATCGCGGCGTGAGTGGACATTTTCTGCTACCCTCATTAGATGCAGGCTTTTATGTACTATTAGCTTCCGATGCCGCCTTCACCAATGAGAATAACAAAGGTTACTCCTTTTCCGCCTTGCAAGTGACTAATATTGACGCACAATATCGTCAAAACGGCAAAAAACTGGAGTTTTTCGTGTTCGACCGCACCACAGGACAGCCCCTCAAAGGAGCGGAAGTTAAAGTTTCCCTTTATCCAAATTACAATGCCAGCAAAGCTTCCAAAAGCATTCTACTCAACTGCGATGCCGATGGAAAATGTTCCTGTGAAATTACAGATAATGCTTATACACTAAGGGCCTCAGCCTCTTGGCAACAGGATAAATACCAGATTATCGAACACCAGTATTGGGGCAGATATCATGATGACCCAAAGGTCAATATTTCTGAAAAAGCCTATACATTCACTGACCGAAGCATATACAGACCCGGACAAACGGTCTATTTCAAGACGATTTTGGTAGAAACAACAAGCGTAGAGAACTTTATTCTTCAGCAAAAAACAGACAATGGCCAAAATTTTACCGTTGAATTATATGATGCCAACCATCAAAAAGTTGCTGAACAACAACTTACTTCAAATGAATATGGTTCGGCATCAGGAAGTTTTGTTTTGCCTAACCAAGGATTGACAGGGAGCTTTCATCTTCAGATTAAATTGGAATCAAAATATTTAGACAACCATTATTTCTCGGTAGAAGAATACAAGCGCCCCACCTTCGAAATCACCTTGGACCAACCTACCGAAGAGTTCAAAATCGGGCAAAATGTAAGCGTGGACGGTCATGTGAAAGCTTACGCTGGCTATGGTATCGGCGGGGCAAACGTAAAATATCATGTGGTACGCAAGGCCTCCTTCCCCTGGTGGCGCTGGTGGTGGTGGCAACCCACGGGAAAATCCCAGGAAATAGCCCATGGCGAGACAACCAGCGACAATGAGGGCAATTTCCACATCGATTTCATTGCCCAGCCCGACTTGGAGTCACAACGCTACAACCCGCTCTACACCTACGAAATCAGTGTGGATGTGACCGACATCACAGGCGAAACCCACAGCGGCTCCACCCGAGTCTTGGTGAGCAAAATCGGACTGCTGATCAATGCGGAATTCCCCGAAAGCATTGCCCTGAACGGGAAAAACCAGTTCCCCGTAAAAATCACCAACTTGGCTGGTGAGACCCAAAAAGGCACAATACATTACCGCATCGAAGCCTTGCAAACTCCTGAAAATTACAAATACAGTTGCTCGGAAGCCAATTATTATCTGTCTGATTCTATCCAGATGATTCAAAAACTGCATTATCTGGACTTCCAAAACGAGACTCAGAAGAGCAATTGGAAAGTCCTAAAAACTGTTAAACATGGCGATTTTGTGACCGATGGCCAAAATCCTTTCATCATTCAGGATATGAAAAATCTTCAGGAAGCTTATTACAAAATCAGTTTAAGCACCTACGATAAAGACAATAATCAGATCCAAGAAGAGTATTATGTATTGATTTATGACGAAAAAAGTAAAAAATGCGCGAATTACGAAGCTATTTGGCTGACAACATCTGACAAAAACACCATAGAAGTTGGAGAAACCATTCATTTCACCTTGGGAAGCTACCTAAAAAACGCCATGGTACTATGCGAAATCGTCTCTAATGATGAATTAGTGGAGTCAAAATGGGTGAAACTCAATCAAGGCAAAGCCGATTTCAGTTATACTGTGACCGAAAAAGACCTTGGCAAAGTGGTTGTCCATGCCTTCGTCACGCAAAACAATAAACAATATGAAAAAAACTTAAATTTCAATATTCCCTTTAGTCACAAAAAAATCGACTTTGATTTTCTGACTTTCCGTGACAAGACTCTGCCGGGCAGTCTGGAACAATATCAGATAAGACTGAAAGATAAAAATGGTGACAAGGTGGCGGCGGAATTGCTTTGCTCCATGTATGACGCTTCCTTAGACGCATTAGCTTCTCCAAACTCTTGGATTTCAAGTATTTTCAATAGCAGCAAACCTTCTTACAACTATTCTTTCCGGCTCACTTCAAACAATGGAAACAGCTATTACCGGAATTTTCAGAAAACCTCCTATGATTTTATCAGCCGGAACTATCCGCAGCTGTTATGGGAAATAAATAGCTGGCGTAGAAACCGCCTGATGATGAGTAAAGCCGCTGGCGCCTATACCACCAATGGTGTGGAGGTAAGCATGGAAATGGATTTGGCTGCTGACTTTGATGAAGCAGAAGAAGTTGTGTTAAATACTGTAGCTGACAATATCAAGGTCAACACTGATTTAAATCTTGATGAAAATCTGGAAAAAGGAACAGAATCTACAGACAATCAAATCCGCACCAATTTCAACGAAACCGCTTTCTTCTTCCCGCATCTGCAAACGGACAAAGAGGGCAATGTGCTGGTATCCTTCACCATACCCGAATCACTCACCCGCTGGAAACTGCAAGGTTTTGCCCATAACAACGAGCTGATGAGCGGCTATTTCGAAAAATTTGTACAGACCCAAAAACCGCTGATGGTGGTGCCCAATATGCCGAGATTCCTGAGAGAAGGCGACCTGGTAGTTTTGTCCGCCAAAGTGGTCAACATGGGCGAGGAACAACAAAGCGGACAGGTAAAACTGACTTTGACCAATCCTTTCAACGGGGAAAAATTAGACTTGACCAACGGCATCTCTGCCCAGAGTTTCACCGTTGAGGCAGGACAAAGCAAGGAAGTGCACTTCACCCTGACGGTTCCCAAAGACTTGGGTGCGGTGACTTACCGCATAGAAGCGCAAAATGACCAGAGTCCCGCGTATGCCGACGGGGAGGAAGCCACCCTGCCCATTCTCACCAACCGCATTCTGGTGACCGAGAGCCTGCCACTTCATATTTCAGGAAAAGGAAGCAAAACATTTACTTTCAACAAATTGAAAAACAGTTTCAGCATCGCCAACTCCACATTGAGCACCCAATCCTATACCCTGGAATTCACTCCCAATCCCATCTGGTATGCCATTCAGGCACTGCCCTATCTGATGGAATATCCTCACGAATGCAACGAGCAGGTTTTCAGCCGTTTGTATGCCAACACTTTGGCGGCTCACCTCGTCAATTCGCATCCACGCATCAAGACTGTTTTCGACAGCTGGCTGAATGAATCACCCAACGCTTTCTGCTCGCAGTTGGAAAAGAATCAGGAGCTGAAATCCGTCATTTTGGAGGAAACCCCCTGGGTGTTGGATGCCCAGAACGAGTCGATGCGGAAACAGAACATCGCCCTGCTGTTCGACCTGCACCGCATGGCCAAAGAGAACAAGGCCGCCGTGACCAAATTGGAGAAAGCCCAGAACAATGACGGAGGCTGGTCGTGGTTCGGCAGCCATGAGAGCAGTCGTTACATCACGCAACATATTGTAGCCGGCTGCGGTCATTTGCAAGTGCTTGGCGTTCAGAATCCTATGAGCGACCAAGTCATCAGGAAAGCGGTTAACTTCATCGACAACAAAGCCCGTGAAATCTACGACAAGTGGTACAGAGGCAAAAAAGCAGACTATGATATGACAGACATCCACTACTTGTACGCCCGCAGTTTCTTCCTGAAACAGAAAGTCAGCACCACCAACAGCGAAGCCTACAATTATTATTATGCCAATCTGAAAAAGAACTGGAAAAAACAATCCATTTACACCCAGGCCATGACGGCTTTGATCTGTTATCGCAATGGCGATACCCAGCTGGCCCAGGAAATTGTGGCGAACATCAAATCGAGAGCACAATATTCAGAAGAAATGGGCATGTTCTGGAAGAAAGAAGGCTACGGCTACTTCTGGTACGAAGCCCCCATTGAGCGGCAAGCCCTGCTGATTGAGGCATTCAACACCATCACCAAGGACCAGAAATCTGTGGAACAGATGCAACTGTGGCTGCTCAAACAAAAACAGACGCAAAACTGGCCCACCACCAAGTCCACCACGGAAGCTGTATACGCCCTGTTGCTCAACAACACACAACTGGAGAACACCAACGGGGTGAAACTGACCATGGGTGACTGGAGCTACACCGAGGGCGACAAGAGCATGCAGGCCGAGGCCGGCACCGGCTATATCAAAAAAGCATGGAAAGGCAGCGAAGTGACGGAAGACATGGCCACCATAAAAATTGACAAAAGCAGCAACGGTCCCGCATGGGGAGGTTTGTACTGGCAGTATCTGGAAAATCTGGACAAAGTTTCCCACAGCGATGACCAGAACTTCAGCATTCAAAAGAAACTCTACAAGGTGGAAATCGGAAACCGTGGCGAAGTGCTGGTGCCGATTACGGAAAATGCTCCTCTGAAAGTCGGTGACAAAGTGCGGGTGCGCACCGAAATCCGCTGTGACCGCGACATGGAATATGTCCACCTGAAAGACATGCGTGCCTCCGCTTTCGAGCCCGTGAATGTGCTTTCACAGTACAAACACCAGGATGGCCTGTGGTATTACGAGGCCACCGGCGATGCCGCCACCAACTTCTTCATCGACTATCTGCCCAAGGGCACTTACGTGTTCGAATACACTCTGATTGCCACGATGGCAGGAACTTACAGCAACGGCATCACCACCATCCAGTGCATGTACGCACCCGAATTCACCTCGCACAGCGAAGGTATTCAAGTTACGATTCAGTAAGCCCATGCGGGGTTACTGAGATTCGACCTCTTCAAAGCCGTAATCTTCGTTTGTGCAAATTGATACGGAAAAGACATTTATCACGACAATACTAATCTGAAAAAAATGGAATACTTCTTGGACATGGACGAGCAATACGCTCGCTTGGAAAACGCAAAATACGCCCTCTTGCCCGTTGCCTACGACGGCACCAGCACTTTCGTGAAAGGCGCTGACAAAGGACCGCAAGCCATTATCGACGCCTCCGACAGCATTGAGCTGTACGACGTGCAGTTCGAGATGGAACCTTATACCGCCGGCATCTATACCGACCGCCACGGCTATGACTTCAGCACACCGGACAAAATGGTGGAATCGGTATATTTGAGGGTAAAGCACTTTATGGACAAGCATAAACGCATCGGCCTATTGGGTGGAGAGCACTCTGTATCAGTCGGTTCTATCAAGGCGTTCAGCGAAAAATATCCGGATTTGTCGGTTTTGCAGGTAGATGCGCACGCTGACCTGCGTGACGAGTATCACGGCTCGATATACAACCATGCCTGTGTGATGCGCAGAGCCCAGGATTATGCCCGTGTGGTGCAGGTGGGTATCCGCAATGTGTGCACGGAAGAAATGCATAACATCGTGAAAGAGAATATCTTCTATGCCCATAAGATGTATGACAACAGCGACTGGATGCAGCAGGCCATTGACCGCCTCACCGACCATGTGTATCTTACCATTGACCTGGACGGTTTAGACCCGTCGGTACTACCCTCCACGGGCACCCCGCTGCCTGGCGGCCTGTCATGGTACACCCTGATTTCCTTCCTGGAAAAACTCTTTGCCTCGAAGAAAATAATCGGTTTCGACGTGGTAGAACTCTGCCCCCAGCCGCATGACAAGTCATCGGATGTGCTCGCCGCAGTGCTGGTGTATAAGGTGATTTGCCTGTGGGAGAAAAGGAGTTAATGTGCTAATTATCAATGTGCTAATGTGCCAATGAAATTAGCAAATTAGTTAATTAGCAAATGTGCAAATGGAATTTAAATTCCCCTTCTTTTAGAAGGGGTGCCCGAAGGGCGGGGTAGTAATTAGTGTACCCATCAGCTTATCACCGGATAGAAAAGATCCCGTAAACTGCGGAGCCGCTGCCGGACATAGAGGCATAAACCGCACCACGGGAATAAAAGTCATCTTTGATTTCTTGCAACACAGGGTATTTGGGGAACAAGGAATCCTCAAACTCATTATGGATGCAATGTTTCCATTCCGTTATGGGACGTTTTATCAGTTCATTTAGACTGATTGCGGGCTGCTGGGGATGCACACCGGCATAAGCCTCTTTGGTGGAAATGGAAAAATCGGGTTTGATCATCTCTATTCTGTAAGCGGACAAGTCCAATTCCAGTGGCGTCATGATCTCGCCACGGCCTGTGGCATATACGGGACGGTTTTCAATGAAAAATGCTGTGTCGCTACCTAATTGGGCGGCCAAATCCCGCAATTCCGTGGAAGAGAGTTGCAATTGAAACAGCTCGTTGTACATTTTCAGAGCGAAAGCCGCATCGGCAGAACCGCCACCCAAACCAGCTCCGAAAGGAATATTTTTGGTCAATTTGATATCCACCCCATCAATATCGAACTGCCTCTGCAACAGACGGAAAGCTTTGACACAGAGATTGTCCTCGTCGGCGCAAAGATTTTCCACATTCTGCACCGAAAGCTTCACTCCTTTCTCTATCCTATTGATTTCCAGCTCATCGCATAAAGTATGAACCGGATAAAACACCGTTTGCAGCTCATGAAAGCCGTCGCTCCGTTTGGAGACGATATAGAGGCCGAGATTGATTTTGAAATTGGGATGGGTAATCATACTGAAAACCAATATTATATTGAATGATTATAGACAGTTGGTTCCATTTTCTGTGAGATTTCCATGAGAGTAAGCTGTCATAGAGAGAAAGCAGTCATAGAGAGGGAGCAGTTATAACAAAATAGGCTGTCATCTCTGACAGCCTTTGTTTTGCGGTCCGGACGAGACTCGAACTCGCGACCTCCTGCGTGACAGGCAGGCATTCTAACCAAACTGAACTACCGAACCTTCGTTTGTTTTGAGGATGCAAAGATACAACTTTTTTTAATGCAAAAACATTATGATGTAATTTTTTCTTCTAAATTTTATAACATTCTTATTTTTAGCTATTTATATTAATCTGATTATTTTCTGATTAGTCAAAACATTTCACAAAAACAGCTTATGTTCATGGTTTTTTCGGAAAAATTCAGAATAATTCCACTTTTTTGCAATATTTCTGCCCTGATGATGACACCTACCTGCCGCGAAAGGCACGAGCCCAAACAGCCTGATTGGAACGTGCTGGATATGTACAGGGTAAGAAGAAGGTATGAAGAGGGTAGGCTAAAGGGTGCTTCCGACACATGTAAATAATAATCGAAAAGTATACCACTGTAATAATGCAAAAGTATACCATTCGAGCAGATTGTACTTTCCCCTTTTGCAAGCCTTGCAAAAATCTGAAACACAATATTCTTTGCTGTATCTTTGTGGCAGATAAACGATTTTTTCAAATCATTCATTTTCTTATTTGTATACTAAATGATTTGTATATATTTTCCCTTTCGTATAATATAAAAACGAACAGAACAAATACTCTTTTTTGTATCTTTGCATGTCGTAAATAAAACAAAAACAGATCCGCAAATTTAATATTCCTACTTTTGCATAGTCAACGAAATATTTTCCTCATGGCAACCTGGCAGAAAATAAAGATACAACGCGAGAATGGTGAGCTTGCTGAAGCGCAAGCGCCAGTAATCGTATCGGCAAGTCGTAGCACAGACATTCCTGCGTTCTATGCCGACTGGTTCTTCCATCGTTTGAAGGTGGGTTATTCAGCGTGGACCAACCCTTTCAACGGAGTGAAGAGTTTCGTTTCGTACGAGAAATGCCGATTTATCGTGTTTTGGTCGAAGAATCCCGAACCGTTACTGTTGCATCTTGACGAGCTGAATGAACAAGGTATCGGCTGCTATATCCAATATACTCTGAATGATTATGTCTCTGAAGGTTTGGAGAAAAATGTTCCAGCTTTAGAAAAGCGTATCGACACTTTCAAGCAACTTGTGGACAAATTTGGCAAAGGTCGTGTTATATGGCGTTTCGACCCTCTGATTCTGACAGACAAGATTAGTTTGGATGATTTGTTGCATAAGGTAGAAAACATCGGTGATCAACTCCAGGGTTACACCGAGAAACTTGTATTCAGTTATGCCGATATAGCCGCCTATCGGAAGGTGAAATCTAATCTTGATAAAAACCATGTAAGCTATACGGAATGGACTACTAACCAGATGGAGGAATTTGCTAAAGAACTATCGAAACTCAACCAAAAATGGAACTATCAGCTGGCAACCTGTGGCGAGAAGATTGACATAGAGCGATATGGAATTCATCACAATCGCTGTGTGGACGATGATTTAATGATACGATTGGCCTATAAAGACAAGGCTTTGATGGATTTCCTCGGAGTAGAGATAAAAACAGTTGAAAACTCATTGTTTGGGGCAGAACCGATTCCCGCCAATGCCATCATGCTTAATGATACTCAATTCGCTATCAAGAAAAAAAACAATCAGGACAAAGGCCAGCGACAGTTTTGTGACTGTATGGTGAGCAAGGACATCGGTGAGTACAACACCTGTCCGCACCTGTGCGAGTATTGCTATGCCAATGTGAGCAAAGAAAATGCGACAAAGAATTATAAACAACATGAAATGAACCCATTGGGGGAAACTATAACTGGGAAATGATATGGTTATCGAACAAAACACCAACTACGCTTACAAACTAAAGCATATAGACCGCCCGACTTTTGAGGCCGTAAGGGACTTGTCCATTGAATTCTATCGCAGTTTGCCTCAGGAGTTACAGGACGAATTGTTTGAGACCTTAAACCGTGGCGTTGATATCTTAGATAGCGAACCACAGCTGACGACTTACATGTTCTCATACGGAAAGATGCATAAGGCCAAATTGGAATATGCTTTTGACAATCTGACAGAAGGTTTTCTTTTGCAAGATGAAATAAACATCATTGACTATGGCTGCGGGCAGGCCATCGGCACGATGTGCTATGCGGATTTTCTTCGTAATAACGGATATACGCAACAGATTAAGACCATTACATTAATTGAACCTTCTGAAATAAGCCTGAAACGGGCTGCACTTCACATTTCAGCATTCTTCCCTAATGCAGAAATTAAGACCGTGAACAAAACTTTTGATGAGTTAAACAAAGATGACATCTATTATGAAGAAGACATTCCTACGCTGCATATTCTTTCCAATGTTTTAGATATTTTGGATTTCGATATTAATAAGTTTTCAAAATTGGTAAAAAGCAGTTTGAACGGATTTAACCAATTTGTATGTGTAGGGCCTTTTTTTAATGATTCCCAAAAAGATGATCGAATGGTTGTATTTCGATCACTTAGAAACGAAGATGAATATTTCAACAAGATTCTAGACAAATTCGAATTAACCCCAGAAAAAGCATGGACAGCACAAATACTCATTTTCTCAGTTGGAGAAATAGCCAAAACTAAAGTTCCTATTACAGTAACAAACGAGGAGATTGAAAATGACATAGAAGATAAATGTGGTGTATATAGCAAAGATGGTCAAAAATTGCTAAAGTGTACAGACTCACATATGGGTACATATACAATAAAAAAAGGCACAAAGGTGATATGTAAGAATGCTTTTGAAGGTTGTTTGTTCAGTCAAATAATCATACCCGATTCAGTCGTAAAAATTGAATGGCAAGCTTTTTTGGCATGTGAATTTTTGCAAACAATCACCATACCCAACTCTGTTACAAGTATCGATTATAATGCATTTGGTTTATGTGAATCCTTGCAACGAATCAACATTCCGGATTCGGTTTCTTTTTTGGGACCATCAACTTTTCATCGATGCATCTCTTTACAACAAGTCAAAATTTCCAATTCGTTAACATGTATAGACTACATGACTTTTTGTGAATGCACTTCTTTAAATCAAGTCCTCATACCAAATTCAACCACAATTTTAGGTGATCATGTATTTTCAAATTGCAAATCCTTGAAACAAATAATAATTCCCAACTTGGTAACATATATAGGGATGGGTGCTTTTTCAAACTGCACATCTCTAGAGCACATTACTCTTTCCAATTCATTACATAACATTGGACCTTTCGCTTTTGAAAAATGCCAATCTTTGAAAACAATTGCTTGCCCTGACTCAGTTAAGCACATATATGCCGGAGCATTTTCCGAGTGTGTAAACTTACAACAAATCATTATTTCTGATTCGGCAACTGAGATTGGTGACGAGATTTATTATGAAAATGTTTTTAATAATTGTATGTCTTTACGACAGATTATCATTCCCAAAGGAAGTACGGAGAAATTTAGGGAAATGCTTGATAAAGAATTGTGGGATAAACTAATAGAGGAATAGTGCAAATAGATTTTTTAATATTTTTATGATAATCAGAACACATAAAACATGAAAATAAAAAAGTTAATAATCAACAACTTTCGAGCATTTAAGCATGCAGAAATAGATTTTGATGATTTTAGTTGTATTATTGGCAAAAACGACACGGGCAAATCAACAATCTTGGCAGCATTAGAATGGTTTTTTAATTCTAACAAGGAATTAGACGAAAACGATTTTGCAGCAGCTAGTTTTGATTGGAGTGAGTGCGAACATCCTGCATTTCATGATGAAATAGCAGGTGAAACATTTCAAGGAGAGACTGTTAAAGAGTTTATTTATGATGGTTTTTGCATATCAGTTGATGTGTATTTCAGTGACGCAAACCTTCCAAATAGGACAGAAGAATCTGATTTCATCTTCAACCATGACTTTGTGTTAAAAGATGGTAATATCTGTATAAGTAAATACATGTATCACCCGTATAAAGATATAAATCATCCTTCTATTGGAAAACAGATGGGATATCGCATGAAAAATTGTTTTTTTGAAAAAATGCAAAAACCATTTTCCGATTGTACTATTGAAGAATTGAAAACAGTATATAATGAGATTAGGAACAACGCTGATGATTTATGCAAAAAATTATATCATTTAGAGGAAGAACGTCAAAATAAAAAAAATAGAGGTGTAGGGACATTGGCTATTAATACCGAAATACGAGATGAAGTATTAAGAATAAAAAGACTTATATGTTCTGAATTATATAATCACTACAGTAACAAAGGTGAAAAGACTTGTGAAAAATGGATGCCTTTTGATAATATAGATAGCATTGAATTTCATTTCGGTTTTGATTTACCTCAATTTATATTATATACATCAAAAACGCCAACAAACGATTATCTGAACAAGTTATTTACACCATATAATGCCATCGGATTATACAAGTCTATTGAAAAAGCCAAAGTACACACAACAGAAAAGCTTTCTGAATTCCTAAATTTAAATGGCCTGAATGAAAATATACATATTAAAGAAAATGAAAAAATAGACTTGTTTACAAAAGACAGTTTGATATTCAAACATAATGACTTGCCATTGAACATTCCTCTCAAAAACAGAGGGGAGGGTTTTCAGCTAAAGATAAAAAATGCTGTATTTAGGTTGCTTACAGAAACTCGGACAAGAAACCAAATCAATATCATTTTTGCTTTTGAAGAACCCGAAACACATTTGCATCCGTCTGCTCAAATTGAAATGTATCAAACACTAAAGGCACTATCAGAAAATATTAATTATCAGGTGATTATTACAACACATTCCCCTTATATTGTTAAAAATTAGCTCAAAACGACATAGTGCCTATTGTAGTAAAACAAGAAGCAGCCCAAGAATCAAAAATAAGCAAACTTGACGAACGTGTTTTGCCATACATTTCAATGAACGAAATCAATTATATAGCTTTTGAAGAGCCGTCGATAGAGTATCACATTGAATTGTATGGTTATATGCAAAACAAGTTGGACAAAACTGTTCGGGAATTAGACGATTGGCTAAAAGGGTGCGGAATCATCAATGGTGATAACCTATATGACTGGTATGATACGAGAAATTTAGAAAAAACAGAAGACAAAAAAACTTTACCTTATTGTGTTCGTAATAATATTGACCATCCATTGGTTGATGATGCCTGCGATTCAAGAAAACATAATGCTTATGTGAATAACAGTCAATTCAACAATAGTGATTTGATTAGAAAAAGCATTGAAATTATGCGGGAAGCGATAATCAACAATGTAGAATTTATATGAGAGAACATTGAAACCATGCAAATAATAAAAACACAACAAGATGAACGATAACGAAAAAGCATTAATGCATCACTTTGAGATGATTGCACATTCGCAAGGAACGATGCAATTTCTATACAATTTGTTTGGCGGGGGCTTTGTTGCCAAACAACAAGCAAAAGAAACAATTGATTTTTGCATTGCAAAAATGAAACGGGATATTGAAAGCAATCCAAATTTGACACGAGAGCAAAAAGATCATGAGATTTCAATTAGAGAATGTTGGTTTAATGCAATGAAAAATTCATTGGGATTGTAACTTTAGCATAATAATCCCGTATGAAATTAACGCACACTATTATTATGCATGAATTAATTAGCAGAAAAGTAATAGCAAATTTTTGCTTCCTTAATTTAAGCGTAAATCTCGGCAACTGATAGTTGTCAATATGAGGAAATAGATTAAAATAATATCGAAAGAGAAGACAACCATGCTAATCAAACAAAATACCAACCACATATACAAGCTAAAATATATAGAAAAACCGACCTTTGACATGTTCGAAGTATGACCATTCCTCAAATAGTTAGTGTATTTAAAAATTTGTGCGTAACTTTGCAAACGATATGAACAAAACAACAATCATAGAATCATTGCTCAAGGGTGAGCATATCACACTGGAAGCAAAACGGGCCGAGAATGATTTACCCAGATCGGTTTGGGAGACCTATTCGGCATTCGCCAATACACACGGCGGATTGATTTTGCTTGGTGTTATTGAAAATCTAAAGGAGAAAGACATTAACAAGCGTTTCACCATCACTGGCGTTGATGATGCCGAGAAAATACGCAAAGACTTCTGGAATATTGTCAATAATGCAGAGAAAGTGAACATCAATCTACTTAAGGACGAGGATGTTGAAACGATTGACATGGATGGTAAAACCGTAGTAGCTATTAATGTGCCAAGGGCTGACTACACGGTACGCCCTGTATATATCAATAACAATCCTCTTCGGGGAACTTTCAAGCGTAACCACGAGGGCGACTATCACTGTGCTGAACACGAAGTAAGGATGATGATGCGCGATGCCAACGAGGCTGGTAACGATGGCATGTTACTGGAATATTACACGATGGATGATATTGATATTCCAACTCTGGAGCGCTACAGAAACCATTTCAGCAGCAGACACCCTGATCATGTGTTTAACAGTCTTGAACATAAGTCATTTCTAAAAGAACTGGGCGGCTATCATGTTGACAGAAAAGACCAAAGCGAATGTTTAACCATGGCTGGTTTATTGATGTTCGGCAAAGGCCATCCCATTCGTGAACGCTTTGAGAACCTGCGATTAGATTATATTGACAAATCTGGGTTGATTGGTGATCAGCGATACAGCGACCGCCTAACCTACGACGGCACATGGGAAAACAATCTCTTCAATTTTGTTACAATGGTATTGCCCAAGTTGCTGAGAGATTTACCGAGACCATTCAAGATGGATGGTATAGTGCGTGAAGACGACACTCCTCAACACAAGGCTGTTCGTGAAGCTCTGACAAATGCCATTATCCACGCAGACCTGATGATAAACGGGGTTCTGAAAGTGGAGAAATATGACGATAAACTTGTACTCACAAACCCCGGATTACTGAAGCTCCCCGTAGAACAAATCTATGCAGGCGACGAATCGAGAGCAAGAAACCAGCACATGCAAACCATGTTCCGCATGATAGGATTCGGGGAAAACTTGGGATCTGGTTTTCCCTTAATATTGAGTGCCTGGAATGAGAAACACTGGCTAAAACCGGAGTTAATTGAACAGCCAGAGCTAATGCAGGTAAAACTCATTCTGACAATTGAGGCAAAAGATGTCACAAAAGATGTCACAAAAGATGTCACAAAAGAACTATCTGAAAGACAGGTGCTTATATTAGAATTGATAGCAGAAAATGCTATGGCGACAATATCAGAAATGTCACAAAAGACAGGGGTTGCACCTAGAACCATTATACGAGATATTGAGCATTTGCAATCCTTGGGCATTCTTGTTCGAATTGGTGGCCGCAAGGAAGGTCATTGGGAAATTAGCAATTTATAGCATATGACAATGCCCACCATCCTCCTCATAATCAGCATATACCTTGTCCTCAACCTCGCCTTGTTGGCTTTTAGGTGCACTGAAGTATAAGGAATAATATTACCCCGTTGGAGGCTGTGCGAACATGATTCCATGAGGTACGGCACCGCCGTGAGATTTATGCCACTACCTCGCCCTTTTTTCCGCTCCTTATCCATCACAGGGAATAAGTGTGAAGTACTATTTTATTCAGTGTAATATATAAAAGAAATTTTTGTACTTTTGCACGCTTATTGGGGAGACTGGAGTGATGACTGTTTTTCAAGAAATATATAACAAAATCGAATTCATCAATAATCAACCAAAATACTAATCCATAAATATTTAACATCCAAAAACTATGGCAGAAAAAAAATTTATGACATGCGACGGTAACTGCGCTGCAGCGCACGTAGCCTACATGTTTAGCGAAGTCGCCGCTATCTATCCTATCACCCCCTCATCACCGATGGCAGAGTACATCGACGAGTGGAGTGCTGGCGGCAGAAAGAACATTTTCGGTGAGACCGTGAAAGTGGTCGAAATGCAATCAGAAGCCGGTGCTGCCGGTGCCGTTCACGGTTCACTGCAGGCTGGTGCCCTGACCACCACCTACACCGCTTCACAGGGTCTGTTGCTGATGATCCCCAACATGTACAAGATTGCCGGCGAATTGCTGCCCGGCGTATTCCACGTGTCAGCACGTGCATTGGCTGCTCAGGCACTGTCTATCTTCGGTGACCACGCCGACGTGATGAGCGCCCGTCAAACTGGTTTCGCCATGCTGGCTACCGGTTCCGTACAGGAAATCATGGACCTGGCTCCTGTTGCCCACCTGGCAGCTATCGAAGGCCGCGTTCCTTTCCTGCACTTCTTCGACGGTTTCCGTACCTCTCACGAAATCCAGAAAGTAGAAGCCGCTGATCAAAGCAAAATCGAAAAATTGGTCAACTGGAAAGCCCTCAAGGAGTATCGTGAGCGCGCCCTGAATCCGGAACACCCCGTGACCCGCGGTACCGCCCAGAACCCCGATATCTATTTCCAGACCAGAGAGTTGCAGAACAAGTACTACGACGCTCTTCCCGACATCGTTGCCAAATACATGAAGAAACTGAGCAAGATCACCGGTCGTGAATATGCTCCCTTCACCTTCTACGGCGCAGAAGACGCTACCGACATCATCATCGCTATGGGCTCCATCACCGACGTCATCAAAACCGTCATCGACAAGGAGAACAAAGCAGGCAAGAAACTCGGTCTCGTCAGCGTGCACCTCTATCGTCCGTTCAGCGTGAAGTACCTCGGCCAAGTGCTGCCTGAGACCGTCAAGCGCATCTGCGTCCTCGACCGTACAAAGGAGCCCGGCGCCAATGGCGACCCGCTGTATCTGGATGTTGTCGAAGCCTTCGCCAACTGCAAGGACATCCCAGCTGCCAACAAACCTTTGATTATCGGTGGTCGCTTTGGTCTCTCCTCAAAAGACACCACTCCTGCTCAGATTCTGGCAGTTTACAAGAACCTCGCCGCTCCCAAACCGATGAACCAGTTCACCGTGGGTATCAACGACGATGTTACCCACCGTTCTCTCAAGGTTGGCAAGGAAATCTCTATCCTGCCGAAGGGCACTTTCGAAGCCAAATTCTATGGCCTCGGCGCTGACGGTACTGTAGGTGCTAACAAGAACAGTATCAAGATTATCGGTGACAACACCAATAAATACAGCCAGGCTTATTTCGACTATGACTCCAAGAAGTCAGGCGGTTATACCTGCTCACACCTTCGTTTCGGTGACCAGCCCATCCTGGCTCCTTACTTGGTAGGTACTCCCGACTTCGTGGCCGTTCATGTTCCTTCTTACCTGAAGAAATATGACTGTCTGCGCGGTCTGAAGAAAAACGGTACTTTCCTTTACAACTCACCGTGGAGCGTGGCCGACACCAAGAAACATCTTCCCGATTTCGTGAAGAAATACTTGGCTCTCAACAATATCAACATGTACATCATCGACGCCACCAAGATTGCCGCTGAGATCGGTTTGGGCAACCGTACCAACACCATCCTGCAGAGCGCATTCTTCAAGATTTCAGGCGTTATTCCTTACGACCTCGCTGTGGAACAGATGAAGAAATTCATCGTGAAATCATACGGCAAGAAGGGTGAGGATATTGTCAACATGAACTATGCAGCTGTTGACCGTGGTGGTGAAATCACCAAGGTTGACATTCCCGCTGAATGGGCTAAGTTGGAATGCAGCACCGACTTCGTTTTCGAACACAACGACAGCGATCCCGAATTCATCAACAAGGTGATGCGCCCGATGGTTGCTCAGTGCGGTAACGACCTGCCTGTGAGCGCCTTCAAGGAAATCGTTGACGGTACTTTCCCCGCTGGTACCACCGCTTACGAGAAACGTGGTGTGGCTACCGTAGTTCCCGAATGGAATCCTGCCAACTGTATCCAGTGTAACCAGTGCTCTTTGGTATGTCCTCACGCAGCTATCCGTCCCGTAGTAATGACTGATGCTGAGTTGAAGAAAGCTCCTAAGGGCATGGCTGCCATCGACATCAAAGCTCCGAAGGAATTTGCCGGTATGCATTTCCGCATGCAGGTTTCCGTAATGGACTGCACCGGTTGCGGCAACTGCGCCGACGTATGTCCCGCCAAGGAGAAAGCTTTGGTGATGAAACCTTTCGAAAGCCAGCTTGACGAAGCCAAGAACTGGGATTACAGCCAGAAGAAAGTTACCTACAAAGACAACCTCATCGACAAATACGCTACTGCCAAGAACAGCCAATTCGCACAGCCTCTGTTCGAGTTCTCAGGCGCTTGCGCTGGTTGCGGCGAGACTCCGTACATCAAGACCATCACCCAACTGTTTGGTGAGAGAATGATTGTGGCTAATGCTACCGGCTGCTCCTCCATCTATGGTGGTTCAGCACCTGCAACTCCTTACTGCAAGAACTACAGAAGCGGCAAGGGTGTGGCTTGGGCCAACAGCTTGTTCGAAGACAATGCCGAATTCGGTCTTGGTATGGCTACCGCTACCCGCAAGATGCGCGACCGCGTGGAACGCGTCATGAGAGAAGCTATCGCCAACTGCGACTGCTGCAGCACTGAACTGAAAGCCATGTTCCAGGAATGGATTGACAACCGCGAATGCGGTATGAAGACCGCTGAGTTGGCCGACAAGATTGTGGCCGCTTGCGAGAAATGCGGTTGCGACTACTGCAAGCAGATTGTTGACCTGAAAGACCACTTGGTGAAGAAATCACAGTGGATCTTCGGTGGTGACGGTTGGGCTTACGACATCGGTTTCGGCGGTTTGGACCATGTATTGGCCAGCGGCGAAGACGTGAACGTACTCGTACTCGACACCGAAGTTTATTCTAACACTGGTGGACAGTCCTCAAAGGCTACTCCGGCAGGTGCTGTCGCCAAATTTGCCGCTTCTGGTAAGAAGGTGCGCAAGAAAGACCTCGGCATGATTGCCAAGAGCTACGGCTATGTGTATGTGGCACAGGTAGCTATGGGCGCTTCCCAGGCTCAGTACTTCAAGGCCATCAAGGAAGCTGAAGCTTATCCTGGACCGTCATTGATCATCTGCTATGCTCCCTGTATCAACCACGGTATCAAGATTGGTATGGGTCACTCACAGCTCGAAGAGAAGCTCGCCGTTGATTGCGGTTACTGGCACCTGTGGCGCTTCAACCCCGCCGAGGAAGAGGCCGGCCAGAACGGTTTCCACTTGGACAGCAAGGAACCCAACTGGGCCGACTTCCAGAAATTCATCATGGGCGAGGTCCGTTACAACTCCCTGATGAAGACCTTCCCGGAAGAAGCCAAAGAACTTTTCGCCAAGACCGAGCAGTTCGCGAAACTGAGATACGAAGGATATAAGAAGTTGAGTGAAGGGAAATAATCCTTAATTGGAATTCTCATAGAGACGGGGCACTCTCGTCTCTATAAATAAAAAGACTGGCGCACCTGCAAGAAATTGTGGGTGCGTCTGTTGTTTTTACTTCATCTCTGGCATCGCCTCAACTTGCGTCCAACGTTTTGACGATTTCCGGGTGATTTTTCCTGTAAAACGGGAAAACTTCGGTTCGTTGTCGTGCAGAACACCTCTTTTATAATACAAATCACAATCAGGAGTAATCATGTACGTGTATTGTGACAAAGAATAGAGAGATTTACATGCTAACTTATTGACTACTAATATGACATCACAAATTGTGATGTCATACTTAGAACCAACAACCAAAGAAAATGTCCGCTTTAAGATGCCAAAATGGCATCTTAAAGACAGGTCGTGGTCAACATGGTATGAAAGCATCCCCACAAAATCCAATAGGATTTAAACTTGGAAACTAATACTGGAAATTTATGTACCTTTGCAGCTGAAAATCAGTTTGTCATCTAAAAAAGATCAATTATGTCCACATTCACCATCCGGGCGGCGAGAGAGAATGAGGCCGCCACTGTTCTGGAATACATCAAGAAACTGGCTGAATATGAAAAACTTGCCCATGAGGTGGAGGCCACCGAGGAAGGACTCCATGAGGCTCTCTTCGTACGCCACGAAGCGGAAGTGGTGTTTGGGGAGGAAGATGGCGTGATTGTCGGCTTCGCCCTCTTTTTCCATAACTTCTCCACTTTTGTAGGGCACAAAGGCCTTTATTTGGAAGACCTCTTCGTGCTGCCGGAGAAGCGCGGCCTCGGTTACGGAAAGGCACTGCTGCAACATCTGGCCAAACTGGCGCTGGAGCGTCACTGCGGCCGCATGGAATGGGTTTGCCTCGACTGGAACCAACCTTCCATCGACTTCTACAAGAGCATCGGCGCCGTCCCCATGGAGGATTGGACCATCTATCGCCTTACCGAAGAGAAACTGAAAGAATTTGCCACTTCAAAATAGAATAATCATGAATACCACCATTGAAAAGCCTTTGGATTACCGGTGCTTTCTGCTCGGAATCGTTGTTTATTGGATATTTGATGCCGTTTGGGCCTCCTTTGCCCCTTTCTTTCTTGCTTTGGAAACAGTGATGAATCCAATAGCAGTGATTATAGGCAAATCCATATTGACATTATTGGTGTTTTACCTCCTGTTCCACAAAGCGAAAATGCCAACTATCAAATGGGGGCATATCTTAATAATGGTCGCTTTTTTGATAATTATGAGTCTGTTGGATATTTTGCTTAACCGTTTTTTTGATATTCATTCTGTCGTTAACAATCAAATGAACCGGGACATCTCCAACTATGTGATGCAAAACGTGCGAAAATGGTCAAATTTAATCACATCTCTCCTCATTATCGGTTTCATCTGGTGGCGTTACGATTCGGAGGACACCACTTCTGACAGCGAAACCTCAACAGTCGAATCCCGAGGCTATTACGGAGGTATGCTGTTCTCCATCACTTTGGGATATATTCTTTCCTTGATACGAGTAATCGGTAGCAATTACTGGATGTATACTCTTCATCCGATACAGGAAGATGTGATTACCTGTTTGCTGATTCTTGCCGTTACTATCGGTGCCATTTACCTGCTTGCCAAAAAGCGTATGGTGGTATTACCCATTGTAGTAGTTATGATTATCCTCTTCCTACACTTTTTCTCCGCAAATTATCTGTTTAACATCATCGCTAAATATTTCACCATAAACGACATCTTGTATCCGCAGGTGTCATTTATCGTTCCTGTTGCCACTATTTGTGGTATCGCATATAATCTTGCGGCCTTTATCCTCTACCGCAAAGAGTTGAAAAACAGGTAGAAACGTTTCATGAAACGTCTCTACATTCAGATACACCTCAAACGCTTTTAGGGACGTGATAAATCACGGTTTACTGAGCTTGAATAATAAGTCGCCATTAACGCTACTATTTCAGCAATTGCGCTGTGTGGTTTTTGGTATCGACTTTGCCGATGGCATCGATGATAACGCCTTGTTCGTCAATGACGTAGGTGGTGCGTAGCGTACCCTCGGTCACTTTACCATACATTTTCTTCTCGCCCCAAGCCTCGTAGGCTTTCAGGATGGTGAGATCGGTGTCGGCAACGAGGTGGAAAGGCAACTCGTACTTGGCGATGAACTTCTGATGTGAGGCGGCAGAATCTCTGCTTACACCCAACACCTCGTAACCCATGGCAAGGAAACGCTGATAGTTGTCACGCAGGTCGCAGGCCTCGGCGGTACAGCCAGGCGTGCTGTCCTTCGGATAAAAGTAGAGCACCAACTTCTTTCCTGCGAAATCTTTCAGGGAAACGGACTTTCCGTTTTCGTCAACGCCCTCAAAATATGGGGCTTTTGTTCCAATCTGTAACATTTTTCTGTTTTTTTGACTTTGAATGACAAAAATAGCATTTTTTCGGGAAATGTCGTATTTTTGCATTCTTAATTATCAGGATTCCCGAAATGGCTCATTTTACAATGCCATCGTTATGTTGTAGCATCCTGATTAACAAAAACATAAATAAAAATGACTCCTGACATAGCAAAAGAGACACAACGAATCGCATATTTAGACATCCTCCGCATATTGGCGACCTTCGGTGTGGTGTTTCTCCATGTCTCCTGCAGAGAGTATTATTCCACTTTCATTTCCTTCGATTGGTATCTTGCCGCCTTCAATGGCAGTCTGGTGCGCTGGGCCGTCCCCGTTTTCGTGATGATCAGCGGAGCCCTTTTCCTAAACCCTGCGAGAGACATTCCCACCAAAGACATTCTGAGCCAGAAAATTCCAAGATTACTGTTGGCATACGTTTTTTGGTGGCTGGTATATTCCGTTATCATGTCATCTTGCAGTCTGATCTTTGGAGATGCTATCGGCCTCCCCTTCAGTTATGAATTTTTCATGCCCCGCTTTCACCTGTGGTTTCTTCCTATGCTCATGGGAATTTATTTGCTCATCCCATTTCTCCGCAAAATTGCTGCCGACGAAAAACTTCTCCGTTTTGCCCTTGTTCTCTGGATAGTCTATCTTACCGGTAGTTTTTTTATGGTAATAGAAATCCCTCAAATCTCACCGCTTTTTGCCATGAATATCGTTGTGGGACATACCGGCTATTTTCTGCTAGGCTATTATCTTTCAAAAGTATCCATTACCGCCAAACAACTGAAAATCATATACTTGCTTGGCATTCTTGGATTTATCCTAACTGTTGCAGGCAACATTATTCTTTCCATTCACGATGGCGAAAGTAATGACATGTTTCTTAATACCTTGAGCATGTTTGTGGTTTTAATGGCCGCCGCGCTTTTTGTCTTCATCAAGGAAATCTCACCGAAAATTGAAAACAAAACGACAAAATTGGTAAACTATGTCCGACAAGATTTGTTTGGCATTTATCTCACCCATGCCCTCTGGCTGACAGTGCTGAACAGGGCTGTCATCCGCAATCTATGCAATCAAGCTGTCACCATTCCGTTGATTGCCATTGCGGTATTTGTGCTGAGCCTGTACACCACCAAACTCATCAGAAAAATTCCCTTTTTGAAAAATTTTGTAGAATGATGCATCTAAGCAAAACGACTGAAATAGAAAATTTGTATCTTTGTACCATCAAATTTATACTATAATGATAAAGAAAATCAACTTTTTAATCATCTTAGCGATGATGTTTGTTTTTGGGGCCCAGGCCGATGAAGGCATGTGGCTGCCCTACTCTATTAACGGTCAGAACTTGGCTGACATGCAGCGACTTGGCTGCAAACTGACCGCTGAGCAAATTTTCAGTTTCAACCAGCCCAGCCTGAAGGACGCTATCGTACAGTTCGGTGGCGGCTGCACCGGCGAGCTGATTTCTCCCGAAGGCTTGCTGCTCACCAACCATCACTGCGGCCTTTCGTACGTGCAAACCCACGCTTCTGTGGAACATGACTATCTGAAGGACGGTTTCTGGGCCAGAAGCAAGGACCAGGAGCTTCCCAACGAAGGTCTGACAGTTTCATTTTTGAATTACATTGAGGATGTGACGGAACTGGTGCTGAAAGGCGTTACCGACAACATGTCGGAAGAGGCCCGTGCGGAGAAAATCGACGCCAACCGCAAGCAGCTGGCCAAAGAACGCAAGGGGGACAAGGCTGTGAAAGTGGAAATTATTCCCTTCTATCACGGCAACCAGTACATTCTGTTTGTGTACGACGTGTATAAGGATGTCCGCTTGGTGGCTTGTCCCCCCTGGGGCATTGGCAAATTCGGCGCCGACACCGACAACTGGACCTGGCCGCGCCACAAGGGTGACTTCTGCATCTTCCGCGTCTATACCTCCCCCGACGGCTCACCAGCGGAATACAGCAAGAAGAATGTTCCCATGAAGTCCAAACATTTCCTGCCCATTTCCTTAAAAGGCGTACAACCAGGTGATTACACCATGATTTTGGGTTACCCCGGCTCCACCGACCGTTACTCTGCCTCAGGTTCAGTAAAGAATGTTATCGAACTGGAAGGACCCGCCATTGTGGACTGCCGTACCACCAAGCTGGAGCAATATCGCAAGCACATGGATGCCGACCCCGCCGTGTTCATTCAATACGCTTCCAAACAAGCCAGCGTGAGCAACTACTGGAAATATTATATCGGTCAGGTAAAGCAGCTGAAACGCAACAAAGTATATGAGAAACGTTTGGATCAGGAAAAAGCATTCCGCCAGTGGGCTGCCCAGGACAAAAACCGCAATGCGAAATATGCGGGCATCTTCGATGAAATGGACAACTATTGGGATCATCAGTCCAAATACACCAAAGCTTTGATTTATCACCGCGAAGCCGGCTGGCGTGGCGGTGAGGCCGTGACTTTCGCACTGAGATTCAGAGCGGTAAACAATGCTTTCAGCGACAAATCGGTCTCCAAAGATGATATTAAAGCCTACGTCAAAAAGATGAAAGGTTCTGTTCAGGACTTTTTCAAAGATTATGACAAAGCGTTGGATCGCGATGTGACCATTGCGTTGTTGAACCTCTTCTACAAGGATGTCAATCCCGCACAACTTCCCGCCACCATCAAAAAGGTGGGTGACAAGACAGGTGGAGATTTTACCGCTTTTGTGGATAACGCTTTCGCCAAATCCATTTTTGTGGATGCCGACAAATTATACGCCTGGATTGACAATCCGAAACCCCTTTCAAAAGATCCCATTTATGCGTTGATGTATGACATTCTGCAATCGTATTGGAATTTAAGCGAAGAAGCTGAAAAGGTGAACTGCAGCCGTGCCGACCGACTCTACATGGAAGGCCTGATGGAAATGCAGAATGACCGCAACTTCTACCCCGATGCCAACTTCACCATGCGACTCACCTACGGCAGCGTGCAGGATTGCAAACCATCGGACGGTGTCACCTACAACTACATCACCACTCTGGACGGTGTGATGGCCAAGTACATACCTGGCAACTGGGAATTTGACGTGCCGCAAGACCTCATCAAACTGTGGGAAAGCCACGATTACGGCCGCTATGCCAACGAAAACGGCGATTTGGTGGTGAATTTCATCACGACTAACGACATCACCGGCGGTAACTCCGGTAGTCCCGTGATTGACGCGCAGGGCAACCTCATCGGTCTGGCTTTCGACGGCAACTGGGAAGCCATGAGCGGTGACATCTCCTTCGAGAATGAAGTGCAGCGCACCATCTGCATGGACATGCGTTACCTGCTCTTCATCATCGACAAGATGGCCAACGCCCAAAACCTGATGCAGGAAATAAAGATTGTTGATTAGCCGTAGTCTATTGATATTATTATCTTTCAAATGACATAAAAAAAACGCCTCGATTAACGGGGCGTTTTCTTTTATTCTTTGGTATAAAAGATTAATGAAGAGTATATCTAAGACCTACACACACTGCCCAGTCAAAATAGCTGACGGCCAGATGTTCTCTGAACAACAGACCATAACCAGGTCTGAAATCAGCCTGAAGAGTCAAAGGAATATTAAACTTGTACTCAATACCACCAATAGCGTTAATACCGAATTTACCATATACGGTAGTGTTTCGACCATAATTGTAAATATAACCATTATTCGTGTACCATGAATAACCCAAACTGAGACCACCACCAACTAACCAATGCATACCTTTTGAGCCAACGGCAGCTTCATACATAAAATTAGGATTTGCCTCAATAGTCATCGGACTCACACGAGCGTGCCCATCTTCATGGTCCCCGTTATACCATATATCATAAGTTGCAGGACCGATTGTCCATTTGAAACCGGCATCCACACTGAAAGCCAAATTATCCGTCAAAAATGTTTTGTAGGAAAAGGCTTCCGTATTGCCCAAAGTTCCACCAATGCTGTGTTTGTATGGTGCTTGAGCATTCAATGTCAGCATCATACCCATCACTAAACTCAATAAAATTACACTGATCTTTTTCATAACTTTAGTTTTTTTAATGGTTTTAATTTTTCTGCAAATTTAGATTTTTTAACATTCTAAACGTGTTCTTTGTTGAAAAAATTATGCACACATACAAGTTGAATATTTTTCGTATTTTTGCCACGGCTATTTGATGAGGATTTCCCACTGCGAAAATCCGTGAGGGAAACAGGTGCAAATCCTGTACAGCTCCCGCTGCTGTGAGTTTCATCAACCTTTTTGACAAAGGTCACTGTCGGCTCCAAAACCGACGGGAAGACGTCAAAAAAAGGGAAACAAGTCAGAAAACCTGTCAGATGGCCCTGGTTGTGAACACCTCGGGATGCAGGTACAAGCAACGCTCCGTCAGGAGATTGCCCGTATTATACTCATTCCGAACAAATTATAATAAAGGAGTCTTTCAGACTGCGAAAAGGAAAATAATGAGAAAAACTCTCATACTGATATTAACTATAACACTCATTTCCAGTGTTTTATATGCCCAAGAGGACACTCTCCGGCATCAACGTTTACAGGAAGTGGAAATTGTGGGTAAGGAAAGACCGAATGAATCGTCCGCTCCGATTCAGGTCATCAGGAATCAGGACCTTAAAGCCTTGCCCACTCTCCAACTTTCTGATGCACTGAAATTTATGTCGGGTATCGTCATCAAGGACTACGGCGGAGTGGGCGGCATGAAGACCGTGGCGGTACGCGGTCTCGGCTCACAACATACGGGCGTGGCCTACGACGGCATTCCCCTTTCCGACTGCCAAACAGGACAAATCGACCTCAGCCGGATTTCCACCGACAACGTGAAGGCCCTTTCCCTGCAGATCGGGCGCGAAGAGGATATTTTCGTACCTGCTCGCTTATTTGCCTGCGCCAGCCTCATCAATATCGTCACCGAAGAGCCCAAATTCAAGGATGACAAGCCCGTCAACCTGCAATTTGCCTTTACAGGAGGCTCTTTCGGCCTTATCAATCCTTATCTTCTGATAGAAAACAGAATCAAGAAGAAAAAAAATCCTGAAGATTCATTCTATGCATGGTCGCTGAAAGTCAACTACTTGCAATCCAAAGGCAACTACCCTTTCGACTTGCATTACGGCTTCGGCGAACATGACAGCGTGTCGCACGAGCGGCGCAGCAACTCCGATGTACGCACCCTACAAACAGAAGCCAATTTCTATGCGTATTTCAATCCCAAATCCAAACTGAACTTCAAAATCTATTATTACTGGTCCGACCGAGGTTTGCCGGGAGCCACCATCTATTATAACCTGGAGAATGACCAACGGCTCAGCAACCACAATGCCTTCGGGCAGTTGCATTTCGAGCATCATTTCTCCAAAAAGGTGGCCTATCAATGCAATGTCAAGTTCAACTACGACCAAACGCACTATTTGGACCCACATTACCACAATATGGAAGGGAAATTAGACAATACTTATATCCAAAGAGAATATTACCTCAGCAACAGCGTGCTGTACAAGCCTTTCCGCCAATGGCATATATCCTTGTCCAACGACCTGTTTTACAACAATATGAATGCCAATTTAAGGGACTTCGTCGAGCCGGGACGTTTCAGTTGCCTGACCGTATTGGCCAGCAGTTTCACTTCCAAATATGTCAACTTTTCCGCCAATCTGTTGCACACCTACGTCTTCAACCATGTAAAATACGGCGAAGCGCCCAAGAACGAGAACCACCTGTCGCCCTCGGCGGGCCTCAGCATCATGCCCCTTGGCAAACACGACTTTATCATCCGCTTGCTGTACAAAAACATCTTCCGGATGCCCTCCTTCAACGACCTGTATTACAGGGAGGTAGGCAATATCAATCTTAACCCCGAGAAGACCAATCAGTTCAATGCGGGCCTGACGTATGAGCACTCATGGTTGGGACGCATCGACCTTTCCGCCTCCGCAGACTTTTATTATAACTTAGTGAAAGACAAGATTGTAGCCATTCCAAGCCGAAACCTTTTTGTATGGAGTATGCTCAACTACGGCAAGGTCAACATCTTGGGTTGCGAAATTAATCTTCAATTTTCATATAGAATCATCAAACAACTGAAAGTTAACCTGATGGGTTCCTATTCTTATCAGCATGCCGCGGATATGACCGACCCGAAGAGCAAGACTTACGGGCAACAAATTCCCTATACGCCCTTTCATTCCGGCTCCGCCGCCATCAACTTCGAAACGCCATGGTTCTCAGTTGGTTACTCTGTCATTGCGTCTGGCATCCGCTATGCTTTGGGACAAAATACCCCAGCCAACCAGTTAGATCCCTACGCTGACCAAAGTATTTTCATCGGCCATGATTTCAACATCAAGGACAAGGTGATACTCGGCTTCAAAGCGGAAATGCTGAATATCGCCAACGAGCAGTACGAAATCGTCCGCAATTACCCCATGCAAGGGCGCAGTTTCCGCATCAAATTGACGTTGAGGTATTAATAACCCCATACTGCGCTCATTTCATTCGCTCGTATGGGGTTATTGAGATATTGTGTCTTCGACACATTTTATGTATCAAGCCCTGATGCTACGTGCGACGGCAACGCCGACGGTTGAGGCTGTCCGAGAACTAAATTATTCCTCAACGAGAATCGCATATTTGACTTCAGCCTCGTATAGGGATACGAATAAAAAAACCTCGTTTTCTAGTTCTCGGACAGCCTGGGTTGGGGGGAACAGGCTTGTAAAGTCTCGGAAAAGACTACTCTTCCGGAGCAAACATCGGATCCCAAGGCGGCAGTATGATAGGTTTCTGCTTGAGAAGTATCAAAAATTTAGATGGCATATATTTCTCCTCAATCACCACACGGAACATATATTCATTAAACCACTCATTGGTCATGATGAGGAAACCATTGTGGCCGTAGGAACTACCCCAACTGTTTTCCACCATCCACTTGAGAGGTTTACCATTGGCATCCAAATCCACAGCACAAAGGGTCATGGCATGAGAAGAACCGCTTGCAAAGGTTGCCACTCTCTCCTTCTTCGTCATATTGAAAGTAGTACCAAAAAGGGAAGCATAATCGTAGTTGTTAACATCTAACCAGCCTTTGTCGCGATCGAGGAACTTGCCCACATCGCAGGAAAAATACATCATGGTGCTATCCTTGATGGAAGCGATGGCCAGAGGAGCGATATCTTCCATCGGCAGGTTCAGATACACCCAGTTATTGCCATCGTACACATGGCGGTCGTACTCGATTTCATATACCTTATAATACTCGCGAGTAGGGTCATTCATGATCATGAAATACTTCGTAAAGTCTTCATTCACATACTTTTTGAAGAAAGACTGCGGAGTGTAAGTCTCGGTGGACACAGCTTTTCCAGAAGCGTCACGCTGGGTCCAGGTGAATTCTGTGGGAGGCTCGCCGATGGTCATCACCAAAATACGGTAGATGGTCTGCAACATCTCGGTTTTGCGGTCCTGCAACTGTTGCTCTGTAGTGCTTTTGTTATTAGCCATTTTTCGCAATTCCAAACCATATTCGCGCAACTTCAGCGACAGAATGTTGGACATTCTGGAGGTGCTGTTGCTGCTATAAGTCTCTGGCATAATATCTTTCGGCACAATACCGTATTTGGTCACCAGGTCGGCCACCCCGGTGAACTGGCCACCGTCGCCAATGGGGTGTTTGAACAGCCATTCCACATACTTATCTTCCATAGACTTAGCTCTATGGTCCAATACAGCCTGCAAAAAGAGATTGGATTTCTCCAGCTGGTCCCAGAAAAAGGTATAAGCCTGTGAAAATTGGAAATCAGCAGGCAGATTGTGCTTGGCGATGGCTTTCGAGCGCATCACGTTCATGCCCGTGAACATCCAGCAACGACCGGAAGACTTCTGGTCTGTGATGGCCTTGGAATTCACCTTGTTGGAGAAATGGTCGTCGAAGGCGGTGCTGTTGTCGGCGTTGGCTGCCAACTTGTTGATATCGTTGGCGACAATGGCGTTACGCAAGGCCTTGTTTTCGGGCGTGTTCTGGTAGCCAGCCTTGATTTTGGTCAGCATTTCGGAGGTGATGCCACCATTATTCTGGGCATACATTCCGACTATGCAGAAAGCGGAAATAATGAGAAGAAACAGTTTTTTCATACTATATTTTGATTTTAAGATTATGCTGATGCAAAGATACGTAAAATCCTTGAAATATTCTATGACATTCTCGCCTTGTTTGATTTAACAAAAGAACAGACGTATGGAGGATAATCCCGATTTACGATTGCGTGCTGAAAGCACGTTATTCTATTAACCCCTAACAAGGCCGTAGGCCGCAGTTTGGGGTAGTGGCACAGACGGTATAAATCCGCGTACCAAAGGTACGCAACTATAGATGTTCATGTAGCGTGCCTTCAGCACGCATACTACAACGCAATCATTCTCATCACCCCACACTGCTCGCTGTCGCGATTGTGCGGGGTTAATAGGATATTGTGCCTTCGGCACATTTTTATATATGTAGTGCTTCCTCTCTGTAACCGCTTCAAACTTTAATAAATTGAATCAGCAAGAGCAAAGCGAGGCAAAATTACAATTTTTCTTCCAATTTATGACAAAATCAGCGGAAAAATTACAAAAAAATCATTTTAATGACTATTTTTGCAATTATGAAAAAGATACTGTTATTTTTAGTGATTTGTGCCGCGGTGGGGCGGCTTAATGCCAACGACGGCGCATTCTATGCCGCTGGCAATCAACTTATTCCGATTAACGAAACCGACATCCGGGTGCAGAAGGAAATCCTAACCATCAACCGTGTGGGCAAGCAGCTGGAGGTGACTGTTTACTACGAATTCTTCAATCCCGTAGGGGAAAAGGACTTGCTGGTGGGCTTTGAGGCACCCTCCCCTTACAACGGAGAATATTTCAGAAACTTTCCTGAACAGCCGTATATGCACGATTTCAAAGTGGTGATGAATGGGAAAAATCTCCCCTACGAGATTGCCCATGTCTATCACCTCGTTGCCGCAGACGGTGAAAGATTTTATTTTTCTGATAAACAGGAACAAAAAAACAACGGCTTCATCACTCCAGACTATTTCCAGCATGGAAAAATCAAGTCGCTGACCCCAAAACAGTGCAAGGATACCATTGAGAACAGCGAGGGAATGACCTGTCCCTTCCATTATGTGTATCATTTCAAGGCGCATTTCAATAAGGGTCTCAATATCATCCAGCATACTTACAAGTATGATCTTTCCATGAGTGTTGGCGATGAGTACTGGTTCGACTATATCCTGACTGCCGCTAACCGATGGGCGAACCATCAAATTGACGATTTCACATTGAATATCAACATGGGCGACTGCGAATCATTCACCATAGAACCGACTTTTTTCAAAGACAATGACGACTGGATAATCACCGGTATGGGCAAGAAGAATTACACCACCCTGGATGGAAACGACCAGCCATTGAGTTTCTTCCACATCCAAAATGGCGGCATCAGTTTTCACCAGCAGAACTTCCATCCCGAAGGGGAGCTGTCCATTCGGAAACCTATGGTGATTTGGTGGTTTTGGAACCAAGAAATATATTCTGCTGAACATACAAGCTCCCAATGGATGAATGCCTTCCAATGGGAATACACTGAACTGGATACTGTGGCTTTTAATAATCTGAAGGTTTTGGACAAAGACAGCGTTTTTTCAAAGAAGGAAAGAAAGATTTTGAAGCAGTTCCCATTAGCTTATCACGGCTATGTTTTTACAGATAAAAAGCTGCAAAAATACTTCTCCAAAGCCAGTTGGTATATCCCCAATCCAGCGTATAAGCCAGACCCTGCCACACTGACTGACAAGGAAAAAGAATGGATGAAATATTGGGGTCAAGGAAAGTAAAAGCAAGCACTAATATTTTTTCGTATCTTTGCAGGTTAAAGATTGAAATGGAATGAAACTGTTCTATCGGCTTTTCCGGCACGTGTTCCCCTATAAGGCAGATATTGCTTTTATTCTGGTTTTCAATTTCTTATATTCCATTTTTTCGATTTTCTCCCTCTCGATGGTGGTGCCGTTTCTGTCTGTTTTGTTCGGTCAGACCGAGGCCGTGACGGTCAAGCCCACCTTCGAAATCTCCGCCGATTACATCATCAACACCTTTTATTATTACATGGGGCTGATTATCGAGGCGCACGGTTCCGTAGCTGCCCTGATTTACATTGCCGGCACCATGGTAGTGCTGTCATTCCTGTCAAACCTCTGCCGCTACATGGGTATGTTTTTCCTGGCGGACATTCGCTGCGGCATCCTCAAACAAATACGAAGTGAAATCTATCACCAGCTGCTGATTCTGCCGCTTTCGTTCTACTCCAAACAGCGCAAAGGCGATATCCTCAACCGCATGGGCGCCGACGTGCAGGAGGTGGAATGGTCGGTCATCAGCACCCTGCAATCCATCTGCCGCGACCCCTTCCTCATTGTGGTTTTCCTCATCGCCCTCTTCAGCATCAGCGCAAAACTCACACTGATTTCATTAATTGTGTTGCCTATAGCGGGTTTCTTCATCGCCTCTATCGGTAAAAACATCAAGCAGAAATCTGTAAAAGCCCAACAACTGCTGGGAAAACTGAGTTCTATTTTCGAGGAAACCATCGGCGGACTGAGAATCGTCAAAGCCTATAACGCTATCGATTTCATGTCGGAGAAGTTCAAAGACGAGAATCATGAATTTTACAGACTGAATAAGAAAATATACAGAATCAACGAGTTAGGTTCTCCCCTTGTGGAATTCCTGAGTGTGGCGGCCCTGATGCTGATTCTGTTCTTAGGCGGGGTATTCGCCCCCGAAAGTATGTTCAGCGGCGGACTCTTTGTGATGTACATCCTCGTTTTCGCCCGTATCATTCCGCCTGCCAAGGCTTTGGTCACCTCGGCTTACAATATCCAAAAAGGAATGGCTTCAGCGGAAAGAATCTATGAAATTATTGACGGTGAGGAAGTTATCGTAGAAGACGAGCAGCCCGTTTCATTAAAGGAATTTAAAGATAAGATTGAATACAAGCATGTAGGTTTCTCTTATAGCGGCACTACAACCGACGGCCATTACGATGTGCTGGAAGACGTGAATTTCACTTTGGAAAAAGGCAAAACCATCGCTCTGGTCGGGGCTTCCGGTGCCGGCAAATCCACCTTGGTGGACCTGCTACCCCGCTTTTATGATGTGTCGGCAGGCGAGATTATCTTGGATGGTATCAATCTTAAAAGATACAGAATCAGCGACTTGCGTGGTATTTTCGGCATTGTGAACCAGGATGTGATGCTGTTCAACGATACGGTTTACAACAACATCACTTTTGGCATGGACAACAAAAGCAAGGAAGAGGTGATCGAAGCTGCCAAAATCGCTCAGGCCCATGATTTTATCATGGAGATGGAAGACGGCTACGACACCATTCTGGGCGACCGCGGCATGAGATTGTCCGGCGGCCAACGCCAGCGCATCAGCATTGCCCGTGCCCTGCTGAGCAACCCACAGGTGCTCATCCTCGACGAGGCCACCTCCGCCCTCGACACCGAGTCGGAATTCCTGTTCCAACAGGCGCTGGAAGTCTTGCTGAAAGACCGCACCGCCATCATCATCGCCCACCGTTTGTCGACCATCCGCAACGCCGACCAGATTCTCTTCGTGAAAGACGGCCATATCAGCGAACAGGGCACCCACGACGAGCTGATGCAACAAAAAGGTGATTACTACCGTTTCTGTAATCTGCAACTGATGAAAAATTAAAAACTATCAATATGAGCATTTTAGAACTGATTCTACTCTCAATCGCACTGGCCATGGACTGCTTCGCGGTCAGTTTTTCCGCAGGAGGACTGCAAAAGGAACTGCGTTTGCGGCACGCCCTGGTCATCGGCTCCTTCTTCGGTCTCTTTCAAGGCATGATGCCGCTGATCGGCTATTTCGGAGGACAAGCGGTAGTAAGCTATGTCGAGCGCTTCGGCCACTGGATTGCCTTTGGCATTCTGCTGATACTCGGACTCAAGATGATGTTTGAAGCCCTGCGCCCCGAAAAGGGAGGGAAAGGCCTGAACATCATGAAACCCACCACTTTATTGGTGCTGTCCATTGCCACCAGTATCGACGCACTGGCTGTCGGTTTCAGTTTTTCCATGCTGGATGTCAGAATCTGGATTGCCGTGCTGATTATCGGCATCGGCTCCTTCCTGTTCTCGGTTGGAGGTTTTTACATGGGCAAGTTCCTGTCCAGCCGTCTCAAACCCACCTACGCCGAAATACTGGGTGGTGTGATTCTCATCATCATCGGTATCAAGATTCTGATTGAGCACTTAAATATGTAATTTATTATTAACCAATTAAATCAATACAAAAATGTCAAAAACTGTAAAAATCTTAATCTTTGTCGGTATTCTTGCCGTGATAGTCTTTTGGGCTGTCGGTATTTACAACAACATGGTCAAATTGGACGAAGAGACCCAGCAGGCATGGGCTCAGGTAGAGAACGTCTATCAGCGTCGTGCTGACCTCATCCCCAACTTGGTGAAGACGGTACAAGGTGCCGCCGAATATGAAAAGGGCACACTGGAAGGTGTGATTGAAGCCCGTTCGAAAGCCACTTCCGTGCAGGTTGACCCCACCAAATTGACCGAAGAAAACATCGCCGCTTTCCAGCAGGCACAGGACCAGTTGAGCTCCGCCCTCAGCCGCTTGATGGTCGTGGTGGAACGCTATCCTGAGCTGAAAGCCAACCAGAACTTCCTGGAACTGCAAGCGCAGTTGGAAGGCACCGAAAACCGTATCGTTGTGGAACGCAAGAAATTCAACGAAGTGGTGCAGAAATACAACACCTCTATCCGCCGCTTCCCGAACAACATTTTTGCTGGCATGTTCGGATTCGACAAGAAAGGCTATTTCCAAGCTAAAGAAGGTGCCGATGTGGCTCCCGATGTAGAATTTAATTTTGATTAATGAAAAAAGTCCTTTTATTCTGTCTTACTCTCTGTTGCTCTGTCTTACTGTGGGCACAGATTCCGCCGCAACCCGACCCGCCGCGTTTGGTCAACGACTATGCAGGCGTGTTGACAAGCGAGCAGGTGAACGAATTGGAGCACCGTTTGGTGGCCTTCAACGACAGCACCTCGAACGTGATTTGCGTAGTGATTGTCAACGATTTGGGCGACTACAGCGCCGCGGAATTTGCCTACGAGATTGGCGACCAGTGGGGAGTTAAGGATAAAAAATTCAATAACGGGGTGGTTATCCTCATCAAACCCTCCAGCGCCAAGGGCGGTGACGGTGACATTTTCATCGCCACCGGCTATGACCTGGAGGGGGTGCTGCCTGATGCAGCCTGCAAGCGCATCATTGAGCAGCAGTTCATCCCCGAACTAAAGCAGGGTAACTATTATGAGGCTCTGGTCAAGGGACTGGATGTCATCTTGCCCGCAGTAGCTGGCGAAATCAACGTGGCCCGTGAGGATGGTGAGGGAGACGAGGCGTTTCTTGCCGGCTTCGTCTTTTTCCTCTTCATCATGGTTATTATTCTGATTGTCTCGGCCTCCAGGTCATCCCACAACCGCAAAGGTGGCAAGGGCTCTGGCAATGGCAACGGCAACGACGAAGATCTTCTCAACGCCATATTCTGGGGTTCCCTCTTGAGCAACGGTAACCGAGGAGGCAGTGGATACAGCGGTAGCAGCGGCTTCGGAGGTGGTTTCGGAGGTGGTAGTTTTGGTGGCGGCGGCTTTGGCGGATTCGGCGGTAGCGGCGGATTCGGTGGTGGTGGAGCAGGCGGGAGGTTCTAGCCTACCCCATACCATCCACACAGGCCCCACACTACGCGACTGCGTCGCTTATGTGGGGTTATTGAAATGACGTGTCTTCGACACTTTAGAGGAATAAAAAAAAGACGCTCGAAAGCGTCTTTTTTTTAGTGTATCCTTAATGTCTGCTTGATCTTCGAGGTGAGGATGTCAATGCCTTTTTCGTTGTGCCCGCCCACGGGGATGATGATGTCGGCCAGTTTCTTGGTCGGCTCGATAAACGACTCGTGCATCGGCTTGACATAGGTGCGGTAGTGGCGGATGGACTTGTCCAGCCCGCGGCCACGCTCGTTGACATCGCGCTGGATGATGCGAATCAAGCGCTCGTCAGACTCGGTATCCACATACACCTTCAAATCCAAGGTGTTGCACAAGGTTTCATTCGTGAAAATCAGGATGCCTTCCACAATCAACACTTCCGCTGGCTTGACAGGAATGGTTTCCGTGCCCCGACGGCAAGTGACATACGAATAAGTCGGCATCTGGACAGTCTTACCTTCCTTCAGCTCTTCAATCTGTTGAATCATCAGCGGCCATTCAATAGCGGACGGATGGTCGAAATTGATTCTCTCGCGCGCCTCCTGGGAAATGTCGCCCTGATCCTTATAGTAAGCGTCCTGCGACAAAACAGCAACCCTCTCTTGGGGGAGAGACTTGATGATTTTTTTTACTACTGAAGTTTTTCCGGAACCGGACCCACCGGCAATGCCAATGACTAACATGTGGGGAGAAATTTTGTTGCCCAAGGAGGACTCGAACCTCCAATGACAGGACCAGAATCTGTAGTGTTGCCAATTACACCATTGGGCATTTTCGAGTTGCAAAAATACAACTTTTTTTTGTTGACTGAAACAGAAAAAATCATTTTTTTACAACTTTTTATTTGTCATTCTATCAGCATTTTAGATTATCAGATAGAAATTTTTTCTCAAAAACACTAATTTCTCTTGCCAAAAATTCGCAGTAAATAGATGAACAGGTTGATAAAATCAAGATAAAGGCTCAGTGCTCCCATGATGGTCATTTTGCGTCCTTCCTCCGTCTCCTCAAGGGTGAGGGCGCTCATATCTTTCAGCTTCTGCGTGTCGTAAGCGATCAGCCCGATGAAAATGAACACACCGGCGTAGGTGGTAATCCAGTAAATCCATGTACTATGAATAAACAAATTGACCAAAGTGGCTATGATCAGTCCTACCAAAGCCATAATCAAAATGCTGCCCCACTTGGTCAAATCCTGCTTGGTGAAATATCCAAACAGCGACATGGCCGCGAAAGTACCGGCGCAAATAAAGAAAGTGGAAGCGATAGAACTGGAGGTATAAACCAAAAACAGCGGAGCCAGTGTGATGCCGTTCAGAATGGAATATATCAGGAAAGTAAGTGTGCAGGCAAACAGTGACATCTTTTCCACCCTGGCCGAAAGCGTCGCCACCAACAGCACTTCAGCAATCAGCAGGAAAATAAAAAAGCTAGTATGCGTAACGAAAAAGTTCAGCAGCGGCTCAAAATGCACAACAAACATAGACGTGAAACCTGTAACCGCCAGTGCAAAGCACATCCAGCCATACACTTTCACCATAAAACGCTGATTGGCTTCCGCCAACTCAAAATCCGTAACATTAACGGGTCTTTCTTCTGTGTTAAAATAGGCATCCATTATCATTTAATTTTTGGAAGTGCAAAGATACAAAAAATAATGTGCCAATTAGTTAATGTGCTAATATGCCAATTTTTTAAGGAAGAATCTGGCTTTGCCCAAGGAAATCTCACTTCACTGGTTATTCTAATTTTTGCTATCTTTGCATTTGTAATTAGATATTATGAAAAACAAACTGATATTTATAGGCCTGCTGATGACAATAACTGGGCTGTGCATGGCGCAGGTGTGCGGTTGCACCGACTCATTGGCCATCAACTACGACACCAACGCCACCATCAACGACGGCAACTGCGAATACGAGGCTGTTATGATCGATATTACAGAAATAGGCATGCTGGACTCGCTGCTGGATGGATCGTCCTCGCTCTTCTTTTGGAATAACGGCTACTGGACTTTCAATGACCACAACGACAACTGCCTCTACCGGATTGACAGCACCAACGCAACCACCACGGAAAGCCTCTGTATCAATGGTATCAGTAGTGACGACATAGAAGAGATATCGCAAGACAGTCTCTATTTGTATTTTGGCGATATAGGCAATAACAGAGGAAGCCGGCGCGACCTCCATATCCTGAGAATCAGCAAGGAATCCATTCTGAATCATACATTCGCAGTGGATACCATCGCATTTTATTACGAAGACCAGACCGACTTCTCCCCGCAACCGCAAAGTACTGACTTCGATTGTGAGGCCTTTGTTGTTTCCCGCGACAGCATCTATCTCTTCACCAAGCAATGGGTCTCGAATCAAACCACTTTATACAGTCTTCCCAAAACCCCGGGCACACATATCGCACACCGGCACGAAACCTACAATGCCAACGGACTAGTCACTGGTGCGGCCTATCTGCCCGAATATCAGTTGGCCGTCCTTTGCGGCTATGATTATGCTACCGAAAACATGCTGTCCGCTCTTCATCCTTTTATTGTATTGCTTTATGATTTTCAAGCTGAAAAGTTCTTCTCAGGCAATAAGCGGCGACTGGATTTCGATTATTTGATAAGGGCGCAAGTGGAAGCCATTGCCACACATAACGGCTTGGATTACTATATCACCAGCGAGCATTTCACGGCTTCCGTCATGGGTTTCAACATTAACTCACCCGCCAAATTAATGCGACTGGATTTGCGCGATTATCTCCTTCCCTATCTGAGCAAATTCGACACGTCCGATAATCAGAATACTATACAAATTTCTCATCGGCAAGCGGACGCTATTCACATCTACCCCAATCCCGCCACGGACCGGTTGTACATTCAATGTTCACAAACTCTTTCGGGTGCGGAATACGAAATCTTCAACCTCAATGGTCAGCTAATGATGGAAGGCATTTTAAAAGACAATATTATTTATCTGAATAATAGAAATTTAGCTGCCGGAAAATACATTTTGGTCCTTCGGCAAAATGAGGAAATGAAGACTTTCAGCTTTATCAAAAAGGAAGAGTAATTTTTTAAAATCGCAGATTTTTTTCCATAGAATCGCAGATTTTTTTCTTTAAATTTGAAGATTTTTTATTGCAAATTCGCAGATTATATTTTATAAAATTGAAGATTTTTTATCATAGATTCGTAGATTTAATTTTATAAAATCGCAGATTTTTTTATTTATATTTGAAGATTTCTTGTCGTAGAATCGCAGATTTTTAATATCTTTGCAGCGTCTAATACAATAAGTTATGATCAGAAGGAAGCATAATGACCTTTTAGTCTCCAGAATTCGTGAGCCGCGGAAAACGATACAGGTGGTGGCAGGACCAAGACAGGTAGGGAAAACCACTATGGTGAAACAAGTGCTACAAGAATTGTCAGTACCTTATCTGTTTCTAAGTGCGGATGCCGTGAATCCGGATGACACGGAATGGATTCCGGCGCGATGGGAGGAAGCCCGCTCCCAAATGCGCTTCTATGCATATACAGAATTTCTTCTCGTTATCGATGAAATCCATAAAATCAACAACTGGAGCGAGCAAGTCAAAAGAGAATGGGATTTTGACAGCTTTGAGGACTTGAATCTAAAAGTGATCTTGTTGGGTTCTTCACGACTGCTTTTGAAGAGAGGTCTCACAGAATCACTTGCAGGCCGCTTTGAAACGCTTCCTATGGGACACTGGTCCTATCAGGAAATGCATGAAGCGTTCGGATGGGACATCAACCAATATGTCTTTTTCGGCGGTTATCCAGGCAGTGCGTCCTATCTACCTGATGAAAAAAGATGGAGAAGATATGTTCGCGAAGCTATTGTGGCACCTGCCATTGAAAGAGACGTGCTGCAAACCACCTACATATACAAACCTGCATTGATGCATCAGCTTTTCCGCCTAGGCTGTGCCTATTCGGGAGAATTGCTTTCTTTCAACAAGATGTTAGGCATGCTTCAGGATGCGGGGAATGCCACCACCTTGGCCAACTACTTGGAAATACTCGGGGAAAGCAAACTGCTCGTTGGTTTGCACAAGTACACCATGGACAAAGCCCGTAAATACAAATCCATTCCCAAACTGCAGGTGTTCAACAATGCCTTGCTCACCGTGATGAGTGACGGAATGACATACGAGAAAGCCTACACCCACCCTGAATTGTGGGGTCGTTGGGTAGAATCCGCCGTAGGATGCTTTTTACTGGACCAAGCGGATGAATTGGAATATCAATTGTACTATTGGCGCGAAAACAACGAGGAGGTGGACTTTGTTATCGCATACGGGGAACGTTTAATCGCTATTGAAGTGAAAAGTGGGAGACGCCAACAAAATAGCGGTATGGGTACATTCCTTACAAAATATCATCCCCAGTACTCCCTGATAGTCGGCGGGAAAGCCATGCCTCTTGAACAATTTTTCAGCGGTGATTTATCCCGCTTGCTGCAATAAAGCATAGTAACATAACATTTTATGCCATGAAAAAATTCATCATAATTGTCATAATCGCTTGTGCTTGCCTCGCCGCCAAGGCACAAACCCTTACCGAGTGGCAGGACCCCGCCGTGTTCGAGGTGAACAAGCTCTACCCAAGGGCCAATATTCCTCAGAACAACGGTTTCACCGATGATAATCCATACTTTAAAAGCCTTAACGGTCAATGGAAATTCCACTATGTGCCCAATGCCGATGAGCGACCCTTGGATTTCTTCCACACCGATTACGACGACAGCGGCTGGGACTCCATACCAGTGCCGGGCAACTGGGAATTGAACGGCTACGGCGTGCCCGTATATGTGAACACCACCAACGACTTCGACAACAGCCAGTTGCCGAAAGTTCCCGTGAAGGGCAACGCCGTGGGCAGCTACCGCAAATGGGTGGAAATCGACAAAGTATTTGAAGATTTACAGATTTTTCTCAACATCGGGGGCGCGAAGTCCTGCTTCTACCTGTGGGTGAACGGTGAGTTTGTGGGCTACAGCGAAGACGCCAAGACCAACTCCGAGTTCGACATCACCGAATTCGTGAAGTTCGGGGAGCGCAACCTCATTGCCCTGCAGGTCTTCAAATGGAGCGACGGCTCCTATTTCGAGTGTCAGGATTTCTGGCGACTGAGCGGCATCGAGCGCGACATCACCCTCTACGCCCAGCCCAAAACGCACATTTTGGATTACAAGGTGGTGGCGGATTTGGATTCGACGTATCAAAACGGAATTTTGGATGTAGAGGTGACGGTAGAGAATCTGGAAAAACAAAATACAAATTGGGAATTGCAATTACGAATAGATGATGAACGTTTTCAAAATAAAACATTGGTTAAGTTGTCGAAAACCATCAATCGAAGCGACACGGGTAAACAACGATTGCATTTTCAAGCCATAATACCTGATATTCAGTCATGGAACGCTGAAAAACCTTATCTTTATAATCTGTGGATATATTTCACAGAACATCATGAACAGCCCACGTTTTACATATATGATTTAATAACCATCCCCATCGGTTTCCGAAATATCCGCATAGAGGACGGGCTTTTGAAAGTGAACGGCGTGCCCGTTACCATCCGAGGAGTGAACCGTCACGAGCACGACCCGAAAACGGGACACGTGGTTACCGGAGAGCGCATGGAACAGGACATCCGGCTGATGAAGGCCAACAATATCAACACGGTACGCACCAGCCATTATCCCAATTCGCCGGAATTTTACTATCTGTGCGATATTTATGGTTTGTACGTCATCGACGAGGCCAACGCGGAGTCGCACGCGCAGGGTTACGGCGAGAAATCGTTGGCGAAACGCGAGGATTTCAAAGAGGCCACAATTGCCCGCACCCGCAACATGTACGAGCGCGACAAGAATCATCCGTGCATCATCTCGTGGTCGTTAGGTAACGAGTCGGGCAATGGCATCTGCTACGAGGCTGCCTACAACTGGCTGAAGGCCAAGGACACCACTCGCCCCATCCAGTACGAGCGCGCCCTCTACGACCGCAACACCGACATTGTGACCATCATGTACCCTTCTGTTGATTACCTCTCTAAATACGCACAAAAACAGCAGGAAAGACCGTTTATTATGTGTGAGTATGCACATGCGATGGGCAACAGCTGCGGCGGCCTCCAAAACTACTGGGACACCATCTACAAGTACCCGCAACTGCAGGGCGGCTGCATCTGGGACTGGGTGGATCAGGGCTTGCTGACCCAAGATGCGCAGGGCCATGAATTCTACGCATACGGCGGCGATTTCGGGGAGAACATGCCCTCGGATGACAACTTCTGCATCAACGGCTTGGTGGATCCCGACCGCAAACCACACCCGCAGTTGGCCGAAGTGCGAAAAGTATATCAGCCTATCAAAATCGAAATGGTTGACCCAGACTCACTGAAATTCCGCATTATCAACCGCTTTGATTTCAGCAACTTGAACGAATACACACTGCTGTACCGCTTACGTCCGGACGTGGCACACGAACCTGCGGCACATCCTGACGAATTCTTATACGTACCCGGCAATCTTATGGAACCCCTCACTGGTTTCATCCGACCTTTGGACATAGCTCCACACGACACCGGCTATTTCACCGTAAACCCACGTTATTATCCTAATAGCGGATCTATTATAGATACCATTAAAAAGCTTAGCATGGTGGCTCCAGGGCAAGATGTGATGCTGGATTTCTACCTTAGCGAGAAAAATTATCAAGGATATCAGCCGGACAGCTGCAACCCACGATGCCGAAAAGTAGTCGCCTACGAACAGTTCAAGCTGCCCGTACCGAAGCACAAACCGCAGGGCGCCAACTTCGGCTTCTGCACCGACAGCGTAACCTACCGTTGGGAAGGCACTATGCTCAATGTCAATGTGGGTAAGGTGGAGATGCTGTTTGACTCCAAAACCGGACATATCACCAGCATCACGAAAGACGGCAAAGTTGTGGTACTGGATGGTCCACAGCTCAATTTCTGGCGTCCACCCACCGACAATGACCATGTAGATGGTCACGGAGAGTTGCTCTGGCGCAGAATTGGACTGGACAATCTCACCTATCTTTCTGATTTAACCATTGAAGATTACGTTAGAAAATCCAACCGTGATGATTTGTTCATTATTGTTCGACAATCGGCCACGAATGAAAATGATGAGCATGTATTCACTGTCACGACTTGGTATCGAATAAAACCCACGGGAGACTTATACGTTTTCTATCAAATTGATCCGGCATTTTGGGTGCCCTCTATCCCCAAAGTCGGTGTGCAGATGAAGGTTTCGGATGAGTTGGTGACTACCGAATGGGTGGGCTATGCGCAGGAAACCTACAAAGACCGACAGTCTTGCGGCTTCTTGGGCCACTACGAAGCCCCCACTGACGATCTTTTCCACCATTACGTGCGTCCGCAAGCGGCAGGCAACCGTATGGGAACGCGCTATGTGTCGCTTTTCAATAAAGAGCATGAACGAATGTTATCTGCACAAATAGAAGGTCGTAATTGCCAATTCAGTATTTATCCTTATTCGGATGAAAACATCGAGCAAGCCCTTCACACCAACGAGTTGGAGCGGACCGGATACTATACTTTAAATATTGACTATGCGCAGGCTGGGTTGGGAACGGCCACATGCGGTCCTGGTATCCGGGAAAAAGATTTAGTTGCCAGCCAATTTCGGGAGTTTTCCTTTCACCTGCAAATAGGCGAAAACGAATGGTTTGATTCATGTTTTGTGGATAATATTTATGAGAAATATTCAATTCAAAGCACCAGATGCAGAAGTATAAGCGGCGTTGTTCCGGCGGGAAAAAGAGAACTGGTTTTGAAAAGCGAACCCGATGCTCCTTATAATGAATATCCCAAGCGCAAACTGGAAGATGGGCGAATCGGTAATCCCGCCAACTATCACGAAGGATGGGTCGGTTTTTATGGAAAGCCGATGAAAGTATTATGCGAAGATTATCGATCTTTCAATGATTCATTGGAAATTACCCTGAGTTTTGCGCACCACCCGTCGCAGTGGGTCTTTATGCCACAGAAGGTGCTGGTGTCGTACTCCACCAAAGGAAAAAAATACAGCCAGCCCGAGGAAGTGATGTTGCCCTTCGACCCAACATTGAAGGAGAACGACAAACCGAGGGTCTGCATCTTGCGCCACAAAATCCCGAATAAGAAGGTGAAATACATCAAAATCGAAGCACAACCCGTGGAGAAACTGCCCGAATGGCATGCGGCAGCAGGAGAGAAGGCATGGTTGATGATTGACGAGATTCAAGTGAAATAAGCATTGATTAATTTTGTATTTTTGCCGCCGTATTTATTTATGAATTTAAACAGAATTAAAATGACTGATTACGAATTGAAGTACAGAGTCGCCGACATGAGTCTGGCGGAATGGGGACGCAAAGACATTGAGGTTTCCCAAAAAGAAATGCCCGGTTTGATCGCTTTGCGCGAGAAATACGGAGACAGCAAACCCCTGAAAGGTGTCCGTATCACCGGCTCCCTGCACATGACCATCCAAACTGCAGTACTTATCGAGACTCTGGTGCATTTGGGCGCCGAGGTGAGATGGTGCAGTTGCAATATTTTCTCCACTCAGGACCACGCCGCCGCTACCATCGCCGCTACAGGCGTGTCCGTTTTCGCATGGAAGGGTGAATCGCTGGAAGACTACTGGTGGTGCACCAACCAGGCCCTCTCCTTCCCCGGTGGCAAAGGTCCCAACCTCATCGTGGACGACGGTGGCGACGCTACCCTGCTGATTCACACTGGCTTCAAGGCCGAAGAGGATGCCTCCATCCTGGATAAGACTCCCGAATCGCACGAACAGTCTGTGGTTTTCAATACTTTGAAAGAATTACTGAAAGAAGACCCGCAGCGCTGGCACAAGATGATCAAGGACATCAAGGGTGTGTCTGAAGAAACCACCACGGGTGTTCATCGTCTGTACCAGATGATGGAACAAGGCGAGCTGCTCTTCCCCGCCATCAATGTGAACGACTCAGTGACCAAATCGAAATTCGACAACAAATACGGTTGCCGCGAGTCTTTGGCCGACGGTATCAAACGTGCCACCGACATCATGCTGGCCGGCAAGGTGGTTGTGGTTTGTGGATACGGAGATGTGGGCAAAGGCTGCGCCCAGTCCATGAAGTCCTATGGTGCCCGTGTCATCGTGACCGAGGTCGATCCTATCTGCGCTCTGCAAGCCGCCATGGAAGGCTATGAGGTTAAGACCGTTGAAGACGCCCTCGACGAAGGCAATGTGTTTGTCACCTGCACTGGCAACTGCGATGTGATTACCGTTGACCACCTCAACAAGATGAGAGACCATGCCATCGTGAGCAACATTTGCCATTTCGACAACGAAATACAAGTGAGCGCCTTCGAGAAACAGGCCAACATCACCAAACGCACCATCAAGCCGCAGGTTGATGAGTACATCTTCCCCGATGGACATTCTATTTTCATCCTGGCCGAAGGCCGTTTGGTGAACCTGGGTTGTGCCACCGGCCACCCCTCCTTCGTGATGAGCAACTCTTTCACCAACCAAGTGATGGCCCAGCTGGATCTGTGGCAGCACAACTACAAAGTGGGCGTTTACAACCTGCCCAAAGAACTTGACGAGGAAGTGGCCCGCTTGCACCTGTCCAAAATCGGTGTCAAGCTGACAAAGCTCACGCAAAAACAGGCCGATTACATCGGCGTGTCTGTCAATGGTCCTTTCAAGAGTGACTTGTATCGCTACTAAAATCTTCAAAATTATTGCATAAAAAAAGAGGATGACTAAAAATAGTCATCCTCTTTTTTGTTTGTGATTACTAGAAGTTTACTTCTTCACCACTTTCTTTACAGCCAATACATTATCATTGGTGACAAGCTTAATGAAATACACTCCACTAGCATAGCGAGACATGTCGATTTGTGTAGTCAGCATAGGTGTTTCATGAGGTATCTCTGACATCTCCAGTAATTTTCCGTAGATATCATACACCTGAATTTCCACAATTCCTGATGGTTCGTTATCCATTGATAACTGCAAATTAATATTGTCCGTCGTAGGATTTGGATATACATTCACAGTAGCCGACATAGAATGGTCGTCAATGCCCGTTAAAACAGTGAGGTGTAACACAATGATAGAGTCGCAGCCTGCTTCTGTTGTGAGATAGAAGGTATAATCTCCGCTTTCTACACTACCCGGCTCAAAGGTGGTATCACCGTATGTGTATGGGAGATCGCTTTCATTAATAGTCAAGTAATATTCAACAGTTACCGATTCATTGACAATCAGATGCAAGGTCACCACCGAATCACAGCCATTGGCCGCCATGAATGTCTGGGTGTAATCGCCACTTTCGGTATAGCTTGTTCCATTCCACTCGTAGCTGTCGCAAGCAGTGACTTCTACCATTTCCGTCACAGAGTTATTGACGGTCAAGGTCATGGTCACGACAGAGTCACAACCATTAACGCTTTGCAAAGTTACGGTCTGGGTACCAGCTTCAGTGAAGGTAACACCGTTCCAAGTGTACGGCAGCTCGCTTTCGCAGATAGTTTGGTTGTCGGTCACTGCATAGGCCGATAAAGTCGTCAAGGTCATGGTAACGATGGAGTCGCAGCCATTAACGCTTTGCAGGGTCACGGTCTGGGTACCAGCTTCTGTGAAGGTTACACCGTTCCAGATGTAGGGCAACTCGCTTTCGCAGATGGTTTGGTTGTCGGTCACTGCATAGGTCGGTAAAGTCGTCAAGGTCATGGTAACCACAGAGTCGCAGCCATTAACGCTTTGCAGGGTCACAGTCTGGGTACCTGCTTCAGTGAAGGTGACACCGTTCCAGGTGTAAGGCAGCCCGCTTTCGCAGATGGTTTGGTTGTCGGTCACTGCATAGGTCGGTAAAGTCGTCAAGGTCATGGTAACCACGGAGTCGCAGCCATTAACGCTTTGCAAGTTAAGGGTCTGCGTGCCGGCGGTACTAAAGACAACTCCATTCCATGTATAAGGCAGTTCACTTTCGCAAATGCTCATCGACAGGTTGTTCGAGTATGAAGGATTCACCAACAGGGTCATGATTACTGTAGAGTCACAACCTGCGGCATCCTGTAAAGTCGCAGTATTCACGCCGGCGGCATTGAAGGTGACACCATTCCAAGTATAAGGCAGCTCGTTTTCACAAATAGTCTGGCTGTCCGTTGTAACATGTGTCTGGTTAACCGTCAGGAGCATAGTCACCACAGAGTCACAACCATTGACAGTTTGCAAGGTTACAGTCTGCGTACCTGCGGTGCTGAAGACAACACCATTCCATGTATAAGGCAACTCGCTCGGGCATACACTTCTGATGTCGGTCACCGAATAAGTCGGTAAGGTCGTTAAGGTCATGGTAACAACAGAGTCGCAGCCATTGACCGTCTGCAGGTTAAGGGTCTGCGTGCCGGCAGCGTTGAAAACGACGCCATTCCAGGTATAAGGCAGTTCACTTTCGCAAATGCTCATTGACAGGTTATTCGAGTATGAAGGATTCACCGACAAGGTCATGATTACAGTGGAGTCACAGCCACTGGCATCTTGTAAGGTTGCAGTATTCACGCCGGCGGCATTGAAAGTGACACCATTCCAGGTATAAGGCAGCTCGTTCTCACAAATAGTCTGGCTGTCCGTTGTAACATGTGTCTGGTTAACCGTCAGGATCATAATGACAAGGGAATCACAACCATTGACAGTTTCAAGGGTTACATTCTGCGAACCTGCGCCACTGAAAACAACACCATTCCAAGTGTAGGGCAGCTCGCTAGGGCAAACACTTCTCACATCCGTTACCGTGTAAGTTGGATTTACAGTAAGCGTCATCGTAACCACAGAGTCGCAGCCATTGGCAGCCTGCAAGGTCACCGTTTGCGTACCAGCAACGTTGAAGACGACGCCGTTCCAGGTGTAGGGCAATTCGCTCTGACAGATGGTCTGCTCATCGTTCACAGCGTAAGTCGGATTGACGGTCAGAGTCATCGTCACGACGGAGTCGCAGCCATTGGCAGCCTGCAAGGTCACCGTTTGCGTGCCAGCAACGTTGAAGTCGACACCATTCCAGGTGATGGGCAATTCGCTCTGACAGATGGTCTGCTCATCGTTCACAGCATAGGTCGGGTTGACAGTCAGAGTCATGGTCACCATAGAGTCGCAACCGTTAGTAGCCTGCAAGGTTACCGTTTGTGTGCCAGCCTGAGTAAACTCAACACCATTCCAGGTGTAGGGTAATTCGCTCTGACAGATGGTCTGCTTATCGTTCACAGCGTAGGTTGGGTTGACAGTCAAGGTCATCGTCACCACAGAATCGCAGCCATTGGCAGCCTGCAAGGTCACCGTTTGAGTACCAGCAACGTTGAAGACGACGCCGTTCCAGGTGTAAGGCAATTCGCTTTCGCATACGGTCTTGGTATCGGTCACCGCATAAGTCGGATTAACAGTCAGGGTCATCGTCACGACAGAGTCGCAACTGTTGGCAGCCTGCAAGGTTACTGTTTGCGTGCCAGCTTGGCTGAACTCTACGCCGTTCCATGTGTAGGGCAATTCGCTCTCGCATACGGTCTTGGTATCGGTCAGCGCATAAGTCGGATTAACAGTCAAGGTCATCGTCACTACAGAGTCGCAACTGTTGGTAGCCTGCAAGGTCACCGTCTGTGTGCCAGCCTGGGTAAACTCAACACCATTCCAAGTGTAGGGCAACTCACTCTCGCAAATGCTCTTGCTGTCGCTCACCGCAAAGGTCGGATTAACAGTCAGAGTCATCGTCACTACAGAGTCGCAACCGTTGGTAGCCTGCAAGGTCACCGTTTGTGTGCCAGCCTGGCTGAACTCTACGCCGTTCCAAGTGTAGGGCAACTCGCTTTCGCAGACGGTCTTGGTATCGCTCACCGCAAAGATCGGATTAACAGTCAGAGTCATCGTCACTACAGAATCGCAACTGTTGGCAGCCTGCAAGGTCACCGTTTGCGTGCCGGCCTGGCTGAACTCTACGCCGTTCCAAGTGTAGGGCAACTCGCTTTCGCAGACGGTCTTGGTATCGCTCACCGCAAAGGTCGGATTAACAGTCAGAGTCATCGTCACTACAGAGTCGCAACTGTTGACAGCCTGCAAGGTCACCATTTGAGTGCCAGCCTGGGTAAACTCTACGCCGTTCCAAGTGTAAGGCAGTTCGCTCTCGCATACGGTCTTGGTATCGGTCACCGCATAAGTCGGATTAACAATCAGGGTCATCGTCACCACAGAGTCGCAACCAGAGACAGACGGCAAGGTAACAGTTTGGGTACCGGCCTGAGAGAACTCTACGCCGTTCCAAGTGTAGGGCAGCTCGCTCTCGCATACGATCTTGGTATCGGTCACCGCAAAGGTCGGATTAACAGTCAGGGTCATCGTCACCACAGAGTCGCAGCCAGAAGCAGATGGCAAGGTAACAGTTTGGGTACCGGCCTGGGTGAACTCTACGCCGTTCCAGGTGATGGGTAATTCGCTCTCACAGATGCTCTTGCTGTCGGTCACTGTGTAAATTGAGTTGATGGTAAGATGCATGGTCACGACAGAGTCACAGCCATTAACTGTTTGCAGAGTGACCGTCTTATCACCGGCGGCATTGAATATGACACCGTTCCATGTATAAGGAAGAGCGGCAGGACATACATCGCGGCTTTCGGAGACACTGTAAATTGGGTTCACGCTGAGAGTCATCGTCACGACAGAGTCGCAATCAGTAGAGGACTGCAAGGTAACGTCCTTTGTACCTGCAGTGGTAAAGACAACTGTATTCCAAGTGTAAGGCAACTCGCTCTCACAAATGGTCTTGGTGTCGCTCACCGCATAAGTCGAATTAACAGTCAAAGTCATCGTCACCACAGAGTCACAGCCGGAGACAGTCGGCAAGGTCACCATTTGCGAACCAGCTTGGGTAAACTCTACGCCGTTCCAGGTGTAAGGCAACTCGCTCTCGCAAACGGTCTTGGTATCGCTCACCGCATAGGTTGGTAAAGTCGTTAAGATCATGGTAACGACAGAGTCACAGCCGTTAGCGGCCTGCAAGTTCAGCGTTTGCGTACCAGCTTGGGTGAATTCTACGCCGTTCCAAGTGTAAGGCAACCCGCTCTCGCAGATGGTGTCTTTAATTGTAATGTTATAACTTTCCTTTTCATGTACGGTAAAGCTTCCATGCGCCACTTCATCGCCAATGGCGTTGTACACGGTTACAGAGTAGTTGCCAACAGGTACGGTGATGGCTTGACTCGTCTCGCCGGTGTTCCACAAGTAGTCGGTTCCCAAATTAGTGTTGACATGCAGAACAGTGGTCTGGTTCGGGCAGATGCTGTCATCGCCTGTGATGTAGAAGTAGGGCGGGATAACCACAGGTTCGGTAGTGAAGCTTATCACGTCGCTCCAGTCGCTGGTGCCATCAACACCGCAATTAGCACGAACCTTGACCGTGTATGGTGTTTCAGGGCTGAGTCCATTCAAAGTGTAGGGGTTCGTGGTAACATCGATGAGATTGGTTTCGTTGCCGTTGACGCAGATTTGCCATTCGGTGGCGTTGCCGTTCTCGGTCCACGTTAATGTGGCATTCACATCGGAGATGTTGCTTGCAGCTAAATTCGCAGGTGCGGGACAAGTCACACTCGGTGCGGACCCGTTAGCCATGAACAGACCAGAGATGTTGGCACCGGTGCCGCCACCAATGTAGCCAATAAGTTGCTTTTCGGCAGTAGCGGGGTTCACCAAGTATAATCCGTTATCATTTGAAGAACTCATTTGTCCCATAAGCATTTCGCCAGTATTCATGTCAAAGGCGATATATGGCATGGTGCTGGAAAATCCAAGGTTTCCAACAGGAGTGATGGTAGCGTCGGTCAGATTCACTTGGCAGAGGTTCCCTGTCATCATATCCGTACAATAGGCATTGCCATTGCTGTCGATGGCAATAGACAATGCGTAACTGTTGAATGTGCCAATCTCTGTGACATCGTTGATATTGGAAGGATCGAAACTTTTCAGTTTCACTATCTGACTAGAAGTGTAAAGAATATAATAGATTCGTCCGTCAACAGGATTGTAGGACATGGAGGCAATGTCATTATTGTTGCCCTCAAAATTGGATGCTACTGTCTCGTAAGTTCCCATCGTTTTATTGTAATTGTCAAGTGGAGCTTTGTAAAGGTTTGTATTGTTTTCGTCGAAGAACCATACTACTCCATTGACACAGGTAGCCGCTAATGAATACGGGGTTATATCTGAGGCTACTGTCACGGTAGCCGGATCTTGCGCTGAAAAACTGATGAACTTCTTTCGCAAATCGACGTTGTTGGGACTTCTTTGGACGCATGCGTACCAGTTGGCAGTGGAGCGGACTTTCGCAAAAGAGAAAGGTACACTCCAGAAACTGTAGTCACTACCACAGTTGGCACGTACTTTTACGTTGTGGAAAATGGTGGTATCAAGTCCAGATAGTGTGTAAGGATTTTCAGTAACATTGATAGGATTGGCCTCATCGCCGTCAAGACAAAGCTGCCATGCTGTGGCGCTACCATTCTCTGTCCAGCTTACTGTGGCAGTTCCTCCGTTGAGATTGGAGACAGTAAGGTTATCTGGAGTAGGACAGGGACTGCTGGCACAGTTTACCATGTGTGTAAAAGGAGTAAGGAAAGGACCAACTCCACCGAAAATCTCGATTCCATTGGCATCATACACGTTATAGGAAGTTTCATTTGCATCAGCACCGTTTACCCATTCGAAGCGGATTTCGCGGCCATTGCACACAAAGAGAGATCCTGTGGCGGTACTTCCGTAGTCGATAGTCCAGCTAGCTAAAACAATACCGCTGGTAATATCCACCACGTTGATGGCATTGCCTGTCCAGCCGTCACCGTATGTGTCACCCAATACGTAGGTGATTTCGCACTGATCTTCGACCTGACAGGAATTGGTGGTGAAATTAATGCTGTTCCAGTAACTTTCGCCGTCAACGCCACAGTCGGCTTTCACCCGCACGTGGTATTCGGTTTCGGGGGTGAGTCCGGTGAGGAGGCAACTGTTTGTGGAAACAAATGTGGTGAAGGAACCGGAAAAGTCAGCGGCTGTACTGTATTCCACAATCCAGCTGTTGGCATTGCTGTTGTTGTCCCAGATAATCCTGGCTTTGTTCATCCCATTTTCGGATACAGTCAGGTTGGTGGGCTTTGCGCAGTTTATGCCAAAGTTCAGACGGACACAGTTTTTCTCAGAATTGTAGTCGCCTATGATGTTGTTGGGGAACATCGGGTCGTAACCGGAACCGTTACGGTAGGCGTATATGGCTTGCAATTCCGTAGTGTGGAAGGTGTGACATCCTATACCGGGCGCGCTGGTGCCCGTCTTGTCGTTCATAACGAGCAAAAGGTTTTCGGTGCCATTGTAGTTGAACGGGACATCGAGCGCGAACTCGGTCCAACTGCCAGCCGTCAGCTCAATGGGGCCGCTGAACACAAGGTCGGCGGGGGTTACGGCTACCCAGTCGACGTTGTCGCTGAAGGTCGTCTTGTTCGTGTGTACGAGGTACATATCGTAGTTGCGGATTTGGCTTGTGCCTGCATTATAGAAGGATATGCCGAAAATGGTACCCGTACGGTTGATTTCTGAAGCTGTATAGATTTGTTGGGATATAGAATAATTGGAACTTGAGTTGACCGGGAGGTAGTTGCCGCCTCCAGTACAAGTTCCGATTTCGGTGATATTGGGGTTCGCAGGGCAGTTCACTGTATAAGAGACGGGGGTGCTCATAGCGTTGCTGCCGCTGAAGATAATGTTCCCCTCCACATCATAAACCGTGTAGGATGTCTCGTCGGCAGAGGAGCCGTTCACCCACTCGAAGCGGATGTCGCGGCCGTCGCATATGGGCAGGGTGCCCGAAAGGCTGTCCCCATAGTTTATGGTCAACGTGCCAAAGACAAAGCCGGTGGCGACATCCACCACGTTGATGGCGCAGTCGTTCCAACCGTCGCCGAAGCTGTCCGCCAGTTTATAGCTGATTTCGCATTGGTCGGAACCTTCGCAAATATCAGTGGTGAAACTGCGGGTGGTCCAGTAACTTTCGCTGCCAGCACCGCAGTCGGCTTTTACCCGAACGTGGTAGGTGGTTCCGCCGACAAGTTCGTTAAGATGACAACTGTTCGATGCTGTCGTTACGGCCGTGGCATTGGAGAAGTCGGGGAGGGTGGCGTATTCCACGACCCAGCCACTGGCATTGGCGTTGGTGTCCCAGCTAAGTGAGGCGTTGTGCGTAGAGATGGAAGTAATCTCAAGGTTGGTCGGCGCATAGCAGACTTGTGCCGAACCGCTGGCCATAAATAGATGTGTGTGGTAAATGTCGGGTTCTCCACCAATATAATTCAACTCCTGTTTGGCTGCGGTAGCGGGGTCCACGGAGCAGATTATGTTGCCGGTGTTAGAAAGGGATATGCAGAAGAGTTCGTCGGTTTCCATGTCAAAAGCCAATACTTCAACATCTGGGAGGTATCCCACTAGGGTGACGGAGGCATTGGTCAGATTCATCCTGTATAGGCTGTCATTTTGGGCAACACAGTATGCATCTCCAAGTCTGTTAATGGAAATGCTATTGATATCTTGGGCGTATGTGCCGATTGCCGTAATCGTACTCGGATTGGCGGGATCGAAGCTCTTGAGCTTGTAGTCGCCGCCCACATAGTACAATTTGTCGTCAATGGGATTGTATGTCATACAGAAAATGTCAGCCGTGTCAAAATTCTCCTTTACGGTTTCGAAATTTCCGATGGTCTTGTTGACATTGTCCAGAGGTGCACGGCCAAGGTCAATCGTACCTTGGTTATAGTTATAGTTGGTGTACCACACATATCCGTTGGCGTATGCAGTGGAGGTAAAATAGTTGTTGATCAGCTCCGAAGCGGTGCTTGCGGAGGTAAGGTTTTGCATAGAGAAACTGACATATTTGTTCATCCAAGAGTAGTGGGTTGGGGATGACGTTACAAGGCTGTACCAGTTGGCGGTGGATTGGAGGTCGAAGAGGATGAAGGAGGTCTCGACCCAATCGCTTTGGTGACTGGTATCGCATACGGCCTTCACTCTTGCCTGGTAGCTCGTGTAATCCAGACCGCTGAGCGTGATGGCGTTGCCTGTGGCGCTGGTCTGCTGCCATAGCGTGTCGGAAGTCTTCTTGTACTCCACATTGAAGTCCGTGGCATTGCTAGTCCACGTCAGGGTGACTTCATTATGGTTGGTGGAGGCGGTGAGATTCTTGGGCTTCGGACAAACTGTGCCGAAGTTCAATTGGATGCAGTTTTTCTCATTCAGGAGGGAACCATAATATGAGCCGGGAGTTGATGGGTAAAAATTGGGGTCATCATCGTTGATGTACAGGGCTTGCGGATCCGTAGAGGCGAAAGTGTGGCAACTCATACTACTGCTCCAGGAACCGGTGTTGTCATCCACCACAAGCAGTAGATTGTCGGTGCCGTTGTAGGCGAAAGGCACATCCAGGTCTATAGGTGTCCATTCGTCGGTTTTCATCTCAATATTGCCGCTGAACACCAAGTTGGCGGCGGTGACAGAAACCCAATCGTTGACACTGCTGAAGCTCGTTTTGTTGGTATGGACGAGGTATACGTCATAGTTGCGGGTTTTGGCGTCTCCGCTGTTGTAGAAGGAAACACTGGAGATGGAACCGGGACGGCCGATTTCCGCTGCCGTATAAATCTGCTGCGACAGGCCGTAATTGTAGTAGGCGTCGCTCGGCAGTTGATCGTTTCCAGAAGTGCAGGTGCCGATGGAAATTAGTTCTGGCAACACCGGGCAGATTACGGTATAAGGGAGTGGAGCACTCATGGCGCCGCTGCCGTTGAAGATAATGTTCCCCTCTGCATCATAAACCGTGTAGGATGTCTCGTCGGCAAAGGAGCCGTTCACCCACTCGAAGCGGATGTCGCGGCCGTCGCATATGGGCAGGGTGCCCGAAAGGCTGTCCCCATAGTTTATGGTCAACGTGCCAAAGACAAAGCCGGTAGCGACATCCACCACGTTGATGGCGCAGCCGTTCCAACCGTCACCGTAGCTGTCCGCCAGACTATAGCTGATTTTGCATTGATCTGAGCTTTCGCATAAAGTAGTGGAGAAACTGCGGACGGTCCAGTAACTTTCGCTGCCAGCACCGCAGTTGGCTTTTACCCGAACGTGGTAGGTGGTTCCGCCGACAAGCCCGGTAAGAAGACAACTATTTGTCGTGGTCGTCACGGCCGTGGCATTGGAGAAGTCGGGGAGGGTGGCGTATTCCACGACCCAGCCGCTGGCATTGGCGTTGGTGTCCCAGGTGAGCGTGGCGTCGTTCATAGCGATGGAAGAGAAGTCAAGGTTAGTCGGCGCATAGCAGACTTGTGCCGAACTGCTGGCCATAAATAGATGTCTGAGGATAATGTCAGGGTCTCCACCCACATAGGTCAACTCCTGTTTGGCTGCGGTAGCGGGGTCCACGGAGCAGATTATGTGGCCGTTGCTAGAAAGGGATATGCAGAAGAGTTCGTCGGTTTCCATGTCAAAAGCCAATACTTCAACATCTGGGAAATATCCCACGGTGGTGACGGAGGCATTGGCCAGATTCATCCTGTAGAGGCTGTCATCTTGGGCAACACAGTAAGCCTCCCCAAGTCTGTTGATGGAAAGGCTCTTGAAATCTTGGGCGTATGTGCCGATTGCCGTAATCGTACTCGGATTGGCGGGATCGAAGCTCTTGAGCTTGTAGTCGCCGCCCACATAGTACAATTTGTCGTCAATGGGATTGTATGCCATACTGAAAACGTCAGTCGTGTCAAAATTCTCCTTTACGGTCTCGAAATATCCGATGGTCTTGTTGACATTGTCCAGAGGTGCACGGCCAAGGTCAATCGTGCCTTGGTTATAGTTATAGTTGGTGTACCACACATATCCGTTGGCGTATGCATTGGATGTAAAATAGTTGTTGATCAGTTCCGAAGCGGTGTTTGCGGAGCTGATATTCTGCATAGGGAAACTGACGTATCTGTCCGTCCAGTTGGAGTGAGCCGTGGATGAGATGACGAAGCTGTACCAGTTGGCGGTGGATTGGAGGTCGAAGAGGATGAAGGAGGTCTCAACCCAATCGCTTTGGAGATTGGTATCGCATACGGCCTTCACTCTGGCTTGGTAGCTCGTGTAATCCAGACCGCTGAGCGTGATGGTGTTGCCCGTGGTGCTGGTCTGCTGCCATTGCGTGTCGGTAGTCTTCTTGTACTCCACATTGAAGTCCGTGGCACTACTACTCCACGTCAGGGTGACTTCATTATGGTTGATGTTGGAAACTGCGAGATCTTTGGGCTTCGGGCATATCGTGGTAAAGTTCAATTGGATGCAGTTTTTCTCACTCACCAGGGAACCATTATATGAGCCAGGAGCTGTCGGGTCAAAATTGGAGTTGTCGTTATTGATGTACAAGGCTTGCGTATTTGTGGTCGTAAAGGAATAACAACTCATACTGCTGATCCAGGAGCCTGTGTTGTCATCCATTACAAGCAGTAGATTGTCAGTGCCATTGTAGGCGAAAGGCACATCCAGGTCTATAGATGTCCATTCGTCGGTCTTCATCTCAACATTGCCGCTGAACACCAGGTCGGCAGCGGTGACGGGAACCCAATCGTTGGTACTGCTGAAGCTCGTTTTGTTGGTATGGACAAGATATATGTCATAGTTGCGGTTTTGGGCATCGCTGCTGTTGTAGAGGGAGATGCTGGAGATGGAACCGGAACGGCTGATTTCCGCTGCCGTATAGATCTGCTGTGACAGGCCGTAGTCGTTATAGGTGTTGCTCGGCAAGTTTTTGCTCCCTGTGCTGCAGGAGCCGAGACCCACTATGTTGGCAGTGCCGCTGACCATAAATAACCCGAGAGCAACAATATAGTCGTCATCGCCAAGATAGCCAATATCCTGTACGGCGGCAGTGGCGGTATCTACCAACCCCATCGTGTAGCCGTTGCCTATAAAGCGCGAGCAGAACAACTCGTCGGTTGTGTCGTCGAATGAGAGGAAGACAGCCTGTGTCAGATTTCCCACGAAGGTGAGGGAAGCGTCGGTCATATTCAGGCGGTAGAGTGAGCCGCTTAATTCATCGTAGGCGTACGCCTCACCCCGGCTGTTGAAGGCGAGGTCGCGGATATAGATGCTGGGGGAGACTGTGCAAACCGTTGAGACATTGTCGGGAGAGGAGGGATGGAAACTTTTGACTGTATGGTTGTTTGAGACATAGTAGATTTTGCCGTCTGCCGGGTTGTATGACAGACCCTCCATAAAGTCGGTTTCAAAAACACTTCTTACGGTGTCGAAAGCCCCAATGATGCGGGTGTCGTTATCCATCGGTGCCCGGAGCAGACAATAGTGATGACTTGGGTCGTAGCTGGTGGCCCACACGTATCCGTCGGCGTAGGTGATGGAAGGTTGTGAAAACGTCTGGGCGGCGGAAACTGGTGTTCCTATGGTGATGTCCTGCATAGAGAAGGCGACGCATTTGTCTGACCAATCATAATGATCGAAACTGGAAGTCACATACGTGTACCATTTGGAGGTGGATTGGATGTTGAGGATGGGGAATGTGATGCTTCTCCAGTCGCTTTCGGAAACACCGGGCGTGCAGACGGCCCGCACACGTGCTTCGTAATCGCCCATATCCATACCGCTGAGCGTGACTGAATGGGTCGTGGTGGTGAGGCTGTGCCACGTCGTTTCATTGGTCTTCTTGTATTCGACATTGAAGTTGGTGGCGTTGCATTCCCAGGTCAGGGTGGTGTTGTGCTGGTTGTCATAGGTGACGGTAAGGTTGTAGGGTTTCTGACAGGTCGGAGTCATCCTCAGTTGAAGACAATTGGCGGCGGGCGTGGTGAAGCCCGGGTAGTTGGACAGTGTCAGAGGATTGTAATTTTCGGAATAGCCGCAAGAGTACATAGATTTGTTGCCAGGACTCAAACCTACAAATGAGCTGCATAGCAAGTTGTTGAGGCGGGTTCCGGTGTTGTCGTCCGTAAGCACCACAAGATTGTCGGTGCCGTTGTAGGAGAACGGGACGTCGAGGGTGATCTCCGACCAGACATTCGTTTGCAGCGTGACATTGCCGCTGAACACGAGATCGGTGGCAGTGACCGGCACCCAGTCGTCGCCATAGAATTCCGTTTTGTTGGTGTGGACGAGGTAAATGTCGAGGTTGCGGGTCACCGCGGAACCGGTGTTGAAGAATGAGATGCTGTTGATGATGCCGGCATCGCCGATTTCCGTTGCCGTGTATATCTGTTCTGAGATGGTGTAGTCGAATTGGCTGGCGCTGGGTAAGAAACTTTGAGTGCTCGAGCAAGAACCGACATTCACCAAAGTGGCGCTGGAGTTGGGGATCATAAACAATCCTTTGCAAACAATGTTGGTGTCTCTACCGAGAAAACCAATGCTTTGCATATCAGCGGTGACGGGATCCACCAGCCACATCTGATATCCACCGTTGGAATTCTGAGCTGAGCAGAACAGCTCGCCGGTGGTCAGGTCAAAAGCCAGATAGGACCCGGTTGAAATGCTCCCCACGGAGGTGTATGAAGCGTCCGTCAGATTCAAGCGGTAGAGTTTCCGACTGCCATAATCTCCGATGATGAACGCCTCCCCCTGGTTGTTGAAGGCGATGCTGACGATGCTGAGGTTGTCGACGTCGCAAACCACCGTCTTCACGTCCGGTGAGGAGGGATGGAAGCTCTTGACTATATGTCCGCTCATAACGTAGTAGATTCTGCCATCGATGGGATTGTACGACATACATTCAACAAAGTTGTCTTCGAATGCACTCTTTACGGTTTCGAAAGCCCCAATGGTCCGGGTGGTGTCGTTTATCGGTGCCCGGAACAGGTCGTGATGTTGCTGATTATAATTATAGTTGGCGGACCACACGTACCCGTCGGCGTAGGTGATGGCCGGGATGGTGTATGGCAAGTTCGATGAAGCTGTCGCGCCCGAGTCAAGGTCCTGCATCGAGAATGTGACGTATTTGTTTGACCATTCAGAATGGACGGCGCTCGAAAATACGCGCGTGTACCAGTTGGCGGTGGATTGGATGTTGATGATGGTGAATGCGGTGGTCCCCCAGTTGCTCTCGTAAACGCCGGGGTCGCAGATGCCCTTCACGCGGACGTTGTAGTCGCCCACGGCCAGATTGCTGAGCGTGACCGAGTTGCTTGTGGTGGTGAGACTCTGCCACGTAGTATCGTTGGTCAGCTTGTACTCGACAATGAAGTCCGTGGCGTTGCAGTCCCAAGTCAGAGTGGCTTCGCGCTGGAGATTGTTGCAGGAAATGTTGAAGTTGTGAGGAGACTGACACTGCATCAAGGCAAATCCCAACAGGAGATAGTTCTTCGCACTCATCAGATTGCCGGAAAAATAGGGGGGAGGATTAAAATTCGCAGAACTATAGGTTAAAAGAGCTTGGTTCGGGCCATCGTAAGATAAGAAATAGTGGGAGCTTGGCTCGGAACCACCGGTATTATCTTCCATCATAACCAGAAGATTGTCGCTGCCGTTGTAGTCGAATGGGGTGTCAAACTCGATAATGGTCCAGTTGAGTCCAGCGAAGGTCACATTGCCGCTGAACACACGGTCGGCGGCGGTCACAGTTGTCCAATCCATATTGCTGCTGAAAGCATTTTTGTTAGTGTGTGCCAGATAAAGGTCGATGTTGCGAGTCATCGTACCATCGGTGTTGAAGAACCCAATGCTGCGGATTGTGCCCGACCGCCCGATTTCGGCGGGCGTATAGATTTGCTCTGACAGGGAATAATTCACTTGTGCCTGTGTCGGCAGAACTTCCATAAATTGGTTATGGCCGATTTCCACGAATGTCTCGTTAGTGCCGTCCGCCGTAGTGAGGCTCACTTCGTTGCTCCAGTAACTCTCACCGGTGGCACCGCAGTTTGCGCGAACTTTTACGTAGTAGGTGGTGTTAGGGGTAAGGCCAGAACACGAATAGGAGGTGTCGTTGGTGGTTATTAATTGGGCTAAGTTAAAGTCTGGATTTTTGCTGAAAGAAACCTCCCAGTCGTCGGCACCACCGGGCTGGCTCCAACTTATAACGGCGTTGGTGAGGCCGACGTTGGCGGTGAGGTTGGTGGGAGTAGGACAGCCTCCCGTGGTGGTGAAACTTACCACGTCGCTCCAAGAACTTTCATACCAAGTGCCAGGACACTCATATTTGACGTGCACATAATAGATTTTCCCCGCGGTAAGGCCAGTCAACTGGACGGATGGTCCTGAGGGATAATCGTTGTAGCGCATATGAAAATCAGAATAGAGACTGTATTGAACGTCACGCCAGGTGACGCCGCTCGGCTCTACCCAGGTCAAATCGGCAGTGTGGTCGGTGATGTTTGAGACGGTGAGGTTGGTGGGGGCGGAACATGACTGTGCGCGCAGCCCGGCCGGCAATAATAACCCGACCAATACACATAAAAACAAAGTAAATTTTCTCATAATTTTGTATTTTTATTTTTTTTCATTTGCTTCATTATGCAAAGCATAAATTTTGCGGCCGCAAAAATAAGCAAATAATTGACAAAAAAACAGGGTTAATTGTTAAAATGACAGCCCTAAAACCCAACAAATTCAATATATACAAAAGTAAAATTAACACCCCCGCATCAGAACTCCCTTGCCGCCCTCCCCACACCTCACTTTTTTCGGTCATCTGGTGCTGAAATATTGGAAGATTTTGCCTTCAAAATACCGCAACAATGATTCAAAATCATTTTTTTGTCATTATTTGTTTCATTATCAAAAAAAATACTTTAACTTTGCAAATTCATTTGAGCATTTTCGTGGAAAATGCCCTGATGATTTTGTTCTATGCTTATAATTACATATTAATCAATATTATAAACTATGAAAAAAATCCTAACCTCATTCATGTTGATGTTGCTTCCCGCCTTTATGTTTGCGAGCGAAGCGGATTTGACATTGCCTAATTTCAGTGATGTCAGCTTTTTTAACGGTGCGCTGAGTGCCAAAGCTTTGTTATTGTGGGGCTCCATCATCGTCATTCTGGGCTTGCTCTTCGGTCTCTTCCAGGCCATGAGAATCCAGAAATTCCCCGTTCACAAAGCCATGAGCAACGTGGCCAACACCATCTACACCACTTGCAAGACCTACTTGCTGCAACAAGGTAAGTTCCTGCTCATCCTCTTCGCCATCATCGGTGCCATCATCATTTTCTATTTTGGCGTGCTGAGCGGCAAAACAGCTCCTCAGGTGATGCTGATTTTGTTGTGGACCGTGCTGGGTATCCTGGGTTCTTACGCAGTGGCTTGGTTCGGTATCCGTATCAACACCTACGCCAACAGCCGTACTTCTTTCGCTTCCCTGAGAGGCAAACCCTGGGATGTGGTTTCCATTCCGCTGCAGTCTGGTATGAGCGTCGGTTTGTTGCTGATTACCATCGAGTTGGTGATGATGCTCATCATCCTGCTCTTCGTCCCCTCCGAAAGTGCCGGCGCATGCTTGATCGGCTTCGCTATTGGTGAGTCTTTGGGCGCCAGTGCCTTGCGTATCGCTGGTGGTATCTTCACCAAAATCGCCGATATCGGTTCCGACTTGATGAAGGTGATCTTCAAGATTGGCGAAGACGACCCGCGTAACCCTGGTGTGATTGCTGACTGTACCGGTGACAATGCCGGCGACAGCGTAGGCCCCACCGCCGACGGTTTCGAAACCTACGGTGTGACCGGTGTAGCTCTGATTTCCTTTATCATTCTGGTATTAGGTGACAATGTTGACACTCAAGCTCTCTTGATCGCTTGGATTTTCGCTATGCGTATCCTCATGGTGTTCACCTCTGTTCTGTCATACGGTATCAACCACGCTATCTCAGCAGCCAAATACAAAAACTCCAAGAATTTCAATTTCGAAACTCCGCTGACCTCTTTGGTCTGGATTACTTCTATCATTTCTATCATCGTAACCTTCTGCATCAGCTACCTCTTGCTGAACAACAACTCTGTTTCTGACACTTACGGTGCTGACTTATGGTGGCGTCTGGCTGCTATCATTAGCTTCGGTACCTTGGCTGCCGCTATTATTCCCGAGTTCACCAAAGCATTCACCAGCTCCAACAGCCGTCACGTACAGGAAGTGGTGACCGCTTCACGCGAAGGTGGCGCTTCTCTGACCATCCTGTCAGGTATGGTGGCCGGTAACTTCAGCGCCTTCTGGAAAGGTCTGGTGATGGCCGCTCTGATGTTAGGTGGCGTGGCTGTCGCTTCTCACGGTTTGGACATCTTCGGCGAATACTCTTCAATTTTCGCCTTCGGTTTGGTGGCCTTCGGTTTCTTGGGCATGGGTCCTGTGACCATCGCTGTGGACAGCTATGGACCGGTAACCGACAACGCCCAGTCTGTATTCGAATTGTCACAAATCGAACAGATTCCGAATATCTCTTCAGAAATTGAAAAAGACTACGGTTTCACTCCCGACTTCGAAATGGGCAAATACTATCTGGAAGCTAATGATGGTGCTGGAAACACCTTCAAGGCCACTGCAAAACCCGTGCTCATCGGTACGGCTGTGGTAGGTGCCACCACCATGATTTTCGCTATCATCATGTTATTGAAGAACAATGGTATGATGCAGTTGAATCTGACTGATCCCGCTGTAATCTTAGGTTTCATCACCGGTGGTGCCGTTATCTATTGGTTCAGCGGTGCTTCCATGCAGGCTGTTACCACGGGTGCTTACCGCGCTGTGGAATTCATCAAGAAAAATATGAATCTTGACAAGACCGAAGCCGATATTGAAGACTCCAAGACGGTGGTGAAAATCTGTACCAAATATGCTCAGCAGGGTATGTGGAACATCTTCGCCGTCATCTTCTGCCTCACCCTGGCTTTCGCCTTCTTCGATCCTAACTTCTTCGTGGCTTACCTGATTTCCATCGCCGTATTCGGTCTGTTCCAGGCTATGTACATGGCCAATGCCGGTGGCGCTTGGGATAATGCCAAGAAGGTGGTTGAAGTTGACCTGAAAGAGAAGAACACCGACCTGCACGCCGCCACCGTTATCGGTGACACCGTGGGCGATCCTTACAAAGATACCTCATCCGTGGCTTTGAACCCCATCATCAAGTTCTCCACCCTGTTCGGTATGCTGGCAGTGGAAATCGCTATCGCCATGAAGCTGTCCGCCACCTCCACCGACTACTCACCGATTATCGGTCTGGTATTCTTTGTGATTGGTTTGATTTTCGTTTACCGTTCCTTCTACGGTATGCGTATCAAAAAATAATTTCACATGCAAATGCGAAAAATAAAAGTCCTCATACTGATCCTGTCGTTGATGCCGTTTGGGCTTGTTGGGCAGACTATCAAGCCCGACAAGAACTTTGTCGATTCGGCATCAACGATGGTGTGGACTGAGGTCAACATGTCGTGGCAGTTTCCTGTCGGCGGCCTCCGCGAGTTATTCAAGATGAACGGCAGCGTGGGTACCAGTATCACTGTCAAGACAGCATCCAACTGGCTGTTTGGCATCAGCGGCAACTATTGTTTCGGCGCCGCCATGCGCGATAACACCGTGTTGGACAACCTGAAGGACCACAACGGCTATACCTTTAACTCAGATGGCACCTGCAACCAGGATTATCTGGACAAGGAATTGGAAGGCCGCTATTGGTATGTGGGAGCCGGCTTTGGTTACGTAATTCCCGTCAACCGCTGGAAAAACTCCGGTATCCGACTGTACGCCGACTTCGGCGTCGCCCAACACAAGATACACATGGGTAGCCAGGCAGCTGACTATGTACCCATGCTGCGCGGCGAATACAAGAAGGCTTATGACCGCCGCTCAACGGGTTTCCACATGTCGCAATCGGTGGGCTACCTGTTCATCCAGCGAATACGTGTGGCCAGCTTCTATGTCGGCCTCGAGTTCCACGAAATGTGGACCAAACCCGACCGCAATTACATACTTGGTGTTGGTCCCACCGATGAAATCAAGACCAAATTCAGCGGCCTGATAGGCATCAAAGCAGCCTGGATTATCCCGCTGTATGAAAAGAAAAAGGTTTCCACTTTCTATACTTTCTAATACATGAGACTTTTATATTCTATCGCAATACATCTTTATAATGCAGCAATACACCTTGCTGCATTATTTAATTTTAAGGCCCGCCAATGGGTGCAAGGCCGACGTGGTGTATTTGACTTTTTAGCCAAGCAATGCGCCGGTAAAGACCACATCATCTGGTTTCATAGTGCCTCGTTGGGAGAGTTTGAGCAGGGAAAGCCGCTGATGCAACTGTATCGTCAGCAGCACCCCGACTGCACCATACTGGTCACTTTCTTCTCCCCTTCCGGCTATGAAATCAAGAAAAATGACAAGGTGGCTGACATTATCTGCTACCTTCCACTTGACACTCCTCGCAACGCCCGCCAGTTTATGGACATTGTGCCCGTGGAGAAAGCCGTTTTTGTGAAATACGAATACTGGTACAATTACATGCACCAGCTCAGCCTCCGCCAGGTGCCTTTTTATTACATTTCAGCCATCTTCCGTCCCTCACAATATTTCTTTAAGCCTTACGGCAGATGGTTTGCCCAGCAACTTAAAAAATGCACTTATTTCTTTGTGCAGAATGAAGTCTCTAAAGACCTGCTCCACTCTATTGGCATCAACCAGGTGGAAATCACCGGTGACACCCGCTTCGACCGCGTGTACGACATCTCGCAGCAGCAATACGAACTGGATTTTGTGCAGGATTTCTGTAAAGAAGACACTAAACTGATAGTGGCAGGCAGCACTTGGGGACCCGATGAACAGTTGCTGAAACAACTGTTAGAAAAACTGCCCGCCAATTACAAGCTGGTGCTGGCTCCGCATGTCACCGATGCCAAGCACATCGGGCAGATCAAAGATCTGTTCCAAGAGTTCCCCACAGTTTGCTATACCGAAAAAGACGGCAAAGACTTATCAACCTATCGGGTGTTGGTGATTGACACCATCGGCATCTTGAGCAAGATTTACAAATACAGTTATATTTCCTACATTGGCGGCGCCTTCGAAACAGGACTGCATAACATCTTGGAAGCCGCTGTTTTTGGAGTTCCCCTCTTCTTCGGCCCCAAATACCAGAAGTTCAACGAAGCGGTGCAGCTGGTAGCCTTGCAAGGAGCTTTTTCCATCACCAGCCACGAAGAGATGCTGCAAAAATGCCAGCTCTACGCCTCCTCCCCCGAAGCATACTCCAAGGTCTGCCAAATCTGCAAAGAGTTTGTACAGAGCAATTTGGGAAGCTGTGAAAAGATAATTAGCCAATTAGCCAATTAATAAATTGGTTAATTGGAATTGCGGGAAAGTAGGTCTTATTTCAAAAACTTAAAAGAAGCCGTCTGGTTTCCATCCATTATTGCAGTGCCAACATAAAAACCTTTCGACAAGGATGTTACGTTGATTTCGATGAGCGGATTCCCGTTGACAGCTTGTTGCAGGACAAGTTGACCAGCAGCGTTGTAAATGTTAATCAAGCGAATGCTGCCGTCAAGATCGGTAAGATGGATTTTGTCGGTAGCGGGGTTCGGATAAACGCTGAGTCGCAGAGGATTATGATTGTTGATGCCAACTTGTGAGGTGTAGGCATGGTAGAAGTCAGGAATGCCGTAACCTAAAGTAGAGTTGGGAAAATTGTAGCAGTGACTGTTCTCACGTATGATTTGCATGATTTCGGAAGCGGAATACTGAGGCAACGCCTGCCATAAACAAGCGCTGAGACCGGCGATGATGGGGCTGGCAAAACTTGTACCCTCTTCAGGGAGTGTAAAATCTGCGTAATAGTACACTCTGGTTGATTCTCCCATACTTGTGACATCAGGTTTCACGCGTCCATCGTATGAAGGTCCGCGAGAGGAGAAATGGGAACCGACGCTGTCAATGTTACATGAACCTATAGTAAGAATGTTAAAAGCATCAGCAGGAATTGAAATATAATACCAGCTATATTCCCCATTATTGCCTGCCGAATTACATTCGATGATACCTTTCTCTCCCAAAAGGCCGGCACAACGACTGGCGATGCTGGTTTGACCATCACAATCCTCATAGGTATAAGAACCTTGGGGGAAATTGTCAAAGGTGGTATATCCAAGTGAACTATTAATAACATCAACTCCAAGACTGTCAGCAATTTCAACAGCGTTGACCCATAAATCCTCCTCGAATGGTTGTTCGGTCTCGGAGCATTCGGATTGGATGAAGACGTATGAAGCCTTGGGAGCAGTACCTACAAAAGTACCATTCTCATCAGCTGCCATAACAGAAGCCACTCGCATACCATGTCTTGATCCATTTATGTACGTTTCGTCCACAAAGTTAGGTCTGAGGGAATATTTCCCAACAAAGCGGCCCTGATTAACCATTTTGTTATAGAAAGAATTCTGCTCAAGTTCCTTGAAACCCCCATCTATCACAGCAATGAGCATCCCTTCTCCATGGAACCCTTCCGCGTGAAGAAGATGTCCGTTATGTATCGCGATTTGATTATAGCCATCCCCATAGTTTATATCATCTTTCGTAGATAACGGAATATTTTGCATCATGGGTGCAGGATTCTCGGGAACTGAAACGGCAGTATTGTTTTTCAACTGGGTTGAACCAATCGCTTTGACGGAATCCACAAACGAAAGATCATTGATTTGCTGTACAATAGAGGCATCCGTGGAATAGATAGCAATTGTGTTCATCCATTTGGAAACCGCCAGAACCTGCATTTGCATATCCAAAGCCATAATCTGTTGCTTGTATTGCGGATTTACCGGCAAATCCTGCTCCGTGACCGGAATGTTGAAACGGCTCCGCTTGTCAATGGCACGTTGCGTAAGAAATTCCGAAGGATTATTGATAGAATAAGGATTGTTGTTTTTGTCACTCAAATAAATACGATAACAATTCGGAGTCTGGGCATGAAGAGCGACAAGCAAGCCCAAAACAACGCAAAGGAGAGATAAATGCTTCATATTCCATTAACAGCGGACATCTATTTAAAATTTTATGTGCCACACTCTCAAACCTTGCGAAGTCCGCTGAACAAGATTTGAAAAAATGACGTTGCAAATTTACACATTTTTCCATAATTATATCTTTTTTCCTGAAATCAAAAAAACTAATACTGCATGCGTATGCCATGCCAACGAACAGGGGATTAAAAGTATGAAGAAAAAAGAGTATCTTTGCAAAAAATATTGTCCCGACCAACTCTGCCATGCACCGAAAGAGTTGAAGAAAAAAGAAAAAAGGTAAAATATCAAACATTTCAATTTTTATCAATATGAAAAAACTATTATTTTTACTGGCAGCCGTGATGCTGATGACGGCATGTGGAAACAAGGAAAAACAGCTGCAAGAACGTGCGGCGGAACTGTGCAAATACATCCCCGACCATGAGCTGCTGGAGCAGTCGAAAGACTATATGACTGAGGATTTTTACAATGTGCTCGACACGATGTTCAACCACCTTCCCCAGCACGAGGCCATGGATCACGAATGGCTCTATTATTTTGTGACCGGCAACGGCGGCACCATTGCCGACTACACAGTGGTTGGTGTGGAGCAAACTGACGACACCCACGCTGTCGCCACCATCAGTGTGCGCCAAAAATGGGAGGACGGCTCATTTGACGAATCCACCGATGTGGAGGAACACAAGCTCTATATGGAGAAAGTGGGTGACGTGTGGCTCATGTGCGACTTCGATGGACACAAGGCCGACTGCATCAATTACATCGCCAATAATCGCGAGGAACAAGTCGTAAGACAAGCCATCAGCGACTATCTGGTGAAGGAGATTGGCTCCCAATATGCGCAAGGCGATATTTGCATCCCCACCCTGATGATGGTGGCAGAAGAGGATTGTGAAACAGAGATTGCATTCGTTTGGGGCGATTTCTGGGTGTTTTGGTACAATGTTTCAGGAGACACGCTAAAGTGCGTCTCGGGCGGAAACCACTCGGGACGTATGACAATCAGTGAACTTGCGTATCCACAATATTACGTCAGTGCTTTTTGGCAGACCGAAGACGGTGCCGGCAATGAAAAAAGTGCCCGTGAAATCTTCGGCAAACACTATGATGTTTACCAGAACATGCATTCCAACGAGGAAGTGCGCGAAGCCGTCCGCAAGGAACAGCTGCAATGGTACGTCAAAAGCCATAACCTCAAGGTCCGCTATTACCAAGACTTCGGCTGGCCCGCAGTCGAATTATAATTATATCGCTTTTTTCCGCCAGTCGGCCTTCCAAATATAGAAGAAGGAAATAAGGCCGATGACGATATTGTAGAACCATTCGGCAGTCCACACACTGGCAATGGTGGAAATGCGGGTGGCCAGATAAACATAGAGCAAATAGCAGATAAGCACCCCGAACTCCAAAGCCATAGCGGCCGAAGTGTTGCCGGTGCCCGAAATCGCTTCGAAATATATTACACCGACGGAACCCAAAACCGTAGCGACACAGATAACATAAACTGATGGAATAGCGGCAGCCACCAGGCTGAGATCATCGGTATAGATACGCAGAACCACATCGGGAAAGATGGCTGTGAGGATGACCAGCACCAAGGAGCAAAGCACCGCATTTTTCACCACTTTGCGCAGCATCGCCATCACCTCATCGCTCTTGCCCTCACCAATGATGCGACTGGTGAGCGTGTTGGCCGTGGCCGCAAAAGCGAAAAACGGGATAATGAGAATCATATAGGTACTGCGAACCACCGAGGATACTCCAAGCGCCGTCTCGCCCATCTTTTCAATCAGGATAAAGAAAGCGAACCAAGCCCCGAAGGAGAATAGTCGCTGAATCATGCAGGGAAAAGCCACTTTCAGGATATTGCCCATCAGTGCAGGCTGCAACTTATGCCAGCGGAACATGCCGTATTCCTGGTGGGGAATGGTGATGAAAGTATAAATCCAGAAGAAACAGAAAGCGGTCAACTCAGCCAGAAGCGAAGCCAAGGCCGCACCACCGATACCCATTTCAGGCAGACCACAATTTCCGAATATCAAGCCCCAGTCAAAGAAAATATTGACCACCGCCATGAGAAGGGTGGAATATGTGATGACCTTGGTATTGCTGATGCCCACATAAAACGAGCGGAAGAGGAAGTTAAACACCACAAAAACAATACCGAAACGCCTGATATCCAAGTATTTCATAGAAGCCGCATAAATATTATCCGACTCAATGATGATATTCATCAGTCCATCGCTGAGGAAAAACAGAAGGCTAAGCAACACGAGACCGAGCAGCAAGACGAAAAGCGCTCCGTGCTGGAAGACCACGCCAATCTGTTTCAGATTGCCCTCGCCGAAACGCCGGGCAATGAAGATTTGGATGCCCACCGCAAAGCCCATCGCCAAGGTGGTGAACACATAATAGAACAAGCCGGCCATCATCGACGCACTCAACTCAATTGTGCCCAAATGCCCCAGAAAGGCCGTGTCGGTAAAAGTTATGACAGTTTGCGCCAGATTGCCCAGCATGATAGGATAGGCAATGCGCCATATTTCTCGATTAGTAACAGAGGTTTTTATCATGGCGCAAAAATACGGCTTTTTTGTCAATTATTTCACTCCTGTTTCCGGCGCTCGATTTCGTCGTGGATCTTGGAGGCCATTTCGAAATCCTCACATTCCACAGCGCCGTCCAAAAGATTCTGCAACTCTTCAAGGCTCATCTCTTCCAACTTGGTAGAAAGATATTTGTCGTAATTCTCATCGGATAAGTCCATTTCCAAATCATCCACCTCCTGTTCTTCTTCCGTATCTGAAGAAAACACTTCCAAGTTCTCCTCATCGGAGAAATAGGCTTCCAGCACCTCTTCCTCCACATAGACCGGAATATTGCATTTCAGGGCTAACACCACCGCGTCCGAAGTTCTCGAGTCGATAGTGAACACCTCACCATTCTCCCTTCTGAAATGAATATCGGCATAAAACACCCCTTCCTCGAATTTATGGATAACCACATAACCCGCATACACCTTGCATACTTCCGACAAACGCAGAAACAGGTCGTGCGGAGTAGGACGTTTGGGTTTCATCTTATTCATTTCCAATACAATAGCCCTTGCTTCGTTCATCCCGATAAGGATGGGTAACAAGCGTTCACCCTCCTTCTCTTTCAGGATCAAAGCGTAAGCCTCAGAAGGAGCCTGGGCATTATTGATGTCGGAAACGGTGAATTCGATCATAATTGAGGGTTATTTGTTTTTCGGTTATACGTTAAGACACTCACTTTGTTCGTTCGGGGAGACGCTCGCTTTGCTCGCTCGTTAAGAACAAATTTATCTCCCCGTCTTACCGAGTACACGTCAGTGTACGTCTTCCCGAATGCACTTCGTGCATGTCTTAACGATCTAATTCTTAGTTTCTTCGGGATTATGTTTGTATTTGAAAACAATGGCAAAAAGCACTGCCACTACCATGGCGTAGGCGGCGAAAATATCCCATACAGCAGTCCAATTGCCTACCAAATGATGACCTTCCCAAGTGCAATATTGGTTGACTACCCATTGCGCTCCCAACGTGCCTATGGTGGCACCAATACCATTGGTCATCAGCATGAATAAACCCTGAGCCGAAGAACGGATATCAGTGCTGGTCTCCTTGTCCACAAACAGCGAACCGCTGATATTGAAGAAATCGAAAGCCACGCCATAAACAATCATAGACAAGACAAACAACCACACTCCGTTGCCGGGGTTACCCAAGCCAAAGAAAGCGAAACGCAATACCCAGGCGAACATGGCTATCAGCATCACTTTCTTAATACCGAACTTGTGCAAAAAGAAGGGAATCAGCAGAATACACAAAGTCTCGGAAATCTGTGACAAAGAAACCAGAATGTTGGCATGTTGCACCCCAAAAGTGTCGGCATATTCCGGCTGTGCGCCGAAACTGTGGATGAAAGGATTGGCAAAACCATTGGTAATCTGCAAAGACACCCCCAAAAGCATGGAGAAAATGAAGAAAATGGCCATTCTCTTCTCCTTGAACAAAGCGAAAGCCTTCAAACCCAAGGCATCCACAAAAGATTTCTTATCCGTAGAGGTTGAAATCGGGCACTTGGGCAGAGTGAAAGAATAAATTGCCAATACCAATCCGATGAAACCGCTGAGGAGGAACTGTTTTGACGAGTGTTGGAAACCCAGTAAATCAACCGCCCACATGGAGCAGATAAAACCGATGGTACCAAAGACACGGATAGGCGGGAAAGCCTTGACCGTATCGTAGCCATTCATATCCAAGGCGTTATAAGCCACCGAGTTAGACAAAGCAATGGTAGGCATATAGAAAGCTACGCTCAAGGTATAAAGGGTAAACAGAACCGAAAACTGAACCGCATCACCGCTCATCAGACCGTAATAACCAGCGGCAATCATGGCGGCACCGGCAATCCCGTGGCAAATACCCAGCATCTTTTGCGCCGGTATCCAGCGGTCGGCCACAATGCCTATCAACGCCGGCATAAAAAGGGACACAATACCCTGAATGGAATAGAAAAGTCCTATTTTCCCACCCATTCCGTGCGGTCCCAGATAACGGCCCATACAAGTCAAATACGCTCCCCAAACGGCAAATTGGAGGAAATTCATGATAATCAGTCTGACCTTCAAATTCATAGCGGTAGTAATTTCTATTAAAATGCAAAATTACAAGTTTTTTTATGAATAATCGATAACTGGGAAAATTTTTTCGTGCGTGAAGACGTGGAGACACTCACTTCGTTCGTTCGTGGAGACGTGGAGGAAATTTCCGTCTTCACGAATGCACGAGTGCATGACTTCACGTCTTGACGAATGAGCGTAGCGAATGACTTCACGCTACAATGACTCACATAGTGGCGTACCTTCGGCACGCTGTGATACTCTACGCACATCACAACCCCAAACTGCGGCCTTCGGCCTTGTTAGGGGGTTAATAGGATAGCGTGCTTTCAGCACTTGTAACTCACGAATCACGGCTCACAGCTCATAGCTCATTACTCACAGCATCTCGCAAAATAGTTTGCTAATTAACTAATTTGCTAATTTGCTAATTATTTTGTATTTTTGCAGTTTGTATTATCAACGAAGAAAAATCATGGAATTATCAGAACAGGAAATCATCAGACGCAAGAAATTAGAGGATTTGTTGAATCTCGGTATCAACCCCTACCCCGCCGCGGAATATGAGGTAAACACCACTACCACAGAGATTTTGACGGAATTCCCGAAAGACAACAGCAAGTTCCAGAATGTCAGCATCGCCGGCCGTATCATGACCCAGCGCATCATGGGAGCTGTTTCTTTCTTCGAGATCCAGGACTCCGTGGGCCGCATTCAGATTTACGCCAAACGCGACGAGCTGTGCCCCGGCGAGGACAAAACGATGTACAACAGCGTCTTCAAAAAATTGGATATCGGTGATATTATCGGTGTGAAAGGCTTTGTGTTCACCACCCAGATGGGCGAAATCAGTATCCATGTGAAAGAGTTCACCATCTTGTGCAAATCAGTGTGCCCGCTGCCCATCGTCAAAGAAAAAGACGGCAAAGTGTACGATGCTTTCCAGGATCCGGAACAACGCTACCGCCAACGCTATATCGACCTCATCGTCAACCCGCAGGTGAAAGACACCTTCATCAAGCGTACCCTGCTGGTGAACACCATGCGTAATTTCCTGAACGAAAAGGGCTACCTGGAAGTGGAGACCCCCATCCTGCAGCCCCTGTACGGTGGTGCCGCTGCCCGTCCATTCAAAACCCATCACAACACCCTCGATATGACCCTCTATCTGCGTATCGCTGATGAGCTGTATCTGAAAAAACTGATTGTGGGCGGTTTCAACGGCGTATATGAATTCTCCAAGGACTTCCGCAACGAAGGTATGGACCGCTTCCATAATCCCGAATTTACCCAGATGGAACTCTACGTTCCTTATAAAGATTATGAATGGATGATGAACTGCGTGGAAGAGATGGTGGAACGCATCGCTCTGGCGCTGCATGGTGACACCAAGGTGCAGGTGGGCGAGAATATCATCGACTTCAAGCGCCCGTGGAAACGTTACACCATGTTTGAGGCTATCGAGCACTTCACCGGCACCGACATTTCCAATATGGACGAGGCCCAGTTGGCAGAATTTGCCACTTCGCAAGGCGTGAAAGTGGATTCCACCATGGGTAAGGGCAAGCTGATTGACGAAATCTTCGGCGAAACCTGCGAGCACAAACTCATCCAGCCAACTTTCATCTATGATTATCCGATTGAAATGTCTCCGCTGACCAAGAAACACCGCAGCAAACCCGGTTTGACCGAGCGTTTCGAGGCTATGTGCAACGGCAAGGAAATCTGCAACGCCTACTCCGAGCTCAACGACCCCATCGACCAGCGCAAACGTTTCGAAGACCAGTTGGAATTAGGCAAGCGTGGCGACACCGAATCAATGGTATTGGACGAGGACTTCCTGAAATCACTGGAAATCGGTATGCCTCCCACAGCAGGTCTAGGTATCGGTATCGACCGTCTGGCCATGATCATGACCAACTCGCCCTCCATCCAGGATGTGCTGTTTTTCCCGCAGATGCGTCCCGAAAAAAAGCCTGAAACTTCCAGCGACAAGGATTTTATGGAGAGAGGAGTGCCCGAAATTTGGGTTCCGGTGCTGCGAAAACTGAACATCAACACCATCGACCAGCTGAAAGCCGCCAACCCCAACAAGCTGCTCAATGACTTGGGAGGCTTACGAAAGAAGCTGAAAATGGACGTTCCGGCAGTGCCTTTGGACACCATCAAATCATGGGTTGAAAAATAATTCAAATTTATTGATTGAGATATCGAAAAAAGTTGTATTTTTGCAGCCTGATTTTTGACCAGCTCAATCAATCAATGCCTAGGTGGCGGAATTGGTAGACGCGTCGGTCTCAAAAACCGATGAGGTAACACTCGTGCCGGTTCGATCCCGGCCCTGGGTACGAAAAAAGAGGAAGCTTCAACTTCCTCTTTTTCTTTTCTGAAATTGGAATTTCTTTTCTGTTCCTTTTCCAAAGATGGAAAAGGAACCAAAAGATCTTCGCCGATTGGAATGCAACCGCACAGGCCCATACCCCTCGCCAATCGGCATGGCCACCGCACGCGGCATCATAGCAGTACTTCCACTTGGCTGAGCATCGAAGATGCGTTACCTTTAGTAACCCCAGATGTAGCGCAGCGGAATCTGGGGGGATCAACGACATCATCTCCCTCTCCTCGCGGCACGCAGGGCACTTGCTCTGATGATGACACCTTGCTGCCGCGAAACACACGTACCTTTATCCAAATGTCATCTTACTTTACCTCCCCCCTTGTCTCTTTGCCATCTCAAACGATTCAGCACGACAGCAATAATCAAAACACATTTAACGAAATTTATGTACTTTTGCAGACGGATTTAGATAGTAAGATTCATTATGATAGACCAAATTATCGCTTTCAACAAAACATTCGTAGAACAGAAAGGCTACGAACAATATCTTACCGACAAATACCCCGACAAGAAACTGGCCGTGTTATCATGCATGGATACCCGGTTGACGGAACTCCTTCCCGCAGCGCTTGGGTTGAAGAATGGTGACGCGAAGATTATCAAAAACGCTGGTGGCTTGGTGATTTCGGCTTTCGACTCAGCAATGCGCAGTCTCATTGTCGCCATCTATGAGTTGGGGGTGAAAGAAATCATGGTGGTAGCACATAGCCACTGTGGTGCCTGCCACATGAGTTACGACCACTTCCATCATGAGATGATTGCCCGCGGCGTGACAGACGAAACATTGGACACCATACGCAAGTGCGGCATCGACTTGAACCATTGGCTGGAAGGCTTCAAAGACACAGCTGAATCCGTCCGCAAAACCGTCGAAACCATTAAAACCCATCCTCTCGTTCCCAAAGATATAGTCGTCCGAGGCTTTATCATTGACTCAGAGACAGGTATGTTGGAGGAAATCCCTAACTAATCACTAATCCCTATTTAGAACCTCCAGTTCATGCCGAAATAGTAAAGGAAGGGCAGCTGATATACCACCTCGTTGGTGATACGGTTCACATAGAATACATTGCTGTAGTTATACACATTGGTCAGTGAGGCACTCAGCTCGATGGAGTGGCGCTCACCGATGAAGAATTTCTTCTTGAAACCGATGTCCAGACGGTGGTATGCCGGCAGTCGCCCCTGATTGAGATCGTCCAGCACGAAATCAAGTTCCTCGTTGGCATGGATGATGTCGTCGCCAATACCTCCCGCAGGAACAAAGCTGGGATAATAGGCCTGGGTCTGCGTGAAGGGGAAGCCCGATCCGAAGTTCCAGCGCACGTCAATCTGCCAGGAGCGGCGTTTACCGAAAGCGTAAGAGGCCAATATATTGATATTGTGACGGCGGTCGAAGTTCGGCGCATACGTCACATTGGCATCGGTACGTTTCACCCAACCCAAAGAGTACACACCCCAGAGATACAAGCCTTTATATTCAAACTTGATGGAAATATCTCCACCGTAAGCGTGACCCTGCTCCCACATGAATATCTCGTCAGCCTGCTCGTCCATCAGGTAACGGTTCACAGAAATCAGCTGCGAGAAATGCTTGTAATAGCCTTCAATATTGATACTGGTGTATTTCAACACATCCAACTCAAGACCTAAAACAGCATGCTGAGAGGTCTGGAGACGATTTTTCGGTTTTTTCCCGTTCGGCAGCGTAGGCGTGATGCTCAACTGCGAAGGACTGGAAATATAACCGTAGAAAAGGTTGACCACATCGCGGTCGGAGGTGACAGCCACATAGTTCTGCGAATACAAACCACCCGACATCTTCAGACGTATCTTCTTGGTAATGTTATATTTAATAGCCAAACGGGGTTCCGGTGACACCCTGCTCAGTGAAGTATAATATTGCAGACGGAAACTCGGCTCAATCAACAGTTTGTTCTTGTAATTGTACTTGTATTTGAGGAAGAACGAAATGTCGGTGGTATGGTCTTTCGGGTATTCTTTATTGCCATATTTGGTCCAGTACTTATACTCTGTGCTGAAACCCACGGCATTCACACCGATATTAAAAACACTTCTTCCAATGTAATAGTTGAACACCAAATTGAAATTGAAACCTCCCGTACGGGTGTATTTGCTATAAGAACCCTCGGACTGGTAAGCGGGATCGTTGATTTTGGAAACATAATCAGAATAAGCGAAAGTGCCCTCGATGGTAGTATTGGCTTGACCAGGCACCAGCAAGAAGTTGGCTCCCACTCCCCAGTTGTTCCACTGATATTGGATAGAGCTGTTGTAATTGACTTTATCCATGAAATTGAAGCCGAAAATATTGAATTTCGAACCTCCCTGTCCTGCCAGAGTTATCTTTCCGTAAAGATCCAAGAAATTGTAAGGCAGACCGTTTTCATTGTTCACGTAAGGATAAAAGACCTTGGAGGATTGTTCCAGAAACGAGCCTTTTCCCGACAGGATGAAGCTCATGGAGGTCTTTCTGCCCTCTTTCAGCTTGATGAGGGGACCTTCCAGCAGCACCTGCGCCCCGATATTGCTCAGGTCAATTTTTCCTGACAAGCGCTTCTTGTTACCGTCTTTCGTTTTGATATTCATCACGGAGGAAATACGGCCGCCGAATTCAGCCCCGAAACCGCCGGTATAGATATCGGCATTACTCATGATATCCATATCGAAGACCGAAAACAAACCGATGGAATGGAAGGGGTTAAAGACAATCATTCCGTCGAGCAGCAGCATGTTCTGGATGGGCGTACCGCCACGTACATACAGCTGGCCACCCTGGTCACCCGTGGAGATAATACCTGGAAGCACCTGCAAATACTGGGCAAAGTCGGGCTGGCCGCCAATTGCCGGCATCTTGGACATTTCCTTAGGGCTGATACTGATTACAGCCGTACGCGTTTCCTGTATTTTGCGGTCGGTCTCCGCCGTTACCTGAATCTCATCCAAAGCCACCGATGACGGATTAATCATATAGCGCTTGATCACCATTTTACTATGTACCTCAATGGTATCAACGAAAAGATCATAACCAAAGAAGTTGATAGACAGCACATATCGACCATTGGGGACCTTGTCAATGAGGAAGTTACCATTAGATTCGGTCATGGCACCGTAAGTGGTTCCCTGCAATACCACAGGACAGTAACCCACAGGCTCTCCACTGGTGGCATCATAAACAAAACCTTTCACAGTGGTTTGTGCCATTCCAAACAGCACACTGGTCAGTAAGATGATAAACGCGATAAATTTTTTGGTCATAGAATTTAGGTTTCAGGTATCAGTGATTAGGTATCAGTGATTAGGGGCAGTATAGTTAATAATTAATAGTTATTGTTTTTTCAGTTTCATTTGCACATTTGCTAATTAACCAATTTGCTAATTCAATTAACACATTAGCACATTGATAATTAGCATATTAAAAAACTTTCAGTTTTCAACTTTCAGTTTTAAAAAATCAGCCTGATTTCTTCTTTCAGGGATTCCATCGCCGAAGCGATGGGCGATTGTCCGGCAGTTTGCTCCAAAATAGCCGAAACCAGCTCAATGCCAGGAGCATCGGGAGCGATTTTGCCCGAACTGATATTGATGATGCGGATGATTTCTTCCTTGGCATTGCAGATTTTGTCCCACACATCGGAAGAGAGGTAAATCTGCTGCGACAGGTTATGCTCAAACTCGGCACGGATGGAGGCAATGAGCAGCTGACGCAATTCACCGTTGGGAGTATTACCATCGTTCAGTCTCAATATCAACTGGTTAGGTTCTATCCTCTCCAGAAACATGGCCATGCGCTCGTAAGCCTGCAGGCGTATGGGAGCGATAACGGATCTGTTATGCTCTTTCAACTCCAACAGGCGTTTGCGTTCGTCATTTCTGATAAACATTCTCATGGAGAAGAAGGCGGTCAGAAAAACAACCAACGCCACCAGAAGCGTACCGATAATATACAGTGCGAATTCCATTGATAATGTGCTAATGAGATAATGTGCAAATGTGCCAATTATTTTCGTCAAGGCGGTGAGACGTGGAGACACTCGCTACGCTCGCTCGTGAAGACGGTGTGATGAAATCTCGTCTTAACGCCTCCACGTCTTAACGTCTTAACGTATATTTTATCCGCAGTGGAAATAGTTATGTACAAGTTCGAGCATCTTTTCAGGATGTTTGGCGATCTCCTCGCGGATGTTCTTGTCCTTATAAGATTTCAGCATCTTGATGATGTCGTCAATCATCTCGGCATTGAAAACACCGTGCTGCTCGAAAATATCGCGGTGGGCGCTGAGCTCATCGGCAGACTCCCAGCAGGAAGCGGGCAGCTGAGCCAGGCTTTCCAGTTTAGCCTTGTTCTCGGTCTTGTGAATATTGACATCCACGTATGTCTTCTTGGCGAAATCGAGGGCACCTTCCATTTCGAAACCGTGACGGGCAGCCACACACAAACCGGCCAAGAGCAGGTAAATGTCAGCGGAACCGTCGGGACAACGGAATTCGATGGTCTGTTTCTGCGACAGATCCATACGGGCAGGTTTCTCCATCGGGTTCACCATGGCCACCATGTCGTTTTTGTGGGTCCAGCCCAGCGGCACTCTCACCAATACCGAACGGTTGCGGTCGCCCCAGCAAATAGAGGTAGGAGCTTCCTGATGAGGCACCAAGCGGAAGTATGAGGTGGGGTTGGTGTTGCCGAAAGCGGTCAGTGAGGAAGCGCAAGTCATGAAACCGGCGATAGCGGAATGAGCGATAGTATTCAACTTGCCTTTGGTAACATACTGGTTCTTGCCGTCTTTGACAATGCGGGTATGGATGTGCAAACCGCTACCGGCTTTGCCGGCAGTGATTTTCGGAGCGAAGGTCACGTCCAAACCATACTGATAAGCTAAGTTTCTGATAATCCATTTGGCCAGTACCAGCTGGTCGGCGGCATCCTGCACGTCGGTCACCAAAAATTCAATCTCATTCTGCTCGTAAATTCTGTCCTCCATGGTGAAGTTACCCACTTCGGAGTGACCGTATTTAATCTGACCACCCACTTTGGAGATATTCAGCATGCATTCTTTGCGGAATTCCTCGAATTTGGTGAACGGGGTGGATTCGTGATAGCCGCGCTGGTCGGGAGTCAGGTACAAATCATCCTTGTCGCCAATCACGTAGTATTCCAGCTCACCCATGGCCTGGAACTTCATGCCCGTCACTTTGGTGAAAGCCTCAGAAGCTTTGCGCAGCACATATTCGGGAGAATTTTCCATGGGCTGTCCGTCCTTGTTGAAATAGGAGCACAGCATGGAGATGGTTGGAATGTCTGCGAACGGATCCAGGAAAGCGGTGCTGAAACGGGGCACCACATACAAGTCACTGGAACCGGCGTGGATGAATGACGGGAAGATGTTGGAGCCATCAACACGCTCACCGGCGGACAGAATCTGTTCCAGATATTCGCGGTTGTTCAGCACGAAATTCAGGGTTTTCAGACGACCGTCACCTGCCACATAATGGAAGTTAATCATCGGGATTTCCTTCTCCTCGATGAATTTGATAATGTCAGCTTTTGTAAATTCTTTCGGATCCTTCTTCAGGTAGTTTACCAAAGGATTCATGCTCATTAACAAGTTTTCTTTCATGATGCTTTTGTTTATATTTATTTCAATTTATGTCGATACTTTTAGGGGTTGCAAAGGTACGTAAAGTTTTTGAGATTATCAATTCTTTTGAAATAAAAGTTTTTTTGAGGGTTTATATTGTATTTTTCACCATTTTTGCAGAAGCAAAATGAGGCATTGACATGTTCCACTTCAAGCACTTCTCTTTATACCACGACAACAGCACCCTGAAAATCTCCACCGATGCGCTGCTGCTGGCCGCTGCCACCCCTGTGGACCAGGTGAGAACAGTGCTGGACATTGGCTGCGGCTGCGGAGTGATTGCCTTCTGTCTGGCGTGGAAGATGCAGCAGAAAGCCCTGCAGGAGAGGACTGCGAAAGAAAATGTCACGAAGGTGGATATTCTACAAAAGAATGCTCTGCAAGAAAACATAATTCAGGAAAATACCAGTGGAGAAAAAGACTTTCATGAAATTATTGGCATTGACATTGACGCCCCTTCAATCGGAGACGCTCTGAAAAGCAAGGAGATTTTTCCGCAAAGAAATTACCAGAACCTCCTTTTTTATCAACAAAGTATTCAGAATTTTGCCCGCGAACACCATAAAAAATTTGACCTGATTGTCTCCAACCCACCTTTTTTTGTGGATGCCCTCAAACCCAACACCTTGCAGAAAAACATCAGCAAACACAACGACACCCTACCGTTTGAGGACTTGAAAGACGCTGTTTGCCAGTTGCTGGCACCCAACGGTCGCTTTTTCATGATTCTTCCCGCCAACGAAAGCGAAAAGTTTGAGCAAATTTCTCAAAATCAATTATTTAAATTCTATCAATTACTGATTCAGCCCACCCCGTCAAAACCCATCAACCGCATCATCACCGGCTACCGCCTGTCCCCCACAGAAAACGGCTGTAAAACAGAATGCCTCTGTTTACGAAATGCCAACAACAACCTCTCACAACCATACCAACAACTGACGGAAGATTTTTTATTGGGTTGATTCCCATTAGCACATTAAACATTATTTGCCACCTCGGAGAGGTGCTACGCACGCAGTGCAATTAACACCACACCAGCCGTCAGGCGCAGTGTGGTGGATGGAGTCGTACACTCTCTACAGGCATCTCGGAGAGATGCGACAGGCTATGCCTGAGGGAGGTGATAAGTAATCATTATAGTGACGAATCCTTTTCCTTCAATTTACATCCTTTCCAAACGTCATTCCAATATATTCCACCTCCTCCAAGAGCATGTCCACTATCATAAATCACAATACTATCCCCATAAAATCGTCCGTGTGGATCTGAAGTTTTGTGTGAACTTGAAGTTTTGTAGAACTCCCCATTGGAACGCACATATATGTACATATATCCATATAATCCCTGCATTCCCATAATTGAATCACCATAAGTAGGGGTATATTCAAGTACAAAATCTCGAGTTCCAAGATCTGTTCCGTTTATGGTTTCACAACCTTTACATCTATATGTTCCAACATATTTGTCCCTATAGTCGCCTGTGTCATCTGCGACACTTATCGTTTCATTTTTCTGACATGATATAAGAAAAATGAACATCAAAAAAATTAAACTTCTTGTTTTCATGTATGTGTTTTTTTTACAATTTTTTTGGACTGCAAAAATACTTTTTTTTTTTGATATGTTTTGCAAAAGTATTGCCATAACGCTATACCTAGTCTATACATCCCCTGAAGTTAATCTGACCTGACTCTGACTTAACTCCCCATTACTTCATTTGCTAATTAACTAATTAACTAATTTGCTAATTTCATTGGCACATTAGCACATTGAAAATTAGCACATTAACTAATTTTCTCATTTGCTAATTATTTTTTCGTATCTTTGCAGTTTGCATTTAAAATTATGGAACTCAAAAATATTAATATGAAAAAAATATTTGTTTGCTTACTAATTGCTTCTTTATCAGTATTTTGCAATTTATCGGCTTTCGCCCAGAACCCGAGCTACCAGCAGAATAGCAGCAAGATGATGCAGATGCTGCAGGCTATCAACAACATGTATGTCGATACTGTCAACTTCGAACCGCTGGTGGAAAAGAGCATCGTGGAGATGCTGAAAGAACTGGATCCCCACTCCGTCTATATCCCCAAAAAGGAAGTGCAACAGACCAACGAGCCGCTGGAAGGCAAGTTCGACGGCATCGGTGTGACTTTCCAGCTGATCAAAGATACCATCAACGTGATGGAAGTGATTCCTGACGGTCCATCAGACAAGGTGGGACTGCGTGCCGGTGACAAAATCGTAAGGGTGGACACCGCAATTGCCTGCGGCAAGCACGTCAACAACAAATGGGTGCAGAGCCACTTGCGCGGTGTGAAAGGCACCAAGGTTGTGGTCGGCGTAAAACGTGGCCGCAACCCCGAAATACTCGAATTCACCATCACCCGTGACAAAATCCCCATGAACAGCGTGAACGTTTCTTTCATGGTGGACGACAAAACCGGCTATATCAAACTCGACCGCTTCGCCATGACCTCGCCTAACGAGGTGCATACCGCCCTGACCAAGCTCAATGCCCGCGGAATGAAGAACCTCATCCTTGACTTGCGCGGCAACGGCGGTGGCTACCTAGACGTGGCTTTCAAGATTTCCAACATCTTCCTCGGCGCCGACCAGATGATTGTCTATACCGACAACTTCAGAAAAACCGGCCAGCAGTTCAAGTCTGACGGCAAAGGCGAATTCCAGAAAGGCAAACTGATTGTGCTGGTGGACGAGGGTTCTGCCTCCGCTTCCGAAATCGTTTCCGGCTGTATTCAGGACTGGGACCGCGGTCTGGTGGTAGGTCGCCGTACCTTCGGCAAGGGCTTGGTCCAGAAACCCTTATACCTCAACGACCAGTCCATGGTGCGTTTGACCATCTCGCATTACTACACCCCCACCGGCCGTTGCATCCAGAAACCTTACTCCGACGGTGTGGAAAGCTATCTGAACGACCTCAACAACCGTAGCAAACACGGCGAATACCTGACTGCCGACAGCATCAAATTCCCTGACTCTCTGAAATATACCACCCCAAGAGGCCGTGTGGTTTACGGTGGCGGCGGCATCATGCCCGACATCTTCATTCCTCTCGACACTTCCAAATACTCCACCTTCTACAACGAACTGGCCCGTAAAGGCATTTTCGGTGGTTTCACCATGGATTACATGGAAACCCATCGTGAGGAAATGAAGGCCAAATACCCCACTTTCGAAGACTATAAGCAGAATTTCAACATCGATGACAAATTGTATGATGAATTCATTCAATATGCTAAGAAAGAAGGAGTTACCGACAGCCTGAAATTTGTGTTCTCCTCCTATCTGCAGGGCTTTGTCAAGGAAAACAAGGGCAAACTCGACTCCCTATACAGCAAAAGCTTCGACAACAAAGCCGAATTTGACCAGATGTTGAGTGAATACATCCAGAAGCAGCAGAAAGAGGCGATGCGCCTGAAAAACCTCAACAAGGCGCCCGAATACATCAAGGAATACTTGAAATTTGAAATCGCCCGTACCCTTTACAGCTACGGCGAGGCCTACCAGGTGTTCCTGACCAGTGACGATACTTTCCTGCAAGCGGTTGACATCATGAAAGACAACAAAATCTTCAAGAAATTCAAAGTCAACGACTGATGATCTCGAAGGAAACTATTGATGAAATATATGCCGCCGCCCAGATTGAAGAGGTGGTCGCCGATTTTGTACCGCTGAAACGCCGCGGACAGAACTGGGTGGGCGTGTGTCCGTTTCACAATGACAAAAACCCTTCGATGTATGTCAGCCCCCGCTTGGGCATCTTCAACTGCTTTGTATGCCACACGGGCGGCAATGCCGTCAACTTTGTGATGAAACACGAGCAGATTTCCTATCCCGAGGCATTGCGCTATCTGGCCAAAAAATACGGCATCAACATTGTGGAGGATGCCCGCTCGGAAGACCTGACAGATGAGGAAAAACTGAAAGAGAGTTTGCTGGCGGTGAACAAGTTCGCGGAACAATACTTTATTGATCAGCTACTTAATACCGAAGAAGGACAGACCATAGGATTGTCGTATTTCAAGGAAAGAGGCTTCACGCAGCAAACCATTGAGAAGTTCAGACTGGGTTATTGCCCCGATGGTTGGGACAAATTCACCCAGGAAGCCCTGAAAAACGGCTACCAGCTGGAGCACCTGATCATGACGGGACTGACCAAACAGTCGGAAAGCGGCAAAATTTTTGACTTTTACCGCGGGCGTGTCATCTTTCCCATCTACGACAAATTGGGCAAGCCTGTGGGTTTTGGCGGCCGTATTCTGAAAAAAGACGAAAAAACCGCCAAGTATTTCAATTCGCCGGAAAGCCCTATCTATCATAAAAGTAATGTATTGTACGGCTTCTACCAGGCCCAGCGGGCAATCAAGTCGCAGGACAATGTCTATCTGGTGGAAGGCTATACTGATGTGCTGTCGATGGTGCAGGCCGGCATCGAGAATGTGGTGGCCACCTCGGGTACCGCTTTCCCCGATGGCCAAATCCGCCTGCTGAAGTCCAAAACCAACAATGTCACCGTGTTGCGTGACGGCGACAAAGCCGGCATCAACGCCGCCCTCAAGGACATCAACATCCTCTTGGGCAACGGCTTCAACGTGAGCGTGGTGATGCTGCCCGACGGCGAAGACCCCGACTCTTTCGCCCAGGGTCACAGAGACTCGGAGATTACCGATTATCTGAAAGACAATGCCGACAGCTTTATCCTGTTCAAGGCCAGGGTGATGGCCGCGGAGGCCGGCAACGACCCCGCCAAGCGCGCCGCCATGGTGAAAGACATCATCCAGTCTATCGCCCTGATTCAGGATGATATCACCAAACAACTCTATATCAAAGAGTTGTCAAAAGTTTTCAATCTTGAAGAGAAGTTTCTGACGGCTGAACTGCGGAAAAATATCGTCAAGAATATCAAGGACATCGCCAAAAAAGAAAGCGACCAGGATATCAACATCCACACCAAGCCCGAAGAGAACGTATCATCCAACGATACTACCATAACTGACACTGATTCGCTGGCGAGTATCGAGAAGAAAATCATCCTGCTTCTGCTCAATTATGGTGCTTACGAGATTGACGCTGAGATTCCCGATGAGAATGGAAATATTATCTGTCAAAGCATTAGGCTGGACCAGTATATTTTCAACGACTTCACAGAAGAGGGGCTTTCTTTCCAGCAGCCTTTGTTCCAGAAAATTTTTGAGGAATACGCCGTGATTGCGGAAAAATCTTCTGACCAGGACGATATCAAAAAAGCCTTTGTCAATCATGAAGATGCTGAAATACAACAGTTTGCTTTGGAGCATCTGATGAAAGAGGAGATTGAAATCAGTCCCGAATGGCAAAGACGCTTTGAGGTCAGCACCGACCATGTGAACAACAGTAGCTACAAGCTGAACGAGGAAGTTTACAAGAGCGTGCTGATGTTCAAATACCGCTTTATCGAGCAGTTTCTGGACTTTCTGATGAGTGAAATCAAGAAGAATCCCGCAGAGAATATTCTTGACAACCTTCTCAGAAAATGCGACATTCTGAACAGACGGAAAGCGGAGATTGGAAAATTGATGGATATGGTCATCGCAAAGTAAAATAACGTGGAGGCGTGAAGGCGTGGAGACGTGGAGACATGGAGGCGGTATCGTCTCCACGAGTGAACGAAGTGAACGACTTAACGAACGAACGTAGTGAGCGTCTCCACGAGCGAGCGAAGCGAGTGACTACACGCCTTAACGTATAAACAAAAAATATGGAATCAACAAACAACAACCGCGGTTTTTCCTCCAATCTAGGGGCCATCTTAGCCGCTACCGGTGGAGCCATCGGCTTAGGTAACATCTGGCGTTTTCCCTATACTGTAGGCGAAAATGGCGGTGGTGCCTTTATCCTCCTATACATCGCTTTTGTCTTTTTGTTAGGAGTTCCCGTCATGATGAGTGAGATTATCATTGGACGTCGCTCACAGAAAAATGTGATAGGTGCCTTCAGAACACTGGCTCCCCAACACAAGGGATGGATAAGCATGGGGGTACTCAGTCTTGTGGCGGCCTTGGTGATATACGCTTTTTACAGTGTGGTGGCCGGTTGGACACTCAACTATATCGTATTGTCGAGCAGCGGTCAGCTCATCGGCAAAATGCCCGCCGAAATCAGCCAGATATTTGCCGACTTCACCCATGGTTCCTTCTGGCCGCTGTTTTACCAATTTATTTTCTTGTGTTTAACTGCCGGCATCATCATTTTAGGGGTGCAGAAAGGCATTGAAAAATATACCAAAATACTGATGCCCATTCTGTTGGTATTGATGATATTGATGTGCATCCGCTCATTGACGCTGGACGGTGCCCGTCAGGGTATTGATTTTCTCTTTAAGCCCGATTTCAGCAAGATCACTGGAAATTCGATACTTGAAGCCTTGGGCCAAGCACTATTCTCTCTTAGCATCGGCATGGGGGCACTCATCACTTACGGCTCTTACATTCAGAAACAAGACAACCTCTTCACCACCAGCCTATGGATAGCCGGTGCCGACACCTTTATTGCCATCTTGTCCGGAGTAGCTATTTTCCCAGCCGTTTTCGCCTTTGGTTTAAGCCCTGCCTCTGGTCCGAGTTTGGTGTACGAAGTGCTGCCCAACGTGTTCAACAGCATGCCTGGAGGCACCATTTTCGCCGTCGGCTTCTTTGTGCTGCTGACCATCGCCGCCCTCACCTCCACCATCTCGCTATTGGAAGTCCCGGTGCTTTGGGCTGTCGAGGAATTGCATTGGGGTCGCCGCAAAGCCGCCCTTCTTATCTCACTGTTAGTCTTTATCATAGGCGCTTTTTGTGCCCTCTCATTTGGGCCACTGAATCATGTTACAATATTCGGACTCACCATCTTCGGACTCTGTGACCACCTTACAGCCATCTATATGATGCCTATCGGAGCCCTGCTGTTCACTCTCTTCATCGGCTGGTACCTGCCCAAAGCGGATGTGTATGATGAGCTGTCCAACAGCGGCCAGCTCAAAGCTCGCTATTTCAAGATTTACTATTTCATTGTCAAATACATCGCACCCTTGGCCTTGCTCAACATCCTGATTGCCGGTATACTCTCATAAAGTGCTAGGCTCTCCAGCGGACGCACGCAGTGCGTCCCTACTAACCCCTAATCCCTAAAACCTAACCCCTAAAATAATGACCCCAACCCAAAAAATCAGCCTGAAACCCGGCAACATGCTCAATCCCACCCCAGTGGTGATGGTCAGCTGTGGCGAAACCCCCGACGAGTACAACATCATCACGGTGGCGTGGACCGGCACACTTTGCTCCGACCCTCCCATGTGCTATATCTCTGTGCGCCCTGAAAGACATTCGTACCCGATTCTAAAGGAGCGGAAGCAATTTGTCATCAACCTGGTAAATGAGCAACTGGCGGCGGTAACGGACTGGTGCGGGGTGCGTTCGGGTAAGAAATACAATAAATTTCTGGAGACCAACCTCACACCGGTGCGAGGCAGTGTGGTAAAAGCCCCCATGATTTACGAGTCACCGGTGAATCTGGAATGCGAAGTGACAGAAATTGTGCCCCTGGGCACACACGACATGTTCATAGCCAAGGTAGTGGCTGTGCATGCCGACCCCCGCTATATGGACAAAAAAACGGGTGCGCTGGACCTCAAACGCGCCAACCTGGTGGCCTATTCCCACGGGCAATATTACACCTTGGGCAAAATCCTTGGCAAATTCGGTTTTTCCGTGGAAAAGAAGAAAAAATAACCCTTAAAAAAGAGAGTTACCGCTTGACCCACAAAAAAACAGGGGCAGAATAATTCCACCCCTGTTACATGCCGGATAAATCCGGATTTTATTCCACATCGGCACGTGCCATAGCATCCTTGTAGTATTTCTGGTTGACGAATACGTCTTCCTTGTAAGGATTGATATGACGTTTCTTGGAGACAGCGATGATGTAGCCAAGAGCGATGATGTTCACTACCAGTGCAAGTCCGCTAATCACCATCATCATAGTGGGATTAGCTGCCACAACAGAAGGATCTACGGTAGTGCCCACAATGCCGTCAACTGCGGCCTGTCCGCCGGCAGCGAACAGTTGCTCAACGGTAGCGACACCTTCGGGATAGAGAACGGGAAGCGTAGCCCAGCTGAACCACTGCTGACCGTCTTTGAAAGTTTCCTGGAAGAGCGGGAATACCTGTGCGAACATACACCAGATAGCCAAGGTATTGGCACGATTCTGAATCCAGCCACCACGGTTCCACAGCAGAGCTGCTACGGTAGGAGCCAGCAACAGGGCAACACCACAATACCAGCTGTGAGTCGGCAAGCAGTTGTAAGTGTAAGCGAAGTTCCAGATGTCATAGATAACGATATACACCCAGGTCATGTCGGCCCAGATCATATCTTTCTTATCCTTGGAAGCATACACATTCCACCAAGCGGTCATACAGAAAATGTTGAGTAAACCGGCCACGCCGTTCATCACGTTGTGCCAGCCACCATACTGCCATACGCCTTCTGAGGTAAGCCACCACTTGTTCCATCCCATCACGGCACTCTCGAAGTCGGAAACGCATGCTATCAGAATGTTGATGGCCACGATAATAAACGGGAATGGCTTAAACCAATGTTTGGCACCGATGCCCCATTTGTACTTGATCATCATGAAGCCGATACATCCGGCTGTAGCCGCATAAAGCTTGGCATAGTGGAACCAGCCTTGCATATAGACGTGAGTCTGGTTTTCCAGTGCCCACTGCGCACCATTCCTGACACCAATCCAGATGGCGAGGAAATAAACAGTAAGAACCAAAGGAATGGCCAGAAAAGTAATGATGCCGCCGAATTTGGTACGGCGAGCGAACTCGTTGAACAGGATAAGGCCTACGAGAACGACGAGTAGCATTCCCCATTGGGCCAGCGCGTTAGCGCCATAAACTTGAAAAAACATAATATATAAATTTAAAGGTTGTTATTGAGCTGCGCTGTTAGTGATTTCATGTTAGTGACTTCGTGTTAATGAGCTTCGCTGTTGGTGATTTCATGTTGGTGAGCTTCGCTGTTAAGGAGCTTCGCTGTTAATGATTTCATGTTAGTGAGCTTCGCTGTTAGTGACTTCGTGTTTACAACATTTACTCACCAACATTCACTCATTAACATTTACTTTATAACATTTACTCATTAACACGAAGTCATCAACATTTACTCAATAACATTTACTCACCAACATTTACTTCCCGCACTGTTTTGCGTTCCTTCCGCAGGGCGTAGATGGCCCATGCCGCTGTCAGCACCAACGCCATGGGAACACCCACGGTGAGCATCTCACGGAGCATAATTTGGAAGCCTCCTTCCGCATTCAGTGCCGTGAAAAAAGGAAAACTCAAGCTGAGCTCCCCATTGATGGCATGGTCCACCATAAGCATCAGCGAACCACCCCACAGCATCTTCTCCAATGCGGGAACATGCCGTTTGAGAGCGGATTCGGATTTTTCCAAGGATTCTTTATTGATTTTGCGATAGGCGCTTGTCGCTACCGCTTCGGTTAATGGGACTAAGAAACAACACATATTATTCAGTTAAAAATTTAAAATTAAGAGTTATATGATGATACTGTTGATTTCGACTTCGTTGCCGCGGAGCAACCAGGTGTTGCCACTGTTGCAGTGCGGGCAAGTTTTGCCGAATTTTACTGTTTCATATTCTTTTTTGCAGTTGTCGCACCATGTCACCGCAGGGATGATGTTGACTTTCATCTCACAGCCCCTGAGCATGTCTTCCTTGTCGGCCGCCCAACGCCAACAGTCAGTGAGCAGATGTGGCACCACCGTAGAAACTTCGCCGATGTCCATCACCACGGTGGAGACATGTTCCACATGGTGCTCCTCCGCCACTTGCTTGACGTCCTTGATAATATAGAAGACAATACCTAATTCGTGCACTTTGCTAGTTGAACATTGATAGTTACAGTTATTTTTTTCCGAAGATGATTTTTCCGGTGCGTTTGAGCATGTACGGGAGAATGCCGCTGAATTTGTCCTCGGAAGTGCGCATGACACTGGCCTCGGGGTTGTCGCGGAAGAGATGAATGGCATCGAAGCCGCACTTGGTGGTGCAAATACCACAACCGATACAGCGGTTCTCATCGACCACCGAAGCACCACAACTCAAACAACGGGCGGTTTCAGTACGAACCTGCTCCTCGGTGAGGGTCACCATGTATTCCTTGAACGGACTCTCTTTGGCTTCATGGCCTTCCACCTGACGGGAAGAATTGTCATAGCTTTCCACCACAATATCGTCTTTATCCAGCTCGATAAAATCACGGCGGTTACGGCCGATGATCATGTGTCCATGTTGCACATAACGGTGCAAACTCTCGGCTGCCTCTTTTCCCGCAGCGATAGCATCAATGGCAAACTTTGGTCCTGTGAAAAAGTCACCACCCACAAAAATGTCTTCCTCCGCTGTTTGGTAGGTCAACTTGTCAGCCACAGGATAGACACCCCTGACAAACTCTACCTTGCTGTCCTTCAGCAGGTCTTTCAAAATGACAGTCTGACCAATGGCGAAGATTACCATGTCTGCATCCAATGTAATGGTTTCATTCTCGTCATATTGTGGAGAGAATCTGTGTTCTGCATCAAATACGGAGGTACATTGTTTGAAAACGATGCCAGATACCTTGTCCGTGCCGAGCACCTCTTTCGGGCCCCAGCCAGGATTGATGATTACACCGTCCTCGCGAGCCTCGCGACGTTCTTCTAAAGAAGCGGGCATAATGTCTTCGGTTTCCAACGAGAGCATCGTTACCGAAGCTGCACCACTGCGTTTGGCCACACGGGCGGCATCGATTGCCACATTGCCACCACCTACCACAACAACATTTCCTTCTACCTTCACCTTGCCGCAGTTGGCGTCGTGCAGGAAATCGATAGCAGTAGTGGTTCCTGGAAGCGTCTCACCCGTGATGCCAGGCAGCTTGCCTCCCTGGCAGCCAATGGCCACATAAAATCCCTTTTAACCCTGTTCACGCAATTGTTGGATGGTTATATCTTTGCCTACTTCCACCCCCGTGCGGATCTCCACACCGATCTCACGCATGATGTCAATTTCGGCCTTGATGACCTCTTTGTCCAATTTATAGGAAGGAATGCCGTATTGCAGCATACCGCCGGGAATCTCGTTCTTCTCGAACACAGTGGGTTTATAGCCCATGGTAGCCAGATAATAAGCACAACTCAAACCAGCGGGACCACCACCGATGATGGCGATTTTCTCTTCCCAGTGCTCCTGCACGTTGGAACAGATATTCACCTCCGGCACAAAGCGGGTATCCGCCTTCAAATCCTGCTCCGCAATGAACTTCTTCACCGCATCAATGGCTATCGGTTGGTCAATGGTGCCACGTGTGCAGGCATCCTCGCAGCGACGGTTGCACACGCGACCGCATACTGCCGGAAACGGATTCTCTCGCTTGATCAATTCCAAAGCCTCGGTATATTTGCCTTCGGCGGCTTTCTTCAGATAGCCCTGCACAGCGATATGGGCGGGACAAGCGGTCTTGCAAGGCGCAGTACCCGTCGGGTAGCAGTTGATACGGTTCTTGTCACGATAATCCTCATCCCATTTGTGGGGACCCCACTTGCTGGCATCAGGCAGTTCCTGCTTGGGATAGGTCTGTTCGCCATGTTTGGTACACAGCTTCTGCCCCAGTCTGACGGCTCCGGCAGGACAGTATTCCACGCAGCGTCCACAAGCCACACAACTGGTAGGATCCACTTTTGCCACGTAAGCACTACGCGACAAATTCGGGGTGTTGAATAGTTGAGATGTTCTTAAAGCATTGCAAATCTTAACATTACAATTGCAGATAGCGAATATCTTGCCTTCACCATCGATGTTGGTCACCTGATGGACGAAGCCATGATCCTCGGCTTTTTTCAGAATATCCATCGCCTCATCGTAGGTGATATAATGGCCACGGTTGGTCTCCACCAGATATTCGGTCATGTCGCCTACGCCGATACACCAGTCACGATAATCGTCAGCGCAGCCTTCCTCGAGTTTCTTGCGACCGTAACGGCACGAGCAAATTCCTACGGCAAGGTGGCCTTCATAGCGTTTGAGCCAGTAAGAGATATGCTCGATATCAGCGGTCTCGTTCACCATGCTGATGGCTTTTTCCACAGGAATCACATGCATGCCTATGCCTGAACCGCCCATGGGTACCATCGGAGTGACTTTCTCCAGAGGCAGAAACGTCATTCTTTCAAAAAACATCGCCAACTCGGGATGCTTGTCCATCAACTCCACATTCATATTTGTGTATTCCGCACTACCAGGAACAAACATCGGCACCCAGTAAATACGGTCCTTGCGCTCGTAAGAAGTACCAGGCACAGGGCCTTCCTTGGTATATTTGTCGCCATAGTCGTATTCCAACATGCCAAAATAAGCCAGCTTGTCGAGCAGTTCGTCAAAGGACTTGTCATCCGGGGTATAATGCTTTTTGCCATTCCACTCGTGGAGTTGGGCATAGCTGTGATGTTCTCTCACTTTGAAAAAGTTGCCGGGAAGCATATCCAAGAGCAAATCCAACGAAGCCTCGCGGGTCACAGCATCCATTTCATCTTCGAAAATGCATGCGAGGCCCCAATACTCGGGAGCGTCGGTGGTCATTTTAATCTTTCCGGGAACACGGTCCGTAACATGACGGACGAATTTGATCAATTTTGGGTTCGGATTCTTGTCCCCTCTGTGTTTGGGAACAAATTTGTTGGACATTTCAGGCATACAGAGTTATATTTTATATGTTGGTGATTTCATGTTAATGAGCTGCGCTGTTAATGAGCTGCGCTGTTGGTGATTTCATGTTAATGACTTCGTGTTGGTGAGCTTCGCTGTTAATGAGCTTCGCTGTTGGTGACTTCGTGTTAGGGAGCTGCGCTGTTGGTGATTTCATGTTGGTGACTTCGTGTTTACAACATTTACTTTATAACATTCACTCATCAACATTTACTCAATAACATTCACTCAAAAACATTTACTTCTATCTTCCTTTCCATCTCATTATCTCTCCGAGGAGCCAGTCGGCGAAAGCATCCACGCCCTCGCCGGTTTTGGCGGAGATAGGGATGATTTTCGCCTGGGGATTGCGCTCATGAATGTTTTTCGAACATTTTTCCATATCGAAATCAAAATACGGAAGAACATCGGTTTTGTTGACAAGCACGACATCGCACACCGAAAACATCAAAGGATATTTCAGGGCTTTGTCATCACCCTCAGGCACAGAGAGTATCATCACATTGCGGCAACTGCCGGTATCGAATTCGGCGGGACAAACCAGATTGCCGACATTCTCGAGGATGACCAAATCCACAGCCTCCAAACCCACGTTGTCCAATCCCTGTCGGGTCATCTCCGCATCCAAATGACACATGCCTCCCGTATGCAACTGTATGGAAGGAATTCCCGTTGCTTCCTTGATTTTCACAGCATCCACATCGCTGTCGATATCGGCTTCCATCACCGCCACACGGACCTTGTCTTTGATACGGTTGATGGTCTGGATGAGGGTGGTTGTCTTACCGCTGCCTGGCGATGACATCACATTAAGCAGATATACTCCCTTCTGTTTCAACTCATTGCGAAGCTCATCCGCAGCCTTGTCATTATCTGCGAACACACTCTTTTTGATTTCTATTACTTTAACCTCATCCATAGTATCTGATTATCTCAAAATATCTTGCAAATTTTTCTCTGCAAATTTACATAAATTTTTTAGATTAATCACTGACGAATAAAATTAATTGCTTATTTTTGTGCCTTCTTTTTTATGGAAAAAGAAGAAAGAAAAATGAAAAACTTATCTTGTATTATCTAAATTATTGAATATTATGTCTTTAGAACAAAAAATCAACGACGACATCAAAGCCGCGATGCTGGCCAAAGAAAAAGAAAAACTGAACGCCCTGCGCGCCATCAAATCCGCTATTTTGTTGCTGAAAACCGAAAAAGGCGGTAGCGATGAAATTGCCCCCGAAGCAGAAATGGCTCTGCTGCAGAAACTGGTGAAACAGCGCAAAGAGTCAGCCGAGCTGTACAAAGCCCAGAACCGTCAGGATTTGTATGATGAGGAAATGGCTCAGTATGAGGTAATTGCCCAATATCTGCCCAAGCAGCTCTCCGCTGACGAAATCAAAGAAGTGGTGCAGAAACTGATTGCCGACAACAACATCTCAAGCATCAAGGAGATGGGCAAGCTGATGGGCTTGGCTACCAAACAGTTGGCTGGCAAAGCTGACAACAAAACTGTTTCAGAGATTGTAAAATCCCTGCTTTCATAAATTTCACCTAACACAGACAGATGAAATACTATATCGTTGCCGGTGAGGCATCGGGCGATTTGCACGGCTCCAACCTAATAAAAGCCCTCAAACAACGAGACCCCGAGGCGGACTTCCGCTGCTGGGGTGGCGACTTGATGGAGGCTGCCGGCGGGGAGTTGGTGAAACACTACCGCGATATGGCCTTTATGGGCTTTATCGAGGTGGCTATGCATTTGAGGCAGATTCTCAACAATATTAAAATTTGTGAAATCGACCTGCTGATGTACGAGCCAGATGTGCTCATCCTCATCGACTATCCCGGCTTCAACCTGCGGGTAGCCGAATTTGCCCACAACAATGGCATCAAGGTGGTGTATTATATCTCGCCGCAAGTGTGGGCCTGGAAGAAAAACCGCATCAAGAAAATCCAACAGTTTGTGGATGAGATGATTGTGATTCTTCCCTTTGAAAAAGAATTCTACGAGAAACACAATGTTCCCGTACATTTTGTGGGGCACCCGCTGCTGGATGCCATCGACAGTGACATCCGTGACAGCGAGGCAGTACGACAGTTCCGTTCGCTCAACAAGCTGGATGATAGAGAAATAATAGCTATTCTTCCCGGCAGCCGCAAGCAGGAAATTGTCAAAATGCTGCCCGTGATGGTGGAAGTGGCCAAACAATATCCTCAGTTCCAATTTGTGGTGTCAGGGGTAAAATGGCAGGATAAATCATTGTATGACAAATACTTAAAAAATACCAGCATCCCGTTGGTCATCGACCAGACCTATCCGCTGTTGCTGAATGCCAAGTCAGCCTTGGTCACTTCGGGTACCGCTACCTTGGAAACAGCGCTTTTGGGCACCCCGCAGGTGGTTTGTTACCGTGGCAGCGTCATTTCTTACGTGATTGCCAAGCACCTCATCAAAGGCATCAATTACATTAGTCTGGTGAACCTCATCCTGGACAAACCCGTAGTGACGGAGCTCATACAATACGATATGAATGCCCAGCGCCTGGCAGAGGAATTTGAGAAAATCACCTTCGACGAGGCCAACATCAGCCGCATGAAGGAGGAATATGCGCAGCTGCATCAGATTCTGGCTGACAGCAAAGCGTCTGATAACGCGGCAGAAGTGATTATAAACGGAAAGTTGAAAACTGAAAACTGAAAATTTTTTATGTGCTAATTATCAATGTGATAAGGTACAAATTAAACTGAAAGTGAAAAGTTGAAAAACTGAAAGTTTTTAATGTGCTAAGGATTAGTTATCTCATTAGTTAATTCGTTAGTTAACAAATGAATCTAAAATCTATAAAAACAATTCAACAAATAAACATTTCAACAATTCAACAAAAATTTTAGTATTTTTGCAACGACAATAAGGACATTGAACGAAGTTGAAAAGTAAACATAAAACCACATAGAAAAATGGCAAGAGTATTAATCATTGGCGCCGGAGGTGTTGGCGCAGTAGTGGCACACAAATGTGCTTCCGTTCCTGAAGTTTTTACCGAAATCATGTTGGCCAGCCGTACCAAGGCCAAATGCGACAAGATTGCCGCTGAAATCGGTGGCAACCGCATCCAGACCGCCCAAGTCGATGCCGACAATGTGCAGGAAACCATCGAGCTGCTCAACAGCTACAAACCCGACCTGCTCATCAACGTGGCACTGCCCTACCAAGATCTTCCCCTGATGGACGCTTGCTTGGCCACCAAGACCAACTACATGGACACCGCCAACTATGAGCCCCGCGACAAAGCCAAATTCGAATACAGCTGGCAATGGGCTTACCAAGACCGCTACAAAGAAGCTGGCATCATGGCCCTGCTCGGCTGCGGCTTCGACCCCGGTGTGACCAGCATCTATACCGCTTACGCCGCTAAGCATTATTTCGACGAAATCCATTATCTGGACATCGTGGACTGCAATGCCGGTGACCATGGCAAGGCTTTCGCCACCAACTTCAACCCCGAAATCAATATCCGCGAAATCACCCAGCGCGGCAAATACTGGGAAAACGGCCAGTGGATTGAAATCGACCCGATGTCCATCCACAAATCCGTGGAATATCCCAACATCGGTCCCCGTGACTCTTACCTGCTTTATCACGAGGAATTGGAATCCTTGGTGCGCAGCTATCCGAGCATCAAACGTGCCCGTTTCTGGATGACTTTCGGTCAGAAATACCTCACCGTGCTGAACGTGCTGCAGGAAGTGGGTCTTACTAGCATCAAGCCCATCAACTACGAAGGCAAAGAGATTGTGCCGCTACAGTTCCTGAAGGCTGTGCTGCCCGAACCTTCCTCACTGGGCGAAGGCTACAAGGGACAGACCTCCATTGGCTGCCAGATCAGAGGTATCAAAGATGGTAAAGAACGTACCTACTATGTTTGGAACAACTGCGACCACGCCGCCTGCTACAAAGAAATCGGCGCACAGGCTGTTTCCTACACCACCGGCGTACCCGCCATGCTCTGCGCCAAAATGATCCTCACCGGCCAGTGGAAAGGTCAGGGTGTGTTCAACGTGGAACAATTCGATCCCGATCCGTTCATGAAGGAAATCGGCGGCTACGGACTGCCTTGGAACGAACAAATCGACCAGCCCCTGCCCATCGAAAAATAGTAAACATCTACAACGACAAACTCATAAGTAAGGGCGGACCTATGTGTCCGCCCTTGTAAAATATACCCTGATGAACTTCAAACTTAACGCTCCCTTCGCACCCTCCGGCGACCAGCCCGATGCCATCAAGCAACTGGTGGACGGTTTGAACCGTGGCGACAAGGCCCAAACCTTGCTGGGCGTGACCGGCTCGGGCAAAACCTTCACCATCGCCAATGTGCTCAACGAGGTGAACCGCCCCGCCCTGATCCTCAGCCACAACAAGACCCTCGCCGCCCAGCTGTATAGCGAGTTCAAGCAATTTTTCCCGGAAAATGCGGTGGAGTATTATGTTTCCTACTACGATTACTACCAACCCGAAGCTTACATCCCGACCACCAATACCTATATTGAAAAGGATCTGGCCATCAATCAGGAGATTGACAAACTGCGTATGCATACCACCTCCTCCTTGCTGTCAGGCCGTCGGGATATTGTTGTAGTAGCTTCTGTTTCATGTATTTACGGTATCGGCAATCCTGATGATTTCGCCCAAAACGTCATCAATATCCATAAAGGGATGGTGGTGGACCGCGACCAATTGCTCTACGCCTTTGTCGCAGGCCTATATTCCCGCACCGAATTGGCACTGGAACCTGGTAAATTCAGGGTAAAGGGCGATACCGTGGATATCTTTCCTCCTTATAACGATACAGCTTTCAGAATCATCTTTTTTGATGATGAAATCGAGGATATCTTTGAAATAGACCCTGTGTCGGGCGACAAACTCAACAAACTGAGTGTGCTCACCATCTATCCCGCCAGCATTTTTGTCACTTCGCAAGACTCGATGAACAATGCCCTGGCGGAAATCAAACTGGACCTTGAAACCCAGATACAATACCTTCATTCCATTGACAAACACCTGGAAGCCAAGCGTTTGGATGACCGTGTGAATTATGATATCGAGATGATGAAGGAGTTGGGTTACTGCTCAGGCATTGAGAACTACTCCCGTTATTTCGACCGCCGCAAACCCGGGGAAAGACCTTTCTGCATTCTGGACTTCTTCCCTGACGATTTTATCTTAGTGATTGACGAAAGCCATGTCACCGTGCCCCAAATCGGTGCCATGTACGGTGGCGACCGCTCACGCAAGATTAACCTGGTGGACTACGGTTTCCGTTTGCCCGCCGCCTTGGACAACCGTCCCCTGAAATTCCATGAGTTCGAGTCACTCATCGGACAGACTATCTTTGTCAGTGCCACCCCCGCCCAGTACGAACTGGATAAATCCGAAGGCGTTATCATAGAGCAGATTGTTCGCCCCACCGGCTTGCTCGACCCACCCATCGAGGTGCGCCCCGCACTACATCAGGTGGACGACCTGCTGGACGAAATCGAACTGACCGTAGGCCGGAAACAAAGAGTTTTGGTGACTACACTGACCAAAAAGATGGCGGAAGAGCTGAACAGTTACCTTTTGCGCATTGGTATCCGCTCCAAGTACATCCATTCGGATGTGGAAACCCTGGAGCGAGTGGAAATTCTCAAGGATTTGCGCGCCGGTGCCATCGATGTGCTGGTAGGTGTGAACCTGCTACGCGAGGGACTCGACCTGCCCGAAGTGGCCCTGGTAGCCATCATGGATGCCGACAAAGAGGGCTTCCTGCGCAACGAGCGCTCACTCACCCAGACCGCAGGCCGTGCCGCCCGCCATGTGAACGGACGCGTCATCTTCTATGCCGACAAAGTCACCAAGTCGATGCAAGCCACTATGGACGAGACTTTGCGCAGAAGAGCCAAACAGATGGCTTACAACGAGAAACATCATATCACTCCCAAAACAGCTATCAAGTCGGATGCCATCCCCAGAGAACTGCAGAACCTGCGCTTCGACCTCCCCGACCCGATCCTGTACAAACCTGCCAGCGAGGAAACACCTATCGCCGCCGAGAAAAGCATTGATTACAAAATGTACAATATCGAGCAGTTGCAGGCCAACGCCAAAAAATTGCGCAAGCAATTGGAAAACGCCACCAAAGAGCTGGATTTCATGCTGGCGGCCAAGCTCCGCGACGAAATCATTGAGATTGAAAAACTGATAGCCGAACAAAAGGCATAAAAAAACTCCCCTTCAAACAGGGGAGTTTTGCTTCGCTCAAGGGGAGTCTCATGCTACGCATTCGAGGGGAGTGGACTTCGTCCAAAGGGGAGTCTTTCCTCGAACGAGAAGAGATCCACTTATTACTTCACCAAATTCTGGAATTCAGCAGTCTTTCTGTATTTCTTGAATTCGGCATCACGTTTGGCTTTTCTCTTGTACTTGGAATCCTTGTCGATAGCGGCACCCAGATTCTTGTACAGATTGTATTCGTCGGCGGTGCGAGCAGCCAAAACGGCCTTCAGGTAATACACCTTGGCATCGTTGCTGGTAACGCAATCCAACGTAGCCTTGGCAGCAGTGTAGTTCTTTTTCAGAATCTGTGACAAAGCGGTATTGTAGTCGCAAGTGGTATTGCTCAATGCCTGGGCGGCACCGTCAAAGTCACCTTCCAAAATCTTGAACATACCATTGTTATAGCTCTGGTTCACCGGATTGACAGCGGCTTTCTGTGAATCCTTGAACAACTGCTTGGCCTCATTCAAATTGCCAGCGAAGAAAGCTGCGATAGCCTTGTTATTCAGGATGATACCATTGTCAGGAGAAATAGCGGCAGCCTTGTTCAGCAAGTTGTTGGCCTCATCCAGATATTCCTGGTTTCCAGTAGTATAATAATCGTTCAACTTCAAAGCAGCCAAGTTGTTGTAAGCTCTCCAGTCATTCTCGTATTTGCTGTCATTAATAATAGCGTTATAGATGTCAGCCTTGGTAGCATTGCTCTGGGCCAAAGAAGCGGCGTACAGTCTTTCGTTCAGACTCAGCTTACCAGGATCGGTGGTGGCCAGCTTCATGATTTCCTGGTCATTGTACTGATTCTTATTGTAAACCAAAGAAACTTCAGCACGACGCAACGGAGGCAGAATCTGATCGGCAATTTCATTATAAATGTCCGTCATTTCACGGATTCTCTGCTCACGAAGTTCATTGTTGGGCTGTGATCTTACCACATTCAGGATTTTGTTTCTTTCGGGAATGCTTGATTTCTCCACAGCGGCTTCAAAACCGTCCCAGTCCTCGCCCTTGGCGTTGTTCTCGAATTTCAACTCGGGTTTCTGGAAATTCTTGGGATTGATTTTGTTGTCCTTGCAATACTGTTTGATGTACTTGTCATACTGCTCGTTGAACCATTTCTTGCCCTGTTCGAAACGACGTTCTGACAAGCCCTGGTTGTGTGATTCCTCACCTTCGGGGGAAGCCCAACCGGAAATCACCACTTTTTCAATATTGCCACCCTGATACAGGAAATCCACCAAGTCTTTCACCGCCTGCTTGGCTTCCTTGCTCTTGTTCAGCGGCAGATTCCAGTTTACGGAAGAGCTGTTCACCTCGAAATAAATGTCGGCGGTTTCGCTTTCATACTCAGCTTTATAGCCATGAGGACCGAACAAGAAATAAGTGCCGTTGCCGCCTTCGGCATCATCTGACAAAGTCGGAGTGATGTCCATCAATGCGGAAGAATTGGAAACGCCATCGCCCAACAGACGGTCGGGATCCAACTTCTGGCTTTTCTTTTTCAATGCGGCATTGGTCACCGCATAGATTTCACTGTCAGACATTTCATCATTGTAATCGATGGTACCGCTCTTGGTGAACTTGCCACCTGTCTTGTAAGGAATTACAGTTGCGCCGCCCACATTAGCCTTCTCTCCGGCCAGCGTGATGGGAGGCAGCGTCGTCAGCACCTCGCCAGTAGCAGATTTAACGGTAGGCACCACCGTCACCACTGCTTTCTTTTTCATGTATTTCGGCGGAATCTCACCCTTGATGGTGTAATCCACTTTACCGCCTTTGTTTTCCAAATCAGGATTGTCCAATGTGATGGACACCTCCGGATAACGCTTAACCATTTTTTGCAGACCGCAACCCGCTAAAATCAATGCCGCGAGGGTCAGCACTAACGCTAAATTCCTATTCTTCATATACATATTTATTTTGATGTTTTTATTTCCATTATCTTGCAAAGATACATATTTTTATGGAATATTCATCCTGAAAAAATAATTTTTTTGTATGTTTGCATTTCAAACACTAAAAAAATGAAATGTTCCTCTTTTTTTCAGAAAATTTGCGGCTTCGGTCTCTGCATACTCCTCTTCTGCTCATGCGGTAATATGGAATTCCATAAATTCGAAGGTGGGGCTTTGGGTACTTATTACGCCGTCACCTACAAGGGGGCGGAAAATCCCTCTTTGCAGAAAGGGGTGGATTCCATTCTGAACTCCGTCAACGAGACTTTTTCCATTTTCAGTCCTTCTTCTATTATTTCAAAAATAAATGATAATCAGGAAGTTATATTGAATGAAGATTTTATTGAAGTCTTCACTATCGCACAACGGATCGGCCAAGAAACAGACGGAGCATTGGAAATGACCATCGGTCCGCTGGTCAACCTCTGGGGTTTTGGCAAAGACGAGCGGAAACTGGACCTTTCCCAAACGGAAATCGACTCGGTGCTGACCATCATCGGTTATTGGAAAATCCATCTCGAAAATAACAGCATCCTCAAAGATAATCCTAATATTCAACTGAATTTCAATGCAATAGCAAAAGGCTATGCCGTGGATAAAGTGGCAGATTATTTAGTGAGAAACGGATACAAGGACTGCGTGGTTGACATTGGCGGCGAGATTGTGGCGAAAGGCAAGAAATACTACGACCAGGAGTGGAACATCGGTCTGCAGTCGCCCACCCGCACCCGTGACGGGGAAATGCGCGCCGAGGAGACCTTCCACCTGCATGACCGCGCCGTGGCCACCTCCGGCAATTACCGCAACTATTTCGAGGAAAACGGTCAACGCTATGCACACATCATCAACCCTAAAACCGGCAGACCCGAAAAGAGCAAATTGCTGAGTGTCACCGTGATAGCTGACCATTGCGTGGAAGCCGACGCCTACGCCACCGCTTTTATGGTGATGGGTATGGACTCCACCAAAGCTTTCCTAAAGGCGCATCCCGAGCTCACTTGCATCTTCATTTATGATGAAAATGGCACTTATCAGACAGATGTATGTAATCCTACTAATAATCAATAGTTTATAACATAAACCTGTTTCTTTTTCCGCAAAAAATATCCGAAAAGCAGTCTCCGTTCGGATATTTTTTTGTATCTTTGCGGTTTAAAATGGCTTTGGTATGAAAAATAACGGATTATTTCAGCATAAGTTCTTTCGTCTGATTACCCTCCTGCTGGCTGTGGTAATAGTGGCTGTGGGATTCTCTTCCTGCTCCTCCTCAAAACACTACGGACAAACAGAACATAAACATTCCTCTTATCAGCGTGTAAAAGTGAAACAACCTCGCTGGAATACCACCACTTCCACCTCTACCACCTACTACATCAAAAAACAAAAACCTCGTAAAAGATACAATCCGTAATCTTTTATCTTATTAATTATCAATTGTTTATATGAAAATAAAATTTCATCGACTTATACTTTGCTCTTTCCTGCTGTGCCTTTTCTCTTTAGTTGATGCACAGAATGATAATTCATTGAATTTTAACACCTACAACGGCATCCCATACATGGACGAGGAAATGGTGTTCGACACCATCGGCATCATGATGGACAGCGTGGAAATGAGCTACTATGACAAGATTGACAAGAATGTGGAACCCGTTTTGTTTATGTACCTTAAATGGATGCCTGGCTACGGCATTTACGAGGATTTCAACATTGCGGCAGTCCACTACCGCCACCATACCAGCGCTCGTCCCGACACACTTGTTTTAGGAAAATATTGTCACCCAGCACCGTATAAAATCTATTCCAAATACGGCATGCGCCGCCGCAGAATGCACCGCGGTGTGGATTTGGCCTACCCCATGGGCACTCCTGTAGTAGCTGCCTTCGACGGTATGGTGCGTGTCTCTAAAGCTAACGCCGGTGGCTACGGACAACTCATCGTCATCCGCCACGACAACAAGCTGGAGACATATTACGGACACCTCTCTCAGCGACTGGTCAACCCGGGACAGATGGTCCATGCCGGCGACACTATCGCCTTGGGCGGCAGCACCGGACGCTCCACCGGTCCGCACCTCCACTTCGAGACCCGTTACCTTGGCTATGATTTCAATCCTACCAAAATCATTGATTTTGAAAATTTTAAATTGAAAGTAGATACCCTCTATACCAGCGGTTTCGAGGTGACTTCCAAAAGCCTGATTGCGGAAAAAACCGCCAACGATGCCAAAGCCTCAACCTCCTCCTCTGGTACCGTTTACCACAAAGTGCGCCGCGGCGAGACCCTGGGCTCCATCGCCAAAAAATACCATACCTACGTGTCTACCCTCAAGAAACTAAACGGCCTGAAAAGCGATTTTATCCGTGAAGGTCAAAGACTGAGAGTGAGGTAGGTTACAGGGGTCAGGTTACAGGTAGTGATTAGATAGGGGATAGTGATTAGGGTTTAGGGGATAGTAGGTAGGAGATAATAGGTAGGGGGTTGTTGTTATTTTTAAGGATATAGAATTGAAAAAAGAAATGTTTTTTCGGAAGTTATCATTAAAAATGCTCCTGCTTGTAATTTTCAATTTTCAGTTTTCAGTTTTCAACTTTCAACTTTCAGCTCAAACCACACACATTCCTTCTTTTCAAAGGAATCAAAACATTCCCGTACTCACAGGCAATGACACCCTATCCTTGGCTTGGGCGGGAGGTATGAGCAACATGGCGTTTTTCAACATCGACCTAAACCTCGACGGCACCGACGACCTGCTGGCCTTTGAAAAGCACGGCAATCGCCTGCTGCCGTTCCTGCGACAGGGCCAGCAATGGCTTTATGTCCCCGATTACCGGCACGGCTTCCCCGAATTGCACGACTGGCTTATCCTGAAAGACTATGACAACGACGGGAAAAAAGATATTTTCACTTACGGCCTCGCGGGAATCAGAGTCTTCAGAAACACCTCGCAGGAACAGCTCTCCTTCAGTTTGGTGACCGACCAACTTAGCTCTTTTTATTACACCGACTACAGCAATATCTACGCCTCGCCCGATGACAACCTAGTGGTGGCCGATGTGGATCACGACGGAGATATGGATATTCTAAACTTTTGGGTATTAGGAAAATATGTTCATTTTCAACGGAACTATGCCTTGGAAAACAACCTTGCCAACGGCTGGCTGGACTTCCGCCTGGAAGACGAATGCTGGGGCAAGTTCTCCGAAGGGGCCGACAACAACGAGATTTCCCTACTGAGCTACTGCCAACGCAAAAACGAGGAACCTACCCGCCACGTCGGCTCCACCATGACCTTGACCGACTTCAACCACGACGGCTTGGAAGACCTGATTTTGGGCGATATTGACTTCGCGCAAGTCGTGCTTCTGACCAACGGGGGAACCTTGTCCGAAGCCCTGATGGTGACACAAACCACTGCTGTTCCCAATGCCGTCAACCCCATTTCGCTCTACTCCATGCCGCTGGTCTCCTCCCTGGACCTGAATGGTGACAACATCCCTGAACTGTTGGTTTCTCCAGCCGACCCTTCCTTGACTAAATCGCAGAATATCAACAGTGTATGGCTATATAAATACAACAGTCTGCTGCATGATTACCATTTGACCTCCCAAGCGTTTCTGCAAGAAGAGATGGTGAATTTGGGCTCCGGCTGTTATCCCGTGCTTTACGACTGGAACGGTGACGGGCTGTTGGATTTGTTTGCCGGAAACTACGGTTACTACGACAGTTCTGCCTATAACAACGGCTTCCTCACTTCGTATTACTCCGCCTCCATCGCCTATTTCGAAAACATCGGCACAGCCTCCGAGCCGGCTTTCCGACTGATGAGTCCCGATTTCGGAAACCTGCGCCAGCTCAATAAACAAGCCCTCTACCCTACTTTCGGGGACCTGGACGGTGACGGACAAAAGGAAATGATCTGCGGCTGCAGCGATGGTAGTTTGATACGGGTGAAAAACGGACAGATAACAGAGAATTTCCTGAATATTGATGTAGGTGATTTTGCCACTCCCCAGCTGTTCGACCTTGACCGGGACGGCAAATTGGACTTGCTTATCGGTAACCGCCGTGGGCAAATCGCCTATTATAGAAACACCTCTACCAACGGAAATATCAGTTTTCAATTAGAAACCAGCACTTTGGGCGACGTTGACGTGCGGGATTACACCCTCTCCTATTTCGGTTTTGCCACTCCTTGCTTCTTCAGACAGAATGACGAAACCCTGCTGATTTGCGGCAACGAGCAAGGCAAACTATTCTTCTACAACAATATAGACAACAACCTCAACGGAAATTTCTCCCTGCAAACCACATGGCTGCCCGAACAAATCGGGACTCGCCACCTGCCCATACAAGAAGGAATTCGGGTGGGAGTCGCCGTGGGAGAACTGAACAACGACAATTATCCCGACCTCATCGTGGGCAACTATGCCGGCGGATTCGCCTACTTTGAAGGCAGATCCGGCATTCCCGTCAGTATTCAAGAAGCGGAAACGACAAGGGTAAAATGTTACCCCAATCCCGCCACCGACCTCATTCGCATCGAAACAGCAAACGACGGTATTACCCAAGTGCAGGTTTTTGACCTCACTGGACGCAAAATATTGGAAACAAAGTTTGGAGGTCATTTTTATCAGCTCAATATCAATTCTTTAAGTCCTTCAATATATATATTGAAACTGATAAATGACGAAAAAGAATCTTACCACAAAGTGGTAAAAAGATAAATGTTGTTATGTTGAATAACAATTTTTTATAAAGTTTTTCTCAATTTTTATTTTTGTATTGAAAATTTTCATATCTTTGCAGCGATGAAAATTCCTTCTCTGCTATGGATGCGGCTGCGCAGAAAAATATTCCGTGTCTAATGGACGAGAAATGGAAAATTATTTGTATTTTTGTAGTTTGTTTAATCTTGAAAAAAACTGTCCTATGGAAAAAGAAAAAATGAATGAGGAAAAACTTAAAGTGCTGAATTCCACCCTGGAAAAATTGGAAAAGACCTTTGGCAAGGGAGCCATCATGCGCTTGAGCGACACTCCCGTTGAAGATATCGACGTTATCCCTACCGGTTCACTGACCCTTGACCTGGCCCTTGGTGTGGGCGGTCTCCCGAAAGGAAGAATCATCGAAATCTACGGTCCCGAGTCTTCCGGTAAGACCACCTTGGCCATCCATGCCATCGCAGAGGCCCAGAAAGCCGGTGGTATCGCCGCTTTCATCGACGCTGAACACGCTTTCGACCGCTCCTATGCCGAGAAATTAGGTGTGAACACCGCCGACCTGTTGGTTTCCCAGCCCGATAACGGTGAGCAGGCCCTCGAAATCGCCGACAACCTGATCCGTTCCGGCGCCATCGACATCATCGTCATCGACTCTGTGGCCGCTTTGACCCCCAAGAGCGAAATTGAAGGCGACATGGGCGACTCCAAAATGGGTTTGCAGGCCCGACTGATGTCACAGGCCCTCCGTAAACTGACCGCCACCATCAGCAAAACCGGCTGCTGCTGCATCTTCATCAACCAGCTGCGTGAGAAAATCGGTGTCCTCTTCGGCAATCCCGAAACCACCACTGGTGGTAACGCCCTGAAATTCTACGCTTCCGTGCGTCTCGATATCCGTCGTACTTCCCAGCTGAAAGACGGTGACCTGGCCGCCGGTAACCGCGTCAAAGTGAAAGTGGTGAAAAACAAAGTGGCGCCCCCATTCCGTACCGCAGAGTTCGACATCCTCTTCGGCGAAGGTATCTCCAAAACCGGTGAAATCATTGACCTGGGCGTAGATTACAACATTATCAAGAAATCAGGCTCTTGGTTCTCTTACAACGATAGCAAGCTGGCCCAGGGCCGCGACGCCGTGAAACAGCTGCTGAACGACAATCCCGAACTGATGGAGGAACTGGAAACTAAAATCCGTGAGGCCGTCGCCGAGAAAAAACAATAATCCACCCCTATTATGAAACATTATTTCGTCAGACTGATTCTTTTCTCCTTGGTGGTGATGCTGATGGCATGCGGCCATAACAGCAAGCAATATGCTAACATGCCGCCAGACCTGGCCAAACTGAGCAAAGCTATCGACAAGCATCCGAAAGATGCGGAAGCACGCTATGCCAGAGCCGTTTACTACTACAACCGCGGCTTTATCGACGAGGCAAAATTGGATATGTTCGAGTGCCTGAAGCTGGACGACAAGACCTCCAAATACTATGTGCTGATGTCGGACATCTATTTTGCGGAGAAAGAAACCGATGAAACCGAGGAGATGCTGGAACGCGCCATCGCCCTGGACCCTGCCAATAACGAAGCACGACTGAAACTGGCCGAATTGTATTTCCATCTCAGGATGTTCCCGGAATGCAACAGCACCCTGGATGCCGCTCTGGAACAGGAAAAATTCAATCCCAAAGCCCACTTGATCAGAGGTTTCTGCCTGAAAGAAATGCGGGATACGGTGGGTGCCATGCGTATGTTCCAGCTGTGCATCGACCAGAATCCGACTGAAATCAGGGCATTTCTGGAACTGGGTTATTACTACCAACAAAAACTCGATCCTATCGCCATCAGTTACTACCAAAACGCCCTGCAAGCCGACCCCAACAATATTGAAATCAACTTCAACTTGGCGAAACTTCTGCAGGACTTGGGAGAAAAGAATCAAGATGATGATCAGATAGAACAGGCAGTGGAACAGTACAAAATTGTGCTGCAACTCAAGGACACCCATCTGCCTGCCCTCAACAACCTGGGCTACGTCTATATGGTGGACCAAGACAAATACGACGAAGCAATGACCATGTTCGACCGGGCTATTGCCGTAGAGCCGAACTGCGTGGAGGCCCACTGCAACCGAGGAGTCTGCTTCGAATGCACCGGCCGCCTGGAGGAAGCTCGGGAAGCATACAACACTGCTCTGAAAATACTGCCAAACTACGAGCCCGCTGTTGTAGGCTTGAACCGATTGGACAAAATGAAATAAGCACAAAAACATGAATAATAATCTGGATCCCAATTCCGCGAGACTTTCCGCTGCCGAGAAGGAATTCGAAAGAGCCATCCGGCCAACGGACTTTGCCAATTTCCATGGGCAAGAGCAGGTTATTGACAATATCATTGTCTTTGTGCGCGCCGCCAAAGCCCGTGGGGAGGCCCTGGACCATGTGCTGCTGCACGGCCCTCCAGGTCTGGGAAAGACCACGCTCTCGCACATCATTGCCAACGAAATGGGGGTGAACATGAAAATCACCTCCGGCCCCGTCATCGACAAACCCGGTGAACTGGCCGGTCTGCTCACCAACCTGGAGCCTAACGATGTGCTGTTCATTGACGAAATTCACCGTCTGTCTCCCATAGTGGAAGAATATCTGTATTCCGCTATGGAAGACTATCGTATTGACATAATGATAGATAGTGGTCCAAATGCCCGTAGCGTGCAGATTTCACTCAACCCCTTCACTTTGGTGGGAGCTACCACTCGTTCGGGACTGTTAACCGCTCCTTTGCGCTCACGTTTCGGCATCAACCTGCGACTGCAATACTACGACGCGGAGACCCTGTCCACCATTCTGAAACGCTCGGCCTCCATCCTCAACATCCCCATCAAGGATGACGCCGCCTTCGAGATTGCCCGCCGTAGCCGCGGCACACCACGTATTGCCAACCTGCTGTTGCGCCGTGTGCGTGATTTTGCCCAAATCAAAGGCGACGGCACCATCACCTACGACATTACTCAAGTGGCACTGGCCGCCTTGAATGTTGACAAACATGGCTTGGACGAAATGGACAATCGCATTCTTTCCACGATTGTGGAAAAATTCAAAGGCGGACCTGTCGGCATCTCTACCATCGCCACTGCCGTAGGAGAAGACCGCGGAACATTGGAAGAAGTATACGAACCCTTCTTAATCCAAGAAGGCTACCTGATGCGCACACCCAGAGGGCGTGAAGTGACCGACTTGGGTTACGCCCATTTAGGAAAATTTCGAATGACGGACCAGCAACCTTCTTTGTTTTAGATAAATTAACATTCAAAAAATACCATCATGAAAAAAATCATTTGTTTTATTAGTCTGATTGCCATTGTATCATGCGCTTTTGCTCAGGATTATTATTCAAACGGCAATAACAACAAAACTAAAGACAAAAAATATACAGTGGAAAAACCACAACGGCCCGACAATTACAATGAATTGGAAGCTCGTAGAGTTGTTTTTGGTATAACTGTCGGCCCCACTTTCAACTGGATGAACTGGAAAAACCACAAGGCTGCCCCGGAAGGCTATGAGAGAACTTCCCCCGGTGCAACCAAAATAGGGTTACGTTATGGTGTCAACTTGGATGTGGATTTGACCAAAAGCAAAAATTTTTATGTTTCAACCGGTGTTTTGATTGAACATACAGGAGGTAATTTGAATTTCAATGAAAATGTGTATCTGATACGGGACAGTCTGGTTCGGAATATAGACCGTAGTTATAAAAGCATCTATCTGACCATTCCTACAGCTATCACACTTAGAACCCCTAGTTTCAGCAATTTCATCATTTGTGGAAATGTGGGACTCTACCATAGCTTTAACTTATACTCACGTTATCAATCCAGTTTTCAAATCGATCCATCAGCCGAAGACATAGAAAAAGAGAGTATTAACCATATTACTACCGATTGGTTGAAAGATAACGAGGTGGCGTTATTCAAAGAATCCATTTTTGCAGGTATTGGTGTAGAATATGTCATTAAAAATAACCTCAAAGCCAAACTTTATATCAACTACGCCCAGTCATTGAACAACTATTTCTCAAAAAACGCTAAAAACAGTCTTACTAGCGTCAAAGAAAAAGCCGCTATCGGCACGGTTGAAGTTCTTTTTGGCCTTTCTTTTTAATTAGAAAACATGAAAATCATCTGCGTCGGCAAGAATTACCTGAAACATATTCAGGAACTGGACAGGCAACGGCCCACCGAGCCGGTATTCTTTCTGAAACCCGACTCGTCCATCATCATCCGCAACCGTCCCTTCTTTCTGCCGGACTTTTCGGAGGAGATTCACCATGAGGTGGAACTCCTTTTCCGCATTTGCAAAGTGGGAAAGTGCATCCAGCCCAAATTCGCCCATACCTATTACGATGCTATCGGCTTGGGTATCGACTTCACCGCCAGAGACTTGCAACGGAAATGCGTGGCGGAAGGCAACCCTTGGGAGATTGCCAAAGCCTTCGATGGCTCCGCTGTCATCAGCAAGTTTGTGGAAAAAGAACACTTCGGAGACCTCAAAAGCCTGGATTTCAAGCTGATGCTGAACGACCACTGCGTGCAACACGGCAATAGTACCGACATGTTGTTCTCCATTGACGAGATCATCTGCCACGTGTCGAAATTCATGACCCTGAAAATCGGGGACATCATTTTCACAGGAACCCCTGAAGGCGTTGGCAAAGTGGCCATTAACGATCGCCTGCAAGGTTTTATTGGAGAAGAAAAATTTTTAGATTTCAAAATAAAATAACAACACTATGATACCAAGATATTCGCGCCCCGAGATGAGCGCCGTTTGGACTGAAGAGAACAAATTCAACAGCTATCTGAAAGTTGAGATTGAAGCCGCCGCCGCATGGAGCAAATTAGGCGTTATTCCCGAACATGACGTGGAATTGCTACGCCAGAACGCCCGCTTTGACATCGAGCGCATCTACGAAATAGAAAAAGAGACCAAACACGACATCGTGGCCTTCACCCGTACCGTGAGCGAAAGCCTGGGAGAAGAGAAAAAATGGGTGCACTACGGCATGACCTCCACCGACGTGGTGGACACCGCCAACGGCTACCTGCTCAAACAGGCCAACAAAATCCTGCGGGAAGACCTGCAACGTATGTCCGCCATCCTGAAAAAACGGGCTTACGAGTTCAAAGACACCCCCTGCATCGGCCGTACCCATGGCGTGCATGCCGACATCACCTCATTGGGCCTCAAATGGGCTTTGTGGTTCGAGGACATGCAGCGCAATATCGCCCGCTTCGAAGATGCCGCCGCCGATGTGGAATGCGGCAAAGTGAGCGGTGCCGTAGGCAATTTCGCCAACGCCCCCGCCTTTGTGCAGGACTATGTCTGTGAGCAACTGGGTATCAACTCCGCCAAGATTTCCACCCAGACCCTGCAGCGCGACCGCCACGCCCACTATATCGCCACGCTGGCCCTGATTGGCGCCTGCATCGAGAAAATGGCTACCGAAGTGCGCCACTGGCAACGAACTGAGCTGCGTGAGGCCGAGGAGAAATTCGGCAAGGGACAGAAAGGCTCTTCCGCCATGCCCCACAAGCGGAACCCCATCAGCAGCGAGAATATGTGCGGCTGCGCCCGCGTGCTCCGTGGCTATATGATCACCTCTTATGAGGACATCGCCCTGTGGCATGAACGCGACATCTCCCACTCCTCCGCCGAACGCATCATCCTGCCTGACGCCACTATCCTGCTCGACTACATGCTCAACCGCTTCTGCGGCATCCTCGAAAACCTCGTCGTCTTCCCGGAAAACATGCTGAAAAACATATACTTGACCCACAAAGTCATCTTCGCCCAACGTGTCATGACCACCCTCATCGGCAAAGGCTTGTCACGTGAAAGCGCTTACGACCTCGTACAACCCATCGCCATGACCGCCTGGTTTGACGGTAAAGACTACAAGGAACTGCTTGAACAAAATGAGAAAGTGTGCAAATATCTCAATAAGAGCGAATTAGACAGCTGCTTCACCTTGGAATACTACCTCAAGAATGTGGATCTGATTTTCAAACGTGTTTTTGGAGAATAAACCATCAAAACATATAATCATGAAAAAAATATTCTTCGCCATCTTGGCAATGGCCTTTGTGCTGGCGTCATGCGGTCACAAAAGTGTGGGATCCTTCAAAGTGGACAATTTCTCCAACGGCAAAGCCGGGGAAATGCTTCTGGTTATGGATGATAATTTCTTTACTGAAAGCCAGTTACAGGAAGTTATTGACAGCTTGCAGCAACCTCAGCCCGCTATCAACCAGAACGAACCGATGTTTGATGTGTTGCACCTGCAGGGCAAGGACTTCACCTCCAAATTTGTAAGGCATCGCAACATTGTCCATTTCGATTTCAGTCCGAAATACAATAGCAACAGCATTGTTTTCGACCGGAATGCCTGGTCCAACCCACAAGTATATATCAAAATCAAAGGCAATGACGTGGATTCCTGTCTCAATCTGTTCAGAATCCATGCAGATACTATCATAGACTTGCTGTATGACAACGATTTGAAGCGTGTCCAATACGCATATAACCGCGAGTTGGAGCCCACCATCAAGAAAACCCTGAAAGAGATGTTCGGCATCTCGCTCTGCGTTCCCATGCACTATTTCATTGCCAACAAGACCGATGATTTCCTGTGGCTGCGTTTCAGAACCACCAAAAACGACCGTTTCATCATGGTATATAAGCTGCCCGTCTACGAACTAACCGAAGAGAATGTCATGGCCATGCGTGACAGCATCACCAAAAAATACATTCCCGGAGCTGTGAAAAACGCCTACCCCATCATCGCCCGGAAAGCCGGTTTCCCCATCGTGAATCCGACCCAAATTGGTACCAAAAAAGGTATGGAGATGAGAGGCTTGTGGGAAAGCATCGGAGACTTCATGGGAGGTCCCTTCTACAGCTTCACCTTCAAAAGCCCTGACGGACAATACTGTATCACCGTGGACGGCTTTGTCTATGCCCCGCAAGAAGACAAAAGAAACTACCTCCGGGAAGTGGAAGCCATCGTAAAATCCCTCCGCTAAAAAAATTTTCATTTCATTGTAACGTTTTCGCAGTTTAAAGCGTCATGTAGGTGTGGAAGAATTGTATAATCATAGTGACCTGATTGATGGCTGTCTGCGTAACGACAGAAAAAGCCAACAGGCATTGTACGACCTCTTCGCACCGAAAATGCTGGCGGTATGCATGTATTACGCAACCACCAAGCACGAGGCTGAAGATATTATGATAGAGGGATTTATGCAGGTTTTTACCCATCTTGACAAATATCTTGGCCAAGGCTCTTTGGAACACTGGATCAGGCAGATTATGGTCAACAAAGCCATCTCGAATTTCCGCAACAACAATAAACGATATGGTTACGATATCATTGACGAGCAGGTGGAAATCGCTGACGAAACTGCCAATATCGAAACCCACCTGACCGCTCAAGAGATATTGAAGCTCATGCAAAAAATGCCTGAAATACAAAGAATGGTCTTCAGTTTACGAGCGCTTGAGGAATATTCCTTCAAAGAAATCGGGCAAGAACTGAATATCACAGAGAATACGGCGCGGGTTTATTTTATGAGAGCCAAAAACTGGATTACGGAAGAAATAAAATAGCATTAGATATGAAGATGAATATCAAGGATATTATGGAACAGATGCAGGAGACTCCCTCTCCGCGGTGCTGGGAAAGCATTGCCTCCCAGTTGCCTGCCGCAGGGGCCGCCGCAGGAGGAAGTGCTGCCGCCACAGCTGCCAAAGGCGCCATGTCGGCGGGTAAGTTGGCCGCCATTATCGGTTCAGCCAGTGCCGTGGTGGCTATCGTCACCGGCACCACCATCGCCATCCTCACCCACGAGCCTGCCATTGTTCCCCAACCCAACCCCGAAACTACTGCCACTGTTGTCGTTGCCGACAATACCGAAATGGTTACGGAAGACATGCCTGATATCACAGAATTTGTTCCCGCCGAAGCTCCTGCGGTAACGGAAACAGCTGCCATAGCCTCCAACAAAACGGAAAAAACGGCTGACGAGCCCGCTCAAAGCACTCAAGCCAATCCCACTGTCATCGCTGCCAACCCCTCCACTGCAATGGTGAGTACTCCCGCCCAAACTACCCCAACCGCCACTACCATTTCGGCTTCTCCCAATCCTTCCGTTGGCAATGCAAACGCTTCTGGCAAAAATACTTCCGCAAATGCCACTACAAAACATGACAAACCCGTAGCTGTGAGCGAGCAAGAAGAAAAAAGCGAAAATGACAATCCTTGGGAAGAGGCCGGCTATTCACGTCCTATCACAATTGAAATCCCCAATATTTTCACGCCCAATGGAGACGGGGTGAACGACAAGTTTGTCATCAATGGCCTCGAAAACTGCGAGAAAAAGACGCTGCTGGTAAAAGACAGAAGCGGAAAAATCATCTTCCAGAGCCAAAACTATGACAACAGCTGGGACGGCGGCAATCTGCCCAACGGCACCTATTACTACCAGTTCAACTATAGTATCAACAACATCAACGAATTGCGCCAAGGAGCCGTGCTTATCCGCAGGTGATTTCAGCACCGCGCCCTTGCGAGGTGTCCTCGCAATTCGTGCTCGGGGGAGTGGACTTCGTCCATAGGGGAGTCTCGCACTTCGTGCTCGAGGGGAGTCATGCTTCGCATGAGGGGGAGTCTCACTTCGTTCGAGGGGAGAAGTGTTGATTACAGGATGATGGAATATGCGATGAGAAGGTGTGATGGGATGTAGGGACGCACCGCGTGCGTCCGTTTCCATTGCGTGCATCCGCTGCCGTTTATCGTCATTGAATGTAGGGCTGTCGTATCACGGCAGCCGCAAGGAAAACCTGGTTAATCAAACTTGATGGCGGCCAGAGGACTGCTTTTGCGGGCGACAATGTAGGCAGGAAGCACCAATATCGCCATACACAGGACCAAAACTGCCACATTCACCGCCAAAATCAGCGGTATGTTGAATTCTACCGGCACATACGACACATAATAGGTGGCGGCATCCAGATGCACCCAGTGAAATTGCCGCTGCAAAAAGCAGAGGACAACTGCCACCAAATTGCCCCATAGCAGACCCCGCAACAGGATATCCGAGGCTATCATCAGAAATAAAACAACCACCGATTTGGTTTTCATTCCCATGGTTTTTAGCAGGCCGATGGTGGGAGTTTGCTCAATCACAATAATGAAAAACGCCGACATCATGGTGATCATGCAAACCAAAAAAGTGATGATGAGCAACACCACCACATTGGTGTCAAACAGGGCTATCCACTGGAAAATCTCGGGAAAAACCTCTTTGATGCTTTCCGCTTTCAGGTCGTAACCCACTTTTCTGTTGACTTTTTCACTCACCGCATCCACCTGGTCGAAATTGTTCAACAACACCTCCATGCCTCCCACCAGATTGCTGTCCCACTGGTTGAGCTTCTGGATCTGGCGCAAATCCACCAAGGCGATTTGGCTGTCATATTCCGGCAAACCTGTTTCGTAAATACCTGTCACCGTGAAGTTTCGCTGCATTGGAGGGTCCTGTACGAAGTAAGTTCGTACTTTATCCCCAACATTCAGTTTCAGTCTTTTGGACAAAGTGGAAGAAATGATAATCTCTTTGGAAGGTACCGTATCCTCCAAAGACAGCAACTCTCCTTCTATCAGATTTTTCTGAAAATGTGCTTTATCAAAGCTTTGGTCTATGCCTTTCAGCACAATACCCTCCACCTGGTCGTCGGTCTTAACCACCCCCGACTTGGTGGAATAGCATTGCACAGACTTCACCTCGGGCAGGGCCTTGATTTCCTCAACAAAGGGACGGTTTTTGTCGAAAGGCACCGGCTCGAAGGAATAATTCATGTCGTAATTGGAAATACGGATGTGGGAACCCAAGGCCACCACCTTGTCGCGTATCACCTGCTTGTAGCCCGTGGTGACCGCAATAGCCACCAGCATGACCACAATACCCAATGCCACGCCCGCCACGGAAAGCCTCACAATGGGGCGTGAAAAGCCGCTGTTTTCTCCTTTCAGCAGTTTACGAGTGGTACGCCAGTAAAATTTGAAAGAAGACATGACGATTAAAAGAGGTAGTTATAGCCCACCCTGACAATCGGGGTGTACCAAGCGCCGTAATACTTCACTCCGTCTGGATTATATTGATATACAGGCAGTAAGACGATGACAGAAATACTGGAATGGTCACTCAAATCTCTGCGATAACCAGCACCAACGAGGAACACATGCGAAGAAGTCCTGAATTTCCTTATCTCAAAGCCATAAGCGTCGTATTCTCTGACTGGAAAATTCACAAACTCGTATTCCAAATGCAGAACCAACTGTTTCTTAAAAAGATAACCTTCCACAAACGGACTGAGTCCGAAGGTATTGCTTACTTCCTTCGTCGGTACATTCCATCTGAAAATATATGTGGCGGTTAAACCTATCGACAACTGTTCAATAGGAACAATCGCAATTTTAGGTTGTATTTCCAGACCCATAAGCGCTCCGATTTGTATACCGACATTACCGCCAGTCTGGAATTTGATTTTACGGTCGGGATTATCTTTGGAGTTGACCGTACGAAGACTCTTGGGGAGGGGCACATCAAACTGCACCTGTGCCCACGCCCCCTGAGCCATAAAAAAGATCAATATGAGTACTAAAAGTCTTTTCATAAAATATTATTTGCCAGCTGCTTGGCAAGCGGTGATCGCCACAAGGCTAACAATATCCTCTACTGAGCAACCGCGTGACAAGTCATTGATAGGAGCAGCCATACCCTGCATCACAGGACCCACAGCATCGGCACCAGCCATACGCTGCACCAACTTATAAGCGATATTACCTACTTCCAATGATGGGAATACCAATACATTGGCCTTGCCAGCCACAGGGCTGCCAGGAGCTTTTTTCTCAGCCACAGACGGAATGATAGCGGCATCAGCCTGCAAGTCACCGTCGATAACCAATGTAGGATCCATCTCCTTGGCGATGCGGGTAGCGTTGACCACCTTGTCCACCAGTTCGTGTTTAGCGGAGCCCTTGGTAGAGAAACTCAGCATGGCGATACGCGGTTCAATGCCTGCAATATTGCGGGCAGTCTTGGCAGTTACCACGGCAATCTGGGCCAGCTTGTTCTCGTCGGTGTTCGGGTCGGCAGCGCAGTCAGCGAAGACCATGATACCATTGTCGCCCCATTTCTTGTCGGGGAAGCACATGATGAAAGCTCCGGACACTACGGAAATGCCGGGCAGAGTCTTCACAATCTGGAAAGCGGGACGCAACACATCGCCGGTAGCATGCTGGGCACCGGTAACCTCACCGTCAGCATCACCATTCTTAATCAACAAAGTAGCCAGATACAAGGGATCTTCCACCAGTTTGCGGGCTTCCTCGATGGTCATACCTTTCTTTTTGCGGATTTCATACAGCATTTCAGCATAGAATTCCTTCTTGGGGTTGTCTATCGGGTCAATGATTTCGGCCTTGTCGATATTTTTCAAGTTCCATTCTTTGGCTTCGGCCTCAATGGTAGCCTTGTTACCCAACAAAACGATGCCCGCATAGCCTTTTTCAAGGATGATGTCGGCAGCTTTCAGGGTTCTTTCTTCTTCGCCTTCCGCCAAAACGATGCGTTTGTTGACGGTTTTCGCTTTTTCTTTGATTTGATCAATGATACTCATAGTAAACTCAGCGGACTTCAGACCTATATCGTTTCGCACCCCATAACAGCACGAAGTCCTTTAATGCTGTCGGTAATGCCTCGCAAATTTCCATTTTGCAAGCGCAAAAATAATAAAAAAATCAAATGGAAATTTTTTTATTTTTGCATTCGTAAGCTGATATCATGAAACGCGAAAATGAAATCTACAAAGTAACGCTATGGGGCAGTTTTGTCAACGCCCTGCTGATGGCTCTCAAATTCGCGGCAGGCATTTTGGGCAACAGTTCCGCCATGATAGCCGATGCGGTACACTCCCTGTCCGATTTCGCCACCGACATAGTGGTGCTGGCTTTTGTTCGCATCAGCCACAAGCCCAAAGACAAAACCCATAAATACGGCCATGGCAAGTACGAGACTTTGGCCACCACGGTGATCGGCTTGGCACTTTTTGCGGTGGCAGCGGGAATTCTGGTGGAAGGAGCCCGGAAAATCGCGTTCTGGGCTACCGGTGGCACTTTGGTACAGCCGGGAAAGTTAGCACTTTGGGCGGCTTTGATTTCCATTTTGCTGAAAGAATTGGTTTTCCAATATACCAACCACAAAGCGAAACAGCTTGACTCGCAGGCAATGAAAGCCAATGCCTGGCACCATCGCAGCGATGCCCTGTCGTCCATAGGCGCGGCCGTCGGCATCGGTGCGGCCATTTTCTGTGGCGAGCGATGGGCGGTACTCGACCCCATCGCCTCCATCGTAGTGGGCGCGGTCATCATCAAAGTGGCAATCGATCTGCTCAAAAACGGACTGGGCGACCTGATGGAACATTCTCTGCCCGAAGAGGTGGAAGCCGAAATCCTGGAGATTGTGAAGTCTGTGCCAGAGGTGACGGAACCCCACGACCTCTGCACCCGCCGTATCGGCAACCAGTATGCCATTGAGCTGCACATCCTTATGGATGGCGAACTGCCGCTGAAAACCGCCCACGACAAAGCCGATGAAATCGAACGCCGGCTGAAAGAACATTACGGCGAAGACACCCACGTGTCCGTGCATGTGGAACCGATAGATGATTATAAATAATCAGTTATGTCCTCGCAAGAATCGTCTTCTTCCGGTCCCATCACCTCCTCTTTCGAGAACATCTCAGAAAAGTTCACTGCCTATTCTGAGATTCCGTCCGAAGGGTTCAACCGCTTGTTCAAGGCGCAGCGATATGGCAAATGGTTCGTACTCAAAGGATTAAAACCTGAATTCCAGCAGAAGGAAGTCTATAGAAACATACTGACTAAGGAGTTTGAATTGGGAATGCAGATGAGCCACCCCAACATTGCGCAGACTTTCAGCAAGGAAACCAACCCCATAGTAGGTCCCTGTATTGTGCTGGAGTATGTGGACGGTGTGACGCTTAAAGAGTTTCTGAAGCAGAGACCCAGCCGAAAGACTCGGATGAAAATCGCCCAAGAACTGCTGTCTGCAATGGCCTATTACCACAGTCTGCAGATTGTGCACCGCGACCTGAAACCCGATAATATCCTTATCACCCGCAATGGCTACAATGTCAAAATTATCGATTTCGGCTTGGCCGACAGCGACTGGCACGGGGTGCTGAAACAGCCCACAGGCTCTGACAAATACGGGGCACCGGAGCAGAAAGCGGGTAATATGCCCCTTGACTGTCGTGCCGACCTTTATTCCTTTGGCAAAATACTCGAACAACTTTTCCCGCACACCTACGGGCGCATTGTACGCAAATGCACGCAAGAGAACCGGGAAAAACGCTTCAGCAATGCAGAGGAAATTTTGCAACGGCTACAAAACAAAAATCACACAAAACTTATTTTTGTCGCTTTTGTTCTTGTGATGGTTATGATTTTCGCTGTATGGTATCTGCTACAGAAATCTGGCAATAATAATGAAAATATTATTCAAAGTATTGATACACAATATAGTACTGCAGACAGGAACATGGAGGCTGATGAGACTTCTGGTGTTTCAGCACCTTTAACGAAAGGGGACCATGCTTTTGCGACAATGTCCGGAAATCCGGCAAGAGCCAAGACCTCCAGCCTGCTTACAGCAGAAGTCAAGAAAAGTATTGAGCAATCGGTAGATACGCTTTTCCAGTCGTTCTGGGACTGGAACCGGAAAACGACGGCAAGTGGGATGGCACCCATAGACAAGCTGGCGAAATATGACCAGTCAGATTTCTTCCAGAATAATTATGAAATTCGTGAGCAACACCGTGAAGCCGTGGTCAGCGACATCTTACAGTGTTATCCGCAATGCGAGTCTATCAAAGATTCGGTGAGAACCTACTATGATTCAGTTTTTGTGCAACGGATGATGGCAGTAAATGAGGAAGTGCAAGCATGGCAGCGTGCTATCAGGAAATAAGAGCATTCTTTTCAATATCGTACACACCGAACGGATTCGCAGATTGTATAACTGTTACAATGTTTTCCGCACTGCCGTGAGGCCTCCTTTATTGCCTACCACAAAGAGTGTGGATGCGTTGGTACCATGTACAAAATTGTCCAGATAAAGCGGTTCGCCGATGATGAAATAGCCGCAATGGAAGGTATCGCCAGCTTTGAGTTTGGAGTTTTCGCTTTGCAATACCTTGAAAGAACTGTCTCCAAGATGCTCAATCAGCATGCGGCGGTCGGGAGCCCAAGAGATACTCAAACGGTCACCCACTGCAAGA
>JAGBPS010000025.1 GCA_017633255.1 Bacteroidales bacterium
CCGTTCACGGTGAACGTTTGGTCTGTCTTGGGAGTGGATGCCGAAGGCTGCGAGGGCTTCGGTGCGGGGTTGAGTTTGGCATTACACTGGTTGATTCTCTTCTGCGCTTCCGTGGGATTACCACCAGCACATTTCTTGGCCGTCTCATAATAAGTCTTCGCCACACTGTATTTGCCCTGATTGTAGGCGGCATTTCCCTTGGCCATAAATTCAGTATAGCAAGGGCTGTAGCTCTGCGCTGCCACAGTGAAGGTGACAAGGAGCAGGAGGAGGGTTATGATGTGTTTCATATTCGTTTGTAACACCCACACTGCGCTTCGCTTGTGCGGGGTTAATTGCACTTCGCGCGTGTTGTCCCTTCGGGACTGCCCAAATATAAAATTTCCGGTATTTTTCATTACTCTATGATTTTCATTCTACATTCTTATTCTTCATCCAACTTTCTTCATCGCCTTGCCCTTCTCGTGCCTCCTTGCGGCCTCATCCCTCAGCCGCTTTCCGGCACTCATTGGGCAAGTCTCCTCCCTTTAGCTCAAAATACTGCGTCAGATACCCCTATTAGCGAACTAAGGACAGGCGGAAACCGAGGATGATGTAGCGGTCGTCGGGGGCGTTGAAGCTGCGGCTAGACACCCGGCAGCGCCCGGCGCCGTAGTCCCAACTGCCGCCCCGGTACACACGGTCCGAGCCCGATGAGGGTCCCGTGGGATTGGTCTGTGAGGAGCTGCTATAACTCCCATACCAATCTTCGCACCACTCCCACACGTTGCCACTCATGTCGTACAGTCCAAGCTCGTTGGACTGCTTGCCTTTCACGGGATGGGTGCCGTAATCAGGACTGCTACTGCCTTTGTCATAGCAGTTCTCCCTGTACCATGCAACATCTCCAATAGTATTACTACCCGCATATTTGCAATGCCGGCTCTTGTTGCCGCCCCGCGCCGCATATTCCCACTGTGCCTCTGTGGGCAGCGCGAATGTCTTGCCTGTCAAGGCGTTCAACTTGCGGATGAACTCCTGGCAGTCGTTCCAGCTCACTTCCTCCACGGGCAGGTCGTCGCCCTTAAAAGCACTTGGATTGCTTCCCATCACAGCCTTCCACAACGCCTGCGTCACCTCCGTTTCCCCCATACAAAAGTCCGACACCGTCACCATGTGAACGGGCTTTTCGTCATCAAATACGTAGCTGCCTTGCTCTGAGGTTGCACCCATTCGAAACGTGCCGCCTTCAACATATTTCATCGTGAAAGAAACACCATTGATGGTATATTCACCTGCAATCCCATCTGGCAAAACAACAGACACATTATCAGTATCATCGATTACTTCTACTACCTTCGGTTGGTGTGTTAAAAACATTGTGATTATCAAAGCTACTGCAATAATAGCCACTCCACCTCCTATTATCCATGTCATCCGTTTGCGGCGAGCTGGTTTCGCCTCATCGTCTGCGGCAGGTTTCGGTTTCTCAGGCTTTGGCTTCGGATCCTGCGTGACTGTCTTTCCCTGTTTGTCCTTGGCCGTTTGGTCGTTTTCGGGTACAAAAACCTTCCTCTCCGTCTTTCTCCCTGCCGGTTCCTGCGGTTTCCCTGGCCTCTCTGGCTCTGAAGCCGCACTCTTTCCAAACACCGACAAATCCCACTTGCCCGTTCGCAGATACTGGTCGCAGATATCCCTGATTTGTGTAGCTGTGGGTCGGTCCCAAGGCTCTTGGGATAGACAACGCTCTATGAGGCCTTTTAAATCTGCAGAATAATCTCCCGGCAGGTCAGGCACCTCAGCACCTATCTTCTGCAAGCCGCCACCCATATCTCCAAACGGCACATCCCCTTTCAGCAGTTCAAACACGGTGGCACCCAACGACCAAATATCGCTGGCTTTGATAGGGTCGGGATTCTTGCTAAAACGCTCCGGCCCCATATAAGCCGTAGTGCCCGCACTCTTCTTGCCGCCCACACTTCGCCGCAAGGTGCTTCTGATTCGTGTACTGATGCCGAAGTCCGTCACTAAAAAGTTACCCTTCCCATCCACCAGCACATTGTCGGGTTTGATATCCTGATGCACAATCTCAGATTCATGCAGATAGGCCAATGCCGCAGACACATCACGCAGAAACTTCGCCGCCTGACGCTCATCCATTCTCCCCACCAGTTTCAACGAACTGCCCTGCTCGCAGAAAGGCAGTACCAGATAAGGTGAGCCTTTTTCCTCATCAAACGTCGAAGGCGTGAGCAGGTTCTGGTGATGGAGGTTAAACACAATGGCAAACTCATCACCAAAGACCTTGGAGCCATCCTCATCCAAGCCTTTGTCGGGGGCATAGACTTTCAGGGCTACTGTCAAGTTGCCCACCTTGGTATCCTCGGCTTTCCATACCTCAGAGAACGCCCCGTTCCCAAGGTGCTTCACGAGGCGGTATCTGTTGGCGAATAGTTGGTTTTTGATTAGCATTTTACTTACGTTTTCGTTTACTTCCTGCTGATGATGGATAATTTATTCTGAAAGTTATTGGGATTTGAAGATAAACCCTTATGTTTTTCCCATAGTTCTTTCCTGGTTTCCACTTAGGCATAGCTTTGACCACTCGTATGGCCTCCTGGTCACACACTTCAAACAACGACACAACAGGAGTGACATCACTAATACTACCATCTCTTTCCACAACAAATCTGACTAACACAGTACCTTGGATGCCATAATTAAGTGCAACCTCAGGATAAACAAGCTCTTTCTGGATAAATGCCTGCATAGCCTCTTGTCCACCGGGAAACTCAGGCATCTCTTCCGCATAATAAACAGGATCTGAAATATCTTCCTCATAAGTAGAAACATCTTCTACAAATTCTTCATGCACAAATTCCTCTTCGGGTTCCATAACAATATCATCCTCAATTCCACTCATTATTGAGGCCATCTTTTCCTCCTCTTTTTTCCGAGCTTCTTCTTCAGCCCTCTTCTTCGCCTCCGCAGCCTCTTGCTCCGCACGTTTCTTCGCTTCCGACGCTTCCTTCTGCGCCTTGATCTTCGCGTCGCACGCGTTTATCTTCTTTTGTGCTTCGGTTAAATTGCCTCCGATACATTCTTTCGCTATAACAAATGCATTTTTAGCCTCCTGGTATTTCCCTTGATTATATAGTGCCGTCCCCTTAGCCATATTGTCCTCATAACATTTACTATACTGCTTATCCTGCGCTGAAAGAGTGAGTACAGCGAAAAGCAAAAAGATGGTGATGATGATGTTTGTGGGTTTCATTTAATTTTGATTGGTTTATTTAATTATATGCATGAAAGGTACGGCTACGCCGTAATATATATGTCACTACCCCGCCCTTCGGGCACCCCTTCTGAAAGAAGGGGAATTTGTTTTCAGGTACCCGTTGGAGACTGCGCTTTCTCCTCCGTGCCTCCTTGCGGCTTCGTCCCTCAGCCGCTGTCGGCACTCGTTGGACAAATTTCTTCCTCTTTTGCTCAAAATACTGCGTCAAACACCCCTGCTAGCGAACTAAAGATAGGCGGAAACCGAGGTATTCGAGGTGGTTGACGGGGTATTCGTAGCCGCGGTAAAACACCCGGCAGTACCCGGCGTCGTAGTTCCAACTGCCGCCGCGGCGCACACGGTACGAGCCAGATGAGGGACCTGTGGGGTTAGTCTGCGATGAACTGCTGTAATCCCCTTTCCAATCCTGACACCACTCCCACACATTGCCGCTCATGTCATATAAGCCCAATTCGTTTGGTTGCTTGCCTTTCACAGGATGAGTTGTGCTACTACCGTTGTCATCGTACCACGCCACATCGCCAATGACATTGCCTCCCGCATACTTATAGCCTTTACTCTTGTTGCCTCCCCGTGCCGCATACTCCCACTCCGCCTCCGTCGGCAAACGGAAGGTCTTCCCTGTCAAGGCGTTCAACTTGAGGATAAACTCCTGACAGTCATCCCAACTCACCCGATATGCGGGATACGAATCACCTCTGCCATACTCATTTGTCCACCAGCCATTGTAACTTGGCTCTGACCCCATCACAGCCTTCCACAAGGCTTGCGTCACCTCGGTCTCACCTATGCAAAAATCACTCAGCGTCACTTGGTGCGAAGGTTTCTCGTGAGAGTAACAATCACTCCCCTGCTCCGAGGTACAGCCCATAGTAAACGTGCCACCTTCTACGTATATCATCGTAAAAGAAACATCGTTAACTGTATAAGTTTTGGCTAAGGCCTCTGTCTCTGGATCTGAAATCAAAGCTGTTGGCTCTTCATCTACAGTTTCTCCGACCCACTTTTCTGTTACCACTTTCGGTCCTTGGGTTAAGAACACTATCAATAATATCGCCAATGTCACCACTATGACCACAGTCCCCCCTATAACCCACGGAATCCACTTCCTCCGGCCAGAGTTTTCCTCCTCTCCGGCTTTCGGTTTCTCTGGATCTTGACGGGTAGGTGTTTCCACACGAGGAGGCTCCGGTTCTTTTACAGCATTCAATTTCCTCACCGTTGGTCGTCCAACAGGTTCCTGCGTTTTCTCCAACCTATCAGGTTCCGAAGCCGCGCTCTTGCCCAACACCGACAAATCCCATGCCCCCGTGCGGAGGTAATGATCGCAGATGTCGCGAAGTTGCGCAGCCGTGGGACGATCCCATGTTTCTGCAGACAGACATTTCGCCACCAGACCTTTCAGTTCAGGCGAATATTGGCCATGAATGTTGGGGATTTCAGCACCCATTTTCTGCACCAATCCCCCTCCTTCCCCAAAAGGGACATCCCCTTTCATCAACTCAAACACTGTCGCCCCCAACGACCACATATCACTGGCTTTTATAGGATCGGGATTTTTGCTGAAACGTTCTGGTCCCATATACGCCGTAGTACCCGCACTCTTCTTATCTCCTACACTTCTCCGTAGCGTGCTCCGAATCCGGGTGCTGATGCCGAAGTCTGTCACCATAAAGTTATTGTCCCCGTCTATCAGCACATTGTCGGGCTTAATATCTTGGTGGATAATGTCTTTTGCATGCAGGTAGGCCAGTGCCGAGGACACGTCGCACAGAAACTTTGCGACCTGACGTTCATCCATCCGGCCCACCAATTTCAGCGAACTGCCCCTCTCACAGAACGGCAGTACCAGGTAAGGAGAGCCGTTCTCCTCATCAAATGTTGAAGGAGTTAGAAGGTTCTGGTGATGGAGGTTAAACACAATAGCAAACTCATCACCAAAGACCTTGGAACCATCCTCGTCCAGACCTTTATCGGGGGCATACACCTTCAGGGCTACTGTCAAGTTGCCCACCTTGGTATCCTCGGCTTTCCATACCTCCGAGAACGCCCCTTGCCCCAGGCGCTTCACGAGGCGGTATCTATTGGCAAATAATTGGTTTTCGGTTAGCATAAACAAATAGTTCGATTATGTCTTTATTGCATTGCTAAAAAAACCAAAATTCTGAACAAACCAACGCCTAAACCTACCCAAAACCATGTTCTGGCTTTACGGGCGGATTCTATTGCGCCATCATAGTCTCCAGCCTCCCATTGCTTGTTCACCTTCGAGGCAAATACTATTGAAACAATACCAAAAGCCAACGACAGAAAAATAGTGCATAGAATAGCGGGGGCCAGAAAATTGTCTGGTTTGTTCGCATAGTTTTGTCCACCGCCCTGTGGCCGTTGCATACCATTCCGAACTGGACTGTCAAAGTAGTTCTGCCACGGAAGGTTCGTATGTCCAATACGCACCATATCCGAAGGACTCAAATGCACTTCACCTTGTCGCCTAACCCCGTTCACATACGTTCCGTTACTTGAGTTTGTGTCTATCAACGTACAGTTTCCCCTGTCGTCTTGAATGATTTGACAATGGCTACTTGATACAAAGTCGTCATTGATTACCACGTCGTTATGCGACGATCTTCCGATTTTTACAATTTTCATAATTTTAAAAATTAATTATTTTTAATTTATCCTATTGTTTTATCTACATTTCTATACGAATTAATCACGGACACAGCGAACCGAGAAAGCACCATGTTTGTTATTATAGCCATCATCCTTGTAAACAACAGTTACATCATGCCTTAAATAAATATTATGTGCAGATCCCTCACTCATTTCCGTAGCACTCCAGAAAAAAGCCCCATTGCCAAAAGTGAAATAACTATCCAAATAAAAAGAACCTGCGGGCAAAACCGAAAAACCTGATATGTTATTCGTTGTAGGATTATTGCTCACGGAACACGTGTTAGTACTTCTCATAGCTCCTGGCCCACACATCTCACTATCTCCCCATCCTTCAGTAGAAGCCAAGGATTTTGCAATATAGGATTTGCTTCCATTGCATCTATATTTCTCTTGGCTTTCAAGATAGTCAGTAAGTTGTTCCCATTCAGATGAACTAGGAACATGCCAGCCATAAGGACAAACACCTTGTACTCTTGATGGATTTCGACTTGAAGACAATGATCCATGCATTACCGCAGGCCAATTGTATAAATAGCCGAACAAACGAACCTCGGCACTACTATTACCAGGATAATAACGATAAGCCGATTGCCTGGATCCCGTACTGCCTATAGCTATATTGGCTCCGTTAGCATAATGAGTGGTGCGCAAGTTCTCTGCCATCCAACACTGAGTGCCAATAAAAACGGTATTATACACATTCCCGTCATAATCCGTCACCGTTCGTGGGCACAATGCAAGTCTTTTTTCTTCGGCTATACGCGCAGCCTCTGCCTGACGTGCAGCCTCCTCTGCTTTTTCCTCCGCCTTCCGTTTAGCTTCCACCGCTTCAGCTTCCGCTCTCCGCTTTGCTTCCGCTGCCTCCTTCTGCGCCTTTAGCTTCGCGTCGCAAGCGTTGATTTTCTGCTGTGCCGCAGACGGATTTCCGCCCGCACATTGCTTAGCAGTGGCGTAATAAGTTTTCGCCTCGCTATATTTACCCTGGCTGAAGGCGGTGTTGCCCTTGCTCATGTTATTGGTATAGCAGGGGCTGTAGTTGTTCTGCGCCGCAAGAGCCAGCGTCAATGTCATGATGACAAAGAGCAAGATAAGTTTTTTCATAACTACAATCCTTTAAAATTTTTCAATTCATTGACATATTGAACTTCGCTGGTGGAACCTAAGTCAATGTTTTTTTGCAAAGCACTGATTTTTTGTTGAACCGCAACACACATAAGGTTCTCCTCATCTCTTATGCCAGATGTCAAATCTTTTCCAAGAGCAGTCTCTATATCTGCTAACTCTTGAGATAAAGACTCCATCCCAACCCAACAAGCGTTCAGTTCATCAACCACCCCGTCAAAATCCTGCCATGTATTGGACAATTTTGTACGAACTTCTTCTGCCTTACGTATTTGCGACATGACTTCATCCCCACTCAGATTCAGCATGGCCTGTCGGGCCTGGCTTGCATGTTCGCCATCAGGATATTTCATATAAAAGTTATAATAGTCCTGATATGATAAACTCCCGTCAATTTTCTCCCAAGCTTTCCGTTCATTAGGCAATAACGCCATCACTAAGGTAAACACAGCCAATACAGCCACCGCCACGCCCAAAATAATTTTGGCGATTTTTCCCTGCCGACGATTATCATCATGTTTCTCTACTTCTGGCTGTGGCCTGTGCAAGTTCGCATTTGGAGTTTCAGAGGCTTCCGGCATCGGCACATTAACCCTTCTCATGGTAGGTCGGCCTCCGGCACTATTGTTGTTTTCCGGCTCATTTCTATTGTTCCGTTTCAAAGATGACAAGTCCCAATAACCCTGCCGAATCCTGACATCACAAATTTCACTGATTTGCTCTGCCGTGGGACGGTCCCATGTTTCTTTTGCCAAGCAACATTCCACCAGTTCTTTCAATTTGGCGGGATAATCACCCTTTATTTCAGGTATTTCAGCACCGCCTTTCTGCATGCCTCCGCCAATATCACCAAACGGCACATCACCACACATCAACTCATACACCGTGGCTCCCAGCGACCAAATATCACTGGCCTTGATGGTTTCGGGATTGCGGCTGAAACGTTCCGGTCCCATATAGGCCATGGTTCCTGCCCCTTTCTTGTCTCCCACACTTCTTCGCAAGGTGCTTCTCATCTTGGTGCTGATACCAAAATCAGTCACCTTATAACATCCCGCTGAGTCTATCAACACATTGTCGGGCTTGATGTCCTGATGTATGACCCCGTTTTCGTGCAGATAAGCTAAGGCCGACGACACATCGTGCATAAAATGCAGAACTTGGTCTTCATTGGCCATACCTATCAAATTCATGGCACTACCCTGCTCACAAAATGGCAGTACCAGATAGGGAGAACCATTGTAATCGTCAAAATAAGTGGGAGTTAGCAGATTCTGGTGACTCATATTAAACACCAAGGCAAACTCTTCGCTGAAGGTTTTGGTGCCGTTTTCGTCAAGGCCTTTTTCAGGGGCATAAATCTTCAATGCCACATTCAGGTTGCCCGCTTTGGTGTCTGTGGCTTTCCATACCACCGAGAAAGCGCCTTCACCCAATCGTTTTTCCAGTCTATATCGATTAGCAAATAAAGTGTTTTCTACTAACATATTCTTGTTATCTGTGAAGTTTATTACTTATGAAAAATCATTTTTTTGTCAGCGTATCCTCAGGTGTTGGCTTGACGATGGGTGTCAGCTTATCATTAGGTTTCTTATTGATATCCTCGTTTTCGGTTGTTTCCTTGCCATTTTCCTCAAGAATTCTTTGCTTTAAGTCTTCCTTGGGTTTTGCCTGTAACTCCTTTTTCTCAACCTGATTGGTATCTGCTTGTTGTGGAGCTACAAGCTGTTCAGGCATACTGTCGGTGACCTGCATTTCCTGCTCAACTTCCCCTTGGGTCTTGCTGTGCATCAGTTTAGTTGCCAAGACACCAATCACGGCCAGCAGTGCCACAATCACCGCACAGACAACAATTGTCCTGACCTTATTGGGCTTCCCCCCTGTATTCTCATCAGCGTACATCTTAGTGGAAGAAACGGCATTCCCCTTACTTTCAGCCGTAATAATCTTCGGCATCTTCTCTCCGCCTTTTACCACCATCGTCATCGTCAGAGTCACATTATCGTGTCCTCCTGCATTCAACGCCCCTTCAATCAGATTTCTTTTACACTGGTTCAAATCGGGGTAATAACTCTGCAGCACCTGTTCCATTTCCGAGTCGCGCAACATACCGCATAACCCGTCACTGCACAGCAAAATGATTTCTCCCTCGTGAAAATGATAGGAAATCACGTCAGGAGCAGCAGATTTGCTCATGTCACCCAGACTGGAGGTGATAATATTGCTGTCGGGATGATCAAACGCCAGTTCAGGCAGCAGTTTGCCCGCATCCACCAATTCCTGTACGTAGGAATGGTCCTTCGACAACTGTCTAAGACCCGAATTGGGATGATAGGAATACGCTCTGCTATCGCCACACCATGCTATATAGGTATCTTCTACTATGGTCCAAGCCATCACAATGGTGGTGCCCATACCCGCCGTGGCAATATCAGTGGTGCTTCTGCTCTTGATGCGATTGTCAGCCTCTATTATCACCTGCTTCATGTAACTTTGTATAGCCGTGGGATTAGCCGTAATCTCTTGGGTAAGCTTTTCGGGTGCGAAAAACTCCTTGACAGTTTTCACTGCAATATCGGAGGCCACCTCGCCGGCGTTCATGCCCCCCATACCATCTGCCACCACCATAATGGAACCGTTTTCGCCCAGTTCGAATGGTTCGCTTCCCTCTTGGGGCACGAACCAGTTGTCTGTCGTCAAATCCTGACAGACGATGAAATTATCCTCATTATTTGTTCTTACAAGTCCCACATTGGTCAAAGCGGTGAGACTAAGTTTAATTTTCGACATGATAATAATATTAAATGTATGTATAAATGTTACTTCTTCACAGGACTAAGGTCTTCATCCTGTGTCTTCGGGGTAAAGCTTTTGTTCTCTCCCGCGGCAGGAGTTTCATTTCCTTTGCCTTTCTTCTCCGCGTCACCTTGCGGCTGTGCTTTTTTTGAAGGCTTCTTCTTTGCCGTATCTTTTGCAGCGGAAGCGTCTGTCTTAACACTGTCCTTGAGACCTTCCTTTTCAATTTTCTTCAATGTGTCAGCAGTATTTCCTACAGGAGCACAACTCAGGAAAATCTTATCGGTCTTCCTCAAATACCAGTTATCATCCTTCTTCACCATAATACCTGCATATTTGAAGGTTATCTGTCCTGTTGTATAAACCGGAACAAAAAAGGCACCTCCCACAATATTTTTCACCTTCATCGAGGAAGTTTGCTCTATGGGATACATCATGCTTTTTCTGTCAAAAGAAAATGAGAATTTGTGAGCATCCAACGTAATGGCCGATGTCTCGTCTGCCTCTAAGTTGCCGTTTGAGCATATCAGCAACAACCATCCCGCAGTCTCGGCATCAGCCGGAGCTTCAGCATGGACAGACGCTTGCTGCCTTACCCCTTTTGTATAGACGACCACTGAATCCTTGGTATGGACATATTCCAACGACTCATACGAAACTTTCTCGTACTGGCTTTTACCAGCATACCGGACTTCAGTCATAGAAATTTCAGGAGTATATTCCTTGCTGCCACGGTATTTGTCGTAGGCATTGTCGGTGCGCCATGGTTCAGCGGTGACGGTCGGCATGGCCAAGCCACAATCAGTGAACAACGCCACCCCGTATGCTCTGCCGAAATATTCCTTGTCGGCGCGTCCAAACTCCTCCTGCTGTGAATTTACCAACACATAATTCTGGCGCACAAGCACCACTGCCTCGGCGAGAGCATTCTTCACCATTTTCTGTCCCTCGGAAGTCAAATCCAATTGGGCTACGGCATTGGCCATCGTGCCCAAAACTAATATTAAACTGATTATTTTCCTCATTTTACACTATTTTTAATGTTTGATATTTCTCACAGGAACCAAATGTCCATATTCCTCTGAACGGCTGTCACCACGAGACACAATGCCCACGGCTACCAGTTTGCCATTACGGTTAGCAAATACCGGTCCACCCGAGTTGCCGTGGTCTGTACCAGCGGTAATCATGATGCATCCGCCATCGTTCAAACCATCACGCGCTACCGACAACTCGTTGTAAATAGGTTCTATTCTCTGTTTGCCATCTTCCACTCCCAATCCGCGAGGGAAGCCCAGCACATACAGTTTCTCGCCAGCAATCAGTGATGACGAAGTGGCATAGTCGGCAGTGATAGTGCCTTGATGACTGGTATGCGTGCATGCCCAGTCGGTTCCATACATGCTCTTGGTGCCCACACCTCTTACCAAACCGGGAAATACAACAGTAATGGAATGACCATTATCCAACTCGCAGACCACATCGTGACTTCTGTCTTGCTTGAAATCCCTGTTGGTCAGATGAATTTCCTGACTTCCATAGTATGCGGTAATTTCCGCATATACTTCGGCCAAATTATCCGTAGCGATCATATTCACTTCCAAGTCCTCTTCACTGGTAGGGAATAGCCACGGCTCCACACAGTGACGCGCGGTCACCAAGGTACCGTCGGTCAAGAGGAACGCCGTTCCCGAGCACGCGCTCACCTTCTGACTCTCTCCCTCAAATTTCACATAGGTCACCGTAGTCAAGAAACACACACTGCCCTTCACATCCTGAATCAGAGTTGCCACCGTACGATCGGGAGTTTTGCCACCTCCTCCGAAATACTGGGGTTTCACTTTTGACAAGGAATCCAACCTTGCTATTTCCTGGTTCAATTCACTGTTCTTTTTCAAAGCATCATGAGTCTTGTCTTTATAATCATTCATCACCGCCATAAGGCCTTCTATTTTATTGTGGCTGTACACACCATACCCCACTCCTCCAACTATGGCCAGAACCAACAATACAGACAGAACCGTCATGGCTTTCTTATACGGTGCCAATGCCTGCTTGCGGAATAAACTCAAACGGGCACTTAAGCCAATGCTTTTCACCATCGATTGTTCGCCTGGCGGAATGATGAAGCCCAGTTTCGGACCATTGGTTGACAACTGTATCTCATCGCCGTTCTGGAGATACCAACGGTCTTTGACAGGAATACCATTCAAATACGTGGTATTGGTCTTCGACATCTGAATCAGCACATAATTGTCGCCTTCCTTCCTGATAGCGGCATGTTCTCGACTCACCGTGCCAAACGACTCATCAAAACGCACCTGGCATTTCGGGTCGCGACCTATCATGATTTCATCGATGATGATACGCTGTGACTCGCCCGCCTTGTGATATTGTGACGACACCTTGTGTTCCAGAATATAAAACCGTCTACCTGACGAGTTAAAGACAGCACCCAGACCCGAACCCACGGATCCGGAAAAAGATTGTTTGAATTGTTTGTTTGTAGCTTGCATAATTTTAATGGTTTAGTAATTTTCAAAACGTAATTTGGTATCACCTATGGAAAGTATGTCACCCGGCAACAAAACAGTGCCTTCCTGATCAACCTCCGAGGAGTTGATAAAAGTTCCATTGGTGGAAGTGTGCCAGCAACGCTCATACTTGTCCCATTGCCCATCACGCACAAATAGCTCATTGTACTCCTCGTCGAATTCCAATGTACAATGATGCCTTGATATATAGGAACTTTGCTGCTCGCAAATCACCAGATCGTTATTTTCTTCCCTGCCCATAGTGAGCAAACTGCCGTATGCCTCCATAAAGCGATTGAGATCATACACTTTCCCGTACTCCTCGCCCTGCATCACACGCAGCAGAATGCCACTGCCCGAGCCCTTGTAATCATGCGCAGGTTCCACTGAGGGAATGTCAGGGAACTGACGGATAATCTCATCCACCGACTGTATGCGTTGTTTGTAATCTGGAATCAGACAGCCCTCCACGATACCTGTCCATCTCGGATCTATACCGTTTCTGCGCAGTAAATTGCGATTCCACTTGCCAGAAGACGCATTTTGCTGGTATATGACCAGTTCATTCTGATCTGTCAAAGGACCGAATGGCAGTTCACCAGTAATCAGCTGGTAAAGCATCACCCCAAAGGAGAAAATATCTGTAGTGGGCAACACCGTGGCATCGCCCCTCATCCGTTTAACCTGCTCGGGAGGCATATAAGCGTATGTGCCGAATATCTGCATGGGTTTTCCCAGTATATTCCGCTCCGTCATACGCTTGTTACGGTCACCACTGATACCGAAATCTGTCAAAACCGCCCAATCATCGTCTTTCAACAACACATTCTCAGGCTTCAAATCGCGGTGAACCTTCCCACACGAGTGCAAAGCCTGAAGGCCATACAGCACATTCAAACCCACACTGCTCAACATGGAACTAGGGATTAGAGAACGTCCGTCATCTGTAATATATTTGCTGACATCACCATTAGGGCAAAACTCCATCACAATATACGGATTGCCATTCACCATCCCATAATCCAACGAACGGACCAAATATTGGCTGTCTATCTGCCCGGTCTCATACTCCATCTTGAAACGCTGCTGCAACTCGCCCCTGATGGTTGACGGCACCTCCCAAAGCTTCAGCAGCTTCAGAGCAAAAATTTCCGTGGACTGATAACCGCTTGACACCTTGAACACCTTTCCGAAAGCGCCTTCTCCCAACGACTTCGATATGACATAACGATGATCAATACTTTCTCCGACAGAAAAATCACATCGACTAACAATTTCAGTCATGACTTTGGGTATTAAAAGGATATCTCAAACACTCTGTCTCCAATAATCACTATATCACCAGGCTGCAACTCATGTTTTTTAGTGAGCACCAGCGATGTGGCCAGCCCAGAACTTCTGTTTTCCAAATACCACTTGCCGTCTTCTAACGACAACATGGCATGCTCGCTGCGCGATATGGTGGGATTGTCTGCCTCCACATTGTCGCGCTTCAACAAATTCTGCTCGTCAGAAAAGGTCAGTGCCAAGGGCACAAAGTCGTTTTCATCGTATGCGTTTATGGCCGTTAAATTGATTTTGTTGCGTTTATGACGACCCGGAGCTATTGTTTTCTTGAACTCATTGGAAGATGAGCCTTGTACACGGACCGGCTGAACCCGGACCTCCTGTTGACGAGGAGAGACAACTCGTGGTTGGACTTCCTCTTCTACATATCCCTCAATAACTGTGTGACATTGTGGACAAGTCCGCCCCCCCTTTCTCATAGGATAGCCACATTCAGGACACGTGCCTGGCTCAACCTTCGTAATGTCTCGATAATTGGTTTTACGTTGGGTTTGCTGATGAGCAGAAACATTCGCATAACCAGCATTCGCTTCCAACACAGTTCTTTTTAGGTTCACAGCATCATTCCCGATGGTATTTCCACCCCCGCTTGCATAATTATCAACAACGGTATTTCCATCTAAAAGGCCATTGCACTTTTCGCAACGGGTATTGGTGTCTGGATTCTCACCCCACCCGCAATTATTACATCTTTTCATTTCGAATAAATTTTAGTTTATTTAATTTTAACACGTTAACCCACAATAAAAATTACATTTTGCAAACTTCCGAAATAATTCAATACACAACTACATTTCCATGTTGCATAATTTACCACAACTTGTTGCAAATTTTACCACAGTACAGATATATCGTATTACACTTGCGTCACTACCCCGGCCTCCGGCCACCCCTTCTAATAGAAGGGGAATTAGACGTTTCCGTAAGGCCAAGATAAGACGATGCGTGCGTGGGCAAGGCCGACGGTTGGGGCGTACGGGCCTGTGCGGCTGCACTTACCGTCGGCTTGATTTTTTGCCAACTTTTTTATCAAGAAAAAAGTTGGAGGAGTCATCTGGTGGTGCAGCCATAGCCGCAACGGCCGCCAACCTCTATCCTAGGCCATCGTTCAGTCTTTACCGCTTTCTTTATGACTTGATTTCTTGAGTAAAGAAGCGGTCTTGGAGGATTGCCTGGCGGCGACCATGGCACGTAACCTGTCTGACGCATCCTTGAAAAAATCATGTTTCAGGACCCAGGACGCACGAAGGATAAATCCACTATCTATATGGACATGCGAGAGTATCTTGTACATATTGCTCCGGTCACTGTTCATCTGCTGGGCAAACCAAGCGATGGTCCGTCCTTCTTTTTCCAGCAATTCTTTGATCAGGTTGCCGAAGTGTATGTCTTCTTCCAAGTTGTCACATATACCCGCTGAATTCATAAATTTTCAGAATTATTCAGTTTTATCCTTGCCACTCCAAACAGCTGTTTTGGAAAAGCACCCTGCATTTTATCTAATTTCCGCCATTTCTTCATCTACTCATGTACAACACCCTATAAAAACAAACTGTTTTTATAAATAAATTTGACACTTGCAAATTTCTGAAAAAATTATAATAACTACAACAACTGATTGTTGCATATTTTACCACAATTTGTCGCAATTTTTACCACAAATCAAATAAAAAAAAGCACGACAAAACAAATTGCCGTGCTTTTACTTAATTTTTATTTATCCAGAGACTTGCTGCTCCGAACAAAACGTCTGAATTATTTCACCTCCCAGGTGTCGCCGCTGTTCAAAAGGTCATCCATGCATTTGTATTTGCCGTTGGCCATTTGCTCTTCCATCTGGTCTTCGTAAAGCTGGGTGTAGGAGGTTTTCTTCACGTTACGGATTACACCGAGGGCTACGGGAAGATCACCGCTCATACGGGCCAGCATCATGTGGATACCAGTGTCTTCGGTGTCCTCATGGTGAATCATGATGTCGTCCATCGTGATACCATTTTCGCCAATGGTAACAGCCTCTAAGCAACGTCCGTTGAAACGCAGACCTTTGTTTTTCTCCTTGCCGAAAATCATAGGTTTGCCGTCTTCTAGAATGATGGTACGGTCATCGCGTACAGCACGGTCAGTGATAGCGGCATGAGCCTTGTCGTTGAAGATCATACAGTTCTGCAGCACTTCCACCACACTGGTGCCGTCATGCTTGGCAGCACGGGTCATGATGTCAGTGGTCAACGGAGGCAGGCAGTCCAATGCGCGTGCATAGAAGGTGCCCTGTGCGCCCATCACCAACTCACCTGGGTTGAAGGGATAGTCGATGGTGCCATAAGGAGAGGTCTTGGTCACCTGACCGAACTTAGTGGTCGGGCTGTATTGACCCTTGGTCAAACCGTAGATTTCGTTATTGAAGATGGTGATGTTCAAGTCTTGGTTACGACGCACTGCATGAATCAGGTGGTTGCCGCCGATAGCCATGGAGTCTCCATCGCCCATACTCACCCAAACGGAGAGAGCCGGATTAGCCAGCTTCACGCCAGTGGCGATAGCACAAGCACGGCCGTGGATACTGTGGAAACCATAAGTGTCCACATAGTAAGGAATACGTGATGAGCATCCGATACCGGACACCATGCAGATGTTCTCTTTCTTGTGGTTGGTTTTCGGGAAGGTGTTCAACAATGCGGCGAGGATGGCGTGGTCACCGCAACCGGGACACCATTTCACCATTTGGTCGCTGGTAAAGTCAGCTTTTGTATATTCGCGATCCGCTCTGGGAACAAAATGTTTTTCTGCCATAATTATCTGTAATTAAACGGTTCTTGATTGAGTTATTTGGCAAGCAGTCTTTCGAATTCAGCCTTCAGCTCGCCCACCTCGAACGGGAGACCCATAATTTTGTTATATTGGGTCATCGGGCATTCGGGGAACTGGGTGCGGAGGTATCCGGCAAACTGTCCATTGTTAAGTTCGCATACGACAATCTTCTTGTATTTCTTGAGGATGTCGCCAGTGTTCTTCGGAAGCGGGCAAATATAGTTGAAGTGGGTATAAGCCACCTTCTTGCCTTCTTTGTTCATCTCTTCCACAGCAAGGGTGAGCGCGCCTGAGGTGCCGCCCCAACCCACAACGAGGAGTTCAGCATCAGGATTGCCAGTCACTTCCTGATCGGGGATGTAGTTGGCCACGCGGTTCACTTTCTCCTGACGGTTAGCTACCATCAGAGCGTGGTTTTCGGGATCAGTGCTGAGAGGTCCGTCAGGACATTTCTCCAAGCCACCTACACGGTGACGAAGCCCTTCCATGCCAGGCAGAGCCCATTCGCGAGCAAAAGTCACGGGATCGCGGCGGAAAGGTCTGTAGTTAGGATCGTTAGGAGTAGCCAAACGCGGTTTAATTTCCGGCATATCGGCCATCTTGGGGATGCGGAACAGCTGTGAGCCGTTGCCGAGGTAACCGTCGGTAAGGAGGATGACAGGAGTCATGTGCTCCAGAGCAACCTTGGCGGCGTTAAAAGCCCAATAGAAGCAGTTAGCGCTTGAAGAAGCAGCCATCACCACTACGGGAGCTTCACCGTTACGGCCATACAGGGCCTGGTTCAAGTCGCTCTGCTCGGTCTTGGTGGGCAGACCTGTAGAAGGACCGCCACGCTGAACGTCAACCACCACCAAAGGCAGTTCCACCATCACGGCCAAACCGAGAGCTTCGCTCTTAAGGGAAAGGCCAGGTCCAGAGGTAGAGGTACAAGCCAATGCGCCAGCGTAGGAAGCACCGATAGCGGAGCAGATACCGGCGATTTCGTCTTCAGCCTGGAAGACACGTGCACCCAAGGATTTATGTTTAGCCAATTCCACCATCACATCAGTAGCGGGAGTGATAGGATAAGATCCTAAGAACAGTCTGCGACCGGATTTCTCGGATGCAGCCAAAAGGCCCCATGCAGTGGCCACATTACCGGTGATATTGCGATAACGGCCCTTCTCCATCTTGTCAGCTTGTGCAATCTCGAAAATATGGGAGTGCATCACTTCCAACTTGTCTGCATATTCGTAACCCTCCGTCAAAACGGCCTTGTTCAAAGCGACCACATCGGGTTTCTTGGCGAACTTACGCTCAAGGTAAGCGAATGTCTGGTCAAGTTTCTTATGGGTAGCGTAGAAAATGATACCCAGCGCGAACATGTTGCGGCAGCGGTCGGCAGTCTTCTTGTCAGCGCCTTGCTCGTTACCGATACGCTGAGTGAATGAAGTAACAGGAGCCTTGATGATAGTGTAGGCGCGTTCCATCTCATCAGTGAAGGGATGGTTGTTCTCGTTGTAGCCAGCTTTCTCAAGAGCCTCATCGGTGAAAGTGTCGATGTCCACGATGACAGTGGCGCCTTTCTTGGCCCACTTGAGGTTCGACTTGAGGGAAGCCGGATTCATTGCGACCAGGATGTCGCATTTGTCGCCGGAGCTATAAATGTGGTTACCCACGTGCACCTGATAGCCAGACACACCAGCAATGGTATTGTGAGGGGCGCGGATTTCGGCTGGATAGTCGGGGAAGGTGGCGATGTCATTGCCAGTGAGGGCAGAAGCGTCCGAGAACAAGGTTCCGGAGAGCTGCATACCGTCGCCAGAGTCACCCGCAAAACGAACGACGATGTCGTCAATTTTTGTGATTTGCTCTGTTGCCATAAAAGTTTTAGATTTTGATATTATTAATTTAGTGAATAGATTGTTGTCTTTTATTATTTCTGAATAACCATCTTCTTGCTCAGTACAGCATCACCGAACTGGAGAGTATAGATATACATGCCAGCGGCAAATGAAGAAGTGTTCAAATCGATATAGTTCTCACCGAACTGTGCATTGATAGGCTCGCTCAGCAGTTTCTGACCAGTCAGAGTGAAGACTTCAATTACAGCCTTGCCCGCTGCAGGAGCCAAGAAACTGATACGGGTTCTGTCTTCTGCAGGATTCGGCACATTCTGATTCAGCACCAGACCTCCATCCTTCACATAATCCTCAACGCCGGTAGAAGAACACGGGTGGATGGTATAATTGTCATTGTACGGATTATTATCCTGATCGACATAAACTCGTGCTTCAAAATCACAGAATGACGTGGTTGCGAATACCTCAAAGTCACTGATGAACGTATATTCAATAGTGTCACCTGGCATGAAGTACTGGGTTACACCATCAACCACAGGAGCTGTCCAGGTTTCGGTGAATGAAATCACATCATAACCCACCTTCAGTTTACCCGTAATCTCAAACGATTCAACTGGAGCAAGGCCAGCATTCTCAATAGCAACCACAGGATGGATAGTGTCTCCATAAACCATGCAAGTACCATCAGGATTTCTGAAATCGAAAGGATAAAGGATGTCGGCTATACCGAGGTCAGGTTTACCATGACCGAAGTTAACATCATCCAAAGCGATATCCATCATGCGAGTATGTGCTTTGGTTCTGAATCTCACTTTCGCCACCTCATCATTATCTCTGAACATGACAACTCTCTGTTTCCAATAAGCAGCGATAGAAGACTGTGTAGGACCAACCACTGAGTCAACAGTTACAAAATTGTCACCTGTACCCACCTGAACCAGGAGAGTTCCCGTTGCATTGTTAGCGCCGAACATGTGTTCCCAATAATCCATCTGGATGGGATAACCATCGCGATAATGCAAATCAAGACAATTGGTTGTCAATGTCGTATATACAGTTGTTGACGTCTGGTTACTCTTGCCGGGAGCCACGGCAAATTGATCCATATTGTTGCTTGAATGGTCTTGTGCAGGGCCAGCATTAGGATTATTAGCAGCCGGAGCTGTCTGAATTGTCCACTTGTAAGCACTGCTGGAAGTGGCCACTGTCCAGAAATTAGTGAATGGAGATTCTGGATCGGTGATAGTCTCGTCAAAGGTTTCCAAACGAGGAACAGTGTCTACCGTAAGGTTGCCCACCGTGAAAGTAGTCTTCCATGCATCATTAACAGCATATTCGTCAGACATAAAGTTCAAAGTCGTCACTACGGTATAGCTACCTGCCGCACTGAAGTTAACACCCGAAATGGTGAACGCTTTCATTTCACCAGGAGCGATAGTACCGTATGAGAATGACTGGGTGTATGTTCCTTGAACAGCACCGCTAACCGTTGCTGTCAGGGTAAGAGGACTTGTAGCGGAGAATGTCTGGACATTCAAACCCGTGTTCTTCACATAAACCTTGATATTTGCTCTGGTATCAGGACAAGTAACACCTGATGGCTGTAAGTAATCGACGACAGCCAAATCGTTATTGAAAGCACCTCTGATCGTCACCATATAATCTTCCGTTTCACCTTGCGTGTAATAGCCACAACCACTATTGGCCACATTAGTAGCCGTTGAAGCTATCACTCTCATCAAAGTTGTCCCCTCCAATGCCGCATCCGGAACAGTAATATACGCTTCAGTAGTAGCGCCTTCAGGATGCTGGTTGTTGAAAGAATTAGCAGTAACATTGACAATTCTCTCATTACCTGCACCCGAAAGTGTGAATTCACCGTCCTGGTTATAATCAATGAAGACATACTTGTACAACTTCACACCAGTGTTTGCGGTAAACGCACTTGTGATACTGACAGGATAAGTCTGACCCTTAACCAAGACAGCCGGAGCAACAGAACTTGTATAATCGGTATAAGAAACAGTATCAGCTGTACCAAACGGTGTCCAGTCGGCAGGCAACGGAAGGTTGTCAATACCCGCGAATTTCACGTTGGCAATGCAGGGACCTATCGCATTCTGAGAGCCTGACTCGCAGAAATCTTTTTGCAGCGACATCACAACCGTATCATTATTCTGATGCTGATCGGCAGCGCAGGTCACATAAACCTTAAAGCTTGTCGGGAAGTAAACCTCTGACAAATCCACAGGAGTGGTAAAGGAATAAGTCACCGTATCATTGCTCGGCACTGTCACAGGATTATTCACCGTCACGGGAGCCTGTCCCTCTAACTGATAACTCAAGCTATAGCTGTTTGCTGCGTTGCTACCATGGTTAGCCAGCTGAATCGTCACAGTTTCAGCATTGGTATATGCTGAGTTCGGTGTGGTAGGATTATCAATGCTTACCACATCCAAATCAACACTCGGCACAGCTGTATGCACTGTAATCACGCCTCTACTTGCAGATTCGCAAGCATAGCTGACACTGAATTTGGTATTGAATCTGACGGTTCCCTGTGTCATAGTTCCCAATGCCGGGTTGAAATTATTGTCTGTACTAGAGTACACAATTCTCTTGTTATAAGTAGAGTTCGGCACAGACGGCACATTGGTGGATCTGAATTTGGGTGCAGTATAACCCAATGTGGTATTCTTGCCATGATGTTCGGTCATCAATAACAAGCTATTACCTGTGTACTGGAAACCACCGGGAATCAAGAAGCTATACCATCCGGTTTGATTAAATTCAAACAAACCGTCAACAATAAGCGTAGCACCATTGGTCAAATTGTTCCAATTATTCTGATACAACTGGTTCACCAGCGCTGGGGTCAGATTCGGATAACCATTGGCCATGAAAGTAGTATCATTCTTCAAATACAATTTAATAGGAACTTGTCCACTTCCCACCGTGTGAACATAAAAGGAAATGGTGTCAATAATACCTTTGGAAATACCCAACTCATCCGGAGTATACATGATAATACCCACTGAATGTTCCTTCCCAAAATCGAAAGGCTTCTCATTATTAGCGACAGAAGCGGTACCTACCGTTGCCTCGACAGCGAACTCCGGATCTAGGATTCTACCACTATAGTAGAAATAGGTAGGATCTGCCATAATTTCCGGTGTGGTAAAGGAGGTTCCCTGAGCCAATGAAGTTCCGCCAGTCGGCTGATCATAGAAATAGTATTGATTGAAAACTGTGGATGTCGGAGTTACAGTTGCCGCTCCACCATACGGAGCGTTAATATTCGAAATATTAGCGGGAGCAGCCGGAGTGGCAGGCACATACAAAGTACCCGTGATGGTATCGTTGGCACGGTACACATACATGGAAGAGTTCACCGGATTAGAATATATTGTATAATTGTATATATTATTTTGAGTAGCTGAACCCAACGTAACAGTATTACCAAAAATGATATCCGTAGGCTCTCCCGAATATACTGGCTGGCTGATAGTATGCTGCACAGAAGTAGTGGCAGCTCCCGTAAAGTCGGCTTTCAATTTGAAAGTGTTAGCGGGAATGGTATCAGAGGTGGGCCAAGTATCGTTTATTTGCACCTGAAGGTTGGCATTGCTGATACCACACTGGAATGAAACAGGTGAAATGAATGCATCAGTGCTAATGTCATGCAACGGAGTGGTCACATCAATCTGATATCTCATCTTTCTGGTCATACAGTTGGTACCGGGGGTAACGCCATAAACATAATACAAAGCGGTGTCATACAATACCGGCGTGGTGAATGAATACGGGTTGCTCTGTACCAACACACTGTCCATGGTAGCGGCATTCTGATAATACCATTTGGTCACCGTAGTATTCTGACGAGTGATAGTATAGGTATGCAGGTATTCTCCAGCTACCTCAGCATCATCAGGAAGGATCGCAGTCTTCTTGGAAACAAACGAACCTCTCAGTGTGTCATTACCACGATAAGCAGGTGTACCAATCAGGTCGGTCACAATAGTATAATTGTAAGTCACATCAGCAGTAGGAGCTCTGAAGTCGAAGGTGTTGGTGAAGGTCACTTCTTTCTCTTCGTTCGGAGCAAAAGGCTCATCCACAATCTGTGATAATGTCACATTATTGAATTTGGCTTTTATTTCCACAGTGTTCGCAGGAATGGTATTGTTGATCAGGTTCTTTACCTTCACCACAATATGTTCATCCAGCATAGTACAAGTATTGGTCACAGGATAAATCAGTTCCATCGGTTCCACATCGTAAACCGGCACATTGTCAGCGATAACCTGTACCTGAACCTTTTCACTCTGGCAATCGGCATCCACAAACTGGAACTTCATCACAAGACGTTTGTTGTTGGTAGTATAGTTACCGCTATAAGCGGTCTCTGAATTGTTGACACCTTTGTACAACACACAGTTAGTAGCCGCGGCAGAATTGAATTTCGGATAATTGGCCGAACCTGACGCAGCGGCACAGTTGGACCCACCACAATAGGTCTCAGTCAGAATCAAAATGCTGTTACCCTCGTAATCCATAGGCTCCGGCAAATTGAAAGAAACCCAACCTGTAGTGTTGAAGAAATAACTGCCCTCATAAATCAATGTGGCCTGCGCGATTTCATCATTCCAAGTATTTACCGGACTTGCACTGAGACTTGTCAGTTCAGAATTCATCGCATACAGTCTTATCGGAATACCCTGATCTCCATCGGCGGCATTGCTGACATACAGGCTAATCTGGGTTAATTTACCATTGGCATTCAGTTCATCAGCCTTGTATAACAGTTTACCACGGGAGAAACCGTTGGTGAAGACGAAAGGCTGAGTGATATTGTTAGCACTTGTCGCATGGGTTTCAGCACCTACCTGTGGAGTATAAAAATCAGCTGGAGCGGAAGCGACATAGTAAGTTGTATCGTAATATACTGCCGGGGTAATAAACGGATCACCCACATACTGCAACTGCCATGATTCATAACCGGTATTGGTGTACCAGAAATGAGCGTTGCCTGTCGTTGCGTCTGTAGCAGTCAATGAAGCGGTTTCATGATAGTTGGCATGAACTGGACTTACAACTGTCGGCATCGGAGATTTGCCGTATGACTCAATGGTCAAACTCAAAGTATCATTGAAACGAACACGGTCACCGGAAACCACATCAAGCCACATCTTAATCATATAAGGTACATCCACATTCACCTGATTGTTAGTGAAGTCGTACTGTACCGGGAAAGTATAATTCATCGTTTCATGGCTACCAATAGTTTCTGTGATGGTAGAAGCCACCGGAGTACCACCGTTGATGGAGTAATACACTGGTGTTCCGGGCTGTAAGGCGATAGTACCATTGTTGGTCATCTTCACCACAATATTTTCATGACCAAGGTCGCAATTGGTCAACGGGTGTACCAATGAAAGCATGGCGATTTCATGTGTCATACAACTTTCAACCAGAGCATTGATCATCTGACGACCCACTGTCGAGGCAGTCAATGTTCCATTGGTCAAAGTGTAATAAGTGGTATCTCTCAGAGGTGCCTCTTCCTGAACGCCCAGATAAGTACCGCCATCCAGCATCTCAATACCCACATACAAGGAACCATTGGTGCTGGTCAAAGCATAATTGTTGATTTCGCCCGTCACCCACTGGTTCTCCATAGCGGCAGTCACTGTCATTTCTTCTGAACTTTCAATGATATTTCCAGATGCATCAGCAACGATAAAGCGGAAATGACGGCCCACATTGCTGTTGTTAGCGGTATTGGTGATGAATGCCTTCACATGTGTGGCAATCAAAGTGTCCACCATATTATATTTATTAACATAAGCAATATGATCGGCACCACCTACAGCAATGGTCGAATAAGTCACATGCTGTCCCGCAACAACTGAATCGGTGGCATAACCAACCTCATTGAGGGTGGTAGTCATCTGCCAAGTATGCTCATTATTGTCATTGTTCATATCCGGTTCACAATACACTCTCACGATATTGTCGCCAGGGTTGTTCAAGTGTGCACCGTTGAAGGATACCACCATGTTGCTTCTGGAGGCCAATGATGCCACCGTAATGGTATCTCGGTATGTGTTAGCACCTGTGATTTCCAGCATCATCTTGAAGTTTGTCTGTGCATTGCGGCCTTCGTTGCTGATGTTCGCATAAATTCTGGGAGACACCTCATGCTGAGTGGGATTAGCACCCAAAGCCCAGATGTCATTTACTGCCAAGTCGTTGTTATGGAAGTTTCTCACCACCACACGGTCGATGTTGATATTGTTCTTGGCATTAGATTTCGCGTCAAAGGCAATATAGATACAACTTTGGTTGCTATAGCCTGCCAAGTCAACCATGTATTTCTCCCAGCCCGGAGTGGTATAGGCTGAATTGTAACGTTTTACCAAAGTAGAGGTCACACCAGCAGTATTCATTGAAGGAACAACCGTGTAGGTGGTACCACCATCGGTGGAAATTTTCACTGTAACACCCTCGGTACTACTGTTACTGGTATTGTCATGAGCAAACCAGTATTCCAAAATCGGAGTGGAAGTTCCCTGCAAAATCGTCACCGGCATAATAGCGCGTGACTCTGTATTGTTGGCAAACACCTTAGAGTTGAAGAACAAACGTCCCAGACCATAGTTCGGTGAGATGTTGGGATAAGTGCCCGCACCCATCTGAACAGTCCAGTTACCTGCACCTGCGGTACTGATCTGCTCGAAACGCCATGCGGGATACAAATCGTTGGTAGAGAACACTTCCTCATAATACGGGAAAGCGGCCTGAATCTCGAAAGAACCTGCCAACGAATCGTTCTGGGTATTATTGTCTCCATTCACATGGATGTTAAAACTATAATTGTACACCGTATTGATAGACACCGGGAAGTTAGCCACAACAGTTACTTCCTTGCTCTGCAACGGAGCAATAGTACCTGTCGTCACCGTCATCGAACCCGTAGTAGTGCCGATAGTATAATAAATGGTGGCGGGCTTAGTAGCAAAATTCAAGTTCGCGCTACCAGTGTTCTTCACCATCACCTTGATAGGATAATGATCAGCAGGACACTCATTGCCCAACACCGGAGAAGACAACACCGTCAATGCCAAGTCGGTAGCCGGGATAGCTCTTGTATAACAACCCATGAAAGTGATGGTGTTATAGCGGGCATTTCCTCTGATATCTGTATTAACTCCCTCAACAGGAAGACATTCCAGACCTTCATATTGTTCAGGCACCAAAGAATCTGTCGGTGAAACAAAGTTCATGGGGATATTGATAGAGGTAGTATCTTCGCCACGGCTGACCAAAGCGCCCTGCCATTCAGCGAAAGTATTACGAGGAGCCACAAACCAACCCAAGGAATTACCCACTGAATAATACTCATTGTTATTCAGCTTGACGGTATTGGCAAGAGCTGTGGCTGAAGTATAATTCAAATAAACAGCATAATTCTTATTCTCTGCCGAAGTACTGGCATTATAGAAAATGTTGTTGTAAATGTTGATAGTATTGGTGGAAGACGAAGCACCCGTAATGTAAATCGGGGATGTCTGTGCGATATCCACCAAAGAGTAAACGTAACTACTATTATGATAAATGTTGATTTGTTTGGAGTTCTGGAGCATGATGTTGTATCTAGCTGTCACCGTGGCCTTGTTGATGATTTCATTGTTGCTCATGTTCATCAAAGAGGTTACACCAGTTGAATTGGCGTATGTGGTAACAGAAATACCTGTACCACCACGTTCATTCATCTTGATACTGTTGCCTGACACACTCAGGAAATCGGCACCATTCTGAATAGCTATACCCACAAAATTCAAATCGGAAGATGTGGCTTGCTGGTTGATACGGTTGCCATCAATCGTCCAGATTCTTGAGTGGATAGCATTGATACCTGTCACCGTGGCATTGATAGTATTACCCGTCACAATGAAATTATTTTCCTTAAACGTGATATTGTTGGAAGTGGCACCCGTGAAATACAAACCAAAATTAGTATTGCTAATGTTGTTATTAGTAAATGTCAGGTTGTAATCAGCTATTCCGCCAGCGGTAGTCGGTGGTGCGGTGATACGGCCAATAGCCGTTGAATTGTTATACGGAGTGGAGCTTGAGTTTGTGCCCTGAATATCGCAGTTGTCAATGGTGATATCATGCGAATACCTGCCGGTGAACTCAACGCATCGACCCACATTAGTATTCCGGATGGTCACATTTCTGATAGTCACGTAAGCCATCTCGGTGAATTTCACCGGAGGATTATTACCATTGTTGACAATAATCACCGAACTTTTGCTCACACCAGGAGCAGCCTGGAAGGTGATGGTGTTAGTGCTGCTCAAACCCGGATACTGGTCATCAAAATCAAAACCTGTATAAGTACCGGCATTCATGTTGATGGTCACAGGACCGTCTAAACCGCAGCGGTAGAAACGCTCTTTCATGAACTTCACAGTGGGGAAATCGGCACCAGGGCCACCCAAGGTATAAGTTCCTGACAAGGCGCTGTCACATGCGTAACCGTCATATTTGATGGTGTCATCCGTACGGCGGTCCAAATTCGTCACACCATTACGCGATATCAGCCAAACCTTGATATAGTTGGAGTCGCGTAAGGCAATATGGTTACCCACCACAATAGTATCGATATAGTCCAAGCACAAGTCACCGGTCCATGTGGCGTTGGGTTTCTGAACCCCATTGACACTCCATCCGAAAGTGGCGGAGGTCATTCGGTTGGGATTGGCATCAGTGGCAAGTCCTTTGTTACGGAAAGAAACCTTAATGGGATAGCTTTGACCCGTCACCATGCGGTCCGGATATACCGGCAATTCCATAAAAGACTCCATTTTGGCGTCATTCACCGCCAAAGACTGGGTAGTATTCAAGGTAAAGGTTTTGGTCTCATAACACTTGCTACCATGCACATCCTTGACAGAGATATGATAGGTGATGGTTGTACCATAGCACTGCATGGGGATTTCCCAACTATAGGCCACCTGACCATAGCCGATTTGATAGTATTGCATATTGTTGGGAAGAGTATCCATCTCACCGGTACTTGTCTCATACCAGCAACGCACGGAGGCGGTGTCTATGGCATCATTGTCAGTAAGTGTGGCATTGACAACGAAAGGACCTGTAAAGTCATTGATTGTACCCGAAAAAACTCTGTTTTGGGGTTGTCCATTGTTATTGATGTATTGGGTTTGCGTAACGTTAATTGCCGGGGGCACCAACTCCACATTGGAATAAATCACTTTTATGTTATCAACATACCAACCTGCGCATACATCAGTACCAGAACCTGTACCAGACGCATGGGTAGAGTAAAAACGGATACGGAAATACTCATTGTTCGATCCAACGACAAATTGCGTCATATCAAACAGTTCTCTTCTCCACCATGTATTATTCGGAACCGCCGCATTATTGTTTGGCAACCATGCGGAATACCAGTTCTGGGACACATTACCATCGGTGATTGCCTCAGCATGACCATGATAGTAGGGACTATTGACCGAATATTCGTTCATGGTTGCCCATGGAGTCCAGTTAATATCACCTTGGCTTGTTACACTTTCCGACATACAATACGAAAGATAACTTCTGTCATTGTTGTTGACCTTACATATATGGTCAAATTCTAAATACACATATGGATATGATCTATCCACCGCGATAGCACGGGTCCAACATGCAGAGTTACCTTGACTGGGATATGTCGGCGTATGGTACGAAGCCGGTGCCGACACCCGAAGAGTTGAGTCTTTTCTCCAGTTTCCATTTGGTTCATTGAACAAAGTGGTTGTTGTCATTTTAACGACAGCCCCGTCAAAATTTTCATAAAAAATGACGGTTGTGTCCATCAACTGGGCTGACAACAGAAATGGCATCACGATGATAGCCAATGAGAATAATAACTTTTTCATTTTCAGAATGTTGTATTGATACTATTTTTAACTTTTCTCTTTTATTAGAATATATTATATATCTTTTGTAAGCAAAGGACAAAAATAATAAAATTTTCTTTATGAAAATACCTGTCAGGGCTTTTTTCGTGATTTTTTTTTACTGAAAAAAATGACAAAAAAAATCCTGCCACAAAGAATGACAGGATTCGGATTTTATCATTTGTATATCAATTATTTATGATAAATAAACATCGATCAGCCCCTCCGGAGCCTGAATGTATATCGTTTTGTTCTCCCGGTCCACCTTCTTGAAAATCTCGTCGATGGCGGGAATCAGCACCTCCACCCCATCGTGGTCGATTTGCATAATCGGATGATGGCTGATGTCTATGAAGTCCTGACAAGTGCCGACCTCCCCTTTCTCCTCGTCAATCACCTTGAAGCCGATAACCTCGTGGAAATAGAACTTGTTGCCAGTAAGTGGTGGCAACTCCGACAAAGGAAGATATAACTCAGCCTTAACCAATCCTTTAGCCTCTTCCTCATCCACATCCGCGAACTTGATGACAAAGGTGTTGGCCCCACGATATTGGATATCTTCTATCAGATAAGGGAGCTTTTCATCATCCAAATCGATGAAGACCGCATCAAGATTGGCATATTTTTCCGGCTCGTCGGTGTCAAAATAGCAACACAACTGTCCCTTTATTCCAAATGGCTTTGTGATATGCCCCAAATAGTAATATTCGTTTTTCATCTTTCGTTGTTTTTTGCTGTGGGTTATGGGCTATGTGCCGTGGGCTATGAGCTATGAGCTGTGGGCTGTGAGCTATGGGCTGTGAGCTATGGGCTTTGAGTTTAGAGTCTAAAGATTTAGAGGTTAGGGTTACACCTACTAACTACTAACCACTAACCACTAACTACTAACCACTAACCACTAACTACTAACCACTAACCACTACCTCCGCTCATACCTCATAGCTCATAGCTCACAGCTCATTTAAAACAAAATAGACGCAACCCAATCGTCGCGTCTATATTGTAACTCATTGACATGAAGTTTATTCAGCAGGAGTTTCGGTAGCTTCTGCAGGAGCCTCGGTGGCTTCAGCGTTAGCAGCTTCCTCTGCGGCTTTAGCCTCTGCTTCAGCAGCCTCAGCCTCAGCGGCAGCGGCATACTTGGCAGCAACCTTAGCGGAGATAGCTTCTCTCACTTTGGTCTCGGCTTCCAAACGAGCCTTCATTTCCTTGCGGCTCTTGTCAGCGTCTTCGCGCTTGATATTGCTGACTTTGGATTCCTTAGCCTGTTTCCATGCATCGAATTTACGATCTGCATCCAGCTGAGTCAGTGCGCCTTTCGCGATTCCACCTCTGAGATGCTTCATCAAATAAACACCTTCATGTTTAAGAATCGAACGGGCGGTATCTGACGGATCAGCGCCAGCTTCAACCCAGTACAATGCTCTGTCAAAGTTTAAGTTTACTGTTGCAGGATTGGTCAGCGGGTTGTAGGTGCCGATCTCTTCGATATAGCGTCCGTCACGTGGTGCACGACCATCTGCAATTACAATGTGGTAGAAAGGTTGGTTTTTCTTGCCACGTCTTTGTAATCTGATTCTTGTTGCCATAACTTTTTGTTGTTTTTAAGTGATTAATTTTGAGGGTGCAAAGATACGGAAAATTTCAATAGAAAAAATTTTTTTTGATTTTTTTCTTGAAGATGAATATCGTATTCATTTTTTGTATATCTTTGCAGTCACAATTTCAAACGGCCCATTAGCTCAACTGAATAGAGTATTTGACTACGGATCAAAAGGTTGCAGGTTTGAATCCTGCATGGGTCACAAGCTAAAAATCAGGCACTTACAGCATTTTGCAAGTGCCTTTTTTCTTTTCCCCAGCACACTTTTTCAAAACACTTCACCCCTACCCTTCCGAAAGCATTTTGCGTGATTTTCTCCAAAAATTTCCGAAAATCCGCAAATCATCTTCGCTTCCCTACGCGTTTTTTTGCCACCCCTATGTAAAAACACCTATTTGCTAATTTGCCAATTTTCTCGTATTTTTGCCGCCACTATGATTCAGATTAACAAACTGTCGGTCAACTTCACCGGCGACTACTTATTTAAAGATATATCCTTCGTGGCTGGCGACAAGGACCGCATCGGACTGGTGGGCAAAAACGGCGCCGGCAAGTCCACCCTGCTCAAAATCATCCACAAGGAAATGGAACCCGAATCGGGCACCATCGTCATCACCTCCGGCTACAAGACCGGCTACTTGCCCCAGGAAATCCTTGGCAACTACGACAAAAGCATCTGGGAGGAAACCATGTCATGCTTTGTGGAGCCCCGCCGTCTGGAAGCTAAAATCAAGGAGATCAACGCCAAACTTTTAGATCGAACAGATTATGAATCAGAGGAGTATATAAATCTGGCACAGCAACTGTCCGATGCAACTGACCGCTTCCATCACCTCGGCGGCGCCACCATGGAAGGCGATGCCGAAAAGGTGCTCTTGGGTCTGGGCTTCAAGTCCTCCGACTTCGCCCGACCGATGGCCGAGTTCAGCAACGGCTGGCAAATGCGTGTCAACCTGGCCAAAATCCTGCTGCAACAGCCAGAAATCATCCTCCTCGACGAGCCCACCAACCACCTCGACATCGAGTCTATCCAATGGCTGGAGGACTATTTGGCCAACTATTCCGGTTGCCTCATTCTGGTGTCACACGACCGTGCCTTCCTAGACCGTGTCACCAACCGCACTGTCGAAATCACCTTTGGCAGCCTGCAAGACTACAAATGCAGCTATTCCCAATATGTGGAACAACGTCTGGAACGCATTGAATCACAGCAAAACGCTTACGAAAACCAGCAAAAGGAAATCGCTCAGATAGAACGCTTTATCGAGCGCTTCCGCTATAAGGCCACCAAGGCCAAACAAGTGCAGAGCCGTATCAAACTGCTCGACAAAATGGAGAAGATCGAGGTCGAAAGCATTGACCACTCCTCCATCGCCTTCAAGTTCCCTCCGGCACCCCATTCGGGACGTGTGACCGTAGAGACCGAAAACCTCAACTTGGGCTACGGCTCCCTGGAAGTGTTGAAAAACATAGACTTCCACTTGGAAAGAGGCGAGAAAGTGGCTTTCGTGGGCCGCAACGGCGAGGGTAAATCCACCATGGTGAAGGCCATTGTGGGCGAGCTGACTCCCCAAAGCGGAAAACTAACCTTAGGACATCAGGTAGTAATTGGCTACTACGCCCAGAACCAGGCCCAGCTTCTCAACCCCGACAAAACAGTTTTCGAGACTATCGACGACATCGCCGTGGGGGACATCCGTCCGAAAATCCGCACTATCCTCGGCAGCTTCCTCTTCGACACCGAAGACACAGAAAAGAAAGTGCGCGTGCTGTCCGGCGGTGAGAAATCCCGATTGGCACTGGCCAAACTACTGCTCTCCCCTTTCAATCTGCTTATCCTCGACGAACCCACCAACCACCTCGACATGCAGTCGAAGGATGTGCTCAAAAACGCCCTGCTACAGTATGAGGGCTGCATGATTCTGGTCTCTCACGACCGTGATTTTCTGCAAGGACTGAGTTCCAAAGTATTTGAATTCAAAGACCATCAAATCAAAACCTATATCGGCGATGTGTATGACTTCCTCGAGAAGAAGAAAATGGATTCGCTGAAAGAATTAGAGAAAAAAACTCAGGCTATTGGCGGTGCCGACAAGACCGACAGCAGCAACAAAATCAGCTGGGAGAAGAAAAAGGAGGAAGAGGCCGCCAAGCGCAAACTCAAAAACCGCTTGGGCAAAATCGAGAACGAAATCGCTGACCTGCAGCAACAATTGGCCGTTATCGAAAACAAAATCTCCAACCCCGCAGACTATGCCGCCGAAATCAACTCCGGAGAATTATATACCCAATATAATAGTATCAAAAACACCATCGAAGAGAAAGAGATGGAGTGGCTGGAGCTGCAGGATAGTGATTAGGGAATAGGTATTAGGGAATAGGGGATTAGAATTAAGAATTAAGAATTCAAAGTTCAAAGTTCAAGTTAAGGGTTAGGAAGGTTAGGAAGGTTAGGAGGGTTAATTTTCAGTTTTCAGTTATCAGTTTTCAGTTTTTTGTTGAGAATGGAGAATTATTTTTGTGGGGCCTTCATTTTTTAACACTTACAGGCTCACTTATATTCAACACTGACAACTGATAACTGACAACTGACAACTGATAACTGACAACTGACGACTGATAACTGACAACTGAC
>JAGBPS010000026.1 GCA_017633255.1 Bacteroidales bacterium
TACCTTCGCATATCCTGTTGGTGATTTACACTTCCAGTGGTATGAATCAGGTAATATGATTACCAACCTGAATGGTGACAGCAAGACTTTGAGATATTACGCTCCTGCACAGGATGAACCTTACAGATTCACTGTTCAGATCGAACGTGACAATTCAGAAGCTGGCTGCCGTTCATACTCAACTGAATATGATGTTTGGGTTTACAATGCACCTGTTGCTAATGTAACCATTGTTGATGCAGATGTTTGCGAGGGCGCAGAAGTTACTGTTACCGCTCATCTGAATCAGAATGTTCCTGAACAGACTAACTTAGAATATCAGTGGTTCACTAAGACTGCAAACGATACTGATTTCGTTCTCGTACCTGGTGCTACTGAATTGACTTATACTACTTCTATCTTCGTAACAACTGAATTCAAGTTTGAGGTTCTTCATACTTTGAGCGGTTGCTTCGACACTGACAGCAAGATTATCAATGTACATCCGATTCCTGTTGTGAACTATGTATCTATGAGCGATACTAATGTTTGCGAGGGTGCTCAAGTTGCTATCTATGCTGACGTTGATACTACCAAGGGCGTTGCCGGTCAGCCTTATTACTTCGAATGGAGAAGAAATGGCGAACTCTTAGCTGGTAACACTCAGACTATCTATGATTCACCGATGACTGTTGACGGTAACGAACAGACCTTCGTTTACAGCGTTATCGCTTACCAGACTCCTGAACGTTTGGCTTGCTACTCAGAATTGGTTGAATCCGCTACTTTGAATGTATATCCGAACCCGCGTGTTGTTATCAGCGGTGATCAGTATGTATGTGAAACTGACAGCGTATTCTTGTATGCTAGTGTTGACACTATCGGTCGTCCTGTTGGTATCTTACATTATACTTGGTATGAGTCAGGTCGTCTCAGAGACAACATGGCTTATGGCTTAGCAGATAGCAGATACTTCTCAGAATACTTCTATGCTCAGGATGAACCTTACCGCTTCACTGTTGAAGTTCAGAGAGATAACATCGCTGGCGGTTGCCGCGCTTACTCAGAAGAATTCCTCGTATGGGTATTCCCGCAGCCTGTTGTGAACATCACTGCTTCTGAAACTGAAGTTTGTGTTGGTGGCGAAGTTACTTTGAGAGCTAACTTGAACAACTATGAGTTTAATTATGCTAACGATTCTCAATATCAGTGGTATACTATTGACACCGTTGAGGATGTTAGACATATTGGTATTGATTCTACTACTGGTGATTATATCGACAGTACATTTATTATCATCGAACGCAACCCGATTCCTGGTGCTACTACCTTGTTCTTCAACACTGTGATGACTCATACTCAGTCATTCGGTTTCACCGCTACTCACAACCTCTCAGGTTGTAGCGACTATGACGAAATCACTATCACCGTTAATGATATTCCTGTTATCGTTTCAGTTGAAAATCTGAGCGGTGAGGATACTCTGTGTCCTGGTGGTCGTGTTGAATTACACGCTACTGTAGATGGTGGTGTTCCTGGTGGTGAAGTTTATACTTGGTACCGCAATGGTGTTGTTCTCGAATCAACTGGTGAAAACTTGATTGATTATCCTCTTGCAGTTGACAACAACGTGACCATGTATATTTATGAGGTGGTTGTTAAACAAACCGCTGCTGGTTGCGAATCAGTTATCGACTCTCTGTCAACCGATACTATCTGGGTTGTTCCGAATCCGACTATCGAACTGTCTGGCGATCCTATCGTTTGCGACACTACTGCTCAGAACATTGTGATTACTGCTAATGTGGTTTCATACGTTGATACTACCGGTTATGAATACACTTATCAGTGGTATGAAAACAATGCTCCTATCGAAGGTGAGACTGGTTTAGTTCTGTCAATGCACAAACCTTACAGAGATTATCCTTATAGCTTCAACTTCGAGGTTAAGAATCCTTATGGATGTACTGTTTTGAGTGAACCGTTCCTCGTATATGTTAACGATAATCCTATCGTTCATATCTCAGCTGACGACACTTTGATCTGTGAAAATGGTACAGTTACTTTGACTGCTGACCTCTATGATCAGAATGCTCAGAACTTAGTATATGTATGGTACATCAATGGTGATTCAATCCCGGGTGCTTACAATACCACTTATACTACTACTCTGACTTCTACTTCAACCTTCACTTACAAAGCTTACCAGAGAGATTCACATTGCGCTGCTATTAGCAACGAAGTTACTGTGAATGTTGTTCCTGCTCCTGTTGTTGACAGTATTACAGTGGTTAGCGTTGACACAGCTATTTGCGAGGGTCACGTGGTTACACTGCAGGCTAACATCAGTGGTGGTGACACTACCGACACTCCTGTATTCACTTGGTACAAGGATAACGAAGTTGTTGAAGGCGTAACTGGTGATACTTTCACTGATTACCCAATGTCAGTTGACAATGAAATTACTACTCATGTTTACAATGTAACTGTTGCTCAGGCTTCAAGCGCTTGCTTCTCATTGTATGATGTAAATGACGAAGTGAACATCACTGTTAGACCGAACCCGAGATACACTATCTATGGTGACGCTGACGTATGTGAGTCTGACACTGTTAACATTGTTCTGAACGGTATTACCAATGATTCAATCATTGCTACTGCTGGTGACTACACCTACACTTGGTATGAATCAGGCGTAGAAATCGCCGGTCAGACTACCGCTACTTTGGCAATCAACAAACCTTACAGAACTGAACCTTATATCTTCAAACTCGTTGTTACCGATACTCAGTTCGGTTGTACTTCTGAAACTGAAGATTTCTTGGTATACGTATCTGCAAGACCTATTGTTAACGTAACTTCTACTGAAGATACTATCTGTACTAACGGTGTTGTTACCTTGACTGCTAACATCTATGATCAGAATGCTGAATATCTGGCATTCCAGTGGTACAAGAATGACACTACTGCAGCCAATATGATTTTGGGTGCTAACGATGCAACTTATACTACCGCAGTTGAAACTACTACCGAGTTCATCGTAGTTGTTGATCAGCTGACTACCGGTTGTCAGACCGTTGCTTCTACTACTGTTAAGGTTAACGATATTCCTGTAATCGTTTCAGTTGAGAACTTGAGCGGTCAGGATACTCTGTGTCCTGGTGGTCGTGTTGAATTGCACGCTACTATTAACGGTGGTGTTGCCGGTGGCGAAGTTTACACTTGGTATCGTAATGGTGTACAACTCGAATCAACTGGTGAAAACTTGATTGACTACCCGGCTGTTGAAGACAACAATGTTGCTCAGTACATTTATGAAGTAACTGTTCGTCAGACTGCTGCTGCTTGCCAGTCAGTAATCACTGCTGCTTCAACCGATACTTTGTGGATTGTTCCGAACCCGACTATCGAATTGGCTGGCGATCCTATCGTATGTGAAGCTGCTGCTGGTGTTAACAATATCACTATTAATGCAAACGTTGTTTCTTACCTCGAAACTCCTTACACTTATCAGTGGTATGAAAACAATGCTCCTATCGTTGGTGAGACTGGTTTGACCCTGTCAATCCACAAGGATTACCAAGATTATCCTTACAGCTTCAACTTCGCAGTTCAGAATGTTTATGGTTGCACCGTTGAAAGCGAACCGTTCTTGGTATACGTTAATGATAATCCTGTTGTGAACATCGCAGCTGATGATACAATGATTTGCGAGAACGGTACTGTTACCTTGACCGCTGACCTGTATGATCAGAATGCTAACAACATGGTATATGTATGGTACATGGATGGTGATTCAATTCCTGGTGCATACAATACTACTTATACTACTACTTTGGCTACTACCGCTACCTTCACATTCAAGGCTTACCAGAGAGATTCTCATTGCGAGGCTATCAGTAATGCTGTTACTGTGAACGTTGTGGCTGCTCCTGTTGTTAACAACATTACAGTGGTTAGCGTTGACACTGCTATCTGCGAAGGTCATGTGGTTTCACTGCATGCTAACGTAACTGGTGGTGACAATGTTGATGAGTATGTTTACACTTGGTACAAGGACAACGAGATCGTTGAAGGTGCTACCGGTGCTGACTATACTGATTACCCAATGTCAGTTGACAATGATCTGACTACTCACATTTATAATGTAACTGTTGCTCAGTCTTCAAGCGCATGCTTCTCACTTTATGACACTGCTGATGTTGTGACTATTACTGTGAGACCGAACCCGAGATATACTATCTATGGTGACGCTGACGTATGCGAAGAAAGTGATCCCACTATCGCTAATATCAACCTTGTTGGTATTACTACTGACAATGTGATTGGAACAAATGGTGACTATACCTTCACATGGTATGAATCAGGCGTTGAAATCTTGGGTCAGAACACTACTACTTTGGCTATCAACGAACCTTACAGACATGAACCTTACCTCTTCAAATTGGTTGTTACTGACAACGTATATGGTTGCTCATTCGAAACTGAAGAATTTGCAGTGACCGTTGGTCAGAAACCTGTTGTGGTAATCGCTGTTGATCAGGATTCTATCTGCGAAGGTGGTAATGTAACCTTGACTTCAACTCTGATGAACCAGACTGAAGAAGGTATCATCTACCAGTGGCAGCAAGATGTCAACGGTACTTGGACTAACATCGCTGGCGCTATTGCTCCTGTATATGTAACTCCTGCCTTGACTGAAACTACTACTTTCAGATTGCATGTGACTAACACATTCAATGGTTGCGAGGCTAACAGTATCAATGACATTACTGTTACTGTTAAACCTACACCTGTTATCGACATTGTTAATGTAACTGCTAGCGTTGTTTGCAACGGTGGTGAAGTTACCTTGACTGCTACAAGTGCTGATCAGTACACTGGTCTTGGCGATATCCAGTATCAGTGGTACAACAATGGCCAGGCTATCTTCGGTGCCGATCAGAATGTTTACACAACTTCTCCGTTGACCGTTGATGGTGACATGACTACTTATACCTTCGGTGTTCAGGTAATCATGAGCAACTCTGGTTGTGTATCTAATATCGATACTGCTACTGTGACAGTTTATGCTGATCCTACTGTTACTATCACTTATGACAATGGTCTGACCTTGTGCGAAGGTGGTGTAACTACACTGACAGCTAATCCGAACCATGCTTACTTCACTGACTTCACATATCAGTGGTACTTACATGGTCAGCCGATTAATGGCGCTAACAACGCTACCTATGTTGTTGAGAACCTGACTGCAAGTGCTAATGCTTACGACTACACTGTAGAAATCACTGTAAACAATGGTACTCAGAATGGTTGCAGCGCTATGGCAGAACCGGTATATGTAACTATTGTTAATGATCCTACTGCTTATATCACTGTAAACGAAGGCGTGAATGCAATTTGCGAAGGTGGTACTGTAACATTCACTGTTAATGTTAACGATGGTGTTGCTGACACTTACAATCCTTACACTTACGCTTGGTATAGCAATGTTGCTGGTAATGGTGTTGTTCTGGGTACAGAAGCTTCCTTCACCACTTCAGCTGATGACGCTGCTAACCTCTATGTTTACTATGTTGATGTAACTTCAGCTTACGGATGCAATGTTCAGGCTTCTGATACTTTGAGAATCGTTGCTGATCCTACCGTGACTATCGCAGTTAAGTTGGGTGAAGACACTGTTGTTTGCGACGGTGGTCACACTACTTTGATTGCAACTGTTGAAGGTGGTCTTGGCGAGGCTTCATATCAGTGGTACAAGAACGGCTTCGCTATCGCTGGTGCTAATGGTAACGAATATGTAACCGATGCATTACATGTGAACGAAACCGCTGCTTACACAGTATCTGTATCACAGACTGGTATTGCTTGTACAGCTACTTCAACTCAGTTCAACGTGGCTGTTTACGATGCTATCGAAGTTGCTCTGTCTGCTAACAGCGAAGTTAACTGCGTTGGTGGTACTGTAACCTTGACAGCTACTACAACTAATGGTATTCCTGGTGACGTTCTGACTTACCAGTGGTTCCGCAACGGTAATCCTATCAATGGTGCTAATGGTGCTCAGTATGTAACCGATGAAAATCTGGTTGCTGGTCACTATGAATATCAGGTAGAGGTTGCTAGCACGGTATCTGGATGTCATGTTGCTATGTCAAGTACTATTGGTATCACAGTTGAGGCTGAACCTACTGTAATGATTTCAAGCAATGTTGATGGTAACGCTATCTGCGAAGGTGGTGACATTACCTTGACTGCTAACGTAATCTATGCTACCAATGCTACTAACCGTACAAATACTTATACCTACACTTGGAAATGGTATGAAGGTACAACTCTGAGATCAGTTGCTACTTCAGAACCTCACTACACTCTGCCCACAACCTTGACTGCTGGTTCATACAACTTCTTCGTTGAGATTTCAAGCAACGATGGTCTTGGTTGCGACGCTTCATCACAGGCTAACCTGTTCAACGTGGTTGTGAAACCTGTTCCTTCAGTTATCCTGACTGCAAGTGCTGATGAATCATGCCAGGGTGGTGACGTTACACTCAACGCTGTGGTTATTCCTTCCAACTTGTCAGGTATCTTCTACTGGAATGTAAACGGTCAGCAGATTGTTTCAAGCGAGGCTAGTATTACTGTCAACAACATGGCAATCGGTACTAACAACATTTCAGTTGTATTTGCTCCTAACGATGCTCAGGTTGCTTGCCAGAGCGCTGCTACAACTATCACTCATGTTGTTAACGCTGCTCCTGTTGTAACTGTTGCTGCAACCGATGCTTCACGCTTGTCAATGTGTGTTGGTGGTACTATCACCATTGCCGCTACTGCTACTGGTACTGCTAATAGTTCAGATCATTATGTATGGACTGTTGACGGTCAAACCCAGACTGGCAACACCGGCAGCACATTCACTACTCAGTTCAACAATGCTGGTATCCACTACATTTCTGCACTGGTTGAACGTGCTAATGGTTGCAACTCTGAATATTCTACTCCAGTTGCTGTGACCGTTGCTGAACAACCCACTGCTCAGTTGACTCAGATTGCCGGCTTCACCGAAATGTGTGCTGGTGGTGAAATCACATTGATGGCTAAGGTTGCTAACTATTCAACGGTTAACAATGGTGTAACCAACAGCTCTGTACACGATACTTATACCTATACTTGGTATCGCGACAATGCTGAATTCATGACCTCAGCTAACGTTACTGTTGACAACGCTCAGATTACTGAAACTTTGAATACTCCGGCTGCTTACACTTATTCAGTTACTATCACTGCTAGCGGTTACAACTGCCAGGCAGCTCACGCTACCCTTGATCATCAGATCAGAGTTGTTCCTGATCCTTCTTGGTCAGTTAACCAGGTTAACCCGACAGAGCTGTGTATCGGTGGTATCGTTACTTTGAATGCTGAAGTAACTGGTGGTGTTGAGAATCAGCAGGCTGGTCGTATCCAGTGGTACAAGACCTTCAACGGCGTTGAAAGTGAAGTTCCTGGATTGGGCGGCATGAATACTGACGTTCCTCAGGCTGCAGGTGTTTACACTTATGCTCCTAAGTATATTGACTACATTGGTGCTGGCTGTAACATCGCTGACGCTACCGCTACTCAGGTAACTGTTAACGATCTGCCTACTGCAAGCTTCACTTCTGGTCAGGGCTCAGTGATTTGCGGTCACGATTACCAGAGCTTCGCTACTTTGAATATTTCATTGACTGGTACTGCTCCATTCACCTTCACTATCATGAATATGACAACTGGTGAATCACAGACCATCGTCACTTCACTCTCAGTATATCCTTACAATGTTAACCCGGCTGTAACTTCTATCTATCGTATCATCTCTGTAAGCGATGCTAACGGTTGTATTGGTACAATGGACAATGTTGCTGACGCAGTTGTAAGTGTATCTGACGTACAGATTGAAGATCAGGTTGTAGTGGCTTCTTGCGGTGACTACGTTGCTAGAATCCGTCTCCAGGTTAATGCTTCTACTTCAACTACTGCTACTGCTACCTTACCTGATGGTTCAACTCAGACTGTTAACATCTTGTTCGACGCTTACACTCAGCAGCATTATGTAGAAGTACAAATGCCTGCCGTTGCTGGTGACTACATCGTTAACATTGAAGTTGACGGTTGCTCAGGTGATGTTCTCGTAAGAGTTCCTGCCGACGATATTACCATGGGTGTTTCTACAACCTTGGTTGATCAGAGATGGGATGACGTACTCGTTGTGAACAACAATCCTGACAACAACGGTGGTTACAAGTTCACTACTTATCAGTGGTACAAGAACGGTGAAATGATTGAAGGTGCTACCGATCAGATTTATCAGGAAGTTGGTGGTCTTGGTGGTGAGTATTCAGTTGAACTCGATGGTATCAGAGTTTCTGATGGTGCTCACGTACACTTCATCACTTGCGGTAAATACTTCGATGCTAACTCTTCAATCAGAGTATATCCTGTTCCTGCAAACACTACTCAGGATGTTACAGTTGAGCTGAATATGACTGATGAAGAACTTGAGGGTGCTATCTTAGACATCTACGATGTAAGAGGTGCTCATGTTAAGACTGTGTCTAACTTGACTCATATCACTAAGGTTGGCAACTTCGGTGCTCAAGGTACATATTTCGGACGCATCATCACCGGTACTAATGAAATTAAGACTGTGAAATTCATTATTGTGAAATAAAGTTATCTCCTGAATTAGCGGTCCCGAAAGGGGCCGCTAAGAAAGGGGAACAATAATAGAAGAATAGAAAAAATTAAAAACGTTATATTATGAAAAAGAGTTTAATTATTTTCAGCCTTATTTTCGCCTTGTTTGCCACTTCTTTTGCACAAGAAGTGAAGGACGAACCGACTGGTGCAAAATCTACTGAAGCTACGGCTGATGACAAAGATGGAAATAAAGACCAGATTTGTCACCATCGTATCAACATCCATTTTGGAGGTGCTTGGAATAATAACATCTACAACAGAATCCCCGCATTCCGTGAGAATTATTCTTTAAGCGCTCTCTTTGATTTCCAATATGCTTATTTCTTCAATGAACATTGGGGACTTGGTTTAGGCGTTACTTTGTCAGATATTCATGCAAGAGCTACTATGGATTTTGATAAAGTCGTTCCGCAATTCCCTGATGAGGAATTCAACCAGGGTGAGACCTATTATGACAAGTTTTTCGTTGGTAAAAATGTTGTCGAAAAACAGAATGTTCTCGCTTTGGAAATCCCGTTGCAGGCTCAATTCGAGTGGAAGTTCAACGAGAAAGTGGGTATTTACGCTGCATTGGGTTTTAAAGCCTATTTGCCTTTGCGTGCCCGTAATTATGGTGGTGGCGACAGCCATGTGACCACTTCAGGTTATGAGGAATTTACAGATGCTTACTACCATGATTTGGTTGGCCATTTCGAAGATTATGATATATCTAAACACGGTGGCCCCAATATCGGTATGGCTAGCAGCTATAATCCAACCAACAGTGATTCAAAGAAAGATGCAAGATCATATAGAATGCGTGCTTCTTTCGACATGATCGCAGATTTCGGTGCATTGTTCACCATGTCTCCCAAAGCTGATTTCTATGTTGGTGCTTTCTGTGGTGTTGGTTTCCTCGATATCCTTCCGAAGAATAAAACATCTTTCTTCACAGAGGATGGTTTAAGTGGAACCCTCGGTTCAGATGTTCTTAATCGTTTTGAAATAAAAAGAGACAAATGGCGCACTGTAACCGCTGGTCTGAAGATTGGTGTGCATATCAAACCTTGCGCTCATTTGAACAGAGAGAGCATGCGTGACCTCAAACGTCGTTACATGAACGAAATGATGAAGAAGAATCAAGAACCTATCATTGTTAAGAACCAGGAATATGTTTATATCGTTCCTGTATGCGATGATTTGGTTGATGATGAAGGTGATGAAACTCCTGGCAAGAAGAAACTGACTCCGAAAGACAAAGCAGCTCTGAAAGAATTGGCTGACGTTCTTTCGAAGACTAAGATACTCTTCGACTTGGATAAGGATATCCCGCATTATGCTGACTACAATGATAATATTAATAGAACTGTGGAAATTATGAAGGCTAATCCTTCCTTCGGCCTGCAGATTGAAGGTTATACCTGCGACCTCGGTTCAGAAGAACACAACCGCGACTTGGCTAAACGTCGTGCTGAAGCAGTTAAACAGATGTTCATTAGCAAGGGCGTTCCTGAAAATCAGATCAGTACTGTTAGTTACACAGTTAACGATCCTCAGAACAAGCAGAATATTCCTGATGCTAGAAGAGAGGAACACCGTGCTGCTATCTTCAGAATTCTCGTTAATTAATATTATTACTATTATCTTAAAAAGACTGGCTCTAAGTCAGTCTTTTTTTTTATCTTTGCAAATCCAAATTTCAACTAATCTATAAAAAATTATATCTATGAAAAAATTCGATCCCGCAACCAACATTCAGGCAATTGACATGAAAGACGCTCAACGTGGTGTGAACCCTTCTATTTGTGATAGCGCAACTTTTATGTTCGAGAAAGCTAAAACCATGACCGATACTTTCCATGGTGAAACTGAAGGCTATTATTTGTATTCAAGACACTGGAATCCTAGTACGTATGCTTTGAGCCGTGGCTTGGCTGCTATGGAAGGCACTGAATCTGCATGGGTTACTGGTTCCGGTATGGCTGCTATCACTGTTGCCCTGTTGCATGAGGTGAAATCTGGCGACCATATTCTGTCCAGTATGACTACCTATGGTGGTACTTTCGCTTTCCTGAACAACTATATTAAAAAGTTCGGTGTTGAAGTTGACTTTGTTAATATGCAGGACTTGGACGCCGTGAAAAAAGCTGTTAAACCCAATACTAAAGTGCTGTACACGGAGACTATGAACAATCCTTTGCTGCGTATTGCCAATATTCCTGAATTGTCAAAGATTGCTCATGCAGCTGGAGCAAAATTGTTGGTGGACAATACATTTACTCCAATGATTTTCTCTCCCTATCAGTTGGGTGCTGATGTGGTGATTTACAGTATGACAAAGTATGTGAATGGTATGAATGACTGTGTTGCCGGTGCTATCTGCGGTACAGCTGATTATATCAATTCATTGATCAATGTGAATGACGGTACTGCCATGTTGTTAGGTCCTGTTTTGGATCCTATGCGTTCAGCAAGTATTCAGAAGAATCTGCATACTTTGCATATCCGTATGAAACAGCACAGCGCTAACGCCATGTATTTGGCCAAGAGATTCAAAGAAACCGGTATCAAGTACAATTATCCCGGTTTGGAAGAACATGTAGACCATAAACTGTTCACCGAGATGATGAACGAAGGTTTTGGTTATGGCGGTATGATTTCCATCGATATGGGCACTGCTGACAGAGCAAGCGCTATCATGGAGAAGATGCAGGAACTGGGTGTTGGTTACCTGGCCGTTAGCTTAGGTTACTTCAAGACCTTGTTCAGCAACTCTGGTAAGTCCACTTCATCAGAAGTTCCGGAAGATATCCAGAAGGAAATGGGTATGAGCGAAGGCTTGATCCGCTTCTCTGTAGGTATTGACAATGATCCTGAAAGAACCTTCCAGTTGATTAAACAGGCTATTGACGCTACAAAATAATCATTGGATAAAAAATAAAAGGCTGTCATTTTTGGCAGCCTTTTTTCGTTTAAATTCGGGAAATTTATGAGAACAGTTTTTCGATTTTATCTTTGTATTTGTTTTGGATGAAATTTCGTTTCAGTTTGAGGGTAGGGGTGAGCTCGCCTGTCTGGATGCTCCATTCATAATCCACGAGGAAATAGCGTTTCACTTGCTCTGCCTCACCGAATTGTTTGTTGTAGTATTCCACTACACGTTTGAATTTATCTTTCACCGCGGGGTGCTGTATCATTTCCTCGTTGGTGGTGTAGGCGATGTGTTTGTTGCTGCACCAAGAGCGAAGATCGGCGAAGTTGGGAACGATTAATGCGCCGGCGAATTTTCGGTTCTCGCCCACAATCATGATATTGTCGATAAGAGGTTCTTCGCAGAATTTTGCTTCCAGAATGGTAGGTACCACGTATTTGCCCATGGCGGTCTTGAACATCTCTTTTTTACGGCCGGTGATTTTTAATTGTCCTTCAGCTGTGAATTCACCTATGTCGCCGGTATGGAACCAGCCATCTTCGTCAATCGCGGCCTTGGTCTGTTCCTCGTCATTATAGTAGCCTTTCATCACGCATTTTCCGCGGGTGATGATTTCTCCGTCTTCGCTTATTTTTGCTTCAATGCCGGGCAGAATCGGACCTACGGTACCGAATTTAACCCCGTTTTTGAAGAAATTGCTGACCGCAATAACGGGAGAGGTCTCGGTGAGACCGTATCCTTCCAGTACGGGTACTTCCATCGCCCAGAAAATACGGTTGATTCGTTCCTGAATGGCTGCGCCACCGGATACTACCACTTTGAGGTTTCCGCCCAAGGCAGCCTTCCACTGGTTGAAAACCAATTTACGGGCAATACGTAGTTTGCGGCGGTATAACTTCGAGGAATTGAAGTCATATTCGTTTGCGATATTGACTGCCCAGAAAAAGATTCTGTGTTTGATACCTTTCAATTTACGTCCTGTTGCCAGGATTTTGTCATAAACTTTTTCTAGTAATCGAGGAACCGTAGTGAAAATATCAGGTTTGATTTCCTGGATGTTGTCCACAATCTTGGCCAGGTTTTCCGCATAGTAAATAGAAACACCTACATAATGCCAAGCGTATATCAGCATTCGCTCGTAGGCGTGGCACAAGGGCAGATAACTTACCACTCGGCTTTGAGGTGTGGCGGGAATAATCGGAACCACCGCCTTCACATTGTTGAGGATGTTGCTGTGGGTAAGCATTACTCCTTTGGGATTTCCGGTAGTACCAGATGTGTATATCAGCGTAACCACATCGTCGGGAGAAATGCTGCTCTTGATTTCCTCCAAATATTGTGGACAGGGGTTGGCGACACCTAATTCAATAATCTCATTGAGGTGACGGTATCCTCGCAAGTTGCGGAAGGTGTAAACCATATCCTGCAACTGCGGCATCTCCGCTATCACATTCTCTATTTTCCGAAGCAGCTCCCATCCGGCGACAAATATCATTTTCACATCCGCATGGTGCAGAATGTATTTATATTCGCTTTCGCTGATAGTGGGGTATATCGACACGTGAATGGCTCCCAATTGCTGGATGGCCATATCCAGGAAATTCCATTCGGGACGGTTGTTGCTGATAGAGGCGATTCTGTCACCTTTCTTGATGCCTAGTTGCATTAGACCGTAGCTGATATAGTTCACTTTTTCGATGTAGTCTTTGGTGCTATATCGTACCCAAACGCCGTTTTCCTTTCCGCATACCGCGTCTTCCTTGGGAAAATACTTTGCGTAATGCGGCAGTAAGTCAAATAAACGTGTTACTTCCATAGTCATTTATTTAAACGTGCAAAAATACGAAAAATAATTGGCAAATGAGTAAATTAACAAATGGAACAGTTGTTTAATTGATTAATGTGCTAATTATCAATGTGCTAATATGCCAATTATATTAAGGGAATGACTCTGGTAATGTTGGTAAAAAATCAGACAATAAGAAAATAATTATTCATATTATAAGAAAATATTTGTATATTTGCAAAATAATTTATTAAGGAAGGATGTGATGAAGTTTTGTGTACGTTGTTTTGCAATCTTTTTGATGATAATGACTTATGAGTCATTATCTGCTCAATCTGATTTGGGAGCAATGGATTATCATCTCGTAAAATGTGAGATGGCGGCTGCGAGACCGTTTTTGTCGCATTCGTGGGTCGCAGGTGTTTGTGGAAACGATTACCTGCTCAAAGAGTTGATGCGAGCACGACTTGAAGCGGTGATACGGTACGACAGGCATGCATTTATCCTGCAATTGTCTCATGATGGGTACTCACGCTATGGGGAGTTGACCACTATGGTGGGTTATGCGGTGAAATTTGGTGGGAGGGTGGCGGTGGGAATGAGGTATTATTATTTGTATCAGCATGTTGATAATTATGAGGCGCAACATTCTGTCACATTTGATGTGTCGCTGTATGCGCAGCTGAGTCGGAAATTATGTTTTGGCTTTGAAGTATATAATCCGGCGAGATTGAGATATTCGATACGGGGACCTGATATCATTCCGATGCGTTTCACGGTGCTCGTCCACTATTTGTATAGTGAGAAGTTGTCGTTTTCTGTGCAAGTCCTCAAATACCTGCCCGGCTGTTTTGATGTGTCCGCAGCTTGCTATTACCAGCCGCTACATTGTTTCTATCTTTCGTTTGCCTGCTCATTATATGATACGAATTTTGGGGTAATGATCCGTTGCCGTCGTTTCTATTTCATGGTGGATGCGCGATACAATTATCATTTGGGTTTTTCGCCAGAAGTAGGTGTGGGAATGCAGTTAAAAGTTAAGAATTAATAGTTGGGAAGATGAAGTGTGTGAGGAGTTGCTTATGTTTCTTGTGGTGTGGTATGTGCCTGATGTTCGCGTATGCGCAGGATGACACGATACTGGGCACTTCACAGCGTGAAGTTTTATTCAGGCGTTTCGAGGCACTGATAGAGGAGGATGAGGCGAATCAGGAGGCTTTGGAAGAACTATTGGTAGAGGAAGAGGAAAACAAACAGGTACAAGGGAAAGTGAATCTGAATGATTTGAGTGCGGAAATGGCGTTCGATGTTTTGCATTTGTCGGATTACCAGTATTATCAACTGTTGTCATATTTGAGCGAATATGGGGCACTGGTGTCGGTGTGGGAATTGAATGCGGTGGAGGGGTTCTCGTATGAGGACGTTAGGCGACTGAATCCATTGGTGATGGTGGAAAACGTGCGTAGCGGAGGCGGCTTTTTCAAAAATTTTTTCCGAAAAAGCAAAAGCAGCCTTTTGTATCGTTACGGGCAGGTGTTAGAGAAGCAGGCTGGGTATGACAAGTCAGAGGAGAAACACTATTTAGGTTCCCCGATGAGGATGGCTTTCAAGTATCAGTTCAACTCTCAGGGCAAGTTTCAGTTGGCGTTTTCGGGGGAGAAGGATGCGGGAGAGCAGTTTTTCAAAGGGGCGCAGAAGTATGGCTTTGATTTTTATTCAGGCTATGTATGCTTGAAAGATATTGGGGTGCTGAAAAAGGCGGTGGTTGGTGATTTCAGGTTGGACTTCGGGCAAGGTTTGGTGGTGGGTTCGTCACTCATGAGAGGGAAGGGAGGAGGGGTGGGAACGGTGAGGCGTTTTGCGGGCATGATTAAGCCCGTGGCACCGCTGAATGAGGGTAGTGCTTTGAGAGGGGTGGCGGCGACAGTCGGCAATTACCACTATACGGGTACGGTATTTGCCGGTTTCAGAAAGTATGACGGTAATTTGCTTTTTAGCGAGGACAGTACACTGAATTTTACTGGCTCTTTGACCAACAGCGGATATCACCGTACGGAGACGGAGCAGCAAAAAAGTGATAACCTGCGGAGTTGGGTGTTCGGGGCGGATTTTTTGTATCGGCACAGGGTGTTCAGAGTAGGGGCCAGGGTGCTTTATACCTTGTTCAACAGACAGGTACTTCCTTCGGATAAGCCGTATCAGCAGTATAATTTCTCGGGGAAAGGTATGTTGAATGTGGGAGTAGATTATCAGTTGATTATCAAGAAGGTGGTTTTGTTTGGCGAGATGGCGGTATCCGGAAACGGCGGCTGGGCCTTGATACAGGGAGCTTTGTTCAGCCTTTCCCCAGGAGCTTCATTTGCGATGCAGGCGCACTATTGCGACAAAAAGTACATTGCCTTGCAACGTTCCTCTTCCTCCAAAGGCGAATGGGGTATATACTTGACTTCACAGTTGGTGCTTAATGCGAAGATGGGATTGGACTTTTACTATGACTACAGTCATTTTACGTGGTTGCAGTATCGGGTGGATGCTCCCTCACAGGCTATGCAGGCTGGGGTGAATATGGATATTTCTGTCAGTCGTCATTCAAAACTATCATTCAAATATCAGTATAAAGTGAAAGATAGAAACAGTTCGGGCGATGCCTGGACCAAGGAGATAGTACCTTTCCATACTTCCAGATTGCGGCTGATATGGGATTGCCAGCCTGTTGATTTGCTGAAATTGGAAACCGAGGTGGATTATGTCATCAATCATTCCCGTCCATTGGCCTATCAGCATGACGGATTTCTTGTGTATCAAGATGTTGGAATAGATTGGAAGAAAACAGGTCTGGGCTTCCATGTCAGACTGGCCTTGTTTGATACAGATACGTACGAAGAGCGTTTGTATGCGTATGAACATGATTTGTATCAAAGCTTTACGGTCAATTCTCATTATGATAGGGGGTGGAGGGCTTTCCTGTTGGTCAGTTACAGTTACCGTTGGTTTCATGTTTGGCTGAAGCTGTCCCAGACCTATTATTGGGATAAAGAAGAGATTGGCAGTGGTTTGGATTTAATTCAAAAAAATCATAAAACGGAGTTGAAAGTGCAAGTGATGGTGAAATGGTAGAGGCTTGATGTTCTGTGGTTGAAAGGTAGTAGAGACGTTTCATGAAACGTCTCTACAGACATTACCGACAATTAACAGACCCAAAAAAAGGTGTTTTCGTGGCATAAAGTGCAAGGGCATTATAATTTTTTGTATTTTTGCAAGAATTTATTATGCTGAATAATGTTTGATTTTATAAAAAGATATGCCTTGAAAAAGCACCTCGCGGCTAACACCGTTGAGCGTGACAGACAGATAGTCTCCTTGCGGAATGCCAAGAACATAGGCATGGTTTGTGAGATTACCGATGAGGACTCCTATAAAGACGTTTTTGCCGTCTTCTCAAAACTTCAGACCATCAGCAAAGTGCAGATGGTTGGCTATATTAATGAGAATGCGGTGCCGTTTTATTGCCTGGAGCAGTTGGCTGCGGATTATTTTTGCAAGAAAAACCTGAACTGGTACGGGAAACCGGATATGGTTCAGGTGGACGATTTTGTGGCGACGGATTTTGACATTCTGATAGATTTCACTAAGTCAAACTTGGCGCCCATCCATTATATACTGACTTTGACACACGCTTCTTTTTTGACAGGAGGCAATCCGTTCAATAAGGAATACTACGATTTGCTGATAGAAGGAGAGGAGTTGAGCAATAAGAAACTGTTGGAGAATATTTATGTTTACACGCAAAAACTGAAAGGGGAATGAAAAACGAAGTGAATCTCAGAGGCTTAGGTGTGGCGTTGGTAACGCCATTCAATCGTGAAGGTGAAGTGGATTACGCACGTTTGCGGCAGTTGGTGGACGATGTGATCCAGCACAAGGCGAATTATGTGGTAGCTTTGGGCACCACCAGCGAATCTCCGACTTTGACCCAGCAGGAAAAACATGATGTGGTACGCACTGTTGTGGATACGGTGGCAGGTCGAGTGCCGGTCGTCATGGGCTGTGGAGGTCCTTCAACCCGTGTGGTGATTGACAAACTTACGCATGCGGATTTGTCGGGCATTTCAGCTATTTTGTCCGTGACACCCTATTATAACCGTCCATCGCAGGAAGGCTTGAAGGAGCATTACCGGGAGATCGCTTACCGTTCACCCCTGCCCATCATTCTGTATAACGTATGGAAAAGAACGGCATGCAATATTGAAGCGGATACCACGCTGTTTCTGGCGAACGAGTACGACAATATCATCGGTATCAAGGAGGCGTCGGGCAATATGAACCAGATTATGAAGGTGGTGAAGCACCGTCCTGAGGGCTTCTGGGTGATTTCAGGTGATGATGCCATCACCTTGCCTTTGTTGGCAGCGGGTGTGGATGGCCTGATTTCTGTGGTGGCCAATGCTTTCCCCGCTGAGGTGAGCCAGATGGTGAACTTGGGCCTGAACAACCGTTTCCCGGAGGCCCGGAAATTGCACGAAAAACTGTTGGATATTACCCAGGCTTGTTTCAAGGAAGGCAATCCTGCCGGTATCAAGGCGGTACTGGCATTACAGGAGAAACTGGAATATTATCTGAGACTTCCCTTGGTGCGTGTTTCTGGAGAACATCAGCAATATATCAAGAATCTAATGGAAAATCTGTAATGAAAAAGTTCCTTGTAGCTGTTTTATGCTCGATTCTGATAGGTGGACTTTTCGCACAGCAAAATTCCATTTCTTTATTTTCTTTGCCAGAGGCTTATGTGGATGTCACCCTTCAGTCTCCGGCGCAACTGCAGCAGTTGGCACATCAGTTTTCGGTTGACAAAGCTCGGGAAAATAATGGTGCTTATCAGGTACGTTTGTGGTTAGGCCTGCGTGATTATCAGAGTTTTCTGGATTTAGGTATAAACTATTCTTTGGCTCCGAGAACTGCAAGATGGGGAGAATTGTCTATGGCGACCACCTACGAGCAAATGGCGTCATGGAACAAGTACCCTACGTATTCGGTGTATTGCGCCATGATGGATACTTTCCAGCACCGTTTTCCTACGTTATGCCGTGTGGATACGATTTTGGCGGCAACGCCTAATAATCATAGCCTTTTTGCGTGTTATGTAGGAAGTAATCTTGATGGAAGTGAGCAGCGTCCGCAGTTTTTCTATACTTCCACTATGCACGGTGACGAGCAGACGGGTTTTGTCATGATGTTACGTTTGATTGACTATCTTTTGAATAATTATACGACGGATCCTCAAGTGCAGCATATTATGGACAATGTGGATTTGTGGATTTGTCCGGTGGAGAATCCTGACGGCATGTATGCTGCCAGCGATAATTCCATGGGTGGTGGTTCATATTGGAATCCGGGTTCAACACGCTCCAACGCCAATGGAGAGGATTTGAACCGTAATTATCCGGAGGCAGGGCAGCCAGCCAAGAATTATGAACCTGAGATCCAAGGCATGATAGATTTCGCCTCCCAGCATCATTTTGTGATGTCGGCTAATTTTCATGGAGGTTCGGAGTTGTATAATTTCCCATGGGATTCATGGACCACGAGTCAGGTGTCTCATGCTGATGAGTCATGGTGGTGGCAGATGGGAAGAGCGTTTGCTGACACTTGCCATCAGTATGGTAACAATGGTTATTTTATGGATGAAGATGATGGCGTAACTCCTGGTGGTGACTGGTACGTAATTGACGGTAGCCGTCAGGATTATATGAATTATTACCAGCATTGCCGCGAGGTGACCATAGAGATTTCGGAAGACAAGTCTCCGTCGGGTTCCAAATTGCCTCAGTTCTGGAATAGCCTTAAGCATTCTTTGTTGAATTATATTGAAGAATGTTTGAATGGTTTTAATGGGGCGGTGACTGATTCAATAACAGGAGAACCGTTGGAAGCATTGGTCTTCGTCCAGAATCATGACATCAATTATTCAGAAGTTTATTCGCATTTTCCTGAAGGTAAGTATTACAGACCTATCAAAGCGGGATCGTACAATGTGACTTATTCGGCAGAGGGTTATGTGCCCAAAACGGTGCAGGTGACCACGACCGATGGTTCTGCCCAGTTGGTGGATGTGCAGCTTGTTCCGGAAGGTTATGTGCCTGGTGGCGGCGAAGAAGCCGTTGGGTTGCATTCCTCCCAGCAGTTGCTTGTCTATCCCGATCCTGTTGGAAATACCATGAATGTTCGCGCGGACGGACAGTGGCAAAATGCTGAAGCTTTGATCTATGATGCTATTGGCCGCCAGGTGATGAGTTTCAATCTGACAGGCGAAAACACCACGGTTGAGGTGTCAAAATTAGCGAAAGGAACATATTTTGTCCAATTACGTAATGTTGTAACAGGCGAGGCCAAGACCTTGACTGTAGTTAAGAAATAGGTGTTAAAAGTTGAGAATTCAAAGTTCAAAATTCAGAATTCAAAAAACTGAATTTTGTGTTTTGAATTTTGAATTTTAAAGCTCATGGCTAATAGCACAAAACACGCTGCAAAAAATTAGCACATTAACTAATTTGCACATTGATTTTTTTCGTATCTTTGCCGCCACTTTTTTAGCAATAATATTTATTAATATAAAATAACCAAATCAACGATGAAAGTTTATCAGACTAAGGAAATTAGAAATGTTGCCCTTATCGGAGGTAACCGTACCGGTAAAACCACTTTGGCTGAAGCTATGGCCTTCCATGGCGGTGTTGTGAGCAGACGTGGTACCGTAGAAGACAAAAACACAATCTCTGACTATCGCGATGTGGAGTTGGAAAGACAGCAGTCCATTCAGTCAACCGTGATGTATGCTGAATTCGAGGGCTCAAAAATCAACATGATTGACTGCCCCGGTTTTGATGACTTCATCGGTGAAACCATCGGCGCTCTCCGCGTGATGGATTCCGCTCTGATGGTTATCAATGCCCAGAACGGTGTTGACGTAGGCGCTGAAATCCAGTGGCGCTGGACCAAGAACATGAATGTTCCCGTGGTTTTCGTGGTGAACCAGTTGGATCATGAAAAAGCCAATTTCGACGAGACTCTGCATCAGCTGAAAGAATATTTCGGCGGTAGCGTGATGGCTCTGCAATATCCTGTGAATGCCGGTATCGGTTTCGATTCCGTTATCGACTTGCTGCAGATGAAACTTTTGAAATTCCCTGCCAACGGTGGTAAGATGGTGGTGGAAGACATTCCCGCTGACCAGAAAGACAAAGCTGAAGAAATGCACAATGCTTTGATTGAGGCTGCTGCTGAGAATGACGAGGCTTTGATGGACAAATTCTTCGAAGAAGGCACTTTGTCAGAAGAAGACATGGTGAAAGGTTTGAAGCTGGGTATCGCCAACCGTGGTACTTTCCCGGTAGTTTGCGTAGCTGCTCGTACCGACCAGGGTGTTGACCGCCTGATGGATCTCGTTATCAAGAACTGCCCGAGCCCGATGGAAGCCCCTGCTATGAAGGCTACTAACGGCAACGAACATAAATTCAACGCTGCTGAACCTTTCGTGGGTTTCGTTTTCAAAACCGCTATCGAACAGCACCTCGGTGAAGTTTCTTTCATCAAGGTTTGTGACGGCGAAATCGCCAAGGCTGCCGATGTGATGAACAACAATACCAACACCAAGGAAAGAATTTCACAGTTGCTGGTATTCGCTGGTAAGAACAGAGTTGAGGTTGAAAAGGCTGTTGCTGGTGACATCGTGGCTACTATCAAGTTGAAATCCACTCCTTGCGGCACCACTTTGGTAGCCAAGGGTGACGATATTATCGAACCTACCGCTTATCCGGATCCGAAATTCCGCACCGCTGTCAGAGCCAAGAACACTGCTGACGAAGAAAAACTGGGTGCTATCCTGAATGAAATCCGCAAGACTGACCCGACTTTCCTGATGGAGCAGTCCAAGGAATTGAAACAGATGATCATCTCCGGTCAGGGCGAGCAGCACCTGAACATCATCAAGTGGATGGTGGAGAAACTGAACAAGATTGAAGTTGAATACTATGCTCCTAAGATTCCTTATCGTGAAACTATCACGAAATCAGCAGAAGCTATGTATCGTCATAAAAAACAGTCTGGTGGTTCCGGTCAGTTCGGTGAAGTTCACATGCTGATCGAATCTTACTATGAAGGTATGCCCAACCAGACCAAATATCCTATCCGTGCCACTGAAACCTACGATCTGCCATGGGGTGGTAAGCTCATCTATAACAACTGTATCGTGGGTGGTGCTATCGACGCACGCTTCATGCCGGCTATCTTGAAAGGTATCATGGAGAAGATGGAAGAAGGTCCTCTGACCGGTTCTTACGCCCGTGACATCGTGGTGAACATTTACGATGGTAAAATGCACCCCGTTGATTCTAACGAATTGGCATTCAAATTGGCCGGTCGTAACGCTTTCAAGGATGCGTTCAAGAACGCTGGTCCCAAGATTCTGGAACCTATCTATGATGTGGACGTATTCGTTCCGTCAGACCGTATGGGTGATGTGATGACCGATCTCCAGGGCCGTCGTGGTATCATGATGGGTATGGACAATGAAGGTGCCTTCCATATCATCCACGCCAAGATTCCGTTGGCAGAGATGAACAAATATTCCACCACCTTGAGTTCTATCACTTCAGGTCGTGCTTCCTACAGCATGAAGTTCGCTGAATACCAGCAGGTTCCCGCTGAGGTTCAGAGCGAAATCATCAAGAAGTACGAGGAAGAAAATAAGGATGAGGAATAATATTCTGGAATATTTCGTATTTCCATATTGTAGAGACGCGATTAATCGCGTCTCTACGTGTATATACGGGGTGCATTTATACGATTGTATTTGTTATGTCCTATTGTTGTAGAGACGTTTCATGAAACGTCTCTACTTTTTTTAGGGGGATTATGAAACAATGGTCTGTTCAAAAAATGCGGTGATGATTTGTCATGGGGTAAAAAAATAATGTATATTTGCAACATCAAAATGAAAAAAACACTCACTTAATAATAACTAAAATTCAAGATTATGAAAAAGTATTTTGCTGAAATGGTTGGAACCTTTGTTCTGACATTCTTGGGTTGCGGAACTGCTATGTTCCTCGGATGTACTACTCCTGCTGGTGTGGTGGGTACGGCTGTCGCCTTTGGTTTGGCTGTGGTTGCCATGGCTTATACCATTGGTGGAATCTCAGGCTGCCACATCAATCCTGCTATTACTTTAGGTGTTGCCCTTTCAGGCAGAATGTCTTGGAAAGACGCTTGTGGCTACTGGTGTGGCCAGGTGATTGGCGGTATCATTGCAGGTGCCATGTTGATGCTGTTTGCCAATGTGGTTGCCGCTCCTGATTTGACTGGCGGTTTGGGAACCAATGGTGTGGCCAATGCCGGTGGTGCATGTGGTGCATTCCTGGTTGAATGTGTCGCTACTTTCATCTTTGTGCTGGTGGTTCTTGGAACTACTGACGAAAAGGTGGGTGCCGGCAATTTGGCAGGTTTGGCTATCGGTTTGTCTTTGATTCTGATCCATTTGGTTTGCATCAATCTGACAGGTACTTCTGTTAACCCCGCCCGTTCTATCGGACCCGCTATTTTCGCTGGTGGTCAGGCTTTGGCAGACTTATGGGTGTTCATTGTTGCTCCTCTCATTGGTGGCGCTTTGGCTGCTCTCGTATGGAAAGGTTTCTCCTGCTGCGGTTGCTGCAAGAAAGAAGCATAATCAGTTAACAGTTAATAATTAACAATTAATAGAATGTAGAGACGTTTCATGAAACGTCTCTACATATTAAATGATGAACCCAAATTTCGACACATTCGGCATTATTTTCCGCCTTACGGACGAAGGCGACACCCATGGCATGGAACTGTCGGGGGTGATAGAGAATTGTCCTGCCGGAGTGGTGATTGACAAGGACTTTTTTCAGGCGGAATTGGCCAGAAGGGCACCTTCAGGGGACGCTAATTCCACCAAAAGGAAAGAACCCGATGTGGTGGAGTTCACGTCGGGGATTATCAATAATATGACGACAGGAGAGCCTATCCGGTTTAAGATTCCCAATCGGGATGTCAAGGTGGATGAGACTCAGATGTATGTTATCAAGCCTTCCCATGCTTCGTTTGTATATCGCCAGAAATACGGGGCGAAGTCCAATGAGGAGTGCGGACGGGCATCGGCGCGGCAAACCGTGTGCCGAGTAGTAGCGGGGGCTATAGCCAAACTGTATCTGCGCCAGTTTGGGATTGAAATCAAAGCGGAAACTTTGTCGATGGGACAGGCGTCATGCGAGGGCGACAGCTTCGGGGCGAAGGTGTGTTGCCGTATCAGCAACCTGCCCGCAGGTCTGGGCGAGCCGGTATATAACAAGTTCCAGGCACGTTTGGCTTTCGCCATGATGTCTATCAATGCCGCCAAAGGTTTTGAGATAGGCGAGGGTTTTGCCGCGGCAGACATGTGCGGTAGCCAGTACAACGATACCCAAAACAGTGACTTCTCATTCAACAGCAATCATGACGGAGGGGTGCAGGCGGGTATCACCAACGGACAAGAGGTGTATTTCAATGTGGCATTCAAGCCGATACCGTCTATTCAGTTGGAACAACAAACCATTGATTTCGAAGGAAATCCAGTGACATTTAAGGCCCATGAGCGGAATGACCGCTGTGTGGTGCCACGGGTGCTTCCTGTGGTGGAAGCCATGGCCGCCATGGTGGTGGCCGATTTCATGCTAATGCGGGTGTAAGACGTTGCATTTGTTCATGGGAATCAAGTGTATTTTTGTATCATTTTTTTGACTATCTTTGCGTTTGCAAATTATAGGGCACGCTTTTAAAGTGATGATATTATGGGATGCGCTAACGGAAAACGGAGTTTGATGACAATAAACAGGTTGTTATTGCGATTTTGTTTATTGCTGTTGGTGGGTTTGTTTGTTGTGCCCGTCATTGCGCAGGAAGAGGATGACCCTTGTTCGCAGAAACCGTCCAAGACTTCCGAAAAGTTGTTCAAGAAAGCCCGTGATTTGCAAAAAGCGGCAAAAAAAGCGGAAGCGTTGGAAGTGTATGAGGAATTGCTGGCGCAAGATCCCACTTATTTGGAGGCACAGTATTACTATGCTCTGGCCTATTACTTGCCGATAGAGTTGGACAAGTTTGCTTTGGATACGAAAATCAAGAAACAGAATGCGGCACAGGCTTTGCAGGCGTTCAATGCCATCTATGCCATTTGTCCATACTATAAAATCCATCATAATCTCTATGCCGCGCGACTGGCTTACTTCACTGAGCAGTTTGACGAGGCCAAGAAATTTGCCCGTGTGCTGGTCGATAATCCGGATTTGGTGACGAAAATGGAACAGATTGATGAAGCGCAACTGATTATCAAGAAGGCTTCTTTTTATGACCAAATTTTAAGTCATCCGGTGCCTTTTGAACCCAAGCCGGTCAAGGGCATTTCGACCAAAGATGATGAGTATTTGGCCACGGTGTCACCTGATGGGGAATGTTTTTATTTTACCCGCAGGATGGATGTGGTGGATAATTCCCCTTTTGGGAAGGGCGGTACAGTCAACAAAGAATTTTTCAGCTTTAGCAAAAAACGTGCGGACGGTACTTTCGGCAAGGGAGAACCGTTGCCGTCACCGTTTAACCGGTCCAATCATGAGGGCAGTCCAGCTATCAATTTGAGCAATGACATGCTGATTTTCTCAAGAATGACCACTGCCTCGGTAGGGGGTGGCTCTTACCCTAATTATGACTTGTATTGCTCATATTATATTGATGGAGAATGGACTACGCCTGAAAAGCTGGGCGGAGGCATCAATCGTGATGACTCTTGGGAGTCGCAGCCGTCGCTGAGTTCAGACGGGGAGATGCTCTTCTTCGCCAGCGATCGGCCAGGAAGCTTGGGAGGCTCGGATATTTGGTATTCTCGCAAAGATGAGAAAGGGGAGTGGCAAAAACCTGTGAATTTGGGCAAGACCATTAATACTACAGGAAATGAGCGGTCACCTTTCCTCCATACCGACAGCAAAACCTTGTATTTTTCTTCTTCCGGTCATGATGGCATGGGCGGAATGGATATTTTTTATTCCAAAATGGATGCACAGGGTCGCTGGACCACGCCTGTCAATATCGGCCATCCTATTAACACGGAGCGTGATGAAGTGGATTTCTTTGTCAGTTTGGATGGCAAAACCGGCTATTTTTCCTCGGATCAATATAACGAAGAGGGAATTTTGATAGGAGGTGGTATGGGCACTCGCCAGAGTAATGTCTCCTGGGATATTTTCCAGTTTGAATTGTATGAGGCTGCTCGTCCGCATTCCATGATTATCATCAAGGGAAAGGTAGAGGCTGATGATGGCGAAATTGAGAATGCGGTGGTGGAGGTGCGCAATGAGAAAGCGGAGGTGGTGAGCCGTGCCAAGGTGAATGCTAACACCGGACAGTATGCCATTGCCGCGGAAGTGAACAAAGAGAAACCTCAGAATCTGATTGTGAATGTGAAGAAGGAAGGGCATTCGTTTGACACTAAATTGATAACAGTGGAACAACAGAAACAGGATGTGGTGGTCAATGATGCTGAAGTGAAAAAGGTTGAGGTGGGCAAGACCTGTGATCTGCACGATATTAATTTCAAGACCAATGATTTTTCTTTGACAGAAGAATCCGAGCAGATTATCAGGCTGTTTGTGGAGTTCTTGAGTGAGAATCCCACCGTAAAGGTAGAGATTCAGGGACATACCGATAATATTGGTGATGACAATTCCAATCTGAAACTGTCGCAGGAACGCGCCAAATCGGTGTACGATTATGTGATTGGTCAGGGCGTTGATGCGAGCAGAATCAGCTACAAAGGTTATGGAGAATCCCGACCTATTGCGGACAATAAAACCGAGGCGGGCAGGGCAAAAAACCGAAGAACCGTGTTTGTGATTTTGGCAAAGTAGTTTTTTATGGATGAGAAGATTATAGATAAAACGATATATTTCTTGGGCATTGGTGGAATAGGGATGAGTGCCTTGGCCCGTTATTTTTTGCAGGCAGGGAATCATATTTATGGCTATGATTTGACACCAAGTGACATTACAGCTCGTTTGGAAGAGTTGGGTGCGACAATTCATTATGAGGAGAATGTGGAATTCATACCAGAACAAGTGGATTTCGTGGTATATACGCCGGCTGTGCCCAAAACGCATCAGGAATATGTGTATTTTGAAAAGAACAATATACCGATATACAAGCGTTCGGCGGTGCTGGGCATGATCAGCTCGCATTTGCCTACTATCGGGGTAGCGGGTACCCATGGCAAGACTACCACGACATCTATGATTACGACCATTTTGCATGATGATCATCCTTTGTTGGCATTTATTGGAGGAATTGCCAAGAATTTCAATGCCAATGTGGTGATTGATGACCATGCGGAGATGATGGTGGTGGAGGCTGACGAGTTTGACAGGTCCTTCCTGACCCTGCATCCTGAAGTGGGGGTGATTACCTCTATGGATGCCGATCATTTGGATATATATGGGGAGAAAGAAAAGTTGGTGGAGTCGTTTCAGCTGTATGCCAGCCAGGTGAGGAGAGCGGTGGTGGTACACGAGAAAATCGCTGACCAGATCCAGCATTCTCGCAAGGTGGTGTATGGTTTGGACAGTAGTTGTGATTACTACGCTACTGATATTCAGTTGTGTCCAAATTCCGCTGATTTTGTATTGCATCATGGTGATGAAGTTTACCCGGTGCATTTGTCGGTTTCAGGAACTTATAATGTGCTGAATGCGGTGGCCGCTTTTGCCGCGGTGAATGAGTATGCTAAAGGCAGAAATAATCAGCAGGAACAGCAATTATGGGCGACAAAATTGTCCGGATTCAATGGCGTGAAACGCCGTTTTGACTACCGGATAGAGCATCCCGATTTTGTGTATATCGATGATTACGCCCATCATCCGGAGGAACTCAGAGCTTTTATCACCGCGGTTAGAAAAGTATATGCCGGTAAGCATATCTGTGGCATTTTCCAGCCGCATTTGTACAGTCGCACAAGGGATTTTGCCTCACAGTTTGCTGAGGTGCTGTCTATGTTGGATACGGTGATTTTGCTGGATATTTATCCGGCGCGCGAGCTTCCTATTCCAGGCATTACTTCGCGGTATCTGTTGGATATGATTCAGAATGATAATAAATATCTGCTGACGACAGATGAGGTCATACCGTTTGTGGAAAAGCACAAACCCGAGGTGCTGTTGACGATGGGGGCGGGGAATATTGACAGGTTAGTGCCGAAGATTGAAGAAGCGATGAGGAATTAAGGGGGAGTCTCGTGCTGCGCACTCGAGGGGAGTTTCGCACTTCTGTGCTCAAGGGGAGTCTCGCTTCGCTTGAGGGGAGTTTCGCACTTCTGTGCTCAAGGGGAGTCTCGCTTCGCTTGAGGGGAGTTGTATTCAAAATATTTTTCATTAGGGTGAAAATTGTATCAAAAAAAGTTGTATTTTTGCACCCTCAAAACGGGATATAGCGTAGTCCGGTTATCGCGCCTGCTTTGGGAGCAGGAGGTCGCCTGTTCGAATCAGGCTATCCCGACCAGGAGGTTCCGTAGCTCAACTGGATAGAGCAGCTGCCTTCTAAGCAGCAGGTTCTGCGTTCGAGTCGCAGCGGAATCACCAGAGAGGCATCCAAAAGGGTGCCTCTTTTGCGTTTTAAATGCCAAAATTATTCCGAAATTTCAGTCCTTAAATACGAAAATTGAATGTGGAGCAAAAACCCTCTTGCAATTCTCAAAAATAAATTGTATTTTTGCTGGTTTGAAATAATATTGTATAATTTTGGTCCTGAATTCCAAACTAAGTAAATTAAAAGAATGAAGAAAAGTAAATTAGGTCTTGATTTTGAGAAGGTTGCGTCAGCAAAGAATCTTGCGAAGAGCATTGCCGACGACGTGCAGAAGTTTGTGGACATCTATACTACCGTGACGGTAGAGCGTACTTGTTGCCGTCTGATAGGTATTGACGGTATCGACAGCAATGAGGTCCCGCTTCCCAATGTCGTGGTGAATTCCATTCACGAGAAGGGCTTGCTGAACCAAGGCGCACTGTACTATATCGGCAACGCTATCATTGAGACAGGTCTTACCCCGCAGCAGATAGCCGAGAAAATGGCTGTCAACGAATTGGACATCACTGCGTTGAAGCTGAATCCCCTTGACAAAATAAAAGCCGCGGTCGACCCCTACGTGCAGCAATGTATTGCCCGTATCAAGGCTAATGTGGCTAAACGTAATGAATACCTGAACACTATCGGCGAGGGCCCGAAACCTTACATCTATGTGATTGTGGCTACGGGTAACATTTATGAAGATGTGGTCCAGGCACAGGCCGCCGCCCGTCAGGGTGCCGATATTATCGCTGTGATCCGTACCACGGGTCAGAGCTTGCTCGACTACGTGCCTTACGGCGCCACCACCGAAGGTTTTGGTGGTACTTTCGCTACCCAGGAGAACTTCCGCATCATGCGTAAGGCTCTTGACGAAGTGGGCGAGGAAGTGGGTCGCTACATCCGTCTGTGCAACTATTGCTCAGGTCTGTGTATGCCTGAAATCGCCGCTATGGGTGCTCTCGAGCGTCTGGATGTGATGCTGAACGACGCTTTGTACGGCATCTTGTTCCGCGATATCAACCCGCAGCGTACTTTGGTCGATCAGTATTTCTCCCGTGTAATCAACGGTTTTGCAGGCGTGATTATCAATACCGGTGAGGATAACTACCTGACCACTGCCGACGCATACGAGCAGGCTCATACGGTGCTGGCTTCCGACCTCATTAACGAGCAGTTGGCATTGTTGGCCGGTATGCCCGAGGAGCAGATGGGTCTGGGTCATGCCTTCGAGATGAATCCCGACCTGGAGAACGGTTATCTTTACGAGTTGGCACAGGCACAGATGTTGCGTGAGATTTTCCCGAACGCCCCGTTGAAATATATGCCCCCCACCAAGTTCATGACCGGTAATATTTTCAAGGGCGAAATTCAGGATGCTTTGTTCAACTCTATCGCTATCTGGACGGGTCAGGGTTTGCAGCTGTTAGGTATGATTACCGAGGCTATCCACACGCCTTTTATGAGCGACCGTTACCTGGCTATCGAGAATGCCCGCTATATCTTCAACAATATGAAGAACATTGGCGATGAGGTGGAATTCAAGGAAGGCGGTATTATTCGCCAGCGTGCGGCCAAGGTGCTCGACGATGCCCACAAGCTGTTGGAAGACATGGTGAACGAGGGTCTGTTCGAGGCGCTGGAGAAGGGTATCTTCGCCGATATTAAGCGTAGCAAGACGGGCGGCAAGGGTTTGGCAGGTGTCGTCACCAAAGGCGAGAATTACTTTAATCCGTTTATCCCGTTAATGAAAGGAAAACGGTAAGACGTGGAGACGTGGAGACACGCACTTCGTGCGTTCGTCAAGACGAATAAATAACGTCTTAACGTCTTGACGTCTTGACGCCTAAACGAAAAAAATGAATTAACAACAAAACAAAACAACAATATATTAAGACATGAGCGGAGGATTATATTCAATGGAGGAAAAGGATTTCGACAAAACCCTTGACCTCACCAAAGTTAAACCGTACGGCGATACGATGAACGACGGCAAGACACAGATCAGTTTCACCTTGCCGGTGCCCTGTGGCGACGAAGCCATAGAGGCAGCTAAACAATTGATGAAAAAGATGGGTTTCGAGAACCCGTTAGTGGTATATTTCAAGGAACTGACTAAGGGCTTCACTTTTGTGAACTGCTATGGATCGTGCACTCACACGGTGGACTATACCACCATTCATGTGCCTAAGGTGGAATCCACTGTGATGGGCATGAAAGAGACGGACGAGTACATCCGTGAGCATGTGGGCCGTAAGATTGTCGCCATTGGTGCCAGCACCGGTACCGATGCTCATACCGTAGGTATCGACGCCATCATGAATATGAAAGGTTATGCTGGCCACTATGGACTGGAGCGTTACGACATGTTCGAGACCCTGAACATGGGTAGCCAGGTGCCGAACGAGGATTTTATCGCCAAGGCTATCGAGATGAAAGCCGATGCCCTTTTGGTGTCGCAGACAGTGACCCAGAAGGATGTGCATATCAAGAACCTTACCGAGCTGGTGGAAATGTTGGAGGCCGAAGGCTTGCGCGACAAGGTTATCCTGGTATGCGGTGGTCCGCGTATCTCGCACGAGCTGGCCAAGGAGCTGGGTTATGACGCAGGCTTCGGCAGCACTTCGTATGCCGATGATGTGGCTTCCTATCTGGCTCAGGAGATGGCGAAGAGATTGCAAAACAAATAATTCAATTATAAAAACTCAATATCATGGAAAAAAACGAAATCAGAGAAGTTATCGCCAAGAGAGTGGCCAAAGAGCTTCACGATGGCGATGTTGTCAACCTGGGTATCGGTCTGCCGACTATGGTTCCTAACTACCTGCCCGAAAATGTACACCTTACACTTCAGACTGAGAATGGTATGATGGGTATGGGTCCCACTCCCGAAGCCGGCAAGGAAGACCCTAACCTCATTAACGCTGGTGGTGGTTACATCACAGCCCAGCCCGGTGCCGCCAGCTTCAGCAGCGCCGACTCTTTCGTCATCATTCGTGGCGGCCATGTGGATGCTACTATCCTCGGTGCCATGCAGGTGGACGAACAGGGCGACTTGGCCAACTGGATGATCCCTGGCAAATTGACTCCCGGTATGGGTGGCGCTATGGATTTGCTGATTGGTGCCAAGAAGGTGATTCTGGCTATGGAGCACACCGCCAAGGGCAATCCCAAAATCCTGAAGAAATGCACCCTTCCTCTTACCGCCAAAGGTCAGGTGAACCTCATTGTGACCGAAATGGGTGTGATGGAAGTGACCCCCAAGGGTATCGTGCTGAAGGAAATCCATCCTGAATTCACGGTTGACCAGGTGAAGGCCGCTACCGAAGCTGACCTGATTATCGCTGACGACCTGAAACCCATGGATATCTAAAAGTATCCACCTGCGTCCTCGCAGATGGGAAATATATTGTAGAGACGGGGCGTGCCCCGTCTCTTTTTTATGAAATCATTGTATATCGGGCTGTTACATCGTGGCATTCCTTTTTTATCTATATGATTTTTATTTAATAAAAATAACTGATATTATATTTAATATTTAGGATAAAATTATTATCTTTGTAGCCTAAAAAAACAGAATAAAAAAATACTATTATGAAAAAGGAAGAAATACAATTATTGTTTAAAAACTTTGAGGATGCAGTATGCACGATTAACGAAACGGAATGCTGGAGTGCGAGGGAATTAAGTGAGTTGCTAGGGTACCAGCAATGGCGTAACTTTTACAAGGTGATTGACAAGGCAAAGGAGGCTTGTACAAATGCGGGACAAAAGCAGTCAGACCATTTTGCTGACGTCAGCAAAATGGTCGAATTGGGTTCTACTGCAGAACGAGAGATTGATGATATTCTGCTTACCCGCTATGCTTGCTATTTGGTAGCTCAAAATGGAGACCCAAGAAAGCCGCAGATTGCTTTTGCACAAACTTATTTTGCTGTACAAACCCGCCGTGCAGAACTAGTTGAGCAGCGAATTTTGGAAATGGAACGGGTGAAAGCACGAGCAAAGCTTCAAGAGACCGAGCGTAAACTTTCAGGTATCTTATTTGAACGAGGCGTAAATGAACAGACTTTTGCGCTTATTCGCTCAAAAGGTGATCAGGCTCTATTTCGATTGAGTACAAGTATGATGAAAAAGCATCTTGGAGTACCACAGAGTCGTCCGTTGGCTGATTTTCTGCCGACCATCAGCATTAAGGCGAAGGATTTCGCGGCCGAGATGACAAGTGTCAATGTGCAAACAAAGGACTTGATTGGTGAGACTACGATTACGAAGGAGCATGTTGACAATAACACAGCTGTCCGGCAAATGCTAATTGACAGAGGAATTGTCCCTGAGGACCTGCCTCCTGCTGAAGATGTGAAGAAGGTAGAGCGCCGTTTGGCGAGTGAAAAGAAGAAGGCGTTGAAAAATTGATCTTTCCCATAAAAGATGTAGGGCTTTCATATTGTGGCAGCCCTTGTTTTTGTGTAAAGTAATCTTACATCATTGTAAAGAAATTTTACATTCCTCCCATTCTCTTCTTTATTTAAAATACTGACAGAAAATAAAATAAGCTTTTTGGCACGAATTTGGCTTAATCACAAGTCAGACCAACAGCCGAAAAGATGAAGAGAATCATCCTTTTTATATTACTGATACCGGTTTCCGTAGCGAGCTTAAAGGCTCAGGACACGGTTGTCATGGATTTGAAGGCCTGTATTCGCTATGCTCTCGGTCATTCTACCCAGATGAAAATCAGGGAGGCTGACAATCGGGATGCACAGATTGACCGCCGAAATGCCATCCTGGCCGCTTTTACGCCCTCCATCAGCGGAAGCACATACGCATACGCCAACTTTGGCCGTTCTATCGACCCCGAAACCAATACCTATAGTACGGTCACCTCTTTTCATAATGGCTATAGTATTTCTGCTGGAATTATGTTGTTCAATGGCTTTCAGGCGGTTAACAATATTAAAATCACCAAGACCGCTCAGCAGATGGGTTTGACGCAAACCCAGCAATTGGAGGACCAGTTGTGTTTGGCCACGATAGAGGCTTATTGCAATGTGCTGTATTATACCGAATTGGAGAAAGTGCTGGCTGAGCAGGTGTCCACGGCCGAGGCTTCCCTGCGTCTGGTGGAAAAGCAGGAGCAGATGGGACAGAAATCGCACATCGATGTGGTGCAGCTGCAAGCCGACCTGTCCAAATGCAGATACCGGCTGACCACCTGCCACAATTCTCTGAACAACGCCCTTATCACCTTGAAAGATGTGATGTTCTGGCCAGTGGACGAGCCTATGAAAATTGACGATTCAGTACCATTTTTGACGGGGTTGTCAACCCCTGATTCTACAACAATATCCGTAGGGCTGTCACATTGTGGCAGCCGCATAACGCCAACGGAAGATGTTTCGATGTTGGTTAATCATGCCAAGCAGTGGTTACCTAAAGTCGTTTTGGCAAAGGGTGCAATAACAAATGCCCGTCTTGCCCTGAAAACCGCCCGCTGGCAGGTGGCTCCCTCTCTTTCACTGAATGGCGGCTGGTCATCAAGTTACTTCACTTACCCGGGCCAGCAGGGCTATCGGTCAGTGCCTTTTCCGGAGCAAATCAGAAACAACGGGGGCGAATATGTACAGCTGTCGTTGAGCATCCCCATTTACAGTCATTTGGCTATATTTTCTAATATTGAGAAAAGAAAAAATGAGTTGAAGCGCGCATCAGCCCGTTATGAGCAGGTGGTGCAGGAAGTGGAGGCTGAGGTGCAACGTGCCGTTGCCGACCGTGATGCTGCCGCTGAGGCCTTGCAAGAGGCAATACTGCGTGCGTCGCTGCAAGGCGAGTCGCTGGAGTTGAACCGCAAACGTTTTGAGCAGGGAGCGATTTCTGCGGTGGAGTACCGAACCATCTCTGATGACTACCTCACCGCCGTAGCCGAACAACTCAACGCCCGACTGCAATACTTTATCAAAAGTTATGTTGTTAGGTATTATGCGGGAGAGAGAACTTTGGAAACTAAGGATTAAGAACTAAAAACTAAAACCTAAGAAATAAAAATAGTTCAACAATTCAACAAATAAACAATTCAACATTCTAAACACTTAATAAAACCTATCGTGGATAGAAAAATAGAACAGAAAAAAGGATGGCGTTTGGCTTTCAGCAAGAAAGCTTTGCCCTATTGGGGTGGGCTGCTGCTCTTGGTCTTTGTCGCTTGGCTGGTGTTCAGGGATAATTCCAAGAAATTGCGAGCCCAGGCGGATAACATCACCATCAGCACTGTAACCCAAGGCGAATTCAACGACTATATCCGCATCAGTGGACAGGTGGTGCCGATGACCACCATCCAGCTCAGTCCGCTGGAAGGCGGTGTGGTGCAGAAAATCGTGACCGAAGAAGGCAGTAAATTGCACGAGGGAGATGTCATTCTGGTGCTGAGCAACGAGACCTTGGACATGCAGATTCTGAATGCCGAGGCCGATTTGGCCGAGAAGGAGAATATACTTCGCAACACCATGATTTCCATGGAACAACAGAAGCTGAGCCTGCAACAGGAAAAGCTGCAGCTGCAAATGGAGGTACGGCGTAAAAAGAGAACCTACGACTCGCAAAAAGAACTGTTCAACGATGGCCTTATCGCCAAGGAGGCATGGCTGCAGGCAGAGGAGGAATACCAGTTGGCGAAAGACCGACTCCTATTAGTGGAAAACCGTGCCAAGCAGGACAGTCTGTACCGCTCGGTGGAAATCCGGCAGATGCGTGAGAGCCTGGAGAACATGCGCCAGAATATGCTGATGATACGCCGCCGCAAGGACAACTTGAATATCAAGGCACCTATCGACGGCGAGCTGGGACTTTTGGATGTGGAGTTGGGACAGTCGCTTGCCGCAGGCACCAAGATAGGACAGATCAACAATATGGAAAGCTATAAAATAGAAGCGAAGATAGACGAGCATTATATCGACCGGGTTACCACTGGTCTGGAAGCCAGTTTCGAGCGTCAGGGTGAGCGACACCGCCTGCATATCCGCAAGGTCTATCCGGAGGTGCGTGAGGGCAAATTCAAGGCTGACTTCAAGTTTTCGGACGAACAGCCGGAAAATATTCGCACGGGACAGACTTTTTACTTAAATTTGCAGCTCGGTCAGCCCGTGGAGGCGGTGCTGATACCACGGGGAACTTTCTATCAGAAAACCGGTGGCAAATGGATATATGTGGTGTCGGCAGACGGGAAACAGGCGATGAAACGCGAGGTTCGCATCGGCCGCCAGAACCCGCAGTACTACGAGGTGTTGGAAGGCCTAGAGCCGGGAGAAAAAGTAATCACCTCGTCGTACGACAACTTCGGGGATAGTGATGTGCTGGTATTTTAACTTGATTTTTTTGTTCAGAAAATGGGTTAAACACTTGTCAAATAATTTTATTTTTTGCGTGGTATAAAAAAAATGTTTATTTTTGCTTTCTGTAAAAAGCAGTTTTGTTTTAATTTTGCTTTTTGCAAAAAACAATGATAAACAATAGACAACTATATGGAAATGTTATTTGAAAAACAGAATGCCATGCTCAATGCCACCAGCATGGATATTGTAAGAAGCTTTGTGAACCATGTTAACTGGGATGCACCAATGCTATGCATCAGAGGACCGCGAGGTGTTGGTAAATCCACGTTGTTAAGACAGCATATAAGGCAACAATATGGTGTGGGGAGCGAGGAAGTACTATACTGTTCCCTCGATTTTGCGTATTTCACCCAACATTCCATTTTAGAGGTGGCAGAAAGGTTTTACAAGCACGGTGGTAAACTTCTGGTACTCGACGAGGCTCATAAATACGAAAACTGGAGTCGCGAGGTGAAAGAAGTTGCAGAGATTTATCCTAATTTACAGATAATACTGAGCGGTTCATCATTACTTAAGCTGATTGATGGTGACGCGGATCTTTCACGTCGTTGCCGCGGATATTATATGCCTGGACTTTCATTTAGGGAATATCTTCAGTTTTACAAAGACATTAATTTGCCGTTTCATTCACTTGGACAGCTTCTCGCAAATGCCAAAGACATTGCTGCCGAAGTCAATAGCAAATGCCGTCCACTCCAATATTTCCACGAATACCTCAAATATGGGTATTATCCTTTCTATCTGAAAAATCCCATTGATTATTATCCTCTCATCGAACAGATAACGAACTATGTAATTGATGTAGAGTTGCCGCAACTTCGGAAAGTAAATCCAAGCAACTGCCGTAAAATTAAAGCGTTGTTAAACGTTTTAGCGCAACAAGTTCCCTTCGATGTTGATATATCAAAGATGGCTTCGATAATTGAGCTGCAGCGTAACACCGTAATCGAATATTTAAATCATCTTAATGATGCAAAGCTGATAAATCTTCTTTACAGCGATCTGGTTTCAGTAAAAAAAATGCAAAAACCAGACAAGATTTATCTTGAAAACCCCAACCTTCTATACGCTTTGGCAACAACACAAGTGAAAATCGGAACAGTACGAGAGTGCTTTGCAGTCAATCAATTGAGTTTCCAACATACGGTGGAATACGGCAAGCAACAAGGAGACTTCAAAGTTGACGGGAAATGGATTTTTGAGGTTGGCGGTGAAAGCAAGAACTTTGACCAGATTGCCAATTTGCCAAATTCATATATTTTGGCCGATGATATCGAATCTCCACATGGTAATAAATTACCACTTTGGATGATTGGATTAATGTATTAAGTAGATGGTGGCTGTTGGGCAGATTGTAAAGTTTCTTTACAATCACTGTAAAGATTCTATACACTTTCAGCAAAAGAGAAAATTGTATTCATTTGATTCTTAATATTTTGTATCTTTGGCATGAAGTATGCATGTTCTTTATGACGAAAGTACAATTAACCCCTCACAAGCGACGCAGTCGCGCAGTGTGGGGCATATAGAAACATCAAAATTCCATAGATATGATCAAAGTACAAAACCTTAGCAAAATCTTCCGCACGGAAGAAATCGAGACCCTCGCATTGGACGGGGTGTCATTTGAAATTCAAGACGGCGAATTTGTCGCCATTATGGGACCTTCGGGCTGTGGCAAATCCACACTGCTCAACATTTTGGGTCTGTTGGACAATCCCACAGGGGGCACCTACGAACTGCTGGGACAGCAGGTGGGCGAGCTGAAAGAGAAGGCTCGCACTCGCTTCCGCAAGGGCAACATCGGCTTCGTGTTCCAGAGCTTCAACCTGATTGATGAGCTGGATGTATATGAAAACATCGAGTTACCGCTGAAGTACCTGAACATCAGTGCAACGGAACGCAAGGAAAGGGTGAACGTCATGATGAAACGTATGGCCATCATGCACCGGTCCAAGCACTTCCCGCAGCAGCTATCGGGTGGTCAGCAACAGCGTGTGGCCATCGCCCGCGCCGTGGTCGCCAACCCCAAGTTGATTCTCGCCGACGAGCCCACCGGTAACCTCGACTCCAAGAACGGCAAAGAGGTGATGGACTTGCTCACCGAACTCCACAAGGAGGGCACCACCATCGTGATGGTCACCCACTCCCAGCGCGACGCCGGCTATGCCGACCGCATCATCAACCTCTTCGACGGCCGCGTGGTGGAGAACGTGCTGCCGGAATTGTAATCATTATTCCTTTGTAGAGACGCGATTAATCGCGTCTCTACAGCGTACCTCACACCCGCGTCGTCACAAGGAACATTCCAAAAAGGGCTGAAAGCCCAACCTATGCCAACCCAGGGTGAACGAAGTGAGCCCTGGGTATCAGAAGCAGGGTGAGCGCTGCGAGCCCTGCAATCACCAACAAAACCTCATCACTATGCGAATCATCAAAAAATCCAAAACCGAGGCGGTTTCCTCCGCTCTCAACATCCTCGGTCTGACAGCCGCTTTTGCCGCTTTATACATCATCCTAGTACAGGTGCACCACGACCTGTCCTTCAACAAGTCACTCAAGGACAGCGACCGGATCTATGTCCTAACCAAAAAGGAAATCAACCAAAGTGAATATTCCTCCTACCTCTGCCGACCCTTGGGGGAGTATGTTGTCAACGCCTCCCCTGACATTGAAGCCGGTGGCTGTGGTGAAATCACAGGCAATCCCATCACAGTTCGTGTAAGCGATGAGCAATCGCCTGTGTCCATCTCAATAGCGGTCATGAACAAAGGTGCCCGTGACGTGTTCGGTTTCGAATTAATGGCTGGCAATTGGGACGATTTGACTGACACTGGCTTCGCTCTTTCGGAATCGGCGGCGAAACGCCTTGGTGTCCAGGTGGGTGACGTTATGAAATTCTTCAATGGATCGGAGTGGCGGGATATATCTATTGTGGTCATCTACAAAGATATGCCGAAGCACAGCGACCTTTCCTCTTTCGAAATGCTGGCTAATTTGGGCGATAATTACACCAATGATTGGAGCGAGTTTTCGTTCAATTATTTTCTGAAGCTTCGCAAAGGTGCAGATCCCAATGCGATTGTCGAAGTGTCAAAGCCTGTGACCAGACGTTTTTTCAGTGAAATGACAGGAAAAGAGGCCACCGACGATAATGTCAAGTTTGGTCTATACCCCGTGAGACTGACCGATATGTACTTCGACAGCAATTCGTATTTTGCCCCTGGTAAGGCAGGCAACAAAACCACGACGATGACACTGCTCGTCATCGCCATTTTCGTGGTGGTCATCGCCTTTATCAACTACATCAACTTTTTCTTCGCCATGTTGCCCCTTCGACTGCGCAGCATCAACACGCGCAAGATACTGGGTAGCAGTCGTTTCCAGTTGGTGATGTCATCGGTGGGAGAGTCGGTGCTGATGGTGGCTATATCTTTGGCACTTGCTGTAGGTGTGGTTGTCCTCTTCAAGCAATCTACATTGGCTTCATTGATTGACACTTCACTTGATTTCGGACAGAATGGGGGCGTTGTTGCGTTGACTATCGGTTTGGCATTGATCATCTCCATAGCTGCCAGTATTTATCCCGCCTTGTTCGCCACTTCGTTTAATCTGGTCTTCGCCTTGAAAGGCACTTTCGGCACCACGCAAAAAGGCAAAGCTTTCCGCATCGGTCTGATTGGCCTGCAGTTCACTGTTTCCATCGTACTGATAATCTGTGCGATATTCATTCACGAGCAACGCCGTTTCATGATGAACCATGAAATGGGCTTCGATCAAGAATGTCTGTTGCAGTCGCAGGTTTCGTGGAATCTTGCCAACAACCGCGAGGCGGTGGAGAGTAAGTTGAAAGCCGATGCTGCCATAAAGGATGTCGCTTGGGGTGACGGTCCCTTCATCCAAGATTCCCGCATGAGTTGGGGTAGAAAAGTGCGTGGCGAAGATGCCGGTTGGCAGGTCTATCCTGTTTCGTGGAACTTCCTGCGCTTTATGGGTATTGACATCATCGAAGGTCGTGATTTCGCCGCAGTTGACGAGCAGTCTAATGGCGTGTATATTTTCAATAAAACCGCAAAAGACAAGTACCAAATCACTCTTGAAGACCAGATTGGAGGCCATGATAGCCAAGTCGCAGAAATAGCCGGTTTCTGTGAGGATTTCAACTTCGCCTCGTTGCGACAAGGCATAGAACCGTTTGCATTCTATGTTTATGGTAAAGATCCGTGGCATATTTGCATGAGGTTGTTCATTCGTACAGAGGCTGGCGTGGATGTTCCCGCTTTGATGGAACGCATCACGCAAATGCTTAACGATCTTGACCCTACAATGGGCGATGGAATGTCATACGAAGTGTGGCCCTTTTCCCAATCCATTGAGAACCAATACAAAAAAGAGCAGAACCTCTCGAAACTCGTCACCTTGTTCACCGTGCTGGCTATCGTTATCTCACTGATGGGCGTGTTCGGATTGGTGATGTTCGAGACGGAACACCGTCGCAAGGAAATTGGCATCCGAAGGGTCAACGGTGCTACCGAAGGAGAGATACTGGCAATGTTCAACGCCCGTTTCGTGAAAATTGTGCTGGCCTGCTTCGCGGTTGCCGTCCCAATCAGCATCGTCATTATGCACCGTTATCTGGAAGGCTTTGCCTATCGCATGCCCTTGCATTGGTGGGTCTTTGCCTTGGCGTTGCTGGCCGTGCTCGCAGTCACAGTCGCGGTGGTGACATTGCGGAGTTTGCGCGCCGCCACGGTGAACCCAGTGAAATCGCTGAGAAGTGAATGACAATGAGTCATTCTTATTCCTAAAGGATTGAAAGATTAATGGTGTGGTGCATTACACCAGTATAAAAAAGAAACAGTATGGTAATAGTAAAAGTTGTATAGCAAGTAAGTACATAGGGACGGAATGCACTCCGTTCCTTTCAATTGGCACAAACAAAAGAGACAATGAAATCATACCTCAAATTCCTCTCCTGCAACAAACTCTATACCGCCATTGAAGCGGTGGGGCTGGTTATTTCCATCGCCTTCGTGATACTGATTGGCAACTATGTGTATCAGCAGTATGCCGTTGTGTATAAGCAACCTGCATACGACCGCATCTACAGCGTTGGGCACTATCCTTCCTTAGGACTTTCGGTGTGGGACAAGGCCTCCATCGAAGCGCAGGTGCCTGGAATCGAGGCTATAGCTCGCTTTTGCTATGCCACCGACGAGATTTCTTACCACAAAAAAAACTATGAGGCGGAAGTTCGTCAGGTGGATGCGGAGTTCTTCAAGATCTTTCCCCAGTTTAGCCTTGTGGAGGGCACAGCCATCCCGTTCGACGGCACCCATAACGCCATTGTCAGCCGGAGTTTCGCGAACAGTCTGGAGAAAAAGGGCGACCTTATAGGACAACGTTTCGTCATAGAAGGAGAGGAGGAGGAATACATCATTTGCGGCATTATGGATGGTCCGGAAAACACCTTGGTTGCCCACATTGATGTATTGATTCCGGTGAATGAGAAATGGTGGGCTGGGCGCGAACCTTTCCACAGCGTGGACGGCACGAAGACCTTTATTCGCAGGATGGAAAACACCAACGAAGAAGATTTCAAGGCACAAATACTTGAAGTATGCCGTCAAAACTATGGATCGTGGATAAATAAAGAACTTAAAATATTCAGTTTCAAGGAGATGTTCTTCCGCACTGAGAACGATTATGTATTACGCAGCGGCAACCTCAGCAGCATACGGATATTGTCGGCGGTGGTGTTCCTTCTCCTTCTGTCGGCACTCATCAACTACGTCAACCTCAATATGGCTTTGGTGGGTAAACGCGCCAAGGAGATGGCTACCCGCAGACTTTTGGGGGCACAGAAACTCTCCGTCATGGGCAAACTTATTATCGAATCTGTGTTGTTCACGGCAGTATGTTTCGGTTTTGCCTTTTTGTTGGCTCACACGCTTGTGCCTGTGATGAATTGGCTGCTAACCAGCTCAACACCGGAAAGCGACATTCAATTGCAGTTGATGACGAAACCGACTTATATAGTCGCGTATCTGAGCGGAATCTTGCTGATGGGAACGCTCTCGGGATGGTTACCCGCACTGTATGCATCGTATTACGAACCCATTGATGTGGTGCGGGGTACATTTCGCCATCACAGCAAGATGTGGCTCAGCAAAATCTTCATTATCTTCCAAAACGTCTTGTCTGTTATACTGATAGCCATCGCCATCGTGATGGAAGTGCAGATGTGGCACATGATCAAGCGGCCCGTCCATGCGAACACGAAAGACTTGTTCTACATAAGCGGGATATGGTATCCTGTGCCTCATTTGGCTACTTTAGCCGATGAAATAGCGCAACTGCCTTGTGTCAAAGAGGTTGGCATAGGGCGAGGATTTCCCGGAAGCGCGGCTTATTCTGTCGGCATACGTTTGGACGAGGAAGATTTTATCTTGAAGTTGCTCATCGGTGACAGCGCTTATTTTCGCATGTTAGGTTTCGAAGTGGTGGAAGATTTCGGCCATCCACTCGCCAACTCGCTCTGGCTTGGTGAACACGCCTTTGCCAAAAGCGGAGCTTCTGACACATCGGTTACCATGCCGAAAAAACTTGCACTCATGATGTATCAGGATGCGGATTACATCGGCGGAAAGCTTAAAGATTTCCCGGGGGAGAGTGCGGCTTCTCCTGATGGCTTAAGTAACCAGAACGTGGGTGTACTGGTACAGGAAACTCGGAAGTTGGCGTGGGCAAGCGACCTATTTGTCAGAACCATCGGCGACCATTCGGAGGCCCGAAAAATCATCCTAAAACAGTGCCAGCTGTGGGCGGAAAAGGATGGGGAGGCCTTTGCTGGGCAGGATGAATGCGGCTATGTGGATGACTTGAATCTTAAGTCGTTGGAGCCTGCCAAGCGCACCGTACGGTTGTTGGAGATTTTCATGGGATTATCGGTGCTGCTGTCGCTGCTCGGTCTCGTCGCCATGAGCACCTACTATTGCGATGAAGGAAGCCACAGCATCGCGGTGCGCAAGGTTTTCGGCAGCGACGTCAACCGCGAGTTGTGGCGTACGGTGAAAGACTACATGATTCTCGTCGGAATCGCCGCAATCATTGGAGCTCCTGTTGCCGTTTGGCTCTGCGGCAAATACTTGGAACGTTTCGCCTATCGCATTGAGCATTACGGCTGGATTATTGTCGTGGCGGTTGTGGTCACCATGCTGCTGGCCTTTCTGTCCGTCCTCTGGCAGACGCTCCGCGCCGCAAAGACGAATCCTGCGGAGGCGCTGAAGAAAGAATAATTATAACCGAAAGATATATGAAAAGTTACCTCAAATTCCTCTCCCGCAACAAGCTCTATACCACCATCGAGGCGGTGGGGCTGGTCGTGAGCTTAGCTTTCGTCATCCTGATTGGCAGCTATGTGGCCCAGCAGTGGGCTGTGGTATATGAAACCCCTGACCATGACCGGATTTATGGCTTAGGCACAGCGGATGTGTTAGCCCTTTCATGGGATGACAAGGAATCGTTGGAAAGCCAAATACCCGAGATAGAGGCCATCACGAGAATCAGCTATGGCGGTGACAAGATTAGCTATAATGGCAATAGCTATCATGTGATTGCTCGTCAGGTAGATCCCGGTTTCTTTGACCTATTCCCTCAATATACCATGGTGGAAGGCAGTTCCGATTGCTTTGAGGGTGGCCATACCGTCATTGTCAGCAAAAGTCTTGCCGCCACTATTGGCGAGGAAAGGGAGTTGATAGGCCATCCGATTCAAGTATATGATTCCACTTATATTATCGGGGGAATTATGGAGGATGTGCGCAATTCTTTTATCTCCTATTTTGATGTGCTTATCCCTACGGATGATGAAGCTTGGAGGCAAATACCCTTTATTGGAATGCAGGGAGGAATAGGCTCGCATTTGACCCTTTTCAGACGGGCGGAGAACACCGATGAGGAACTTTTCAGACAAAAAGTACTGGAAATATGCAGCAACAACCACCATGGTTCAAGAGACATAGAGATGTACAACTGCAAGGAGATGTTTTTTCATCCTGCGTCAAGCAGTTTTATTCACGAAGGTAATCTGACCATGTTGAGGATCCTAACAGTGGTGGTGCTGTTATTGGTATTGTCGGCCATATTCAACTATGTGAACCTGAACATGGCTTTGGTGAGCAAAAGAGCCAAGGAAATGGCTACAAGGCGCTTGTTGGGTGCTCAAAAACAGGCGATTATCGGAAAATATATCCTTGAGTCCATTTTGTTCACGGCGGTCTGTTTCGCTTTTGCCTTGTTATTGGCATACGCGCTGGTCCCTACGATGAGTCTTCTGTTGATTCAAGACCAGCCGGAAGCCGATATCCAACTTCGTTTTCTGCTCACTCCTGCCTATCTGCTTTCCTATATTGCCGGAGTCTTGGTATTGGGCGTATTGTCGGGACTGTTACCAGCGTTGCTCGCTTCGCATTACCAGCCCATTGACATCGTACGAGGAGTGTTCCGCCGGCAAAACAAAACCTGGCTCAACGGGGTCTTTATTACCATTCAGAACATTCTTTCAATTATATTGATAGCGTTGGCATTGGTGATGGAGATACAGATGCATCACATGATGAAACGTCCTTTGAATGCGAACACGGAAGATTTGTTTATGCTTGACATGAGTGTTATCCACACCGATGAGTTAAAGACCTTGGCAGAGCAGCTGGAAAGCACGCCCTGTGTGGAGGCATTCGGTTATGGACGTGGATACCCGGGATGCATTTTTTATACAAAGGGAGTACTTTTGCCCGATAGGGAGGAGAGTATAGCTATCAGTTTGATTGTGTGCGACACAGCCTATTTCCGTTTGTTAGGCTTGGAAATCCTAGAGGATTTTGGTCATCCCATGGCCAATTCCATGTGGTTGGGGCAAAGGGCTTATCTGGAGGCCAACGTTTCCGACACCTCCTCTATGTTTACAAGGCTGTTCAGTGTCAATCAAAGCAATGCGGATTATATCGGGGGCGTGTTCAAGGATATTCCAGGCCAAAGTGCTGCCCATGCTGCTGACGAGTACTATCAATTGAACGTGGGCATAATAGTGCAAAAACCGGAAGATTTAAATTATTTTTGTGGCATGCTGATTAAAACCAATGGGGACCACAAGGAGGCCGAGCGGACCATTATGAATCTGTATAAAGCATGGAGCGAGCAGAAATACGGATTCTACTATGAGGAGCCTAACAAGTATGGTTATATAGATGATCTTCTGGCAAAAGAATTGGAACCGGCCAAGCGCACTATGCGTTTGTTGGAGCTGTTCATGTTGCTTTCGGTGTTGCTTTCAATGCTTGGCTTGGTGGCCATGAGCACCTATTACAGCGGTGAGAACACCCAGAGTGTCGCCATCCGCAAGGCCTTTGGCAGTGATGTGCGGAGCGAGCTATGGCGCACAGTGAGAGGTTATATGCTGCTGGTGGGCATAGCGGCGGTTATCGCTGTTCCCGTTGCTGTATGGGCTTCTGGAAAATACCTTGAACGCTACGCCTACCGTATTGAACATTTCGGTTGGATTATTGCCATAGCGGTGCTCATTTCCATGGTTATTGCCTTCCTGTCGGTCCTTTGGCAAACCTTGCGCGCCGCGAGGACGAACCCTGCGGAGGTGTTGAAAAAGGAATAGGATGTTCTGGTAAAGACGCAAAATTTTGTGTCTCTACAAAAAAATGGAATTTGCTGTACGTTGTATTGAAATTTTATGTACTTTTGCATTACAAATCCATTAAATGTAAAGCAATATGTCACAAACAACAATGTCAATCAGAGTAGATAGCAATTTGAAACAAAAATTTGACAACTTATGCAATGAATTCGGTTTAAGCGTCACTTCAGCTTTTACCATTTTCATGAATGCTGTGGTTCGAGAACGCAGGATTCCTTTTGAGATTAGGACTGATTCAAGAGAGAGTGAAAAAGAAATCCGGGATAAAGGAATAGCAGCATTCTTAGAGATTCGAAAAATGGCAGAACAAGGCGCTTTTCCTGATATGACATTAGAGGAAATTAATGAGGAAATCAGATTAGCAAGAGAGGGGAAATGAGAAAAAACAAGGTGTTTGCAGTAATAGACACTAATGTCATCGTGTCAGGATTGTTAAGTCCTAATCCATTATCTCCGACCAAAATTGTGTTGGAGAATGTTATTAATTGTAGAATTATACCCTTGTACTGCGATGAGATATTAGAAGAATATCATGATGTGTTGTGTAGAGATAAATTTCACCTTCCTCAAGATAATGTGAATAAGATAATTCATTTAATAGAATCAGAGGGTATTTCATCTCCAAGGGTGGTGTCAACAGAAATTTTTCCCGATAAAAAAGATATCGTTTTCTATGAGATTGCTATGAGTAAAGAAGATGCCTATCTAGTTACGGGAAACATAAAGCATTTTCCAAAGAAGCCTTTTGTGGTTACACCGGCTGAAATGGTAGCGATATTAGGATTATAACGGTCACGCTTTCCAAAGTCTTGAATCCCAAAAACATCATTATGACCAAACTGAAATCAAAAATATTAGTCGTTGACGACAATGCGGGCATCCGCTCTACGCTGAAGCTGCTGTTGCCAGCGCATTTTCCCGAAGTTGAAATTATCGCCTCGCCCAAAGAGCTGATGAGCAAGATGAGCAGTTTCAAACCTGATGTGGTGCTGCTGGACATGAATTTCGAGGCGGATATCAACACTGGCAACGAAGGGTTGTTCTGGCTTTCGGAACTGAAACGCAACTTTGCTGATACCGAGGTGGTGCTCTTCACTGCTTACGCTGACATCGCTTTGGCGGTGGAAGGCATGAAACGGGGCGCTTTTGACTTTATCGTCAAGCCATGGGAGAATGACAAACTACTGGGTGTTTTGGAGGCGGCCTGCCGGAAACACAAGTCGGAGTTTCAAGCTAAAACGCCTGCACAAGAAATGTCTATGTTGTGGGGAAACAGCCCTGCTGTCAGTGACATACACCGAATGGTGGAGAAAATCGCCCCGACAGAGGCCTCTGTCTTGATTATCGGTGAAAACGGAACGGGCAAGGATGTGTTGGCTAATGAAATTCACCGACTTTCTGCCCGGGCAAGCAAAGACATGGTCAGTGTCGATATCGGCTCCCTTACCGAAACACTGTTCGAAAGCGAGCTTTTTGGCCATGTCAAAGGGGCCTTTACAGATGCCCGTGCTGACCATACCGGTAAGTTTGAACAGGCTAACGGCACCACACTCTTCTTGGATGAAATCGGCAATATTCCACTGAATCTGCAGGCGAAACTGCTGCGGGTACTGCAAAACCGCAGTATCACCAAGGTGGGTGACACGAAGGCCGTTCCTATCGACATCCGTTTGATATGCGCCACCAACAAAGACCTTCCCCAGATGGTTTGCGAAGGGAAGTTTCGTGAGGATTTGTATTACCGCATCAATACGGTGGCTTTGCATCTTCCTCCTTTGCGGGAGCGTTTAGATGAAATCGAAGCCTTGTCAACCCTCTTTATCCAGAAATTCGCCACGAAATACCATCGTCAGGTGAAGGGCCTTTCCCCGGAAGCACTGTCTCTGTTGCAGCGTTGTTGTTGGAAAGGAAATATCCGCGAGTTGCAGAATTGTCTCGAAAAAGCCGTCATCCTTTCCGAAAAGGAATATATTCAGGCGGCAGACCTGCAAATTGACGCACAGCACCTGAGGGATATCACAGAAACTGCCAATCCTTCCGAGAGTTTGCAGGATGCGGAGGAGCGTATTATCCGACAGGCCATGAAGAAACACAACGGGAATCTCACCTTGGTGGCCAAAGCGTTGAATATCAGTCGCCCCACTTTATATAACAGACTGAAAAAATACGGAATATGAGCACTTGGATATGGCTTCTGATACTGATAGCGGTCGGTGCGTTGTCGGTGCTCATCACGGCTCTTGTGGTTCGCCGGAAAGACAGTGACAAGGTCAACTACATGATGGATGCGCTGGAGGATGGGGAGCAGAATTTCCGTTTCCGCAGCAACACGGCGTTGAACCGGGCGCTCAACCGTTTCCGTAGTATTATAGATAAGCAGTCTGTGCAGAATGAATCTGTCTCCTGGAGCAAATTATTCCGGGTGATGACCCATGAAATCATGAATACCATCACTCCGATAGCCTCGCTGAGTGACGCGCTTTCCAAAGACAGCAATCTGGATACACAGGCTGGTTTGGAGACGATTTCCGCCTCTTCCAAAGAACTGATACGCTTTGTGGAGTCCTATCGCAGTTTTACCCGGATGGCACCGCCTGTGAGGAAAACCATTGCGGTGGATGAATTGATAAACAGGGTGATACAACTCCATCAGGGCAAAACTTTAGAGCAGGATGTTTCGATTGATTATGAGATACGGACGGCTGATTTGCTGATTTATGCCGATGAAGGACAGCTGATGCAGGTTTTTAACAACCTGATAAAAAACGCCATACAAGCCGAGGCCACAAAGATTCGCATCGTTGCGGATCTCAATGCCGAGGATCAGACGGTCATCAGTATTATTAATAACGGAAAGCCTGTTCCACAGCAAAAAAGAGAGGAGATTTTTGTGCCTTTCTACACGACCAAAGCCAATGGCAGTGGTATCGGCCTCAGTCTGTCGCGACAAATCATGATCCACCACAACGGCATGTTGAATTTGGTGCAGAGTGACAATCACTCGACAGTATTTGCATTGGTCTTCAAATAAAGAAAGGCTGCCACAATGTGACAGCCCTACATTTCTATGACGTATTAAGGAGTTTATAGAGACATACGGCTGTGCGTCTCTACAGACATATTCAAAATGTTATTTGAAGGCGTTCTCGCTGAGGCCGGGACCGCCGATTTTGAGTTGTTCCATGTAGCTGGGCACCTCGCGGCCGAGGTACTTGTCCACATAGAGCTTCGAGAGGTACTGTCCGAGCATGAAGCCGTGGCCACGGAGACCGGTGAGCAAACCGACTTCGGGATCGACCACATAGCGCGGCTCGGTGTAGCGTCCTGCCCAGACAGCCAGGAAGCCTACCTCGCGGAGGTTGGGGATCCATTCGGCGAAGACTTCGGAGACAATTTCGAGGAACTCCTTGCTGTTGTATTTGATGTTCTGGCGTGCCTCGTAGGCGTCGGTGTCGGGGCTGGCGCAGCCGATAATCTGGCCGGTGTGGCCGAATTGCTGTCCATACACGGCGCTGAAGCCCTTGTAGTGGCGACGGTCGATAATCATGTCGAGAGGTCCCTGTTTGCCATTTGTCACTTTACCCATCATAGGCAGACGGCGGGTGATGAAGGCCTGGTGCTTGACAGGGTAGAGTCCGATGTTGAGGTCGAGCTGGTCGATGAACTTCTCGGCACCCCAACCCATAGCGTTGACGAAGTGGTCGCAGGTGTATTCTACGTAAGTGCCTTCATGGTCACGCACAAGGGCGAGATATTTGTCGCCATCGCGCCAAACGTGCAGCAGCTCGCAGTCTTCGTAGTAGCGTCCGCCATTGTTCACGGCCAAACCACGGATGTAGTCGATAACACGGCCTGGGGTTGCCTGCCAGCAGTCGCGGGTGATGAGGGCGTGGCTGTAAGTGTCCTTGCTGTCGTCCCAGAGAGGAGAGATTTCTTTCTTGAAATCCTTGCGCTCTACCATGTAAGCATCGCTCCATGCGCGAGAGGCGTCGAGAGAGCGGTAGGTAGCATCGTCGTGGACGAGGTTAACGTAGGTGGTAGGCTGGAAGTTGATATTGTGAACGGCCTGGATGCTCTTGAAAATCTCGCGGTTGTGGGCAGCGATGTCGGCGATGTCGGGGTTGGAGAAGGCTGGACGGCCGCCACCGATGTTGCGCCATGAGGCACCACGGCTGTAGTTGATCATCGTGGGCTTGCAGCCTGCCTCGGAGAAGTAACGCAGCAATCCGCTACCGGCAATACCGCCACCGGCGATGAGGACGGGAACATGCTCGCGGCGCACGTGGTCGGCCTTGGTATAGACAAAGGTCTCCTTGGTGTGGGCGTTGTAGAGGTCGCCGAGGGTCACCTGGTTGGAGAGGGGAGCACGAGGCGTGGCGTCGCCTGTCAGTTCGATACCGCGGGCGCGCAGAGCCTGACGGGCGCGCAGGATACAGCGTTTCCCACGGCAGGGTCCCATACCCATACGGGTGATGTGCTTCAGCTCGTCAACAGAGATGACCTTGCGGTCGCCCACAGCGGCGAGCACCTCTTCGAGGCTGATGTCCTCGCAGTGACAAACGTAAGTCTTGCCGTCCACTTCTTGGAGAGGTTTCATCTGGAGGGGTTCGGGATATTTTTCTTTGAGGATAAAGCCTTTGATATCGGTCATTTCTCCCTCAACTTTGTCCACATGTACGCGGGCCACGTTGGTCTTGTTGTTCTTCTTGAGAATCTTCTCGATGACACCTTCACCAATCTTCTGGCCGTTGTTGTCCACTAGGAATACTTCAGCGCCTTCTTTTACATCGTACTCGATGGGCAGGAAGCATACATTTTTCTGCAGGTCGTAGCCGAAGATGGCCAGACCCGGGCAACCTGACACGCACTGCATACAGCCGATGCACTTGTTGTAGTCAACGGTAGGTGTACTGCTGGTAGTGGGTTTGGAGATGGCGCCATGCGGACAGGCGAAAGTACAGGGATTGCAAGCGAAACCATAGATACAGTCGGTTTGCACGAAAGGTTTCAGCTTCATGCGCTCAGGAGTGGGAAGGTTGGGTTTCTCCAACACACGCACGGGGTGTTGCTGAGAGTCGATATATTGGCGTGAAATGTCAAGATAGTCGTCGTAGTTGAAGCGGATGTTGAGGTTCTGAGCTACCTCATAGGCCACTTGTTTGCCACGGAGAACAGCGCTGGTACCCTCGCCGATGCGGATGGCATCGCCAGCACCATAGACATTGTGGCCGAATACCTCGCGTCCTTTGGTGAGGAGCTGGTTGTCGGGGATAAGTCCGGTGCAGATATTGATGATGTCGATGTCGTCAATCACTTGCTCGGTGCCAGGAATAGCCTTGAAGTTCTCGCATTTGGCGATAACGGCTCCCTTGATGCCGCTGTAATCCTCATTGGGGATGGCGCGCACAAGGGTGTAGCCTGTCATGATGGGAATGCCCAGGCGGCGCACACGGTTGGCCTGCACGGGGAAACCGCCTTCACGGGGCATCGCCTCGATGATGGCTTTGATGGTGGCACCAGCCTGCATGCCTTGGTAAGAAGTGAGGTAGCCAATGTTGCCGGCACCCACGGTGAGCACTTTCTTGCCCAGCAGGGTGTGCTCCTGGTTCATCATTTTCTGGAAGACGGCAGCAGTGTAAACGCCGGGAACATCGTCATTTTCGAAGGTGGGCATGAAAGGTACGGCACCTGTGGCGACTACAAGATGCTGTGCATCCACGTAGGCCATTTCGCCGGTAGCGATGTTTTTGATGGCCACACGCTGGCCTTCGAGGAGATCCCATACAGTGTGGTTCAGCAAGATGCCGCTCTGGTCATCACCCGCCAGGGTTTTGGCGATGTCGAAACCACGCATGCCACCAAAGCGTTTCTCACGCTCGAAGAAGAAGAACTGGTGAGTCTGCATATTGAACTGGCCACCGATACGGTTCATGGAGTCGATGACAAGGTTGTCGATGCCGAAAGCGTTGAGCTGGTCGCGGCAGGCGAGACCAGCAGGACCGGCGCCGATGATAGCCACGGTAGTCTTGTAGATTTTCACCTCGCGGGGATGCTGTTCGACCACGTTGGGCATTTCCGCCTCTTCGTGTGCTATCTGGCGTACTTCGCGCACACCGTCAACGGGGGTGATGCAGATACGGCGCACCATGCCGTCCACCAGCATCTCGCAGGCACCGCACTTGCCGATACCGCAGTTGAGGCTTCGGTTACGGCCTTGGAGACTGTGGCTGTGGATGGGAAATCCGGCCTGATGCAGGGCTGCTGCGATGGTGTAGCCTTTGTGTCCTGTCACTTTCTGTCCGTTGTAGGTAAAGGTGACTTCTTCCGCTTTTGGAATATCCAAAATAGGATGTTCTTCGATTCTTTTCATGAGATTTGTGTTAATTGATTGTTTTATAGTGATTTGTATAAATTTTAATTTTTTCAGAATGCAAACAACAAAGTTATGTAAAAATCAAATAAGTGCTGCATATTTGATGGAAAAAAGTTTTCTTTTTTTTCTTATTTTTTCTTTTCCGTGACTTTTCTCTGTCTCTTACTTCTTTATATCTCAACTATTTTCCGTACCTTTGCATTTTGGCTTTCATAACACACATTTTATGCAAAAGAAACTCTTCTTATTGGACGCTATGGCTCTGATTTACAGAGCATACTACGCTATGGTTAAATCCCCTCGCATCACTTCCAAAGGGGTGAATACTTCTGCCACTTTGGGCTTCACCAACACCTTGTATGAGTTGTTGCGACAGGAACAGCCTACGCATATTGCGGTGGCTTTCGACACTGGAGCGCCCACCCTGCGTCATGCCGATTTTGCCGCCTATAAGGCCAACCGTGAAGCTACTCCCGATGACATCATCAACTCGATACCTTATATCAAGAAGGTGATCGACGCTTTCAATATCCCCATGGTGATGATGGATGGCTACGAGGCGGACGATGTGATTGGAACCTTGGCGAAAAGAGCTGAGATAGAAGGTTTTCAGGTCTATATGATGACTTCCGACAAGGACTATGGCCAGCTGGTGTCTGACAATATATATATGTATAAGCCCGCCAAGTTTGGTCAGCCTGCCCAAGTGGTGGATGTGGCCGGCATCTGTGAGAAGTATGGTATTAGTAAGCCCGAACAACTGATTGACATTCTGGGTCTTTGGGGCGATGCGTCCGACAACATCCCTGGTGTGCCCGGGGTGGGAGAGGTGAAAGCCAAGAAGCTGATAGCCCAGTTTGGTTCTATCGAGAATATCTATGCCAATATTGATGAGGTGGGTAATCCCAAACTGAAGCAGGCACTCATTGAGAACCAGGAACAGGCGTTGACTTCCAAGATGCTGGCTACCATTATCTTGGATGTGCCTGTGGAATACGATTTCGAGGCCATGAAGTACACTGGTCCCGACCCGCAAAAGCTGAAAGCGGTGTTCGATGAGTTGGAATTCCGTGCTTTGGCAAAACGTGTGTTCACGGACTTGTCACTGCCGACAAGTTCCAAAAAAGATGTGCCAGCAGCACAGCCGGATTTGTTTTCAGTACAGCAGGAAGTTTCTCAGCCAGAAGTGTTTTCTTCTCATAAAACATTTCAGACAAATCCGATTGAATGCTTGAAGATAAATAATTTCCAAGATGTAAAATCGGATATTTCCCTAACTTCGACCCTCTTTTTTGATTGGATTATTGTCAATGAGAAAATTGCGGGTTTCGCTTTTTCCGCAGGAGCAGGCAAGGTGTATTATCACCTGCTGGAGGATGCCGCTGAGTTCAAAAAACTGATGCAGTTTGTTTTTGAGAAGGAGCGATTGGTGGTATCGTATGCCATGAAGCAGACGTTCAAGTTCTTCCATGGGCTAAAGTTGAAAGAAAAAGCTACTTATTTTGATTTGCAGATTGCACATTATCTGATACAACCTGAAAATCAGCATAAGTTAGAAGTGTTGGCGGAAAGCTACTTGGATTATGAATTGATGGGGGAAACCGGAGAGTTGCATTTGCCTGTATGTGAGCATGTTGAAATATATGCCCAGCTGTATCCTGTTTTCAAGAAGGAATTGGAAGAGAACAAGCTGACCTCCTTGTTCAACGATGTGGAGATGCCCTTGGCGGCGGTGCTGGCGGATATGGAATATACGGGGGTGAAGCTGGATACGGAGGTGTTGCGTGAGAACTCACAAACCTTGGCCAAAGATATTGCGGATTTGGAGGAGCATATTTATGCCCTGGCGGGGCAGCAGTTCAATATCGGCTCGCCCAAACAGATGGGGGAGATCTTGTTTGAAAAGCTCAGGATTATCGAGAATGCCAAATTGACGAAAACCAAGCAGTATCAGACTGGCGAGGAGGTGCTGAACAAGCTCGTGAACAAGCATCCCATTGTGCCGTTGATTTTGGAATGGCGCACTCTGTCGAAGCTGAAGTCCACCTATATCGATGCCTTACCACAGCTGATCAATCCCAAGACGGGGCGCATTCATACCACTTTCAATCAGACCGTTACCTCTACAGGCCGTTTGAGTTCGGTGAACCCCAATCTGCAGAATATTCCTATCAGGACGGAGCGTGGACGGGATATCCGCAAGGCCTTTGTGGCACCGAGTGACGATTATGTCATCATGGCGGCGGACTATTCGCAGATTGAGTTGCGCATAGTGGCCCATGTTTGTGGCGATGAGCGCATGATTGACACTTTCCGGCAGCACAAGGACATTCACGCCTCGATGGCGGCGCATGTGTATCATGTGGCCGAGGATGAGGTAACGAGCACGATGCGCCGTAATGCCAAAACGGTGAATTTCGGTATTCTGTATGGCATTTCAGCCTTTGGATTGGCCGAGAGATTGCATATTCCTCAGAAGGAAGCCAGAGAATTGATTACGGATTATTTTGCCGGTTTCCCGAAAATCAGCCAGTATCTGTCAGAGACACTGGAATTTGCCCGTCAGAATGGCTATGTGGAAACCTTGTTGGGCCGCAGGCGTTACATCAAGGACATCACTTCGGCGAATGCCATTTTGCGTAAGGCGGCGGAGCGCAATGCCATCAATGCGCCCATTCAGGGCACGGCAGCCGACTTGATCAAGATTGCGATGGTACGTATCGCCCAAGCCATCAAGGAGCAGCAACTGGACTGCCGCATGATTCTGCAGGTGCATGACGAATTGGTGTTCGAAGTACGGAAAACGGAGGTGGAGAAAATAAAAAGAACGGTACAGGAATTGATGAGCACTGCGCTGCAACTGTCTGTACCGTTAGATGTGGATATCAATGAAGGCAAGAGCTGGTATGAAGCCCATTAGCCGACTATTTGCATTGGATACCTGTCTGTGATTCCTCGTCAAAATCGCTCATGGCGGAGCAATTCTTGTATGCTTTATCTAATTCCCGTTCAAATTCGGTGGCTTTTTCGACAGCGACACCGTTTTTGAGCAGTGTGCATTTGCACATCTTGTTGCAGGACGACATGCCGGCAACCAAGGCGAGGGCAAAAAACAAAGCGACAACTTTCTTCATTTTTTTTGATTTTATTTCTCGTAAATGCAAGCTACCTGGCCACCAATGGCGTTTAAGCTTTTATTCTGACTATCCTCGTAAGCTTTGCAGGCTTTCTTGCTATTAGGCTGTTCGTAGGTGATAGATCCCTCGTATTCAGGAATACCCGTTGTGGTACAGGTGCATTTTTTATTGCATGCACAAGCACAGATGGCAACAATGCCAATCAGGACGAAGATTTTCAGGATGCTTTTCATTATGCGGTAAATTGCGGTTTATCTATGACAAACAACGGAATCGTGGTATGTGCCAGTGTAAATCTGAACTTCTCTGACACCCTCAAGTGCTTTGCATTCCTTTGCGGTAGTAGGACCAACATTAAGGTTAGATATGGGTTCACGACCAGGGAATTCAACACGATAGAAAGTGCAATAGCAATTTTTCTTGCAGGAAGTAAAAGCGCCTCCTAATAAAAGCACAAAACCAAGAGCTAATAAAACTTTTTTCATAGTTTATGAATTTTGAACGACAAAGATAAGAAAAAAAATGGAAATAGCGAAGCAGAGCTTAAAAATTAGTCTTTTAATTTAATTAGTTGATGGCCAGCCTGATATGGAGATATTTTCTTCTCCGTTATCAATTCGGTAAGTTCCGCAATCTTGTTTTTTATCGTATTGTCGGAATAAAAATTGTTTTTGATGCTAAAATCTACCCAGTCGTAAAAAGTGGTGATGAGCTGTTGGTCGCGCTGTTTGAAAAACCATCCGTTGTCTTTGGTGAGGTCGGTGAACTGGCAAATCATGTCCCAAACTTTTTCGATGCCCTGGTTGTTGAGGGCGGAGCAAGTATCCACGAGGGGCACCCATTGGTTGTCGTTGGGAGGGAAGAGTTTGAGGGCGGAGCTGTACTGGGCTTTGGCGGCGGTGGCCTGGCTCAGGTTGTCGCCATCGGCTTTGTTAATAACCAGTGCATCAGCCATTTCCATGATACCCCGCTTGATGCCCTGCAGTTCATCGCCGGCACCTGCCAGCATCAGCAGCAGGAAGAAATCGACCATGGACTTGACGATGGTTTCGGACTGGCCCACGCCGACGGTCTCGATGAGGATCACGTCGAAGCCACCGGCCTCGCAGAGGATGGTGGTCTCACGGGTTTTGCGGGCCACACCACCCAGAGTCAGTCCCGAAGGGGTGGGGCGGATGAAGGCGTTGGGGTCGGCAGAAAGGTGCTCCATACGTGTTTTGTCACCCAGAATGCTGCCCTTGGAACGTTCGCTGCTGGGGTCGATAGCCAATACCGCTACCTTGTGCCCCTTGCCAGTAAGAAACTGTCCGAAACTTTCGATGAAGGTACTTTTGCCAACACCCGGAACACCGGTAATACCCACTCTGATGGAGTTGCCAGAGTAGGGCAGGCACTGTTCAATGACCGCCTGGGCTTTGTCGAAATGCTCGGGATTGCTGCTCTCCACCAAAGTGATGGCCTGGCTGAGAATCACGCGGTCGTGGGCCAGAATGCCTTTGACATAATCCTCTACTTCCATAGCCCGGCGGCTGGCTTTTTGGCGTTTGAAATAGGGGTTGACCTGTGCGGGTTGTTCAATGCCTTCTTGAACAGATAATGCGGATTTGAATTCTTCCATGTGTCTTTCGTGGTTTTAAGGTATTCGTAGGGTATCTGTAGTTGGTGTAATCATGTTGCTGATGCTGAATCCCAACGGATTCAGACCTGTTTCTTGAATATGGACATGGGTCACTTTCTCATGCCTGTCAGAGGACAGCACTGTGACAGCTTTTGTCTGGGCTGAGTCAGTGCCCGTATATAAATTGTAAAACAGCACATAATTCTTGGAGGGAGAATAGTAATAAATATCCGCTTCGTCAGCCTGGCTGTTGAGAATATTGCATGCGTCCATTTGTGTAATATGGGAAAATGCCAACAACAGCTCTCCTTGTTTTTTGCTTTCTGTGGCTTGGACAAAGTAAAGGGGATTGTCGGGAGATTCCTCGTATTGTTGCATGAGGTTTTCCTGAAGAGAGGAAAAGTTGTAATGCCGTTCGGTGAGTTTCATGATAAGTTGTTCGAAATCGGTGGATAATTCATCACTGATGCTGAAAGCTGTTTCAGAAGTGTGATGCAGCTGTTCGTCATAAATGAGGGCATTTTCGGGGATGTTGTCAAACCCGTTTTTTTCGGCAATAAGTTGTATGGTGGTAACCCTGTTCTGGCTTTTCTCCCACTCTTTACTGGCCAAATCATTCATATAGTAGGATAATACAGAGCCTGCGAAAAACAGTAGGCAACAAATGAGTCGGACCAACAGCCTCAGGTGTTTTGTTGGAAAAGCTTTTAATAATGCGGTCATCAGAAGAGCAATCGTCAGCATGATGCCGAAATAGGAATAGAAAGAGGTGATATAGCCCGGCATGAAGAACCATTCCGTATTGTATTTCTCACTGATGGCGATTAAAAAATGTGCGGAGAAAGCGAAAATCATCGCGGCAACAACCCCTATAATGATGGCTGACCATGAAATCTTCTTAAAATAGTCCTTTCGGGTCAGGAACCACAAGATGCCGCATTGTATCAGCGCATTGACATAGGCAACGACAGGGGCATGGGTAAGAATGAAACCCAGATTGTTGTAATGACCTGATACTAATGGGGAATTGGCTGCCATCATCTCCTTGGTTTCATCTAAGCCGTAAGTTCCGCAGGGCATGGCGTAAAAAGTGCAATTATGCAAGATCTGGAAAAAGTTGCCGATATCTAGCTGATTGGCAGAAGCGTTGCCACTGTATGGATTGTCGTATCCCAGGTGGTGATTCAGATAATAACGGTACGCCATATAGCAGACCGTGTAAATTATCAGGGCAAGTGCGTATGGAATTAGCTCCAGATACAAAGGTTTGGTCTTCAACATGTTTGCAAAACCTGATTTTCGCCAGTGGTAACAGAAGACAGCAAAGCAAAATAGCAGTGCGAAGACAAGATATTCTTCGTAGAACAGAAAAGACAGGAAAAACAGCAGGGCACTGACCAGGATTCTCCAATATCCTTTTCTTTCAACATAATTGATGAAAAACAGAATTCCCGCTAAAAACAATGTCAAGCTGAAAGAAAAATAGAAAGGATATGCGGCAGGGGGGTAGTGCCAACCTGTCCCGATAAGGGGAAAGGACAGAAGCAGCAACAAGGTGAGCAGGCCTAATTTACCGGAACGGAATATTCTGTATATAACGTATGCGAAAAGCAGATAACAGATAAGCAGAGAAGAGTATTGCACGAATTTGGTCCATACGAAGCTGTCGATGAAGTAGGGTGTGTAATACAAATATCTGGTAATCAGAAAGTAAAATCGGCCTGAATATTGTGCGAAATATTGTGCATCCACATACAAAGCTTTGAGTCCGTCTCGAGCCACATTGTAATAGTGGAAATCGTCGGCAGTGGTGAAGCCCACATAAAAAAACGGCAGGAGAGTCAGCACCGCTGTGGCGGTGTATGCCAGAAACCAGAATGCTTTCTCTCGTTTACTCATGGGGTGTTATTTCTTGGATGGTATGATTAAGGTGTCGCTGCTTGGCGTAATCATATCGCTGATATTGAAGTTGAAAGGACTCATGCCCTGCTCCTGAAGATGTACATGGGTGAGTTTCTGATGCGGATCGCTGCTGTTCACACTGATGGATTTAATGCGAACTGAATCTGTCTGGAAACCAAGTGTATAGAACAAAGTGTAGTTTTTGGTCGGAGAATAATAGAAAATATCGGCATCATCAGACATCGATTTCAAAATGTTGGTGCTGTCGATTTGGGAGATATGCGAGAATACGACTAAAAGTTCGTTGTTTTTCTGATTTTCAACGGCTTGTATGAAATACAAAGGAGCCTCTTGCTTGCTTGTCAGATCGTTGAAAAGCGTTTGCAGGTCCTGAGAGAAACTGAAATTTTTTCCAGCGCGCCAGTTGATGTTTTTCTCCAAGTCGAAAGTATTATTACATATGCTGAAACCCAGGTCGGAGGTGTGATGCAGGGCTTCAGTATAGATGAGGGCACCTTCGGGTATTTTCTCAAAGAAACCGTCTTGTGCCATCAGCTGGATGACCGTCATTCGGTTCTGGCTTCGTTCCCAGGCGCGGCTGAGGTGTTCGTTGGTGTAGGTGTTCACTATCGAAAATCCGAAGAGCAACACGCACCAACCAAGGACGATGATTTTTTTCACTGTGGCTGATGAAACGGCTTTCAGGCTTGCCCCCACAACCAAAGCAATGGCCAGCATCATGCCAAAATAAGAATAAAAGGTGGTGACATAGGCTTTCATTGAGCGGTACCAGTCAGCATTGTATTTGTCGGCAATGGCAATCAAGGTGTGAGCCGAGAATGCGAAAACCAATGCAACGAGGATGCCGATAAGGATTTTTTTCCATGAAAGTTTTTGAAAATCTGTTTTATATGTCAGGAACCAAAGGATGCCACATTGTATCAGGGCATTGATATAGGCCACGGCCGAGGCATGGGTGAGGATGAAGAACAGATTGTCGTAATGTCCGGCGATGAATAGGGAGTTTTCTGCTACCATAGCCGTGTCTAAACTGTATATTCTGCCAGGTAGTGTATAAATGGTGCATTGGTAGATGATGCGGAAGAAATGCGACAGGCTAAAATTAGCAGACAGAGCAGCTCCTTCGTATAGATGAAAGTCGGGTATAGTTCGCACGAGATATTGTCGGTAGCCGACATAACAGCCTACGTAGGCTACAGAAACGATGAAATATGGAATAAGTTCTTGATAGAGCTGCTTGTTTTTCAGCATGTTGACAAAACCAAACTGCTTCCAGTTGCGGATGAGAATGTAGGCGCAGAACAGGAGGGCGAAAATCAGATAGGTTTCGTAAAATAGGTAAGCGCATAAAAACAAAATGGCACTGATAATCACTCGCCAATAGCCTTTGCGTTCAGTATAGTTGAGGAACAGCAGCACACCCAGCATGAAAAGCAGAAAGCTGAAATGAAAATAGAAATTGAAAGCGGTGGGAGGGCAGAAACGGCCGGAGTCGATAGCGGTGTTGAAAATGAGGAGTAAGAGGGTCAGTGCACCGAGTCGTTGGGATTTGAAAATCCGTATGACAAGGTAGGTGAAAAGAAGATAACAGGCTAATAAGGAAGAGTATTGGACGAATTTGGCCCAGACGAAACTGTCGAAAAGATAGGGGACGTAATAGAAAATCTTGGTAATGAGGAAGTAAAAACGGCCGGCGCCGTGGGCGTAGGCTTCGGCGTCCATCATCCAGTAGTCCCAGTTCTGCTGGGCGGTGTTGAAGTATTGGAAGTCGTCGGAGGTGGTGAAGCCCACATGGAAAAACGGCAGGAGGGTCAGCACCGCTGTGGCGGCGTATGCCAGAAACCAGAATACTTTCTCTTGCTTACTCATGGGGTGTTATTTCTTGAATGACATAAATCGGGCGTTGCTTCACCTCGTCGAAGACGAAGCCGATGTAATAGCCTATGGCGCCGGTGACGAAAAGCTGGATGCCGGCGAAGGCGCAGAGGAATATGATCAGGGTGGTGTAGCCCGACACGGGTGTGTCCACAATCCACATGACGATGGAGTATATGATAAGGATGATACTCAGAAGAACGAATATCAGGCCCGAATAAATACCGATTTTGAGCGGAGTTTTGGAGAAGGAGGCGATGGCAGTGAAGGAAAATTTCAGCAATTTCCACAGGGAGTATTTGCTTTCTCCCGCAGCGCGCGGAGGGGCTTCGTATGTCAGAGAGGCTTTCTCGAATCCGATGATCTGGATGATGCCTCGCAGGAAGCGGGTGCGCTCGCGATAGTCGCTGCGCAACACATTGATTACCCGCTGTGACAGCAGGAAGAAGTCGGAGGCACCGGGTTGCAGTTGCGCATCGGAGATTTTGTTGATGAAACGGTAAAACAGGCGGGAGCTGATGTTTTTGGACTGGCCTCCGTCGGCGCGTTCGGTGCGCATCATGGTAATGACGTCCTTGCCCTGCCGGTATTGTTCAAACATTTGTGGCAACAGGATGGGCGGGTGTTGCAGGTCGCTGTCCATGCATACGGCGGCTTCTCCCCGGCAGTGGTCGAGTCCGGCGAGCATGGCTGCCTCGTGGCCGAAGTTGCGGGAGAAGTGGATGACCCGCACTCGTTGGTCTTTCTCCATCAGTTGTTGCAGTACCTGACGGCTGTTGTCGCGGCTGCCGTCGTTGACGAAAAGTATCTCGAAGTCGGTGGTTTCGCTCATGCTGTCGAGCACAGCGGACATTTCCTGATGAAAAAGCGGCAGAACCGTTTCTTCATTATAAACCGACACGATGATGGAGTATAGGGGTCTTTGCATGTTATTTCAACTATAATGAAACTGCAAAGTTACATAATTTTCCCGAGATACGTGTGAATTTGAAGAAATTTTAGGGTTAATCTTTCACACAGCGCACAGACATGCCGAAATATTTCTCTGGGCCGAGGCGATACATGTCCCTGCTATTGTAGCTGATATAGTGCTCGTAGGCATAGGTGCAGTAGTCGCAGCCGGAGGCTCCCCAGAATGAGGCTCTTTTGCCTTGGGTGACGGAAATTCCAGGGTAGTAACCTGCGGGTACGGCTCCGAAGCCGGTCGCATTATTTGTGCTTGGATCATTGCCAACTGTATATTCAAGGTCATAGTCTTCCCAGCCATCAACAGCTGCCAAAGATTTGGCAGCATATCTAGAGATAAACTCAATGCATGCATAGTTGTCATTGCTCTTGCAATAGTCGGTGAGTTGGTCCCATTCAGCATCACTGGGCACGTGCCATCCGTCGGGGCAGACGCCTTGCACACCACTGGGGTTGCTGTCGGAGGGATCTACTCCGTTCATTACCGCTGGCCAGTTGTAATAATAGCCATAAGTTTTAGGGTCTCCGTCGGGTTTGTAGTAATATGCTGTGTGATAGCTTGTTCCACTACCTTCGTCGATGGCGTAACCGCTGGCGTAGTGAGTAGTGCGCAGGTTGGAAGCCATCCATACCTGGTCGCCGAGTCGCACCGCATCGTAGGTGTTCCCGTCGTAATCTGTAACGGCATTGCGGATAATGCCATCACCTTGGAGTCCGGGATCGGGAGTCTCAACAGGTTTGTCACTATTGATTTTTTCTTTCTGGCAGGAGGTGGTGCAAAGGCTCAATAAAAGGATGATACCAGCTATAAGATAAATGGTTCTTTTCATTGTCGTATTGTTTTGTGTTGAATTATTTTTCGTTTCGAAACAAATCAGTTTATACCAATAAGACGAAAAAGATCCAAAAATGTTGCTCTAAAGATGCAATTTTTGATGGCGTGCGTTTAACAGATTCAATTACTGTTCATCTACATTGTATTTAGTAGGTTTTTCTGCGACGCAGGGTGGGGTGCCTCTGTTTATCGGCACAGTCGCTCGAAGAGGTCGGCGTGCTGGGGAAATTGGCTTTGCAGTTCGCTTTTGTTGCCCAGTTCGAAGTTCTCGAAGCTGAAGGCGGGGGCTACAGCGCAGCCCACCAAGCAGAAACCAGTTTTCGATGGGATGTCGGCGGCAAACCACTGGCCGGGCTGTATTACCACTTGCATCTCGTTGTTGGCGAACAGGTGATGCACGGTCAGACTGCCGTCAGGATCAATAACATAAATGTTGAGTCGTTCGCCGGCATGGTAGTACCAGATTTCCGTCATGTTGTGCAGGCGATGAAAGGCTGAGAAGTCGCTGCCCGTCAGCATATAATATATGGTGGAGATGGGCTTGTTGCCGCTGTCGTCGTTGCCATATACCTGCCGGAAGTACCCGCCTTCGGGGTGGGGTTCCAATTGAAGGGTCTCGATGTATTTCTTTGCGTCCATATAAGACATCAGATTTTATCAGCAAATATTCGGGCCATATTTGTCTTAGAGGTGCAGAGGAAAGCCTCACGTTCTTCTTTTGTGGTCCACTCGCGTTCATCTTCTTCTTTCGGGCTAGAGATGTGGAACACATCCAAAGAACGTATAAGTGCCACCACGCTCTGTGCCACTTTACTACGTCCGTCGTATGTAATAGTTATTGTTGCCGTAATTCTTTTTCCTTTGTTCTTTCAACTTGCAAAGTTACATAAAATTCTCGAATTGCACACAGCCGAATAAATTTTTTGTAGAAACGTGGGATACTGCGTTTTCCATGGTGTACACGAAAAATAAAGAGGAAAGATATAAAAAGAGGGAAGATATTTATTCTTCTTTTAGCAACTCTTCGATTTCCTCGTCCAGTTCATCGTAGCGTTTCTTCACCCGCTTGCCTGTCAATCGTCCGATGGGAATGAATATAAGACTAGTGATAAGCAGGGTAAAGAACATAAATCGGTCGTGGAAGAAGAGGTAAACATATATCATCACTGATCCTATGATGCCAATAACTTGTATTAAGATGCGCTTGCGTTTTGAGTAGGTGGTGCTTTTGTGTACACTCTCCCGTAATGAGAGTAGTCCTTCGCGACTTTGCACGTCGGCCTTCCGGAGGCCGTTGGTGGCGATAAGGCTGTCCACCACAATCATACTAACGAGCAGGTCAACGGGGAGTAAGAGCCACCAAGGCCATTCTTCAAGAAGGATAAGGTTACTGGCGGTTATAATGACTACCAGAATTATTACACAAGTCACGTTCTGCCAATAGAGTTGGCGGCTATACCGTTTTACCGACCGCTGCCACACATCGCTATGGAAGGTGCTGTGTTGCTCCACATTCTGCTGCAGGTCATGCAGTTCCTGCTGCAGTTCGCTTTTGATGTCTTCGTACTGTTCCATATCTGTTTTGAGGTTTAGTCGGTGAATGATTTTAGTTTTTGGCGTATGCGTACCAGGCGTACGCTGACGTTATCGACTGTGATGCCAAGGATGGCGGCAATTTCGTCGTAGGGCAGGTCTTCGAGCCAGAGTAGTATCAGTGCTCGGTCGAAGGGGTGTAGCTTTGCTATGCGTTTGTGCAGGCGACTGGCGGCGGGACAGGCTTCCTCGTCGGCAAAGAGGTCAATATCCACTTCCAAGGGCATACAATCGGGGCGACGATTATGGCGTTTGTCAAGGGTTACGCAGGTGTTTAGCGCCACACGATAGACCCATGTTTTAGCCGAGCTGAGTTTCTTGAAGCCATCAAAGCCATTCCATAGGCGAATCAGCACCTCTTGTACCAGGTCATCCGCCTCCTGACGGTCGTTGGCGAAAAGGTAGCACACCGAGTAGATGGTCTGCTTTTGCTCCTTCACCAGCTGCTCGAAGTCGCTCTCTTTCTGTTCTTTTTGTTTCATCTTTTGGGTGTTGTTTTCTTTTAGACTACAAAAGCGAAAAAAAACTACGGACAATTTAAATTTAAAAAAGGTCCCACCATGCTGGCGGGACTTTTTTGACAGACATATAATAAGGTGTTGATTATTTGTTCACCTGGAATTTCTTGTCGCCATTGACGAAGAAGTTCACGATCTGGCGAGCAGCGGCCAAACCAGCGTTGATGTTGGCTTCGGCGGTCTCTGCGCCCTGTTTTTTCGGGGTGGCGAAGAAACGTTTCTCGAAGTTCTCGAACAGACCCATTTCTACTGGAGCGATGTCGGTGCAGTATTTCAGGTCTTCGCGTTCGGTCATCAGCTGAGCCAGCTCTTCCTCGTTGATAACTTCCTTACGGGCGGTGTTGATCACGCAACCGCCTTTGGGCATACGGCCAACGAGGTTCTTGCCGATAGACTTCTTGGTCTGGTCATTGGCGGGGATATGCAGAGAGATGTAGTTGCAGTTGCTGTACAGCTCTTCCAAAGTAGCGGGAACGGTAACGCCTTCGGCTTCCATTTTGTCTTTCGGGACGAAGGGGTCGAAAGCCCAGACTTCCATGCCCAGAGCTTTGGCTTTCTGAGCCACGAGGCGACCCACATTGCCGTAAGCCTGGATACCCACTCTCTTGCCTTTCAACTCGGCACCGGTGCCAGGTTTGAAAGTGTTGCGGGCCATGTAAATCATCATGCCGATAGCCAGTTCGGCCACAGCGTTTGAGTTCTGGCCGGGGGTGTTCATCGCCACAATGTTGTTGGCGGTGCAAGCCTCCAGGTTGAGGTTGTCGAAGCCGGCGCCAGCGCGAACCACAATCTTCAGGTTTTTGGCAGCGTCAATAACTTCGGCAGTCACTTTGTCGGAGCGGACGATCAGGGCGTCAACATCAGCCACTGCATCGTACAACTGCTGTACGTCAGTATATTTCTCTAATAAGCAAAGTTCATAACCTGCTTTTTCAACGATTTCGCGAATGCCGTCAACAGCAGCTTTTGCGAAAGGCTTTTCAGTAGCGATTAATACTTTCATGTCAACTTATTAATTAGCAATTGTTATTTATCGATTATTTGTTTGCTTTTTCAAACTTCTGCATGCAATCTACGAGAGCTTCAACGTCTTCGATGGTGCAAGCGTTGTAGAGGGAAGCGCGGAAGCCGCCCACGGAACGGTGACCCTTGATGCCCACCATGCCGCATTCTTTGGCAAAGGCCATGAAAGCGTCCTGCTTGTCCTCGTAACCGGGAGCCATCACCCAGCAGTGGTTCATGATGGAACGGTCGGCCTTGTCGGCGACGGTGCCCACAAACATGCTGTTGCGGTCAATTTCTTCGTACAGGAGGTTGGATTTCTTGGTGTTGATCTTGTTCATCTCGGCTACGCCACCGATGGTGTTCTTCAGCCAGTTGAGGGTTTCGTGCATGAGGAAGATGGCGCCTACGGGCGGGGTGTTGAACATGGAGATGTTCTTGGCTTCTTCAGCAGCGTGGGTTCTGTAGTCCACCATGGTCGGCAGTGGGTTCATATAGGCGCGGTCGCCGATATTGCCAAGGATGGATTTCTTGACGATGACGAAGGTGACACCGGCAGGACCAACATTCTTCTGGGCACCACCGTAGATGAGACCGTACTTGGTCACGTCAACGGGACGGCTCATGATGTCGGAGGACATGTCAGCGACGAGCATTACGTTGTTGCACTTCTCAGCGGTGAAGTCCTCGCGGATTTCGGTGCCATAAATGGTGTTGTTGGTAGTGATATGGAAGTAGTCGGCGTCAGCGGGAACGGTCCAACCCTTCGGAATGTAGTTGTAAGTTTTGTCTTCGGAGGAGGCGATAATGTCAACCTTACCGAACAACTTGGCTTCCTTGGCAGCTTTCTTGGCCCAAACACCAGTCTGAAGGTAAGCGGCTTTGCTACGCATTAAGTTAGCGGGCACGCAGAAGAACTGGGTGCTGGCACCGCCACCGAGGAACAGGATTTCGTATTCTTCGGGGATGTTGAGAAGGTCGCGCCAGAGTTGACGGGTTTCTGCCATAATGCGTTCCCAACCCGGAGTACGATGGGAGATTTCCATAATGCCGACACCAGTGTTGTCGAAATCGCGCATGGCGTTAATGGTGGACTCAATCGCTTCTTTGGGAAGGACGCAAGGTCCTGCGTTGAAATTGTGAACAACTTTCATAGTACTATGTTTTTATGTTATTATAATATGTGTTTTAAATTTTCTGCAAAAGTACTGATTTATTCTGAATAAACAACATCTTTAAGAAAATAATTTTTGGGCGGATTAATAGCGGTCATCCATTATCGGTTCGCCGTAATAATCAATCACTTTGTGAATGAGTTTACCCTCTTTGTCGAAGACCTTGAACTCTCCGTGTGCAATATCGTTATAATAGTGCCCTTCGTATTTGATCTGTCCGTTGGGATAGTAATAGATTTCCTCTCCATGTTGTTGATTTTCTTTATATTCTGTTTTGGAATACATTTGGCCGTTCGCATAATAATATATGGCTGGACCTTCAATAAGGTCGTCGGCAAATGTTATGGTCTGATAGGCCTGTCCGTTGGGGTAATAAACAGACTTGGTGCCATTGTATATGCCGTTGCGGAAGGGCACTACAGCACCGAGAGCTCCGTTGGGATAATAGGCTTTGAAAGTCTGCTCATCCTTTCCAATCATAACGAAATCAGACATTTTGCCTCCTTTTTGGGCGCAGGAAATTGAAACCTGCAGGCCATTTTCGTAGAGAATTTCATACAGCAGTGTCTTGCCGTCGGGAGCAAAGTATTGGGTTATCCCTGTGCGGTTGCCATTTGTGTAAGTGATGTCGTAAAAGAGCTTGCCTTCCATGGTATAATGGCGGGCATGAGTGATGTCGCCATATTCGAAGGTGTTATCTATTATCACTTGTCCGTCAGGTGAGTATTGTTTGTATAATCCATGATAGTTGCCTTGGATTGTTTTCACTTCTTCGCGAAGCTCTCCTGTCGGGTAAAATCTTCTCATCATTCCGTTGTTATACCCTGACATAAAGCTGGTGGAATCAATCATTTGTCCGTGAAGATTGTAAAAGAATGCCGTTCCCTCAGCTGCTCCGCCCACGTAGGGAATGGTTGATTTAAGCTGACCTTCGGGATAATAATTTTTAAGGATGCCGTTTCCGTTGACCAGGGTGTCGCGGGCAATCACCTCGTTGTTACGGTTGTAGGTGATGAAAAAACAAGGAGCCTCATGATAATAATATACCTCTTGGATTTTGGTCTTATCAGGGTTGTACGAGCATGTGTAAATCAGCTTTCCTGATTCATCGTATCGGCTTGCGAGTTGCATGCTTCCATCGAAATAGTAATTGTAAGCGGCCCCTTTGATGGTGTCGTTTTCCACATAATATTCGGTGGCGATGCTATTCTCCTTGTTGTCAAAATATTCCACATAAGAACCGTAGGCACTGTCGTCTATGTAATTGCCATGTGCTTTCAAACGGCCGTTTTCATAGTATTCTTTTTTCTCGCCGTTCAATTGATCGTTTTTATAGGTGCATTCTTGTATAACTTGTCCATTGGCAGCATATACAGTATTGAGTCCTCGCCAGTTGAAGTCCGCGTCCAAGGTTCCGCTTAATTTCTTGTAGCCAAGTTCGGAATATAGGTCGAAGCTGACCTTGTTGCTTTTGACGGAGTGTTTTTCCCTGACCGTGCCATCGGGCATGTAGTTGGTCACACTGGTCAATTTGCCATTGTCAAAAAGATAGGTGCAAGTGGGAAATCCCGTAATCATTCCATAACCTTCGTATTTGACGTTCTTGCCATGGTTGTGGGTGATTTTGATGTCGATTTTTCCATTGGAGAAATATTGGATGCTCTCGCCATCGGTCTCGCCGTTGTCATCATATTGTTTTGTGGATGAGATTTCCCCGGAGGGCTGATAAGAGGTCCATTGACCTACTCTTTTGTCATCTTTGATGAAACCGTCTTGTTTTTTGGTGCCGTCAATGTAATATTCATGATATTCGGTTTGTTCGTCTTTGTTTCCCGCCCGGTATTCTGTTTGCAATTGTCCGCTTGGATAAAATGTTTTTTGTTGTCCGTATGGCTTTCCGTTGTCCAAGTTCTCAATCATGGTAAGGTGACCTTGTAAGTCATAGTATTTCACTTGGCCGTCGAATTCTGATTTGACCATAACTCCTTCTTTTTGAAGGACACCCTGGTTGGATTCAGAACGGTATTGGCCCATGTATTCGCCGTCTTTGATGTCGAATTCCTCATTGATGATTTTCTGGTGAAAAATGGGGTCGGCAGTGTACAGATACACACGGCCTTCGGGCTTTCCGTCTTTCCAAGTCGCCTCTTGTATCATCTCTCCATCCTGGTATAAACGGGCTAAACCATGCCTTTTGTCCATCATATAGTTCCCGATTTCGTCGATTTGGCCGTTGTCGTTAATGGTAGTCCATTCACCTTCTTGCAGCTGCTTGTCTTTGAAAAGGGTGTTCAGCGGTCCCCATGCGTTCAGTTTGAGCTTGTTGGAATAGAGGTAGTAGGTGTTGTCTTTGTTCTCCACACCCAGACCGAGCTCCGCTTGGGTTCTGATATGGTCGACGATGTCTTCTATCAGCACATTGAATTCTTTTTTCATTTTCGCGGCTTTTTTGGCCACTTTGTCATTGTCCACGTCAGTTTCCGAGAATTGGTAATAGCACAGGGTGTTGTATTGTTTCTTGTCAAGAACCTGCTTGAAGTAGGGAACATATAACATGTCTTCAATAGCCCGTGAGTCAGGACGGACTTTTACATTGGAAAATACCAGCTGGTTGTATTTCGCAATATCATGGTTGACTTTGGTCAGGCTGTGGAATTTCTGGGTAACAACGGCCTTGGTGTTCAGCAGTTGGTGAATCTCCTTGTAAAAAAGATTCAGCTCTTCATACTCGTCACTGATGTCAATATCGTTTTCTTTGTTGAAGTCGGGTATTCCGTTTTCATATAGATTCTCCAGAATCTGCAATGCTTGGAGACAATATTTTGAAGAGGTGTTCATCAGGGTGGAGTAGTTCAGTGCAAGGATGCCGGGTACGGTGTAGCCTAACTTCATGCAGCAGAGTCCATAGCGGAAATGGCTTCCTTGGTGGGCCGGTGCGATGAAAATCGATTTCTTGAAACACTCCATTGCTTCCTCATATTTATCATTGTGCATGAGTGCCACCCCCTTGTTGAAGAGGGTGAGGTAGTCGTAAGGAGCAATTTGTAAGGCTTGGTCGTAGGCTTCCACCGATTTGTCATATTGTTCGAGATAGTCGTAGCAGTCGCCCAAAACCATGAACACTTTGTTCCTCTTGACTTGGCAGGAAGGGTTTTCCGCCAGTTCGCTGATGCTTTGGATGGCACCGCGGTAATCTTCCATCATCTCCTGGGTTAAAGCCTTTTCATAGACTGCCAGGTCGTAGTTGGCGTCTCCGAAAGGCACTTTGGCATACTCGGCAAGGGCTTCCTTGTATTTGCCCTCATCGTGGTATTGTATGCCTTTCTTGATGATTTCTATGGAGTTTACCCGTTGCAGATTCTGTGTCCGCTGGGCAAAACTTGTGCCCATAATCAGGGCGCACAGGGTGAGATAGATGAATCTTTTCATATAATTTGGTATTAAATGATTAATTGACAATATGATTTTGCAAAGTTACATAAAATAATTTAATTGGCGAGGGTGCTTTTAATTAATTCGTGGAGGCGTGCTGCGTGCTGGAAGCACGCTATTCTATTAACTGTTCCCGTTACCCCACACTGTGCGCTATCGCGCTTGTGCGGGGTTAATAGGATATTGTGCCTTCGGCACATTCTCTTATGATTCAAATCAAAATTTTTCGTATTTTTACACTTTCAAATCAAAAAATATAACATGCTGAATAAGAATAAGTTAAAAACAGAGATTTACGCATATTTCCTCTTGGTTATCGGAAGTTTGCTTTTCGCCGTGGGCGATGTGATGTTTGTGAACCCTTATTTGCTGGCTCCTGGTGGCACTTACGGTCTGGCCAACGTCTTCAATACGGTTTGGCCCTGGAAGATCAGCTACTATGCCATCTGCATGGATGTCCCTTTGCTGATTGTCGGCACCCTGGTGCTTGGACCGCGTTTTGGCGTGAAAACGGTGGTGTCAACGATTTTGATTTTTGTTTTCACCTGGCTGATAGAGACCTTATGGGGTTATAATCCGGTGATTCATGGCGGCATTGACGAGATGGCTACGGATGTGCACAACTATGTGCAGATTCCGCATAGCGACTTGTTCTTTGTACCCGATTATTTCCTGAATACGGTGGTGGCAGGTGTGATTTATGGCGTAGCTATTGGCCTGATTTTCAAGTCGGGAGCGACTTCCGGTGGTAGCGACATCATCTCTATGATTATCCACAAATACACAAAAATCTCTTTGGGTACGTTGGTGCTGATTGTGGACTCCTGTATCACGCTGACTACATTGATTGCTTTCAAGCAGATCCGTTTGCCGATCTATTCCATCATATTGATTGCTATCGAAAGCAAGGTAATTGACTTGATTGTGGATGGTATTAAATCTTACAAGACTGCGTTTATTGTTACGGATAAGGTGGAAGAGGTGCGCGAATTCATCATTAATGATATGAAACGCGGTGGTACCATTTTTGCCGGTACCGGCATGTATCAGGGTGCGGAGCGCAAGATGATTTATGTGACTCTTGACCGTAGCGACTTGGTGAAACTGAAATCCAATCTGCGTTTCTTGGATCCTCAGGCTTTCGTCAACGTCATTGAGAGCTCCGAGATTATGGGCTTGGGCTTCAAGGCGTTGCCGGAAGAATAGTTGAAAACTGAAAACTGAAAACTGAAAGTTGAAAGTTAGGGGTTATTGTATTTGGGAATTCAGAATTCAAAAAATTGAATTTTGAGCTTTGAATTCTATATGCCCCACTATTATTCATACGTGAGACTCCCCCTCTGGACGCAGTCCAGCTCCCCTCGAGCGTAGCGAGACTCCCCTGATGCAAAGCATCACTCCCCTTGAGCACGCAGTGCGAAACTCCCCCTAATTCTCTTGATTAAGCAAGCTCATTCAGAAGGCAAGTGCACCCCTCCAGCACGTCTTGCCAAGTGGCTTCGAAATCGCCTGTGTACCAAGGGTCGGCCACATCGCCGGGACGGGAGGTGTAGTCCATCAGCAGCGAAATTTTGTGTTGTGTGTCATCACCCAGCATGCGGTGCAGGTTCCGCAGGTTGTTGTGGTCCATGGCGATGATATAATCGTAGTATTCATAGTCTTTCCGGGTGATTTGTCGGGCAGTTTTGCCGGCGCAGCCTATGTTGTGCTCCGCCAGTTTCCGCTTGGCGGGTGGATAGACGGGGTTGCCGATTTCCTCGGTGCTGGTCGCTGCCGAGGCAATCTCGAACTCAGCTTCTCTTCTTGCGTCTTTGACCAGTTTTTTCATTACAAACTCTGCCATCGGGCTGCGGCATATATTTCCGTGACAAATAAAAAGGATCTTGTGCATGATTGGTATGATTTCTATAAAATGATTGCGGTTAATTTATTTTACAAAGATACAAAATATTTGCTTCGGAAACAATTTGTTTTGACATGATTCTCTGTAGTCTTGTTGAATTATAAATTTATGGCGAGAGATTTATAGCATCAGCTATAGCTTTTCCCTTTCGCGTCAGTCAGATGGTGTGCTTCGGTGCATGCGACCCTCGCGACGCGAACAAATACACGGAATGTTCTCATCCTCGGGGTGGCGGTGCTCGTACCTCGCACCTTACCCCGGGCTATGCTCCTTGTAGGCTTACAGCCTGCGACATCATAGTCTCGAAGAGACGACATCTTAGTAACCCCAGATGAGCGTAGCGTAATCTGGGGTAGTGAATGCATACGTCATCCTCTGCCGCGGTGCGTTCTGAACATGCAACGTAGCACTGAACATGCACACCGCGGAAGTGATACCTCTCAGCAGAGGCAAAAAAACATGAGGTAGCTGTGATTAAATACAAGACCAAATGGGATAATTCCGGTTCTTTTTAACGCACCAATGGAGAAATGAAAAAAATGACAAACTTTGTTTACCGAACAAAATTTTTTGTATTTTTGCCGTCAAAATAATATCAAAATAATATCATATCAACATCAACAAAAATCAATAAAAAATGGAAACAATGGAAACAAAAGAGTATGTAAAAAAGATGAGTTTTATCAACAATGGTTTTCTGCATCTTTTGATTAATCTGGGAATTTTGGTGGGTTCTATTGCTCTGATGGTCAATTCGGTAATCAACGACAAAGATGGAATGATTGCTCTGTCGCTTTTCCTTATTTGTGTGGTGTATATGCTGCACTGTATAGGCTTTACCATCATCCAGCCGAACCAGTCGCGGGTACTGACTTTCTTTGGAAAATACAGCGGTACCGTATGCGAAAACGGTTTCTTCTGGCTGAATCCTTTCTATGGAAAACGCAGACTGTCGCTGCGTGCCCGCAATATGGATGTGCCGCCCATCAAGGTGAACGACAAAAACGGCAATCCTATTATGATTGGTCTGGTATTGGTGTGGAAAATCAAAGACACCTATAAGGCTAGTTTCAACATCGACATCAGCAAAGAAAGCACTATGGCGAAGGTGATTGCCATCAACGCCCAGATGAAGGGTGCTGCCTCAAGCGAAGCGGTTGCTTCCAACCAGAACCTGCTGAGCGGCTACGACAGTTTTGTGAATGTGCAGAGCGACGCTGCTTTGCGTAAAGTGGCGGGTATGTACGCCTACGATAATATGGATAAGGAAAGCAACGAGATTACCTTGCGCAGCGGGGGTGAGGAAATCAACGAGCGTCTGGAAGAGGAACTCCGCAGCCGCTTGGATATTGCTGGTATCGAGGTGATTGAGGCTCGCATCAACTATTTGGCCTACGCTGCCGAAATTGCCAGCGTGATGCTGCGCCGTCAGCAGGCCGATGCCATTATCTCTGCCCGTGAGAAGATTGTGGAAGGTGCTGTTTCGATGGTGGATTTGGCCCTTAAGAAACTCAGTGCCGACCATATTGTGGAATTGGACGAGGAAAAGAAAGCTACCATGGTCAGCAATCTGTTGGTGGTGCTGTGTGCCGATGAGAGCGCCAGTCCGGTAATCAATACTGGAACGCTGTATAATTAAAATTGTTCGTTATGAATCGTACAATTGTGTTTTTTGCTGTTACCATTATGTCGCTAATGCTGTTGTGCAGCTGTGGCGGTCGAGGCCATGAGGAGGAGGAGCATGGCGATGTACTGACGATGGAACAGGCCAGGCAACAGGAACCCCAGTTGATGACGACTGACGAGATAGTAGAACTGGTCAAAGGCGACACCACACACAAGAAGGTGGTATATTGGTTCGATATCTTATGCAAGCCCTGCCGCCAACATCTGCAAAACGAGATTGCAAGCTTCTATGCCAAGCATGATGCCAGCGAGTGGCGCATCTATCTGGTGGCAGGCTTTAACGGGCTGCATAGATATGGGCCCGATGCGGATGGCAATTTGGTAGAAGATACCAATTGTATCAGCTATTATTCCGCAGAATACCGTAAACTGCTGCCCTCATTGGGATTTGACATGAAGGATGTGTATATGCACTACGATCCGGTGTGGGAGAGTTCTGAGATGGTGAAAGAGGTATATCCTGATGGAATCTTTACCTGTTTAGCCAACAAGATGTTTTATTCTGATGTGCCGTTCCGTTTCGATTATGATGGAATGCCTAGGGTCTTTGTTTCTGACTGCGATAACCAGTTGCTGGTTGACTACTGTATCTTAACCAACAAAGACAAGGATACGCTGAACAGATTTTATACACCTCACGATTATTACAATTTCGAGATTAATGACTTCACTCACCACGACACACTTATCGTTACATATACAAACTAAGATATGAAGAAAAGTTTCGCTTTGAGAGTTGATGAGGAGGTTTATGAGGCCTTGGAGAAGTGGGCTGCCAGTGAGTTTCGCAGCATCAACGGGCAGATAGAGTGGATATTGGCCGATGCTCTTAAACGTGCCCGTCGCTATCCGAAACCCCCAAAGGGGAAAGGGCTGAAGCCACAGTATGGAGACGATTTGAAATAAGTAATTGAATATCAAAATAACTAATTTAAACACTACATTTATTATGGTAATTTTAGAAAGACCTTTTGCGTCAGATTTAATGGTTGAGACACTGGAAAAAAACCGTATTCCTGTGCTGAAAAACGAAATGTCGGAAAAACGCGTTTCCAACGGCGTGGTGCTTTCGGATGCTGAATTTGCCGCTGAGTATAAAAAGACTGGTAAGTTATATACGGTGTCTGAAAACGCTTTGGGCTGGATTTATGAGCATATTGAGGATAAACGCTTTCTGGATAGCATTTCCATCGTGAAAGATAAAAATGCGTTCAGAAAAATTTGCCGTGACATCTATCCGGACTTCTTTTTTAAGGAATTGAATATTAATGAGATGGAACAGTTGGATACGGATAGTATCGTGTTCCCATGTGTTATCAAGCCGTCGGTGGGTTTCCTGAGCAAGGGTGTGTTTGTGGTGCATGATCCGAAGGAATATAAAGCGGCTGTTGCAATGCTGGTGAGTGACTTTGCGAAAGCTGGCGCTGATTTTCCGGAATTTGTGGTGGGTAAAAGCCGCTTCCTGATTGAGGAATACATTCATGGTGAGGAATATGCGGTGGATGCTTATTATGATGAAAACGAGAACCCAGTGATACTGAATATCTTCCATCACAAATTTATGGATGAGTCTGACACTTCCGACCGCTTGTATATGACCAACAAAGGATTGTTCGACAAGTATGAGACTCCCTTTACCACTTTTCTTACGAACCTCAATGCGACATTGCATTTGAAAAATTTCCCTATGCATATTGAGTTCCGTTACGATGGAAAGAAGGCGGTGCCGATTGAGATTAATCCGTTGCGCTTCACCGGTTTCTGCCTGAATGAGTTGCAGGTGTTTATCAGCGGCCAGCATCCGATGCTCTCGTTCTTGAAGGGCCGGCGTGTTTCCAAAGAGGAGATGTGGAAGGATAAGGAAAATCTCACATACGCTTTTACCGTACTTGACCTGCCGTCGGGCTGTGAGGATAAGGCTTTTAATGCTGAGAAATTCAGCGCCGACTTCCATGATGTCATCGATGTGCGCTTGGTGCCCGACAAAACCTCTGGCGTGGCAGCTACCGTTTTCCTGAAGATTGAGACGGAAAATTTACAGGCTTTTGACCGTATCATGAGTTTGGATATGAGGGAGTATATGATTTAGTCCATTAAAATTAATGACTCAATAATTGCGGGAAATATTCTGGTTAATACGATAATAATCATTTGTAGATTTCGTGGAGACAATATCTATCAGTAAAAACAAAAAGTTTTTTGGCACTTTATGCGGGATTGGTGCTGCGGTTTGCTACGGTACCAATCCTTTGGGTGCGCGCCTGTACGAAGAGGGCATGACCCCGAACAATGTGCTTTTGTGGCGCTTTGGTTTGGCATGGATCATCATTGCTTTGGTGATGCTGTTTCGGAAGGAGAAACTGGCTGTTAGCAAGAAGGAGTTTGCCACCTTAAGTGCTTTGGGTTTGCTATTCTGGGCCTCGTCAATCACGCTCTATGTCAGTTTCCAGTTGATGGCGGTCGGTGTGGCTTCCACTCTGCTTTTTGTGTATCCGGTGTTGACCGCGGTCATTATGGCTGTTTTCTTCAAAGAAAAGCTCACATGGTCCACGGTGTCAGCGATTGTGCTGTCGTTTGTCGGGGTCATGCTGCTGTACTGGAGTCCCGATGGTGGGAGGCTGTCGGCACTGGGTGTGCTGCTGGTGCTGATTTCCGCGCTTACTTACGCCATCTATATTATTGTGATGAACCGTGCCCACTTGGAGATGTCGTCTTTCAAGATTAATTTTTATGTGTTGATATACTGTGCCCTGGGCAATCTGCTGATGTCGTTGTGTACCGGACAGGGACTGCAAGTGCCTGCCAATGCTACCAGCTGGTTTTATGTGGGCTGGTTGGCGGTGGTGCCTGCCATTCTCGCCTTGGTGATGATGGTGTATGCGGCCAAGTACATCGGCTCTACACCCACTGCCATCATGGGGGCGCTGGAGCCGCTCACTGCGGTGCTCATCGGGGTGTTCCTGTTCGGAGAGGTGTTCACCGTCCGTTTGGCTTTCGGAATCGTCTTGATATTCAGTGCGGTGATTATCGTCGCACTATACAGTAACCGAAAGGAGCCGACGGCCGAGATAGGGAAGTAATGGATGAAGAGGTCGCAAATGTGATGCATACGATACGATAATTATGTATTTAATAATAAATAATTTGTGTTCTTTGATAAAAAAATCAAGGAGTTTTGTTTGTTATCCAAAAAAATTATGTATTTTTGCAGTGGAAGAAAACAGAATGTTATGGCACAAGATTACCCTATAAAATATACTGAAATACAGGAGGTTAATGAACCTCGTGCATCATATGATGCTTCTGCACAAAAGTCTTTGAGAACAATTACTGATGAGGAATTGGAACGAAGTATGACGCTGGACGAACTTGACACCCATCTGACAGAACTCATCCATGATCATTTTCACGGTAAGTAATGAAAGTAATTGTTGATGATACAGTTGTAAATGCGATAGATAATTTCTATCTTGTTGCTATGAACAGGCATATTACATTGTCAGAGGAAACTGTCATGGCCAAAAAGAAGAGACTAATAGCCTCACTTAATTCTTTGGGTGATTACTATTTCATTTACCCCAAGGCACGGTGGAAACGCGAGTGGATAACAAACAACTGGCAGGATTTTCTCTGCGAGGATTTTCATTTCGCCTACGAAGAGGTTCTTGATAAAAGCAGCCAAAAAATCATTTTCGTTTGTGATGCGGTGCATAGTTTGTTATACCACTAAATTCCTTATTTTACCTATGTAGCGTGTCTTCGACACGCAGGGCAGTGAGGGTTGCTACATACCCCACACAAGCGACTGCGTCGCTTGTGTGATTGTCGTGCTGTATGATTGCGTGGCATGCGCGCTTACTACACTGCGCTTCGCTCGTTGCCTCGAAGAGGCAAAATCTTATTAACCCCAGATGAGCGTAGCGTAATCTGGGGTAGTGAAAGCCTGTGCTCTCCTCCGCGGTGCGCTATAAACTTGCCCCGAAGCACTAAACCAAACCACCGCGGAACGAACTCATCTTAGCCGATGCGGAAAACCATCCTGTATCCGTATAATGTCAACAAAACTATAAGAAATAGTTCCAAAAAAAAGAAGTGTCTATATGTGTGATATTGAAATGTTTTGTATCTTTGCAACGTCAAAAACTAATAATACTAAAACGTTAAAAACTAATAATAGTAATACAATAAAAACTAATAAAAGAAAAATATTGTCCGATAATTACAAGAAAATATCAACCAATAGCCTTTGGAAAGCACAAGCCAATAGTTACAAAATAATATAAACTAATCATTACAAAACAGCACAAACTAATAAAAAAGGACAACATAAACTAATAGAAAGAGTAGGATATATCATGGCAACAATACAGGAGAAATTAGCAGAGTCGCTGGAGGCACTGAAGGAGTATCAGGATGCCCATGGGGACAATTTGGTGATTCATGGAGCGGATACATTAGGACGGACACACACGGAGCGGTTGGTGAACAATGGGTATCTGCAAATGGTCATCAAAGGATGGTATATTCCGTCGTCGCCTGGGAGTGAGGGTGATTCTACAGTATGGTATGTGTCGTACTGGAGCTTCATTACGGCTTATTTAGACAATAGGTTCAATGGTAAATGGTGTCTTTCTCCAGAACTGTCACTTTATTTTTACAGTGGAAATACGGTGATCCCCAAGCAGTTGATAGTGCGTAGCGAGTTGGGGACAAACAACATCCTGCAAATGCCCTTTGGAACTTCACTTGTGGACATCAAGGCATCTTTGCCGCCGGAAGTGGAACGAGAACCTCGCTATGGGGTGCGTTTGTATCCGATGGAATATGCTTTGTTGATGGTGGGTCCCGATTATTATCGGCATGAAGCGTTGGAGGCGCGAACCTGTCTGGCAAGTCTGAGGGAAATTTCGCCACTTGTATCGGCGGCCATTGACGGAGGGCACACTACCCGGTCGGGACGTGTGGCAGGTGCGTTGCGCTCCATCGGCCGGGAGGAGAAGGCAGACGAGCTGTTGCGAATGATGCGCCAGGTGGGGCATACGGTGACGGAAGAGAATCCGTTTGAGGAAAATGTGCGGTTGGAGACTTTTGCGGTTTCGCCGTATGCATCGCGTATCCGCCTGATGTGGATGCAGATGCGGAAGGTGGTGCTGAAGAAAATGAAAGTGAAACCTGTTCAACAGGATGCGGCATCAGTATTGGCGATGATGGATGCGACTTATGTGAAAGACAGTTACAACTCTTTGTCGATAGAGGGATATAAGATTACGGAAGGACTATTGGAACGAGTTCGGAGTGGAAACTGGGATCCTGAGAAAGACGAGGCAGATAAGGAGCGCAGAAATGCGTTAGCCGCCCGTGGATATTATCAGGCATACGAGCTGTTGAAGCAGGGTGTGGCCGACTGCTTTTCTGGGCAGGCACCCGCACAATTGTACGTAAAAGGACATCAAGACTGGCACTTCCAGCTGTTTGAGCCGTGCATCCGTGCGGGCATTGTGAAGGCTTCGGATTTGGTAGGGTACCGCAGACATCAGGTGTACATCAAGAATTCCAAGCATACTCCGTTGAATCCGGATGCTTTGTTGGATGCGATGAGTGCTTTGTCGGATTTGATGATGGAAGAAGAAAATGCGTTAGTGCGTGCGATTTTAGGGCATTTCTTCTTTGTCTATATCCACCCCTACATGGATGGCAACGGCCGCACCGCACGATTCGTGATGAACAGCCAATTAGTGACAGCCGGCTACCCCTGGGTCGTAATCCCAGTGGAGCGTCGGCAAGAATATATGTCGGCATTAGAGCAGGCCAGTGTGGAGGGAAATATTGAGGGGTTTGTTGGGTTTATTGGGAGTTTGATGTAATATTGAAGGTGAAATTTAGGATATTGATTTATTTTGTAATTTTGCGAAGCAAAAAATAGTGTTATATGAAAAATAAAATTGCCCTTTTTGCAACCATAATAGTTGCATTATTTATGGTATCATGTGAAAAAGATAACAGTAAAGACTATAACAATCCTTCTGATAATTCAGAATATTATGTCAGATATACTGTATCAGCCACATATCCTTATATTTTTAGCGATGTTAAATATGCAGATGTAAATGGAACAGGAAGTTTTATGAATTACCAAACTCGCCACTGGACAGAAACAATTGGACCAGTTAAAAAAGGTTTTAATGCATATGTAAAAAATGAAAAAGGAACTGCGACTGATAAAATTGAAGTTTCAAAAAACGGTGGTCCATTTGCAATAAAAGCAAGCGGAAATAACAGCGCATCATATAGTATCGATTTTTGAAATTAATATATATTCTCCCAATTTCATAATGCAGTACCTATCCATAAAATAAAACTACTGCTTTTTTATGCTCACGCCCAATAGAATATATCCCCCTTGTTAACAAGAGAGTGAATTTTCCATCGAATTGTTGAAGTTGGAATGCTAGGAGAGTAGCTCCGATAGAAATCCGCAATCTAATTGGATGTTATTTGTACCCTATCAAACAATGTGTTATATAACTTGTCTATATGTAATGTGTCATACATATTCATCCTTTTTTTGTGGGTGCCCAAGACACACAAATTTTCGTCAATAAATCAAAATAATTGCCGATAATTTGTTTTTGTAAACAACAATAACATTTTCAATATTGCACTTTTAGAAGTGCAATAAAATAATAAAAGAGCACTTTCCAAAGTGCAATTAATTCAAATCGTGTTATGCCAAAATCGCCACGCCTCCGACACCCGTATCGGTCTGATGGATAGCACGGTGCCCATTGAGGCATTGGTGAGCGTGTAGTAGGAGATTGCCTTTATCGAGAGCATGGTCCGTCCTATAGAATGATTAAAAAACAAACAGAATGTTCTTTGTAATTTTAGGAGAAAAACTTGCAAGGTTTAAAAGAAGATGTGTATCTTTGCAAAAGAAATTATTAGACTGTCATGGAACATAAATATTCACAAGAAGAACCTGAAATCCAAAAAGTTAGCGATTCTGTTGGCCCTCGTGTGTGTTCTATCAAAGAGGCCCAGCGAAGAAGCATGACTCTTGACCAGTTTACTGGCAAACTATATGCAATGGTGGATGCGTTTTACAAAGCAAAGGGTAGCCTGTATCATTAATATTAAGCTTCGTTGGCCTATACGGCTTGTGTGCTCACCACACTGTGTGGTATTGCCCATGTGTATTGCGACAGGAGGTATTCTTGCAGTCCTGAAGGACTGCAAGGCTTGGTAGAAAAGGAATGTCGCATTAATATTTTCGCAGGCCTTTAGGTCTGCGGGCAGAAGGGTTCCGCAATTTACCATTATTTTGCCCGCACACCTCTGGCGTGCGAATGGGGTGTATGGTCAACGCAATTCTACCAAGCCCTGCACTCCTGACTGAGTGCATTCGTCATTGCCTGAATGATTACGGCATCAAAGATGCAACATGTCAGTAATCCCAGTTGTTTGTAGGGTGTTAATTGCACCTAACGGTGCGTGAAGTGTCTACGACACTTTTAAGGTATAAAAAAAGGGAGGTTGAAACCAACCTCCTTTTTTTATTGAGAATTATTTGTTTTCGGCTTTTCTCGGACCTCTGGGATGGTTGCCACGGGGACCACCATTGTGGTTACCACCGTTGCCATTGCCGCTGGGTCTCGGCTTGCGTTCGGGCTCCACATAACCTTCCGGCTTGGGAAGCAGGGCCTTGTGAGACAGCTTGTACTTGCCGGTCTTTTCGTCGATGGCGATCAACTTCACCTCGATTTCGTCACCAACGGAAAGAATGCCGTCGAAGCTTTCCAAACGGCGGTATTCCATCTCGGAGATGTGCATCATACCGTCCTGGCCAGGCAGGAATTCAATGAATGCGCCAAAGGGCAGGATGCTCTTCACCACACCTTTGTATGTTTCGCCCACCTCAGGAACCTGGGTAATAGCCTTGATCTTGGCAACAGCTGCGTTGATGTCATCGACATTGGCGGCGGCGATATCCACCACGCCAAATTCGCCCACTTCCTCGATATTGATAGTGGTGTTGGTCTCACGCTGCATTTCCTGGATAATCTTGCCACCAGGGCCAATGATAGCGCCGATGAATTCTTTCGGAACCTTCATCTGGACGATACGCGGCACGAAAGGCTTGTAATCCTCTCTCGGAGCGGGCATGGCCTCTTTGATTTTGTTCAGGATGAACAGACGGCCTCTCTTGGCCTGTTCCAATGCCTCGGCCATTCTTTCGGAGGAAAGACCGTTGATCTTGATATCCATCTGGCAGGCGGTGATACCGTCTTCGGTGCCGCAAACCTTGAAGTCCATGTCGCCGAGGTGGTCTTCATCACCCAGAATATCGGAGAGGATGGCGTATTTGCCAGTTTCTTCGTCGGTAATCAGACCCATAGCGATACCTGAAACGGGTTTCTTCATCTTCACACCGCAATCCAGCAGGGCCAGTGTGCCGGCGCAAACTGTAGCCATGGAGGAGCTACCGTTGGATTCCAGAATGTCGGAAACGATACGCACGGTATAGGGGAAATCGGGGTCGTCAAACGGAATCATCGGCTTCAGGGCGCGGTTGGCCAGGTTGCCGTGACCGATTTCGCGACGGCCGGTGCTACGGATGGGCTTCACTTCACCCACTGAGAACGGCGGGAAGTTATAGTGGAGCAAAAAGCGGTTAGTGCCTTCAATGATGGCGCCGTCAATCACCTGCTCATCTAACTTGGTACCGAGGGTACAGGTAGCCAGTGACTGGGTTTCACCACGGGTGAAGATGGCTGAACCATGGGCTGAGGGCAGGTAGTCGGTCTCAATCCAGATAGGACGGATTTCATCCATCTTACGGCCATCGAGACGTACGCGGTCATTCAGAATCATATTACGCATGGCGTGATACTGAACATCGTGGTAGTAACGCTGCACCATGGGTTCTTTCTCTTCGCGTTCCTCTTCGGGAATGGTTTCCAGAAATTCGGCATAAACAGCGTCGAAAGCATCGTTGCGTTCGTGTTTGCCCATGAAAGATTTGGCGATGGCATAAACCTTGTCGTAGGTTTCTTTATTTACGCGTTCGCGTAATTCCTCATCGTTGTGCTCATGGCAGTACTCGCGTTTTGGATTGGCTTTTTCTACCTTAGCTGCCAGATCCAACTGGGCTTGGCATTGGATTTTGATAGCCTGGTGGGCGAAATTCAGCGCATCCACCATATCCTGTTCGGAGATTTCCTTCATCTCGCCTTCTACCATCATGATGTTGTCCATGGAAGCGGCTACAATCATGTCGATGTCAGAGTTCTCCATCTGCTCCACGGTGGGGTTAATCAGCATCTGACCATTCACGCGACCCACTCTCACTTCGGAGATAGGACCTTCGAAGGGAATGTTGGAAACTGCCAATGCGGAAGAGGCTGCCAAGCAGGCCAAGGCATCGGGCAGGTTGTTGGTGTCACCGGAAATCAGGGTAACCAACACTTGTGTTTCAGCGTGGAAATTGCTGGGGAACAAAGGTCTGAGGGCGCGGTCAACGAGACGGGCAATCAGAATTTCATATTCAGAGGGACGGGCCTCACGTTTGAAGAAACCGCCGGGGAAACGACCAACGGCTCCGTATTTTTCTTGATATTCGACTTGCAGTGGCATGAAGTCCACATTCTCGGCGGCGTCTTTCTTGCAGCAAACGGTAGCCAGCAGCATGGTGTTGCCCATTTTCACGACAGCGGAGCCGTCGGCCTGCTTGGCTAACTTGCCGGTCTCAATCGTCACCTGACGGCCGTCACCCAAGTCAAAAGTTGTATTTATTCCTAACATTGTTTTCTTTCTTTAAAATGATAAAACTGAGCATAAAATAATAGCAAGAAAGGCAATTTGGAAGAAATTGCCTTTCATTTTTACATTATGCGGTGCAAATTATTTTCTTAAACCTAACTTCTTGATGATAGCTCTGTAGCGTTCGATGTCTTGTTCCTTCAAGTATTCGAGCATTCTTTTTCTCTTACCCACGAGAGCGATCAAGGAACGTTTTGTAACAAGGTCTTTCTTGTTGGTTTTCATGTGTTCCGTAAGGTGTTTGATACGGTGGGTGAAAAGAGCGATCTGGCTTTCAGGTGAGCCGGTATCAACTTGGCTTTGTCCGTAATCTGCGAAAATCTTCTGTTTAACTTCTGTTGATAAGTACATAATAAATTTCTCTTTTTAAACTTTTTTGTTACAATTCTTTTTCGGGGTGCAAAAGTACAATTTTTTTCGTTATCATCAACATATATTTATAAGAAATTTTTTTTGAGGAAAAAACTGATGAAAAGGGTATTAATATCATCTTGTTTATAGACGGGAAATGCGATGTGGTTTAATTCGAATTTTTAAGTTTTACTTTGTGATTGTAGCGTGCCTTTGGCACGCAGGGTTAGGGTTGATTGCCGTGTGCCCCACACTGCGCAACTTCGTTGCTTGTGAGGGGTTAATAGGATGTCGTGTCTTCGACACGTATGTGTTGCTTGCACATCCTCGTGCCTTGGATTTGCACTATCGTGTCTTCGGCACGCGTGTGTTGCTTGCACATCTTCGTACCTAGGACTTGCACTATCGTGCTTGTGCGGATGTCGTGCCTTCGGCACGCAGGACTAGTGTCGCTTGTCGTGTGCCCCACACTGCGCAACTTCGTTGCTTGTGAGGGGTTAATAGGATATCGTGTCGAAGACACGTATGTGTTGCTTGCACATCCTCGTGCCTTGGACATGCACTATCATGCATGTGCGGATGTTGTGTCTTCGACACGAGGAGGGTGTGCGTCTCTACGTATCTTACAAAGGCGCTGTCGTGTTTGTGCGGATGTCGTGCCTTCGGCACTCAATTGATACAAGCTGGATTTCTTGTGTTTAGGGTCTTTGATGTGCGGTGAGACATATGCTGCGATGTCTGCTGTGTGATATCTACTTTGATGCGTGCTGAAAGCACGATATCCTATTAACCCTCACAAGCGCGTCAGCGCGTAGTGTGGGGTAGAGTGGTGTGTGTGGAAAACCAGCGTGCCGAAGGTACGCTACTACTTGTCTTGCAGGAAGTAGCGTTTGTCGATAGGTATTCCATTGCTCTCTATGAAAGCTCTATATTCTTCTGCAAAGGAAAATCGTTGATGGTGCTCTTTTTGTCGAATGATATAGTTTACTATTTTGTCTTTGTCATGAAGATTATAGCTGAAGCCAGCATATTCGTGACCCCAGCCGCGAAAGTTTGGAAAGTGAGCGTTGGCTTTCATCCATTTGGAACTGTCGGTCTTCACTCGCTGTACAAAAGATGCCAACGACAATGTAGACGGTAGTGATACGAAAAGATGAATATGGTCGGGCATACCGCCTATACGGTAGGTTTGGCAGTGGAGATTTTTGGCAATGCCATATATGTAGGCATATAGCTCTCGCTCATACTCTGCTGAGATTGTCATTTCGCTGCGAAAGGTGCGGAAGACGATGTGATAATAAGATGTTGTGTAACTCATAAGTTTAAGTTTTATGTTGTGATTGTAGCGTGCCTTTGGCACGCAGGGTTAGGGTTGATTGCCGTGTGCCCCACACTGCGCGACTTCGTCGCTTGTGAGGGGTTAATAGGATGTCGTGTCTTCGACACGTATGTGTTGCTTGCACTTCCTCGTGCCTTGGACATGCACTGTCGTGCCTTCGGCACGTATGTGTTGCTTGCACATCTTCGTACCTAGGACTTGCACTATCGTGCTTGTGCGGATGTCGTGCCTTTGGCACGCAGGACTAGTGTCGCTTGTCGTGTGCCCCACACTGCGCGACTTCGTCGCTTGTGAGGGGTTAATAGGATGCCGTGTCTTCGACACGTATGTGTTGCTTGCACATCCTCGTGCCTTGGACATGCACTGTCGTGCCTTCGGCATGCGTGTGTTGCTTGCACATCTTCGTACCTAGGACTTGCACTATCGTGCATGTGCGGATGTCGTGCCTTCGGCACGCGGGATTGGGGTTGCTTGTCGTGTGCCCCACACTGCGCGACTTCGTCGCTTGTGAGGGGTTAATAGGATATCGTGTCTTCGACACGGGGAGGGTATGCGTCTCTACGTATCTTACAAAGGCACTATCGTGCTTGTGCGGATGTCGTGCCTTCGGCACATCTTTCGTGCATGTTATATTAAACGATTTTATAAATATAATATTATACAACATAAAATAAAAATATTATAAACTATATAAATTTGTTTTTCGCTATTCGTCATTAGGTGATTTCAAAAAATGTGTTATTTTTGCATGATGAAACATTTTTTGCCGATAACGAAGAAAGAACTGGACTATCTCGGCTGGGACGAGGTGGATGTGGTCCTGATTTCAGGGGATGCCTACGTGGACCATCCCTCGTTCGCTGCTGCGGTCATAGGACGTACGTTGGAGGCCCGGGGTTATCGGGTGGCCATTCTGCCGCAACCGAACTGGCAGGACGACCTTCGCGATTTCAAGAAACTGGGTAAACCGCGGCTTTTCTTCGGCATCACTGCCGGCAACATGGACTCGATGGTCAACCATTACACCGCCTTCAAGCGTTTGCGCAGCGATGACGCCTATACACCTGGCGGACAGGCGGGCTTTCGGCCTGATTATGCGACCATTGTGTATTCGAAGATTGTGCGGCAGTTGTTCCCCGATGTGCCCATCGTCATCGGTGGGGTAGAGGCTTCGATGCGCCGTCTGGCCCATTACGATTATTGGAGCGACAGTTTCAAACCGTCTATCTTGCAGGAGAGTGGGGCGGATATATTAATATATGGTATGGGAGAAAGGCCGATTATGGCGGTGGCAAAGGCGATAGAGCAGGGCGACTGGCGTTCGCGACTGCTCGATATTCCGCAAATCGGCTATATGAGATCCGAGGTGGAGGCTTATCGGGGAAGTGCGGAAACTGTTTTTCTGCATTCTTTTGAAGAAGAAAAAAAAGACAAACGGAAATACGCCGAGGATTTTGTGCTGTTCGAAAAAGAAAGCAACAAGCGTCGGCAGCGGACGCTGATTCAACCTTGCGAAAATAATTTCTTGGTGATTAATCCGCCATACGATACGCCCACAGAGGAGGAAATGGACCAATTTTCCTTTTTCGACCGGATGATGAACGCTCCGCATCCCAAATATCTGAAGCGTGGAGCGATTCCGGCTTTTGAGATGATCAAGAACTCCATCAATATCCATCGGGGTTGCTTTGGAGGTTGCAGTTTCTGCGCCATCGCTGCTCATCAGGGCAAGTATGTGGCCTCACGCTCTGAAAAGTCTATTTTAGCTGAGGTGGAGGACTTGGCACAGCGGGACTATTTCAAAGGGCACATCTCCGATTTGGGAGGTCCGTCGGCCAACATGTACCGTATGCGGGGCAAGAATCCCGAACTGTGCGAGCGTTGTCCGCGTCCTTCCTGTATCTTTCCGAAGGTATGTAAAAATCTGAATATCAATCATAAACCGGTTATAGAACTCTATCGGAAAGCGGCTAAAGTCAAGGGAGTGAAACACATCACTATTGGTAGCGGTATCCGTTACGACATGCTTTTGAGCGATGCGCAGACCGACAAGGAAAATGGCTTGAGCGACTATATCCGCGAGGTGGTGAACCATCATGTATCAGGGCGACTGAAGGTGGCACCGGAGCATACCGCCTCCCATGTGCTGCAGAAGATGCGCAAACCCGAGTTTGAGCAATTCCATCGTTTTCTGGAGAAATTCAACCAAGCCAATCGACAGTCGGGCAAGAACCAGCAGCTGATACCGTATTTTATTTCCTCACATCCGGGGTGTACCATGCAGGATATGAAGGAGTTGTCAAAGTTATCGCATCAGAATCATCTGATGACGGAGCAAGTACAGGATTTCACACCCACGCCCATGACTTATTCCACTGCCATGTATTATTTGGGCTTCGACCCCTACACCGGCGAGAAGGTACACGTAGCCCGTGACCTGCGGGAAAAAAGAGAGCAGAATGGATGGTTCTTTACGAAGAAGAAGTAAATAATCATTGTTGATCAGTGTAAGGTAATCATTTTTTTCAAAAAAAAATAAAAAAAAAACGACAGATTTGATTGTCATATCAAATAATTTCATAATTTTGCACTGTTGTTTCATGGGAATTTTTTTCTAAAAGTACTTCCATCACTCTGATATTATAGTATAAAAGTGGGAAAACGGGGTGTTTCCTAATGGTTATATAATGTCTAATACAGCTATTGCATTGTGGGATTTCGTGTAATGCTGGGTTGAGTGAACTAGAAATCCTATTGAAGTTGCGCCCGACACGAATCAGGGCGGAAATATGAGAAAAATTCTACTATTGGTGCTTATTAGCGCGCTGTTTGTGTCGTGTAAAACCACTTCACATTACGTAAAGTACAATGAAAGCATGTCTTATTATTTGAGTCCGCAGGGCAAGAGTTTTACAACTCCATTGATGACGGATATTACAGTGGATAATGAGCGTATTACTTATCAGCAAGTATTCGTTAACAATTTGAGTGAAGAAGATGTTAAATCACCCATTTCGTCAGAGGCGATTCAGTACATGAAGAAATATACTCTTACACAGGCTGCTTTTGCTAACAATGCGGATATTATTGTTTGTCCGTTGATTGATATCAAGACATCTGAAGACTTTACCCTGATTACGGTGAAATTGACCGGATATCCTGGAAGTTTTTCGAATTTCCGCAAGGCTAATAAGGAAGATTTCGATCTTATTAGAATGAGTGAAAATGAGTTGAATTTACAAGAATTGGCAAAGCAGGGTATCTTGCTCCCCCCATGCATGCAGAATGGCGTTTGTTCAGATGAGGAGTGTCCGATGGTTGAACACAAGCATAAAAGAGTCAAAGAAGTGACTCCTGTTAATCTTAAGGAAGCAAAATTTACCATTGAAAAATAGAAGTTATGAAAAGAATATTTAATACTATAGTCATTATCATTGCTTTGTCCTTGATAAGTAGCAGCGTGTTTTCACAGAATGTTCAACTGCAGGTGGCCCAAAAAGGAGAAGTTGTTGAGGCCGTGAAGAAGAAACCTGAAAAGCCAAAAAAAGAAAAAATCAAAACAGATTTCACTCGCGAGAAAGGTTTCTATTTGCGCCCTGAAATTGGTGTCGGAGGTATGTTGGGAAATCGCAATGGTAACATTTACTCTCCGGGGGTTGTGGGCATGATTGGTTTGAATTTTGGCTACCAAGTTAATCATTCACTTGCTGTTGGTATTGGTTTGGGATACCATATGGCTATGGGACAGTACTCCTATTGGACTTATGAGTATAATAACGACATGAATATGACCAGAAAGACGACTGTCACGAAACCATTCCAATCACTTCCAATATACGCTAACCTCCGTTGGTACATAACAGATACAAAAGTGCAGCCGTATTTGGATATCAGATTGGGATACCTTATTGGCATAAAGAGAGCTCTTGTAGATGTCTCACGTACGTATTTGGAAACTGGAATGCCGTATTCAGGTGGTACGGGAACAAGTTACTACAGCGGAGTGTGGGATTCATGGAACCAATATGATGATTATGCAAAAATGCAAGGATTTCATGGAACCTTGGCTATCGGTTTCTCAGTGAAAAATGGATTTGGCATGTGTTTGGAAGCAAGTTTGGTTCGGATTGTTTTTGAATCAGAAAAGGTTTACCATAAAGAAATCCGTACCAATGGTATGCCAGACTGGGAATACGAAGACCTTTTAAGTAACAAAAATCAAACCAAATCTTTGTCAACTTCGGCTCCCTATGCCAAATTGAACGGTATGGTATCCCTCAAGTTAGAATATAATATTCCTATCACCAAGAAAAAACAATAAAAATTTGTAGTAAAAAAAAGGTGTGTTTCAAAACACACCTTTTTTTTATTTGTCCAGGGCTTTGCAAATATCGGCAAACACTTCGTCGATAGTCTGCATGCCGTTGATCTCGATTAGCTTGCCCTGTTTCTGATAGTATTCAATCAGCGGGTGGGTGAGCTTGAAGTACTGGGCGGTACGGTTTTTGGCCACCTCGGGGGTGTCGTCGGTACGGCCCAGCTCAGCGGCGCGTTTCAGGATGCGCTTGATGATTTCCTCTTCTTCAATCTTGATGTAAATAACCTTCGAAATGCTGACGGGCTTGTCGTAGTTGATGCCGTCCATCATGTGGGCCTGTTCGATGGTGCGGGGCACGCCGTCGAGGATATAGCCCTTGCATTCGCCCAGCTTGGACAGGAAGCTGTTCAGCATGTCCAGCGTAACGTCATCGGGGCAGAGCTCGCCGCGTTCGATGATGCCCTTGGCTTTGAGGCCGATGGGTGATTGAGATGCGATTTCCTTACGGAACATGTCACCGGTGGAGATGTGGAAAAGTCCGTATTTCTCCATGATTTTCGGGGCTTGGGTGCCCTTGCCGCTGCCAGGTGCGCCCAGCAGCACGATGTTGAATTGATTGTTCATATTACTTGTATTTTATTCGCTCAATTGATAAATATCGGTATAATTTCGTCCCCAGCCGTCGTAGTCGAGGCCATGGCCCACCACGAATTTGTTGGGGATATTCATCGCCACATAATGCACAGGCAAATCTTTTTTGTATGCGTCTGGTTTGAAGGACATGGTCGCTATGCGCACCTCCTTGGCATGGGCGTCCATCAGCATTTTGTACATGTGCTCGTAAGTAACGCCCGTATCCACAATGTCCTCGATAATCAGCACACGCTGTCCGGTCAGGTCTTCGTTCAGCCCAATTAATTCCTTCACTTGGTTGGTGGATGTGGTGCCGCTATAGGAGGAGAGCTTGACGCAGCTCATACGGCAGGGTATGGTCAGCCTTTTCATCAACTCGACAGCAAAAAAGATGGCACCGTTCAGAGTGACGATCAAATAGGGAATGTCATTTTTGTAGTCTTCGTTAATTTGTTGGGCTACACGATCAGTGGCCTCATCTATTTCCTTTTTAGAAATATACTTGACAAAAGTCTTGTCTAACAAAGTGATTTTATCCATAGTTGGCAATGCATAAAGACGTGCAAAGATACGAAAAATAATTAGCAAATTAGTCAATTAGTTAATTAGCAAATGAATTTTAAATTTAGTACAAGAAACTCACAAATTACGGCCCATAAAAACAATTGGCACATTTACCAATTTGCTAATTTGCTAATTGAAAAATTCACTATCTTTGCAAAAAAAATGGAACAATGAAAAGGATAATTGTTTTATTGGCTTTGGCAGTGGTTTGCTGCACGTCTTGCCGTTATAAGGAGGGGCCGGGTATCAGTTTTGTGGCCCCGGAATACCGCATCTCAGGAAACTGGAATCTAGAGCGGGTGTTTCTGAACGGGACACAGATTACAGAGTCCAATTATTTGGCTAATATCCCCGGTACCTATTATATATTTGAGATGGATGGTATTGTGGATGTGCTGTTTTGGTACGAAAATGCCATGCAGTCGGCGGTTTATGGCAATTGGCATTTCCAGAATAACTGCAAACAGCTGGTGATGGATTTCAAACTGAAAACTCAGCGGTATTATTATGTGGCCGATATCAAAAAGTTGAGTAAGAAGGAACTGTTTTATGAGTATGATGATGATTACGGCAATCACTGGCGATTGGAGCTGGCCTGTATTTCCCGTACCAATTGATATTAGTAGATTTCATGATAGGAAAAAGGGCTGTGGTTTTGCCACAGCCCTTTTCGCATATTTAATTCTGATGATTTGTCATTGTCAGTCCCCTAAGCATACGCCGATGCGGCGTGCGGTGTGAACCAAAAAGTCTTTGTTGGGATTTACCAGATGAGGTTTCTTCAAGGCTTCTTCAAGAGGCACATATAAGATGTTCGGATGACGGTAGGTTACCATGTTGCCGAATTTGCCTTCCTTCACCAATTCGAAGGCTTTTACGCCAAATTCGGTGGCCAGAATGCGGTCGAAGGCGATAGGCGTGCCGCCGCGTTGCAAGTGTCCCAATACGGTTACGCGGATGTCGTGTTCTATGCCAAGGTCCGCCAGTTCCTGTTTCAGTTTGTCACCTACGCCACCCAATTTGATATGGCGGTCACCGATAGCGGTGGGGTTGGTGCCGGTCACTTTGCCGTCGAGAGCTTTGGCTCCTTCGGCAATCACGATATTGCAAAAGCCCTTCCCTTCGCGGTAGCAGCTTTCTATTTTCTCATTGATTTTGTATGGATCGTAAGGTATTTCGGGAATGATACACACGTCGGCCCCACCGGCAATAGCGGTATGCAGGGCAATCCATCCGGCATCGCGGCCCATCACTTCCATGATGAACACGCGGCTGTGGCTCTCGGCGGTGGTCACAATCTTGTCGAAGCACTCGGTGGCGATTTGCACAGCAGTTTGGAAACCGAAGGTGAAGTCGGTGGACGACAGATCGTTGTCGATGGTTTTAGGTACGCCTACCACATTGATTCCTATCTTGCTTAATTCCAAAGAGATGGCTTGTGAACCGTCACCGCCGATATTGATAACCGCGTCGATGCCCATGTTTTTCAGCCTTTTTTTCATCAGCTCCGAGCGGTCTTCGGTCACCCAGGTGCCATCGTCTTTTTTGACGGGGAAATAGAATGGGCCGCCTTTGTTGGTGGTTTTGATGATGGTGCCGCCTTTCACATGTAGGCCACTCACGCTCTTCTCCGTCAGTTCCACCACTTCCACGTTGTCTTTCAGGATGCCGTTGAAGGACTCAATGCTTCCGTACACGTGCCAGTCTTCTTCGCGTGCGGCGCTTTTCACAACGCCTCTGATGACGGCGTTCAATCCGGGGCAGTCGCCCCCGCCCGTGGCTATCAATATTCTCTTTGACATAGTTTTTTCGTTTTGAATTGGCAAAGATACAAAATTTTTCTTGTTACTTTTTGCTATGATCAAAAAGTTACCAAAAAATCAAGCCGACGGTAAGTGCAGCCGCACAAGCCTGTTTCCCCCAACCGTCGGCCTTGCCTTCGCACGCGTCGTCAGGGCGATATATTTTCCATCAGATTCGCAGGACAAAAAAAAAGAGGATGACTATTTCTAGTCACCCTCTTACATTATAAGGTATTAATGGTATTACTTCACGATAACCACTTTCTTGAAGATGGCATTGTCGATTCTTACCATATAGACACCTGCGCTTGACATACTGATAGTTTCAGTCTCGTTGACGTCGGCATGCTGATATATGCAACGGCCGTTCATGTCGTAAACGAATACGTCGTGGCCTTCTGCACCGCGAACGTAGATTGTGCTGTTGTTAGCGTAGATGAGGACATTGGAAGCGTCAACATCGTTGATACCGATACAAACTTGGAAGTTGGCAATGAGAGTGATGTCTTCGGTTACTGTGAAGGTGTAGGGGTTAGAGGCGTTGACAATGTTACCTTCACCATCAAGCCAGTTTGCAAATTCGTAACCTGTAGCGGGAGTGGCGGTGACGGTCACTACGGTGTTTTCAGCCACCTGTCCGAGAGGAACATCGCTGCTTACAGTACCCATTTCTTCGTTGGAGCTGGTGACGCTGACATTGTAATAAGTCACCTCGTTAGCTTCGAAGTAAGCTGTAAGGCTTAAAGTCATATTGGCCATCATTTGGGTGATAGCGCAGTAGACTGTATCGGCAGAGAGTGTGTCTCTCATTACCACCGTACCAGCTATATATAGGCTCTCAATCCAGTAAAGGAAGTGATAGTTGTCGTTAGGGATAGCTGCAACGTAAGATGTGTCACCCACAGCATATTTATAGGTGCCGGGAGTGGGGTTGGTAGTACCCATGGTGGCATCATCAGTATTGACGATGAGGGTCAAGCTGTCGGGAGCGCCAGTTCCATCAGAGAACATAGCCATGACGGTGATCTCGCCAAGTTGAATCAAAGCTGAAGAGACAGTACATGGGAAAGGATTGGCTTCTGCGGGGATATTGGTTAATATTACACCATTCCATAACACTCTATAGCCTTGGAAGCTGATTCCATCATTAGGCGTAGCGGTAATCATCAAAGTCTCATTCTCAGCTACAATATAGGTGCCTGGGTTGGGAGTGACGCTACCAAGATTTGAATCGTTGACAGTGAGATTGATAATCAGAGAGTCAGGTGTGAGGGGTTCATAGCTACTCTCAAACAGTTCAATGTCATCGATGAGCAAGAAGTCCTCATTGTAACTGTCGTGATGGTGGAAAGCGATATAGATTTCTTGGCCGGCGTATGCCGTGATGTCAACCATTTTCTGAACATAGATACCGACACTATCCGGAGAAACAGAAAGCAATGTCGTGGTGAAACTGGCGGTATCATTGGTGGTAGTGGAAATCATCACATCGTAGAGTTCAGAGGGATAATATGGATCTACTCTGTGCCACCAGCTGAGTGAAAGACTGTCGTCGATTACTGTGGGCAGGACAAACTTAGGCGAAATCAGCCAGTTATTGGCATGTATAGCATCGTAATTATAGTAGCTGAAGGAAATGGCTGCTCCATTACCGGTATGGGCATAGGTGTTGTCGTCCAGGAAGTACCAAGGCAAACCATCGGCGCTGGCGTTAATAGTGCTCCAACAAGCTAAACCATTGTCAAAGCTTTCATGGTAAGGCAGGGTCGTAATGTCTTCACATTCGGTCATAGTGGAGATGGTGGTTATGGCAGCACTGTCATCGACTGAGCAGATGGCTTGTACACTGAACACATAAGAGGTAGCGGGGGTGAGGCCATTGAAAGTATAAGTGGTATTGGTGATGTTAGCCACAAAGACTTCACCATTATAAATATCATAGCTTGCAGCAGTGCCAGTCCAACTGATGGTGATGCTGTTTACAGTGGCAGCGTCAACAGTCAGTTCGGCAGCGGGCATACAGCTTGGACATGCATCGTTCAAAGTGAAGAATATGATGTCTTCAACCAAATCGTCACCATTGCCAGTGTAAACAACAGTGTTTCCACCGTCACGTATTTCGAAGTTGGCTTCGTCAGCGTATGAGCCTTCAACCCAGCTGAAGTTTACGGGAACACCGGTGCAGACGGAATAAGTCTCGGTGTTATTAAAACCACTTGCAACGGTGAAAGTGCCAATTGTAACACCGTCCTGTATAATATTGATGGCGTTGCCACTCCAACCGTCACCGTATGAGTCAGCACCCACGATGGTGATATTGCACTGGTTTTCAGGCATGCAGGCATCAGTGGTGAAGCTGGTGGGGTTGGTCCATGCACTGGTAGAGGAAGCGTCGCAAACAGCCTGTACGGACACTGTATAGTTGGTGTTGAGGTCAAGACCGGTCAGAGTGTAGGGACTGGTGACGTTGTTAGTCACGACGTCGTTCACACTGATATTGAAAGAAGGAGCATCAGAAGTCCAACTCACTTCGGCGGTTAATCCACCCGTATAGCTGATGATAACGCCAGCAGGTTTCATGCAATCGATAAGGTCGCCTTTGGCTATACGGATCTGGTTTTTGATATCCATTACAGTGCCATTATAAGCAGGAGCAGTCACATCGTAGTTGGTGTTGTCGCTGTGTATACTGAGAGCTTGGTTATTGGCGTCGAAAGTCAGGAATTGTGTGCTACTTGAATAGGATCCCGAGTTATCATCAATAATAATGGCTACATTGCTCAAGCCATCGTATGCGAAACCATCAAGAGTAATGGTGGTCCAAGCCTTAGGAGCGAAAGTGACGTTGCCGCTATACTGGAGGTTGGCAGGAGTAACGCTAATCCAGTCGGTGGCACTTGCGAAAGTGTCTTTTGCTGTGCTGACCATATAGATGGACAAGTTACGGGTGCGAGCAGTGTTGCTGTTATTATAAAAATCAACGCTCTCTATGAGACCGGCATTACCTAATTCGGCGACAGTGTATATCTGCTGATTCAAGGAATAACTGTAGTAGCAGGAGGTGGGCAAGAAGTTGTTGGTGCCATTGCCCGAGCCGATAACGGTTTTGCTGGTGGGCTCAAAGCTTGTTGAGCTGCTCCATGTACTTTGATCATCAACATCACAGATAGCACGCATTTTGACGGTATAGATAGAGTCGGGGACAAGATTAGTGAGGGTGTAAGGTTTTTGATTTACATCAATGATATTGGTCTCGTCACCGTTGAGAACAATCTGCCAGTTGGTAGCGGTGCCGTTCTCGGTCCAGTTCAGGGTCACTTCTGTGGGGACATTGGAGTTGTATGTCACATTAAGTTCAGTGGGGGCAGGACAGGAAATCAGGGTGTATAAATTTACGATAACCATGTTGCTGGTGCCACTAGTACAGTTGGCAACCACTCCAAAGCTGTATTGGGTGTTGGATGTGAGATTTGTGAGGGTGTAAGTGGTATCGTTAACAGTGGCTACAATTGAAGAAGTGTCGGCCATGTTATAAATGGTGTAGTTGTTGGCATTGCCCGACCATGTCAATGTTGCTTCGTGAGCGGTGACATTGTTGGCGGTTAGGTTGTTGACAGGGAAGCAGTAGTCTGAGGTAATTTCGGTGATTTCCACATTGTCAATCCATGCATTATATTGATAATCGCCGTAGTAATGAACAGCCAACTGGGTAGCAGTGGTAGGAATGACGAAAGTATGAATTGCCCAGTCATATGTTGAGAAAGAACTGTTGGTGTTATATGGAGTGGGATCCCATATGGTATCGGTGGGGGTAATATAACCAAAATAGAGATTGTCAGAGGGGCGAGTGCCGTAGACAACGCTTACTTGGAGATTGATTGCACTGCTGCTGACATTCAATATGGGTGAGAAGGCATATTGGTTGTAATCGGAGGCAGTGTTATAAGAACTGAATTGCAATACTTCGCGACCATCAACGGTCAAGTAACCCATGCCATTTACACCACCAACGTTCGCTGTATTATTGCTGACTAATGTCCAGCAGTCAAGGGCGCTACTGGTGGTGGCAAATGTTTCAGTATATGGCAGGGCGATATTGCAGTTGTGAGCTGTGCCGGTCAGCGTGATGTTGGCATTGGTAGTGCCGCTGGTCAGCGTAATTGTTCCATTGTCGGTTCCTTCAGTGGTGGGGGAGTATTGCACATATAAAGTGCCACCAATTTGGGCAAGAGAAGCGGTTGTGCCATAGTTGATGCCATCAGTGGAAACTCCAAAGGGAATAGAGGTGGAGACAGTGATAGTGCTGGTAAGATTGTATCCGTCAACCTGCACGGTTGTATAGACAGGGATTCCAACCATGGCGGACATTGTAACAGTTGATGGGTTGGCTAAAATGGCGGGTGAGGAGGGTACAAGGGAAACTTCCACATCATCCAAATTTAAAAGGAACTCGTCTGAGCAGTTGAAGTGTCGGAAAGCAATATATACTGTCTCGCCATTATAAGCGGACAGGTTGATAGTATGGTTTTCCCATGCTGTTTGCTCACGGGTCTGACCAATAGTGGCTTCATAAAGTAAGGTGAATGCAGAGGTGTCGGTGTTTGTGGTGGTGGAAATATACACACCATAGTGTTCTGCGGAAAAACTGGCATCCTGACCACATACCCAGAACGACAAGGAGGCTATTCCTGTCAGGTTGATGGCAGGTGTGATCAGCCAGTTGTCAGGAGTAATAGCTGTACTGGTTACGTTACTATAAGATCCTGAAAGGATAAAACCAGTAGATCCATTATGACCATTGCCAGCAAGGATAACATCTGAGGGAAAGTAGGATACGGGAGATGAGCTGTGTTCCCACATTAGATTGTCGTTGTTGGCATCAATCTGGGTCCATCCGGAAGGCATCCCGTTGTCGAAATTCTCCGTGAAAATTGGTGTTTGCGCTTTCGCGAAGAAAGCCATCGCAAACAAAGCGAAGAACATAAGTAGAAATTTTTTCATAGTGTTTTAATTTAGTTTGTAATAAATGAATTTAGTTGATATTTATGTTTTTTTATTATCAATAATAAGATGCAAATATACAATATTTTTAAATGTCAAAATCATTGTCAGTCGAAAATTCTGTTAAATTTTCGTATTTTTGCCAACTCATTTTAAATCCAATAGATAAAAATCAAAGGTATGAAAAAGATATTAGTTTTTGCTCTGCTGTGTGTGCTGACGGTGTTTCAGGCCCATGCGGTGCTGAAGGAGAAGGATTTACCCCAGACTTTGGGTGTGTTGCGCGCTGAGCTGGAACATGCCTATAATCAGCAACAGATTTTGATGGGTATGATTGAGAAACGCAATGTGGAACAGCATGCCAACTTGATTAGGATGATGCAGAGCAGCAATCAGATAGCCCTGATGTTGTATTCGCAGAATGCCGATTTTACCTTCGACATGGCCTACGCTTGTCAAGCGGCCACCGAGCAGTATCACCAGCTGAAACAGCGCAATATGCCTTATAACAAGATGATTGAGCGCCTTCAGTCTGAGATAGAACGCTACGATGCTCTGATTCAGACCTTGCAGAACTTGCCCCCGCGCATGTTGCCCAACGGAGAGCTGGCCGGCTTACCCGATTCGATTCGGAATTCTATGCCCAAAATGTTGCTTGACACCGCCAAAAACCTGCTGTATATTCTGGACCAGCAGGGACTGGAAGACCGCCAGGCCTGCGTGGATTATGCCACCGCCCTGCGCGACAACTACGTGAAGATGCTTGAAAACTTGGAACGAGACCAGGAACACTATGAAAAGGTGAGCAATAGGGTGAAGACATTGTACAATTATGCCCAGTCGAAATACGAGAATATCCAGAAAAACATTTTTACGAATGGCGGCCAGAATTATTTTCAAACCTTGAAAAGACTGAAGATCAACATGGCTATAGCCAAACAGGATGTGGACGGCAGATACAAGCCTTTCGGTACGCGTTCGGAATGGCGAGGCCCTGTGGTCTTGGGTATTAGCATATTCATGCTGTTTTATATTTTGGTGGCCAGTCTGCTCAGTTATGTCATCGTGCGCTGGTTGCTGCCAAAAAAATGGCGCAATTATTTCAAGGAAAACAACAAACGTCCTTTCGTGATGCTGGCTTTCGGATTCGTGATTTTTGCCATTTCCATCACCATCGCCATGTTCTTTGTGAAACAGAATTTCGTGAGAATGGCCATCAACCTGATGATTTTCTTCTCGTGGCTGGTGGAAGTGATTTTGATATCGCTGCTGATCAGGTTGGACGACAAACAAATACGTGCCGGTATGCGCTCGTACACTCCGTTTGTGATTATGGCTTTTGTGGTGATTGTCTTCCGTATGATCTTGATTCCCAACAATCTGGTCAACCTGATTTATCCGCCTATCCTGTTGCTGTTCACCATTTGGCAGCTCAGGGTGATGCGAAAAAAAGTGGCCAAGCTGCCCGACAGCGATTTGATCTACACGGTGGTGTCGTGCATCGTGATGGTAGTGTCGTGTGTGGCTTCATGGTTGGGTTATGTGTTGCTGGCGGTTCAGATTATGTTATGGTGGATGATACAGCTGGCGGCTATCCAAACCCTTACCTGTTTGTATGATTTGGCCAAAATGTACGAGTCTCGTCGTCTGGTTCGCAAGATTGCCACGGAGAAGGGTGAGAAAATCAGAAATGACGCTGACTTGCAAAGGTTTTTCAGAAAAATCCAGCCCAAGATGAACAAGGGAGAGTATATCGGGCAGACCTGGTTCTATGATTTTCTTTTCAAGGCTTTGTTGCCGGTAATGGCGGTGCTGTCGATCCCGTTTGGTGTTTATTGGGCCTCCACCATTTTTGAGATGACCTCTGTTTGCCGCAAGATTTTCTTCTATGTATTCCTCGACAAACCTGGTTTTATCCAGCTTTCCCTGTATAAGATATGTTTGGTACTGGAGCTGTTTTTCATTTTCCGCTACTTGAGTTATGCCATCAAGTCGTTCTACCGGATGTTGAAAAAACGTAGCAACAAAGACGACAAAACGAAAAGCAATTTCACGCTGGCCAACAATATCATCGCCATTCTGGTATGGGGCTTGTACGCAGTGGCCACACTGATGATTTTGCAGGTGCCGAGCAGTGGTATCTCTATTGTGATGGCAGGTTTGGCTACCGGTCTTGGTTTCGCCATGAAGGACTTGCTGGAGAACTTTGTCTATGGTATCTCGCTCATGACCGGACGTCTGCGGGTAGGCGACTACATCGAGTGTGACGGCATACAGGGTAGGGTGGACAGCATCAATTACCAGAGTACGCAGATTGTGACCCTTGATGGAAGTATTATGGCTTTCCAGAATTCGGCTCTGTTCAGCAAGAATTTCAAAAACCTGACCCGTAATCATGGCTATGTGATGGTGAAAATACCAGTGGGAGTAGCTTACGGTGTGAATGTGGAGAAGGTCCGCAATGTGATGATAAAAAGCTTGGATGCCATGTCCATCAAGAACGATGCGGGCAAGAATGTAGTGGATCCCAAACAGGGCTTCAAGGTGATCTTCAACGATTTTGGCGATAGTAGCGTGGATTTGTTTGTGACATGCTGGGTGCTGGTGGAAGAGAAAGCGGGTGTTGTGGCCAAAATCAAAGAGGTGATTTATAATACATTGAACAAGAATAAGATTGAAATCCCCTTCCCGCAGCGGGATGTTTATATACGGCAGATGCCGAAATACGAGGCGACAGGTGATAGTGGACAGGGGTCAGAAGTTAAGAACTGAAAACTGAAAACTGAAACCTGAAAATTAAGAACTTGGAATTGTTCCATTAGCACCTTAAAAATCATTTGCTAATTTGCTAATTAACTAATTTGCTAATTGAAATTTTCGTATCTTTGCAAAGTACATTATTTTGAATAGATGAAAGAGAAAAATTCGGATATACATATCATAATAGACGCGGGGGCTACCAAAACCGAATTTGCGGTGATGCAGGGGAAGGAGCTGGCGCATCAGTTTTTCGCTACGGGCATCAATGCCAATTATTCCACCGATGAGCAAATCGACAAGGTGTTCGTGCATTTTGTGCAGTCGCTTCCGAAGGATTATTCCCAGCCGGCGCAAATCACCTACTATGGGGCGGGCTGTGCCGGCGAGCAGAATGCTATGCGTATTGCGGCGGTCATCGCCAAATATTTCACTTCCGCGTCGTTCAAAATTTATTCCGATCTGATGGAGGCATGCCACGCATTGTGCGGCAAGCAGCCGGGATTAGTGGCCATTTTGGGTACTGGCTCGAGCTCTTGTCTGTACGATGGTGAGAAAATTGTGAAACGCGCTCCTTCGTTGGGTTATTTGATAGGAGATGAGGGCAGCGGTACGCATCTTGGCAAGAAGCTGGTGTCCGCTTACATGATGGAAAAACTGCCAATGTACATGCTGGATGAGATTGAGAAAACTTTTGATATCAATCCTCCGAAAGTGATTCAGCGCATCTATCGCAAGGCCAGTCCGAATAAGTTTTTCGCCTCTTTTTCGCCTTTTATCCAGAAGTATGCCGAAGATCCGGTTATCAGGACTTTGTGCAAGGAGGCTTTTGCAGAATTCTTCGACAACCAGATTGGCTATTATGATAAAAACACTTACACTTCGGTGAGTTTGATGGGCTCTGTGGCCTTCCATTTCAAAGATATCATCTCTGAAGTGGCAGCGGAGAAGGAGGTTGTATTGGGTACCATTATCGGTTCCCCGATGCCGAAATTGATGGAATATCATACACAATATGTTTAATGGTTTGTGCGTTTAATTTTTATTGAGAAGCACGGATAAAACTACCCCGCCCTTCGGGCACCCGTTGAAGACTTCGTCTTCTTTTCCTCTTCGCTCGGCATACTCAAAGTAAACTATGAATCTGCACTCGCTCATTCGTCAAATCTAAAAGAATGGGAATTAAAACTTCAACAATACAACAAAAATACCATGGTAATCAATAGTCAGAACGAATTATCAGCAGTGGCGGAAGACCTGCTGCGGAAACATGCGGATGAGCGTGTCTTCGGCTTCTATGGTGAAATGGGGGCAGGCAAGACCACGCTGATCAAAGAAATCTGCCGTCAGCTGGGCGTTACCGCTACCACTTCCAGTCCCACTTTTGCCATTGTGAACGAGTATTTCACGGAAGAAGGGGAGCCTGTTTATCATTTTGACTTTTACAGAATAGATTCGATTGACGAGGCAGTGAAAATCGGTTTTGACGATTATTTGTACAGCGGAAATTATTGTTTTATCGAATGGACGGAAAAGGTGGAGGAGATGTTGCCCGACGATTATGTGAGGGTACAGATCGACGTTTTGGAAAACGGAAAAAGAGAATTTAAATACTAGGGATATGGACTTGGCGATGCACTATTTGCCGGAGGCGAAAACGCAGGAACAGACGTTTTATCTTGAAGAGATAGAGCAGCCTGTGACTTTGGGTTTGGTGCGGGGTGACCGGCCGATTCCCGATGTGGTGCTGTTTACACCGGAGGTGGTGGGAAAAATGACAGAGCAGGGAATCAAGGTTTACGTGCAGCGGGACTATGCCTCCCATACTCGTTTCAGCAATATGGATTATGCCGATGCCGGCGCCGAAATTATCGATGATTTCTTTCCTTTGGTGGAAGTGTCGAAGGTGCTGGTGAAATTTTCCCCTTTTACCGAACAAGAGCTGGAATTGCTGAGAGATGGGCAGATTGTAGTCTCAAGAGTGATATTCAATGAGCTGACACACCGGTATATCCAATTGCTCCAGCAGAAGCAGGCGTATGCGATAGCTATCAACCTGATTACGGGCAAGGATAATTGGAGTGAGCTGGACAATATCCTGATGTCTTCGGCGGATGCCGATATCATGAACAAGCGTCTGGGCATGTTTATCTTACCTTTGGTGGAAGCCATATTGTTTTCCAAGAATTTCAGGGTGGTGGTGCAGACCAATCCCGCCTTGTTGCAGAGCGTTTTTTGCTATAAAGGAATCCTTTGTAACCGTGTTATCGCCGAGCAACTGGACATGATGTGGAAGGATATTCTTTCGCTGTGTTTTGACTTGAATTAGTGTAATGGAACCGATTGGTTCTCAGTTAAGTACTATGACATCATATTGTTTTTTTCTGAGGAAATCCGTACTGATAGGATTGTTTATGCTGCTGTGCAACTTTATGACGGCGCAGGAATATAGCGATGACTTTTATACATTTGAGCAGAACATGGTCAAATGCAAGAAGGATGCCGAGGCTGTGCGGGCTGATTTGGATGCAGTGGTTCGTTCTTGTGAGGAAATTGTCCGCACACATCCGAGTGAGGGTCCCCGTGCGTTGCTCCTAGTGGGAGAATTATACAAAGATGCCGCCAATGAGGAACTTTGTGACAGCCGTCTTTCCCAAAAGTATTACCGCAGGGCATATGCCACATCAGCCCCCGATGACCACTTTACTCGTTCCAAAGCTCTGTATTGTCAGGGCTTGTTGTATTATTATAACCTTCAGGATTTTCCACAAGACTTTGATTCCGCCTATTACTATTTCAATCAGGCGGCACGATATGAGGACTTGTATTTGGTGGGAGTGGCCACATTGTTACAATATGGTTTTGGAGTAGAGCAAGATGAAAAGTCCGCATTAGCCAATTATGCGGTCGCTATTGCTGGTGGAAGCGACTGTTTCGCTGATTTCTACGCTACGGAATATACTCTTCGTGCCCGAACAAATGGCATTTTGAATACAGAGGCCTACGACAATTACCGCAGGTATTTCGTAGAGAATAATCTGAATAGGAACTGGTCATCTGCTTTGCCTCTTTTGAAGGCGGCGGCGGAAGCGGGTTATCCTCCGGCAATGCTGGACTTGTCCATTTTTTATATGAATGGAAAAATTATCTCTGACCGGCAAGAAATAATTGATCAGGCTGACCGTGTATTACAGCAGGCCGTCAAGGCAGGTTATGTGCCGGCAATGTACCAGTATGGTTTTCTGCAGGAGTGCCAGTTGACTTCTGCTGGGGATAAAAGGGCTAAAACCATGTTTGAATATTATAAGCGTTCCGCGGAAGCGGGGTATGCTCCAGGGCAATATGCCACGGGAATATGTTACCTGAAAGGCTATGGTGTCAAGCAGGATTTGGAAAAGGCGGGAGAGTGGGTGACAGCTGCCGTAAACCAGGGCTATAAACGTGCCGTTGAAGGGCAGAATTCAGTGTTGGCACAGATTGAAAAAATCAATGCGGAGAAGGAGAATGCCCGGCAGGAACGTATTCGCAAATGGGCAATGGCTATGGAGATTATCGCAGGGGTGGCCAATGTCGCAAGTCAGGCCATGACGGTGAATGTGCCGACCTCCTCACAGCATTACGCTAACTCCTCACAGGTGTTGAACGGTACACCTGCCCAGACAAAATCCGAAGTGTCGTCACAAACAGCCTCCACGGAAGTCAGCAAAGGGTATTTCCCAGTGGTGAAGATAGGAAAAGGCTTTGGTCAGACATGGTCGGATGCCAAGGGAACTGTGGAAGTTTGTGAAAATACCCGAAGCAAAATCAAAAGCATCAAAATCGGTAATAGATACTTCACGCTGTCGGAAAACAGGAAAAATGAGTTTTTGGGTGTGTCTGTAGCAAGATATAACTATTTCACCATCATAAACGATGTGTATTATTTTGTCGCTCTATAATACCATCATTTCTAATTAGATTCGAATAAAAGTAAAAGTCTGATATTTTTTTTCTTCAAAACAAAAATAATTCTTTTTTTGTACAGAAAAAATTACTATCTTTGCACCGCTTTTTCTGAAAAACAATATCTTTTTTACATAATAACCTAAAACACAATTTTTTATGAAAAAGAATGTCATTATTATTGGTGCTGCAGGTAGAGACTTCCACAACTTCAACACCTATTTCCGTGGTAACAAAGATTACAATGTTGTAGCTTTCACGGCAGAACAAATCCCCGGTATCGACGACCGTTTGTATCCGAAGGAATTGGCAGGTAAGGATCTCTATCCGAACGGAATCCGCATTTATCCCGAATCAAAACTGCCCGAACTGATCAAGAAGTTCAAAGTTGACGAATGCGTTTTCGCTTACAGCGACAAGCCTTACAACTATGTGATGGGTGTTAGCGCCATCGTTAATGCTGCTGGTGCCAACTTCGTTCTCATGGGACCCAAGGACACCATGGTGAAATCATCAAAACCCGTTATCGCTGTTGGTGCTACCCGTACAGGTTGCGGTAAATCACAGACTTCACGTCGTATCATTGAATATTTGGTAGGAATGGGCCTCAAGGTTGTTGCCGTTCGTCACCCCATGCCTTACGATCCTGATTTGAACAAACAGGCTATCCAGCGTTTCGCAGAAGTTGCTGACTTGAAAAAGCAGAACTGCACCATCGAAGAGATGGAAGAATACGAACCCCATGTAGTGACCAAGAGAAATGTGATCTACGCCGGTGTTGACTACGAAGCTATCCTCAAGGGTGGTATGACCAAAGATCCTCAGACTGGCAAGTGGGTTAAAATGGCTGGTGCTGAAAACGATCCCGATGGTTGCGACATCGTGCTGTGGGATGGTGGTAACAACGACTTCCCCTTCTACGAACCCGACCTGTTCATCGGCGTTGCCGATCCATTGCGCCCCGGTGCAGAGGTTAGCTACTATCCTGGTGAAGTAGTTGCCCGTATGGCCGACGTTATTGTGATCAACAAGATTGACTCCGCTTCATTGGAGAACATCAACGCTGTTAGAGCTAACTTGGCTCGCATCAACCCGAAAGCCAAAATCATCGACGGCGCTTCTATCCTGACCGTTGACAAACCCGAATTGCTGAAAGGCAAGAGAGTTCTCGTTATCGAAGATGGTCCTACTTTGACCCACGGTGAAATGAAGATTGGTGCCGGTACTGTTGCCGCCATGAAATACGGTGCTGCCGAACTGATCGACCCGAGACCTTACACTGTTGGTGAATTGACCACCACTTATGAAAGATATCCCAACATCGGTACTTTGCTTCCCGCTATGGGCTACGGCGAAAAACAGATGAAGGACCTCGAGAAAACTATCGCCAAGACTCCTTGCGATGCCGTTGTTATCGGTACTCCTATCGACCTGCAGCGCTTTATCAAGATCAAACAGCCTTGCGTGAGAGTTGGTTATGAACTTCAGGAAATCGGTACTCCTACTTTGAAAGAAGTTTTGGACGAGTTCGTGAAGAAACACAAATTGTTGGACAAGAAAGCTGCCGCTAAAAAACCGGCTGCTAAGAAAGCTCCCGCAAAGAAAGCTGCTGCCAAGAAGAAATAATCATTCTTACAAGCATATTGAAAAAGAGGCTGTCATTCGATAGCCTCTTTTTTTTTGTTTGCTTTACTTGCTGACGATAATCTTTTGTCCCTCTCGGATAAAATCGGATTTGAGGTGATTCCACTTCTTCAGATTTGCCACGGTGGTGTGGTACTTCCGGGCGATGCTTGACAGTGTTTCGCCTTTTTTGATTTTATGGTATTTGACAGTGGATTGCTGAGGTACGGGAGCGGGTTTCTGGGGTGTGGTTGGAGTGCTAACCGCAGGTGCGGAGGGAATGCTGTCCGTAAGGGTGGTGTCGGAGGGCAGCACAATGGTTCTGCTGTCGATGCCCTCGCAACTGATGATGCGGCGGGCCCCTTTGTAGCGATTGACATAGCCAGGACGGGAGGAGTTGTCCAACCTGACATTCGTTTTATAGGTGGAGGAGTGGATGAAACGGAAGTTGTGGGCCGAATCCACATTGGCTTCTACTACAATGCCCACATGGCCGATTTCCAGCTTTCCCCGGCTGAAGAACACCAGGTCGCCAGGAATCAGGTCCTCTTTGGCCACTTTTTGGCCCACCAGGAACATGTCGCGCGAGCTACGGGGCAGTTTGATGCCATGTTTCCCGAAGCAGTAATAGACGAAACCGGAGCAGTCGAAATGGTTGGGACCGGCGGCCCCGTATTTGTATATGGCAGTGGCTTTCTTGGCGAAGGCCAGCTGGATGATGGAGTCGATGGTGGGGCAGGTGATGGCCGACTCGTAATTGACCGAGACGGTGTCCTCGGCGAAAGAGTCGATGCTGTCGTCCACCTGGGCGAAGAGGGGGACGATGGAGAACATCACCGCTATGAAGAACAGGAATCTTTTGAGCATAAAATTGAGTTTTAGACTACAAAAATACAACTATTTTGTAAAAAAACGTCTTTGTTCTTCCGAAAAATGGCGCATTTCATATCATAAAAAAAGTGAAAATAAAACGATGGTTTGTATATAATTCTGATATTCAAATATTTAGTATGACATGCAAAATATTCTCGAAAATGTCAGTTTATCAAAAAAAATTGTACTTTTGCAAAACAATATTGCGGGGTAGAGCAGTGGTAGCTCGTCGGGCTCATAACCCGGAGGTCGCAGGTTCGAGTCCTGCCCCCGCTACTCAGAGCGAAGGTGTGATTTGTCAGCAAATTACACCTTTTTTTATTTTTGTTCAATCTGTGCCGCTATTTCATTTTTTTGACTATCTTTGCAGGGTATAAGCAGAAGAATAATTAGTGTCTTAATCCAGAAAAAATGAAACGGTGTGCTGTGCTTCTCGGACTCTTGTGGGTGTTGTTGTTAGCTGTGCCTTTGGAGCTGAGTGCGCAGCAGGAGTCGCACTTCGATAAGCTTTGGGCGGATTTTGACCGGGGCTCTTCCTACTGGTATAAGAACAAATCCCAAAAGTTGGATACGATTGAGCAGTTGGCGATGAGCGAGCGGAACGCCTATCACCTCTTTCGCGCAAATTGGGAGAGGACATACCTTGACGAGATCAACGATCGTGCCACCCCTAAAACCGCACTTTTACGTATAGATTCATTGATCAGAATGAATGTGGCTGCCCAATGGGGAGATCCTGATGCTGCTTTGTACACCAGTCTGTATCATTATCTGATGGGGATGGTGATGGTGAACGTGCATACGGGTGCAACAACCATGGCGAATACACGAAACACGGATTTAAGGCGCTTGGAGGAGTGGACTGACGAAGATTTCCGGACTTCCGCAAAAGAGCATTTCCGCACTTGCTTTGACCAAATGCCCACTGATTCCAGTTTCGATATCGATAAGTGGGATTTCATGATGTTGAATACTTCTGGGAGTGTTTTTACCCCTTCTTTCTTTGAGATATTGGCCGGAAACTGCCTCAATTATTTTTTCAAGGACGAAGAAATGGTGGATTATCTGGTAACAAAGGCCATTAATAATCCCCATGCCCAGAATCATCCTTTTATTCAAATAGAGTTTGAGCTTCAGCGGTTGTCCCATATATACGAATTGCCCACTTATCCCGTGGAGCTTTCGGACTACTGGAAGGGGGTTGAGCGTTTGGAGGAAAAGTATGGCCCCAATGAGGCGTTTGATTATATCAGGGGAGGGCTGCTCTATTTTGCCAACCAGCAAACGGAATATACAACCGACTATGCGGCAAGGGCTTTGGATTTTTTCAAGAAGGTAAGCGATAATGGCGAGGTTGAATATTATCGTCAGAATGCCAGCTATTATGTGCAGCTGCTTACTTTGCCCCGAATGTCGCTTGGCCAGATGAATGCCTATTTTCCGTTAGACAAAAAATTACGGATTCCCATCAACTATTCCAATATCGACACGCTGTATGTCAGCGTTTATAAATGTCCGAGACGAAATTTTGACTATCCTCAGGATGAACCTATTGAATACGAAAATGAATATTCCACTCAATTTGAGGGTAAAGAGTTAGAACCTGTTTGTACTCAGCGATTTGTGTTGAATAATCACGGCAAAAATTGGGCTTATACCACGGAACTATGGCTTGATTCATTGCCCATAGGCCATTACGACCTGTTCTTCCACCTGAATCCGGAACCGGATAGTTCGGGTGCCTTGATTAAAACAGAAATCAGCGTGAGCCGTATGTGGATTTCGAAATGGAATGCGGGCAGCTATGACAATTTTGCGATTAATGATTACCAAACAGGAGAGCCCATCTCGCTGCGAAGTGTCAAAACACCCTTGAAATTCCCGAGTTTGACCAATCGCTTTGGGGAGGTTCATAGTCAGCGTCTTTTTACCTCTTATCGTGATTTTATGTGGGTTAAGGATAAAAACACGAAGTATAAATTTTTGCATAGTTTTTATGGCGTGCGCTATGGGCAACATATGCACTATGGACGTTCCAACAGCAAATATTATGCTTCAGCGCAACTTATAACGGATAGAAATTTATACAGGCCCGGACAGAACACTTATTTCAAGGTTGTTTTATATAAAAATGGGAAAGTACTGCCCAATAAGCCAGTGATGGCGGAATTACGGGACAGTAAGGATGTTGTTTTGGATACTATAAATCTGATTACCAATGAATTCGGTAGTGCAACAGGCGAATTTAAACTGCCTCAGAAAATAGGAAAATACATACTTCGTGTCATTTATCCTGCCTCCATCAAACAAAAGCATTATGAATTTGCTAAATTGGAGGTGGCAGAATATAAGCTGCCTTCTTTCAAGGTGAAATTGATGAAGGATACAACGCAGGTGGCGGTGGGCGACACGCTGACCATCAGGGGCTGTGTGACTGCGCTCAGCGGTTATCCGCTTCGCGATGCGTCCGTGGCTTTGACGGTGAAATGCATGGGAACAGAACGCTTCGATTTGCTTACGGATGAGGATGGCTGTTTCACGTATAGGTATGCAATTCCGATTTCTCCTGTACCTCTCATTTTATCGACTGAGGCTATAGTGACCGATTTGAATGGTGAAACTCATCAGGACCAGATGGCTATGGAAATCCCTTGTGATTTCTTGAGACTGGAACTTTGTGTAAAAGAAGATGTGGATTTGTCGGAAAATGATACGATGCGGATGGTGATTCAGCCTGTCAATTTTAAATGGATTCCGCAGCCTGTGCCTTTGCGCGTGACGGTAATGCAATTGCAATCACCCGATGCCTACAAAATTCCTGTGTTGGACAAGGAACCGAAACACTGGAATCCGCTTTACAGTGAGGAAGAGTATGCCCGCCAGTTTCCGTATCTGACATGGAATTTCAAGGCAAATCAGCGTGAGTGTTGGCCAGTTGTTGATACGGTTTTTGTGACAGAGCGTTTGTTTGCCCCTGATTCCTTGCTGCAGATAGATGCCCGTCAATGGAAAACAGGAGATTATCGTATTCATGTTGAGGGTGTGGATAAACGGGGAGATACGGTTGCGGCTACTCGTTTCTTTACGGTGAACCGTTCGTTGTCAACAGAAATGAATGCTTTTATGCCAATTCGAGCAGCATTTGTTGATACTCCGACAAAGAAAGGCGAGAAAGTAAGCTTCAGTGTGGGTTCTTTTCTGATGGATGCGGTGATGATTTGTGATGTGTATCAAGGAGTCAAACGTTTGAAAACCCTTCGTGTCCCGCTTAACCATGAGCAGAAGGTAGTGTCGGTGAAGACGCGCAAAGGGGGTGATCGCAGTATCACTGTGCTTGCCCGTATCGTGCAGCATGGAGAGCTTCATCAGACAACGATTAATAGAGATGTCGCTGATCCCAAGACGATGCAGGCACTGATTCGTTATGCTCAAGACCATATTTTAAATGCTGAACTGACACATTACCATAATGTGGCGGAGCCTGGAGAAAGTGAAGAATGGGAAATCACTGTCACGGATGGTCATGAAAAAGGAGCGAAAGAAGTAGAGATGTTGGCTTGGATGATGGATTGTAGCCTGTATGAGTTAGGTATGAAAGAGCCAGGGTATAAACTAAAAAGTAAAAGGATTCCTCGCTCCTTATCCAGGAAGGTGTATTCTGTCAATCCATACATGCAATGTAATAATCTCACCAAGCGATACTGTGAATTTGTTCTGTTCCGAAAAGCTCCTAAACGTAACTTCCAATCAAAGCCTTATATCTCGATACGACCTTTCTCATCCACTATATGGTCTAAAAAATATTTCGGAAAGTATCAGTCAGGGCAGCTGGAGGCAGTGGCAGTAAAATACGAGCCCCCTCTTTTTGATGCCGACAATACAGCATCCCGTGGAAGAAGTATTGAGGATGCGTTGAGCAATCTGAATGGTGTTTCATCTGAGGATGGCAGTATCACTTCCGTGCGGGGTAATCGTAGCGATGGGCAGCAGGTTATAGTGGATGGGGTACAAATGCGTGATGAGCGGAGGGCAGTGTTGATAAGAGAGAAGTCGTCAAAGATAGAAAAACCTGTATTGTCGCCTGATATCCGTGTGCGTAGGAATTTCACAGAGACAGCCTTTTTTTATCCGCAGTTGTGCACCGATGAGCAAGGCCGGGTGAAGCTTCGTTTTACTCTTCCGGACCAGTACACCAACTGGCAGCTTTTTGCCACTGCCCATAACAAACAGATGGCCACGTGCAGCCTTACGGCTTATTTGCAGAGTCGCCGCACGATGATGCTCCAGAGCAATGCGCCTCGCTTCCTCCGCGAGGGAGACACGCTGCATCTGCAAGCCAAAATCACCAATCGCAGTGACACTGCCCTTTCCGGCATTGCCGTGGCCCGCTTCTTCAATCCTGAAACGGAGGCTCCTGTGGCGTTGCTGATGCATGCTGCCGATAGTGTACAAACTTTCCGTTGCGAGCCTAACAGTGCGGTTGTGGTGTCTTGGCAATTGCTTGTTCCTGAAGGTGTTTCTGCAGTTGGCTATCGGCTGTTGGCGCAGAGCGGAAACTTCGGTGACGGAGAGGAGAATATCCTGCCAGTGCTGCCCAACCGGGTGTTGGTCACCGAGGCGAAGCACTTCGTTGTGCAGGCACATACCGATAAGGAGTTCACTTTCCATCGATATCGTGAAGCACAAACTGCTACCATGCGGCCATTGAGCTACACTGTTGAGTTGACGGCCAATCCTGTATGGATAGCTATCCAGTCGCTGCCCTCGCTGATGCGTTATCCCTATGAGTGTAACGAGCAATTATTTGGTAAATTATTTGCAGCCGCTGTGGTTCGTCATGCGTTGAAACAGAACCCCGAATTAAAGGACGTCGTTGAGCTTTGGCGCAACGATACCGTGAATGGCTCTGTGGAGTCACCTCTGCTGAAGAACGAGGCACTGCACAATATCCTTTTGGAAGAGACCCCGTGGCTTAGCACTGCCCAAAACGAATCGCAACAGCGGAGGGAGAATGCAGAGTTGTTCAGTGCTGATAACATAGACCGTCAGCTCACGCATAATCTCAACAAATTGATGCGAAATCAATTGCCGGGAGGCGGCTGGAGTTGGTACGGACGTTACAATTATTCCCGTTATATTACCGATTATCTTATTGCTGGTTTTTACAAGCTTCAGCGACTGGGTATGGAGTTGCCCACCGATGCCGAAAGAATGCTCGCCAAGGCTATCCGGCAGTCCGACAAGGCGCAGGAGGAACGCTATCAGAAGTATTTGGAAGAACGGAAAGAACATCCCGAAACGGAGTTTTATTTCAGTGAGGAGGATGTGCATTACCTCTATGCCCGATCCTTTGCACCAATGGACACGGCTTGGGTGAAAAAGCCATACGTTAGGAATCTGCTCAATTTGTCCATTAATCAAATCTATGCGGCCCCCTATATGCATCAGGCTGAGGTGGCGTTGGTGATGTACCGTTTCGGTATGCCTGAGGCAGCTAAAGATATTGTGGCTTTCCTGCGAAATAATGCTTTTGCTGACGAAGAGTTGGGTATGTATTGGGGCGAGAAGCCCGGCAGCCGACAGAAAGACTGGCGGATAAGAGCTTACTATCCCTGGTACGAGGCACCTGTGGAGCGTCAGGCCATGCTTATCGAGGCGTTTGCGGAAATATCACCACAAGAGGACGAGTTGTCCGCCATGAAACAATGGATATTGCTGCAGAAAGAAAGTCATAGCTGGAAGAGTACGAAGGCCTCGTCAGCGGCGGTATATGCTTTGTTGCTGGACGCTCCGAAAGATTTGCTTGTGCCCGCAAGAACCTGGGTGGAAGTGGGTGACGAGAGTTTTATGACTGCGCAGGAAAACAATGCGGAGGCATGTCCGGGCTATCTGAAGCATGTATGGACAGCGGAGGAAATGACCCCGCAATTGGCAAGTGTTTACGTTCATGCTGATCGTGTTCACCCTGTGTTTGGTGCGTGCTATTGGCAATATTTGGAGATTCCTGACAAAGTGACTGCTTCCGGTGACGGACTGACGATACGCCGCACCTTGTTCCATCGTCCTGGCGAAGGCGACGGTGCGCATGCGGAGCCCGTGACAGCGGAGAATCCTATGCGTTTGGGTGAGCGTGTCACGGTGAGGTTGGTCATTAGCAGCGACCGAGAACTGGAGTATGTGCACGTGAAAGATCCCCGTGCGGCTGCTTTTGAGCCGGTGAATATCCACGAGCGACGCGGTGGTAACCAAGGAGTATGGTGGGTGGAAAGCCCCCGCGATGCGGCTGAGCATTTCTTCCTGAATCGCCTTCCACAGGGCACGGTTATTATCGAATATGATTTTTATGTTACGCAGACAGGAACCTTCTCACATGGTCCTGCCTCCATTGAGTGCATGTACGCACCGGATCACCGTGCACAGAGTAATGGTGAGAGGGTGACGATTAAACACCCATTGGATCATTAAACTATTGTTTTGAAAATGACTTTGAATACTTCATCCTATACTCCCCCTAAATGGGTCGGCCACCTGGCGGCGCTGGCGGTGTACATCATTTTTGGCATCAACCCTAATTGCTCCAAAGCCATCATTCCGGAGTATATCCATCCGGAGGTGTTTACGGAAGTGCGTATGCTGTTCGGAGCAATGGGTTTCTGGCTGCTGTCATTGTTTTTCGAGCGTGAGAAAGTCGAGAAAAAAGATATGGGACTTTTTGTCTTCGGCGCTGTTGTGCTGGCGGGTACCCTCATCGCTTTTGCCGAGGCTTTCCGCTATACTTCGCCCAGCTATGTGTCGCTGATTTCCGCTACCAGTCCGCTGGTGGTGATGATACTGGCAGCTATTTTTCTGAAGGAACCCATTTCCGTGCGCAAATCCGCCGGTGTGTTTGTGGGTATTAGCGGTGCTTTGATGATTGTGCTTTTCTCGTGGAAAATCGATGCGAATGCCCATCCGCTGGGCTTGTTTCTGTGTTTTGTCAATATCCTGTTTTATGCAGCTTATCTGCTGATTACACGTAGCGTTTCCAAGAAATACAGTCCCGTGACGATGATGAAGTGGATGTTTTTATTCGGCAGCATTATATGTGCTCCGCTGGCCATATACCACTTCTCGCGGGAGACTTGTCCTATCTTTTATGAAGCGGTGCCTGTCTCCGCTTGGCTCAGTCTGCTGACCATTCTGATATTTGCCACGGTGGTGTCCTACTTCCTGCTGCCGCTATCTCTGCGGGTGTTGCGGCCCACCACGGTCAGTATGTACAGCAATTTGCAGCCCGTGGTGACTGCCTGTGTGGCCATCGCTTTAGGTCAGGATATATTTACCTGGAACAAGCCTGTGGCGCTGGTGCTGATTGCGGTGGGTGTCTATCTGGTGACCACCAGCAGGGCCAAAGACGATGTAGTTGCAAATAAAAGTAAATAAATGGCTTATGTCAACAAACAATTTAAGAGACTCTTTTGCCAAACGGGAAATCAGAAAGGTACTCATTGCCGCCGTCTTGCTGATCGGGGTTTGTGCAGCGTATTATTTGCATTTGAGGTATAGAATCCGTATCGAAGCGGAACACCGTGCCCATCATACCTTGGTGCAGACGGAACAGGCAATACGTTCCAAGATGGGAAGAGCAGAGACTATTGCGGATGCCATGTGCTTATTGGCAGAGCACTCTCTTGATCATCCCGATGAAATGTATAACATTTCAAGCTACATAGTGGAATCCACCCTGCAGGTCACCAGTGCCGGTGTCGCATTCATCGAAAACTACTACCCTGAAAAGGGTCGCTGGTTTTTGGCATACGCGGGTTATCCATGGGATAGTGATACATTGGTTACGAAGCAGTTGGGAGGGGAAACCCATGACTATTTGACCATGGAGTGGTTTCAGCGGGGATTGGAGTCTGAAAAAGGCATTTGGACCAATCCTTATTTTGATGATGGCGGTGGATGTGGTAAGATGGTGACGTATGCACGGGCAATAAAGGACTCTTCTGGCAGAAGGGTAGGGGTGGTTGGTGTTGATTTCACATTGGACTCGTTGGCAGCCATTGTCCAAAGCGTAAGGCCTTATCCCCATAGCTATAGCACGCTTGTTTCGGAATTGACAGGAGAGGTTGTTGTGGGGCCGCCTGATACGGACAAAGTAGGGGGGCGTTGCCGCACTTTTTCTCAGTCCATTGAAGGAAAAAATCTGGTGTTGACGCTTACCATTACCAATGCCGACATGTATGGGCGTTTGCGTAAAGCTAGTTTGGCTTTCTTCCTGATGGCCATAGTGATTTTTATATCCATCTCCATGATTGCGCATAGTTCGTTGAAGAATTTGTGGCTATTGGGAGAGGAACAGCATAAAAATCAGCGTATAGAAGATGAATTGGCTATCGCGAGAAAGATTCAGATGTCGTTGGTGCCTTCCAAAATAGAAGGGGAAGGGCTGATTTCACAATTGGATGTCAGTGGATTCCTGCAGCCGGCCAGATTTGTGGGAGGTGACCTTTATGACTATTATGTGCGCGATAACAAACTGATTTTTTGTATTGGAGACATCTCCGGAAAAGGGGTGCCTGCCGCCATGCTGATGTCTATCTCTCACAGCCTTTTCCGTGCTATCTCAGCCAATGTTGATGATCCCAGCCATATTGCAGAAACCCTTAACGACACTGTCAGCGATAACAATCCCGATTGCATGTTTTTAACGATGTTCCTTGGCGTCATTGATTTGGACTCAGGGATTCTGACTTATTGCAATGCCGGACATAATCCGCCGGTGTGGATTCATAGTGGAGAGACAAAATTTATTGACTCCGAGCCAGACATGATTATGGGTATCGAAAAGGGAATCTCTTATACCACGCATCAACTGCAGCTGATGGCTGGTGATACCTTGTTCCTTTATACTGATGGTTTGTCAGAGGCTGAAAATGTGTGGAAAAAACTGTTCGGAGAACAAAGAATACTGGAGACCGCCGCTGGTTTTGACAAAATATCGGCGGAGGAACAGATTGGCATGATGCAACATGCGGTGCGGGATTTTGTGGGCGAAGCGGAGCAGAGCGATGATTTGACCATGCTGGCCATACGTTTCCAGAGCTGCGACAATTGCTTGGTGCTGGAAAATGATATCCAGGAGATGGACAAGCTGGAGCCGTTCCTGAATGACTTTTTTGAAAGAAATAAACTGGACATGTCGCTTCTGCCGCAAATGGACCTTGCCTTGGAGGAGGCGATTGCCAATGTCATCATGTATGCTTATCCGGAAGGGGAGAGGGGCACGGTGGAGATTTGTCTTGAGAAGAAGGAAAACCTTCTCCAAACACGCATCAGCGACGCAGGCATGCCGTTCAACCCGCTTCAGCAGCCGGAAGCCAAGCTCGCCAGCTCCATCGAAGAACGCCCCATCGGCGGACTGGGTATCCATTTGATAAAGGAAATCATGGACGAAGTGGAGTATCAGCATAAAGACGGGAAAAATATGTTGACGATGATTAGAAAAATTTAACTATTGCCCAAGTGTGGAGTTAAGATAATTTTTTATCTTTGCAGCTTGTTTTTCAGCTTGTAATCAAAATCAGAACCAAAAAACAATAAACTATGAATATTACTATTACAGAAGAAGGCAACCAGCTTATTGCCACATTCGATGGCCGTTTGGACACAGTGGCCGCACAACAGATTTCGGAAACTATTGAACCCCTGATGCAAAACGCGGACAAGACCCTTATTCTCGACTGCGAGAAAATGCCTTTTATCAGCAGTTCAGGACTCCGTATTTTTATAAAAATCCGCAAGGAAACGGTGGCTAAAGGCGGTAAGATGTGCCTTCGTAACGTCAATGATGACGTGAAACAGGTCTTCAAGATGACCAAACTGGATGATATTTTCGAAATTATATAAATAAAAATTGACTACATGAGTATTTTTACAAAACGGTTCCTCCTCGGAATCTGTTTGTTTGTTGGCTTGCTATTGCCCTTAAACTTGCAGGCACAGAAGGCAAATGAAGAAAACGAGGAAAACAAAGAGACTAAAGGGAAAAACGAGTTTTCTATTGATGCCAAGTTGAATACCCGTTGGGAACTTCGTATCGGAGGGTTCGACCCCAAGGCGGAAGAAGAAAAAGTGGGCAAGGCTCATTTCATCATGGGTCAATACCGGCTCAATTTGGGATATAAACGTGACGACTGGTTGGAAATAAGACTTTCACCCCAATTCTCAGGGGTTTGGGGACAGGCCGGCGGCACCTTGAGCCTGTCGGAAGGCTGGTTGTGCATGAAACACAAGTCCGGGGTCTTCGGTAAAATCGGCCGCCAGGTTTTTGAATACGATGATGAGCGTATTTTGGGTTATGATGACTGGTCAATGACAGCTCCCACCCATGACGCATTGAAATTCGGCTATGAAGGACACGGTCATAAGTTACATGTTTTGCTTGCCTATAACCAAAATCCGGAAAACGTTGATGAAGGCACTACTTATTATGACGGCGGATTACAGCCGTACAAGACTATGCAAACCCTGTGGTATCACTATGAAACACCGAAATCTGTGTTCGGTTTTTCTGTGATCGGCATGAATATTGGGGTGCAGAGCCAAAGAAGTGATCAGCCCAATAAAACTTTCTATCAGCAGTTGTTCGGAACATACGTGACGATAAAACCCAGCATAGTCTCTTTGGAAGGTTCTTTCTACTACCAGATGGGCAAAGAGGAGCACGGTATGAAGTTGAACGCATTCATGGGAAGTGCGAAGGTCAAAGTCACTCCCAGCGAAATCTACAACCTCTATGCCGGCTATGATTATCTGAGTGGTGATAACTTCCCGGTTCCCGTTAAGGGCGGTTTGGGTCTTATTTACCATAAGGAAGCCAAAGGTTTTACCCCTTTGTTCGGCTCTCATCACGAATTTTATGGCGCCATGGAATTTTTCTACATGGACAGTTATGTGCACAATTTCTCTCCTGGTTTGCAGAACCTGTATGTTGGCGGTAACGTCATTCCGGTCCGGGGATTGAAAATCAATGCCGCTTACCACTTTTACGCCATTTCCGCTGATCTTAGCTATGGTAGAGAAGGGAAGCTGAAGAAAGCCCTGGGCCATGAGGCAGAACTCAATATTGGCTATACTTTCGCAAATTTTGTCACAGTGAGTGCCGGTTATACTTTTATGTATGGTACAAAGACGATGGAGATACTCCAGCGTGTCTCCGATAAACGTATGCTTCACTGGGCTTGGGCGATGCTGACCGTCACCCCGACCTTTTTCACTACCACTTGGTATGATAAGAAGAAAAACAAAAACAAGAATTAAAAGTTAAATTTTGACAACCAGTCAATTGATAAAAATCAAAATCATTATAAAAGTATGAAAAAATCCGCTCCCTTGTCCCAATCGCAGCTTGGTATTTATGCCGAGTGTGTACATCACGAAAATGAAGTTTTTTATAACCTTCCTTTTCTCTATGTTTTTGACGGCGGTATTGATGCTGACCGTTTGTGTCGCGCCATAGAGGCGGTGGTACAGGCCCATCCCGTTTTTTTTACACGCATTGAGCTGAGTGATGAGGGAGAGCCTTTGCAGACTATTGATTTGGAAAAAGAGGAATTCAGCCTTTCCGTTGAACAGGTTACGGACCTTGAGGCCGAGAAGAAAAAATTCATTGAGCCTTTCCAGCTCCATGGAGGCAGACTGTTTCATACCAAAGTGATGCGCGATGCGGAGCATGTCTATTGGCTCTTCGATATGCACCATATCATCAGCGATGGCTCCTCATATCATATTATCGTTTGTGATGTGGAGACGGCTTACAACGGTGGCACGCTTGCTCCAGAGGAGATGTCGATGCAGGAATTTGCCCTTGCTGAAGCGGAGATGCGCAAAACACCTGCTTTCGAGGAGGGCAAACAATGGTATGCCCAAAACTTCGACTGCGGCGACACTTTCACCCAGCTTATGCCCGATTTGGAGATTCCCGAACACGCGGATGCCCAAAAACTCCGCGTTCTCGGCATCGACATGGATCGGGTGGATGCCTTCTGCAAGACCAACGGCATCAAAAAAAGCACTTTCTTCACGTCGGCATTTTCCTTCCTCTTGGCCAAGTACAACAATGATCAGGAATCGCTGTTCACCACAGTTTTTAACGGTCGCGTCGAGCCGAAATTTCAACATTCCGTCGGTATGACGGTGAAGACGCTGCCTGTATACGCCAAGTTCACGGAAGAGACCACGGTGCTCGATTTTATGAAAGCTGGCGAGGAACAGATGATTGGCTGTCGCAAGCACGATCTTTATTCCTATACCGACATCATGACCGACCTTAACCTGCAAACCAACGCCATGTTTGCATGGCATGGGCTCATGCTTGATTTCACCGAACTAATGGGCAAACCCATGGAGGCCATTCAGCTTCGCAAACATAACGAGGGAGTGTCGTTCTATCTGATGGCTTTTTACGTCGGAAAAAAATATCATATCAAAGCGGAATACAAATCCAACGAATATTCTGAGACATTTGTTGAGCAATTCATGGAGAGTTACGAGGCGGTTTTGGAGGGCTTCCTAAGCCAAACTCTCCTGCGCGACATCGATATCTGCACCGAGAGCCAACGCGCCTTGTTGGACAGTTTCAACCAGACCGACACGGAGTTGGATATGAGTCAGACCATCGTGTCCAAATTCCGTGCGCAGGTGGCAAAAGCCCCTGACAATATCGCAGTGGTCTATAAGGATAAACGTTTTACCTATAAAGAGTTGGATGAGATTTCCGACCGCATTGCCGCCTATGTCCATGGGAAAGGCCTTCATGAGGAGGATGTCGTCTCGGTGTTGATTCCTCGTTGCGAGTGGATGCCTATCGTCTCCTTGGGCGTGTTGAAGGCCGGCTGTGCCTATCAACCCCTTGACCCGACTTATCCATCGGAGCGCCTCAACTTCATGATGCAAGACGCCTCCGTGAAATTGCTCATCGCCGATGAATCGTTACGCGATATCGTGAACGAATATAAAGGCGACGTGCTGCTTACCAAGGATATAAATCAATTGTCAACTGTCAACTATCAACTATCAACTCCTGTAAAGCCCGAGTCGCTCTTCATCATGCTCTATACCTCAGGTACCACGGGAACGCCCAAAGGCTGTCAGTTGGAGCATCGCAACCTCGTTGCGTTTTGCGAGTGGTACCAGCGCAGGTTTAATCTCACACCCGGTTGTAAAGTTACGGCATACGCCAGTTACGGCTTCGATGCCAATATGATGGAAACGTATCCATGTCTCACGGGTGGTGCCACGCTTTACATCATTCCTGAAGAACTGCGCTTGGACATGATAGCGTTGAACGAATATTTTGAGCAAGAGCAGATCACCCACGGATTCATGACCACGCAGGTGGCTTATCAGTTTGCCACTTCCATCGAGAACCACTGTCTGTACTACCTGTTGACAGGTGGCGAGAAGTTGGCACCTCTGACCCCGCCCACGAACTACACGTTGGTGAACCTCTATGGTCCTACCGAAAGTACTGTCTGTATCACCTCCTTTGACGTGACGAAGTCCATGAAGGATATTCCGATTGGCTCGGCGTTGGACAATGTCAAGCTTTATATCGTCGATAAAGCGTGTCACCGCCTGCCTGTGGGTGTGGCGGGTGAACTTTGGGTCGCAGGACCGCAAGTCACTCGTGGCTACCTCAACCGTCCCGAGAAAACTGCTGAGGTCTATATCGCCAACCCCTTTGAAACAAACGAGAAATATGCACACATCTACCGTACTGGCGACATCGTGCGTTACCTCCCCGACGGCAATATCCAATTTGTGGGACGTAAGGACGGACAGGTCAAGATTCGCGGTTTCCGTATCGAACTCAAGGAGGTGGAGAGCATCGTCCGTCAGTTCCCCGGCATTAAGGATGCCACCGTGCAAGCCTTCGACGAAGAGGGCGGCGGCAAGTTCATTGCTGCTTATATCGTGGCAGACGAGCAGATTGACATCGAAGCCCTGAATAACTTCATCCTGGAGGAGAAACCGCCTTACATGGTGCCTGCCGTGACGATGCAGATCGATCGCATTCCGCTCAACCAAAATCAGAAGGTGAACAAGAAAGCCCTTCCGAAACCTGAAAAGAAAGCGGCAGCGGCTGAGGTGGCGAGCAATGTGCCGATGAATGTGTTGGAGCAGGAAATCCATGACATCATTGCAAAGATTATCAATACCGAGGACTTTGGCGTAACAACAGTGTTGGGCTATGCCGGCTTGACCTCCATCATGGCTATCAAATTGGCTGTCCAGATCAACAAACGTTTCGGTGTCACCCTTGACTCGAAATCCCTGTCCAAAACGGGAACTTTGCAAAGCATCGAGAACGAAATTCTCAACTATATGCTCAATGCTCCCACTGTTACTCAAACCACTTCAAGTTCCGACAACTGTCAACTGTCAACTGTCAACTGTCAACTAAAAAATGCTCCGCTTTCCTACGCGCAGATGGGCGTCTATGTGGATTGCATGAAACAGCCCACTTCCACGGTGTATAATATCCCATCGCTTATCCGTTTCCCGAAAGGTACCGACGAGCAGTTGCTTGCCAAGTCCATTGAGACCCTCATCAAGGCGCACCCGCAATTCTTTGTGCATTTTGATAGCGAAGGAGGTGAAATCGTACAGATTGTTGACGTCAATCAATCTCTTGCCCTCACAAAGAACCAGTTAAGCGAAACGGAATTGGAGAAATACAAGGTAGAGTTCGTGAAGCCGTTCAATTTGAGACAAGGACCCTTGTACCGCATGGAAATCGTGACCACTGAGCAAAATGTATATCTCTTGGTCGATGTGCATCACTTGATTTTCGACGGAGGCTCCCTTGACCTGTTCCTGAACCAGTTGTGCGACTTGATGAACGGCAAGGAAATCGAGGCTGAGGCTATCAGCTATGCCAATTTCGTTGCCGACGAAAAAGCTGCCGAAAACACGCCGAGTTACATAGAGGCCAAAAACTTCTTCAACGAGCGTTTGGGCAAGGTGGAAGGAGTTACTGAAGTGCCTACCGACTTGACCAATCCTTTGGATCAAGGTACTGTCAGCGAAGTCTTCTGCAAGATGGATTTCAATGCGATGGAAGAATTCTGCAAGAAGAACAATCTCTCATCCTCACACCTCACCTTGGCGGCGGTGTTCTATGCGCTCTCTCGTTTCACCAACAACGAGCAAATCTGTATCACTACCATCAGTAACGGTCGCTCCGACTTACGCATAAGCAATACAACGGGCATGTTTGTCAACACCTTGGCCTTGAGTGCCCAGATTGGCGAGCAAAATGTAATGGATTTCCTGAAAGAGACCGGCAAGAACTTTGATGAGACATTGACTCACGAGAAGTATCCTTTCGCGCAGATAGCCGCCGATTACGATCTGTCGGCCGAAATCATGTTTGCCTATCAGATGGGAGTAATAGACAAATATATTATCAATGGTCAAAAACTTGAAATAGAGTCTCTTGAGCTGAATACTCCGAAATTCCGTATCGCTTTCTACATCCAAGAGAAAGAGGGCGTGCCAGGTGTGATGGTCGAATACGACAATGGTCGTTACAGTCATAGTTTGATGCAAAGTCTGGCACAATCGGTATGTAATGCGGTCAAAGTATTTATCCACCATCCTGAGATGGCCTTGCAGCAGGTCTCTTTGCTGGATGCCGAACAAACCGCAGTGCTCGACGGTTTCAACCAGACGGATGTGCCCTACGACGACACGCAGACCATTGTTTCGCTGTTCCGCCGTCAAGCGCAACTGACCCCCGACAACATGGCTGTGGTCTATCACGACAACAAATACACCTATCGCGAGGTGGATGATATCACGGAGCGCATTGCATCGCTCATTGTCTCACAAGGTCTTGGAAGAGAAGACGTTGTTTCTATTCTCATTCCGCGTTGCGAGTGGATGCCTATCGCCGCACTCGGTGTACTGAAAGCCGGTTGCGCATACCAACCCCTCGACCCGAGCTATCCCGCCGAGCGTCTGAATTTCATGATTCAGGATGCTGCCGCCAAAATGCTCATCGCCGATGAATCGTTGCGCGATATCGTGAACGAATACCATGGCGAAGTGTTGCTGACGAAAGATATTTTTGATTTGCCGAAGGCTAGCCAGCCTGTCAATGTCACCGTCAATCCGGCAGACCTGTTCATCCTGCTATATACCTCCGGTTCCACGGGCACGCCTAAGGGCTGCCAGTTGGAGCATCGTAATTTGGTGGCTTTCTGTCATTGGTACCAACGTCGTTTCGAGCTCAAGGCCGAGCACCATGTGTCTTGCTACGCCAGCTATGGATTCGATTGTTGCATGATGGATATGTATCCGGCGCTGACCTGTGGTGCTTGCGTCTATATCATTGGTGACGACATCCGTTTGACCTTGCCGGAAGTGAATGTTTACTTCGATGAGAATCATATTACCCACTCGTTCATGACCACGCAGGTGGCCTACCAGTTTGCTACCAACATGGACAATCATTCACTGTTGCATTTGATTGCGGCGGGTGAAAAATTGGCTTCTCTGGTGCCTCCGAAGAATTTCAAAATGCACAATGGTTACGGTCCCACGGAGGGCACTATCCTTATCACAGAGTATGAGGTTGACGAGGAACTCAAGGATATTCCGGTGGGCAAACCGCTCGATAATTCACGTCTATATGTCGTCGACAAACAATTTAACCGTCTGCCGCAAGGCGCGTTAGGTGAGCTGTGGATCAGCGGTGCTCACGTCACCAGAAGTTACCTTAACCGTCCGGAGAAAACCGCTGAGGTTTATATTCAGAATCCGTTCAGCGATGATCCGAAATTCTCCCGTATCTATCGCACCGGCGACATTGTTCGTTATCTTCCTGATGGCAACATCCAGTTCGCGGGTCGTAAGGACGGTCAGGTAAAGATCCGCGGTTTCCGCATTGAACTGAAAGAGGTGGAGGCCGTGATTCGTCAGTTTCCGGGCATCAAAGATGTCACCGTGCAAGCCTTTGAGTATGAGAACGGTGGTAAATATATTGCCGCCTACATCGTCAGTGACCAGCAGGTGGACATCAAGGCCCTCAATGCCTTCATTGGTGAACGTAAGCCTCCGTACATGATTCCTGCCTCTACGATGCAGATCGACAGTATTCCGTTGAACCAGAATCAGAAGGTGAATCGCAAGGCATTGCCTACGCCCGTTATGCAGGCCTCAGACCGCGAATATGTGGCACCGGCCAATGACACAGAAGCCCTGTTCTGCCGCATCTTCAGCGAGGTTCTCTCTATGGACAAGATTGGTGCTAACGACAGCTTCTTCGATTTGGGTGGCACCTCGCTCATGGTGACTCGTGTCATCATCGAAGCCGATAAGGCGGGAATGCACGTGGCCTACGGCGATGTTTTCGCCAACGCCACCCCGAGAAAGCTTGCCGCGCTTGTTACGGGTAGTACGGTTGTCGATACCGATGATGAAGATATCACAAAATTCGATTATTCTGGCATTAACAAATTGCTGAGCAACAACACTTTATATAGCTTTCGCAATGGAGAACGCCAATCCTTGGGCAATGTACTGCTCACCGGTGCCACAGGTTACCTTGGTATTCACGTACTGCAAGAATTGATTCAGTCGGATGCAGAGAACATCTACTGTTTGGTACGCGACAAGAATATGGATGCCGCTGAACACAGATTAAAAACCCTGTTGTTCTACTATTTCGAATCCACTTACGATGAACTGTTCGGCAAACGTCTCCACATTGTGCTTGGGGATGTTACCAACGACTTGACTACTCTTGTACAGGCAAAAATTGACACAGTGTTCAACTGTGCTGCGGTGGTGAAACACTTCAGCGAAGGTACTGAAATCGAAGACGTGAATGTGGGTGGTGCGCAACGTTGTGTTGATTTCTGTTTGAAGACTGGCGCACGCTTGGTGCACATTTCCACCTATAGTACCAGTGGTCTCAACGTCAACGATACCATGGATTCCGACTATGTTTTCACCGAGCAGAGACTTTACGACGGACAATATCTCGGTAACCAATATGTTCACTCCAAGTTCTTGGCAGAACGCATTGTGCTGCAGTCGATTGCCGAAAATGATTTGTCGGCCAAGGTAATCCGTGTCGGTAATTTGGCGGCGCGTACCAGCGATGGTGAGTTCCAGATCAATTTCTCCACGAACTCCTTTATGGGACGAATCAAAGTCTTTAACATGCTGGGCTGTTTCCCCTATTCCCTGTACGAAAGCAAAGTGGAATTTTCTCCCATTGACGAAACGGCGCACGCCATCATCCTGCTCAGCTCCACCCCCAAGGAGTGCTGTCTGTTCCATTCTTACAACAGCCACACACAGTTCCTCGGCGACGTTCTCAGCGGATTCAACAAGCTGGGTACAGACATTCGTCTTGTGGAGGATGAGGAGTACAATGCTATTATGGAGAGTGCGGGCAACGACCCACAGAAGGCCAAGACGCTTTCCAGTCTGCTCGCTTACCAGGATATGGCTCACGGCATGAAAGTCTCTGAAGTGCCCGTCAGCAATCCGTACACCACGCAAGTGCTCTATCGCTTAGGCTTCAAATGGTCTCCCACCACTTGGGACTATGTCGATCGTATGTTGAGTGCTATCAGCGGCTTGGGATTCTTTGATTAAAGACATCTCTGAGCCGGCTCGGTGCAATTAATACAATGTTGTAAAGCTTCCTACCTGGATTATGCCATACTGTCTCACTTATAATGAATACTCTTCTGAAGTCCAATTTCAGCTGTTGATGGATTGTCTATATTGGGGACGAGAATTAGTGCAGTTTAGAATATAAAAAAATTACCGATTAGTGCATTTTGTTTTTGTAATTCATTGAAAATGTGTGTATTGACTTGTGTCGTATAGCCAAGTATTTCTTTCAGTTTCAGGTTCTCTTCTTCAAGTTTCCGAACGCGATAAGCATCTTCTAATCAAAAAATTTCTTTATCCTTTTCTTGTCAAACGACCGAAAACTTATCCTTAACAGACAGGCAACACATATATTATTTCAAGAAAATGCATTAATTTTGCAACCTGAAACTGTAATCATATGGAAACGCATAATATTGAATACAAGGAGTCTTGGCGTGACGAGTATTTGAAATGGATTTGTGGCTTTGCTAACGCACAAGGCGGTACGCTTTACATCGGCAAGAACGACAAAGGCGAGGTTGTTGGAGTGGATAATGCCAAACGCCTGCTGGAGGACATTCCGAACAAGGTTAAAAATGCCTTGGGCATCATCGTTGGTGTGGATTTGATGACGGAAGACGGAAAAAAATATATCAGAATTGAAACAGAGCCTTGCGGATTTCCCCTCAACTACAAGGGTGACTATTTTGTGCGGTCAGGTGCAACATTACAGATGTTGCAGGGTTCAGCCCTTACCCATTTTCTGCTCAAACGCACAGGAGTGAAATGGGATGCAGTCACCGTTGACAATCTCACACCCCAAGACCTTGACATTGAGAGTTTCAATATCTTTCGCAGAGAAGCACTGAAAAGCAAGCGTATGACAGAAGACGATCTCGCTTGCTCCAATGAAGAACTGCTTGAAAAGTTGAAACTTGTCGTTGATGGCAAGCCGAAAAGGGCGGCGGTACTATTGTTTTACCGTGAGCCAGAGGAAGTGGTCATGGGATGTTACACTAAAATCGCAATGTTCAATAAAGAAGCTGACATCTTGTATATGGATGAAGTGCACGGCTCCCTGATGATGCAGGCTGACCGCGTGCAGGATTTGCTATACCAAAAGTATCTCAAAGCATATATCACTTACGACAATCTCACCCGGGTTGAAACTTATCCATTCCCGAAAATGGCAGTTCGGGAAGCCATTTTCAATGCACTGGTACATTCCGACTGGTCTGCCAACAATCCTATTCAGATTCGCGTCGAAGACGACAGATTGTTCATCTCCAACAGCTGCTTGCTGACAGAAGGCTGGACGGCGAAAACACTTCTGTCCTCCCACCAGTCTCTTCTTTTAAATCCTAACATTGCCAATGCCTTTTTCCGTGCAGGCTTTATCGAGGCATGGGGACGGGGCATAGAGAAAATGTGCAAGGCATGTCATAGTTACGGTTCTCCCGACCCCGTGTATATTATACATCCTTGCGACCTGATGTTACGTTTTGATGCTGCCTCCAGTGTAATGCCTTTTATTGAGGAGGACAGACGAAGAGCTGGGATAGTGACAACTGACCAAAAGACTGACCAAAAGACTGACCAAAAGACTGACCAAAAGACACAATTAACTGACTTGCAACAAAAAATATTGGATTTTCTCCGTACAAATCCGACTGCTACGCGCAACACATTGACCCAGATGTTGCAAGGATATAGCGCAAGTGGAATCAAATACGCTGTGGCGAGATTGCAGGAAATGAACCTTCTTAAAAGAGTTGGTGGTCGTAAAGATGGCCATTGGAAAGTTATTGACATAGAATAGCCTTGCCCAACAACATCTTTGCATCCTTTGAACAGACTACGAAACAAATCAACCTTTTCTTGAAGTGAAAGTGGCTGTAAGGCTGAAGGTTCTTGTTGCTTGGCTGGCACTATATAGCCAAGTATTTCTTTCAGTTTCAGGTTCTCTTCTTCAAGTTCCCGAACACGTTTCTTTAGCCAATCACGTTCTGCTATTAATTCTTGATATGTCATACTCAATAGATCTTCACAAAAATACATCATTTTTGTCAAATATTCCAAATTTTTGACAAAATAGATGTACATAATATAGAAGGTACACACGATCTTGCATGAATTTTAATATTGTTATCGCGGTAATAAAATTGCGCCAGATAGGAAGAATTATCGTGTTTGCTTAGAATCAAAATTTCCACAATGTAGAAAAGATATGGCAAGATGTATGACAGTTCTATTTAATGAAATCACATGGTATTAATCAATTTCTATAATTAGAATGATATTTTTCGAGATATTTTTGTATTTTTGCGTTATGTTAATCAATAGAAGATAATAATGGTTCTGCAGTGATGTCACGGAAGAATCTATTGAGTTTGATTTTTCAGATTACATATTTGGTAATTATAATAATTGCAATATGTTGATGATAAAATACTTAGTTCGTTAAAGAAATGCGGAACCCAATTCGCATTATTATGGCGGCCGGGCACGCTATCCGCTCGAACTACGCCATAAAAGGCTTGTAACCGCTTTTATCGTTGTCGTGAGATTGAAGTAAGCATGAAATCGGTCAAACAGTAGTAGGACCGATTTTTTATTATCGTTTACACTTCCTGTGATCGGTAGATATTTTGTGGTTTGGCGAAAAGAAGTTGTCCAAATTACGGCAGCAAAGAACTGGAATCAGTCTTGTTTTCCGTCCATAATTCGTCCACAGAGGTGAATTTCACCCCTGTATAGCGAATTTTGCCACATTTTTCACTGTGAGAGAAATTTTTTTTACTGCTGTTCAAACTGCTGAATTCTATTGAGTTAGGACGAGATATGGACGAAAATTTGACGGGATATGGACGGACTTTCATTTTTTTTGTTTGGAAGGGCGTGTTTTTTTCTGAAAAAACGTAACTTTGAGTGACGAAATTTAAATTATGAAAATGAAATACTTTATGAAAAAAAACCAACCTTATCATTTCTGTGTTTCCGCTCCGAAACTGCGTCGTTTTTTTCCATTTGCCGTTTGCTTAATCCTTTTGCAAACTGTTTTCTTTGGCACATACGCCCAGGGCGGGTGGCAATGGGCCAATTTCTGGACGGGCAACGATGATCCGCTAAGCAGTACTCATGCGTATAATTATGTGGTCAAAACGGCATTTGATGACGAGGGGAATATTTATGCTTTTGGGTCCTGTGGGGGAACTGCCCAAATAAGTGACCAATCACAGGCCATACACATGTTGAATAATGCTACAGTTTTAACGGCTAACACACAAGGAAGCGTGTTGGCAAAGTTTGACAGAAATGGGAATCTGTTGTGGCACAGAATTATAAAAAGTTCAAGAAGTGAGTGTACTCCTTATGATATGTTTTTTGATGGCAACAGGATTGTAATTTTGGGCCTTTATTCGAATTCTGGGGCGGTCAATGAACATCTTTGGTTTTTTGACACACTTATTACAGGGCAGCATTTTGCTGGGATACCATGGGAAGAACAAATACCTCCGTATGCATTTGGTAATTATAATTATATTGTTTCTTTTGACATTGATGGAAACAGACATGAGAGCGTTTCAGTTCATATATTATCCAGAGAAAGTTATGGGGTGGGGGATGGTACACGTCTTAATGAACCTCTCGGAAATAGAATGTCCTTTTGTGTAGACAGTCATGGAAACTCATACATCGCCGTGGATGCCATTTATAGTGGAGCTGACACATTGCCATATACTATAGTGATTGACAAGGATACAAATAGAATGAGTTATGATGTGTACTTTCCCGAAAATTGTTACAAATATAATGGGACATGGAATACTGTTAATAACACATTATTATATAAATTTTCACATGATTGGGAATTGGAATGGGTGCATCGTGTTGTTGACCACACTGATGGTTTGTCTTCAGCTCTTCCGATGGACACCATCAACCCTTATTTTAACCCTGTTACATTTGGAGTAAATATTGACGATAATGACGAATTATACCTTTCTGGCTACTTGTCAGAAATGCAGATAATGGATGAATACAACCAGTACCCAATGCATATTTATTGGGACAGTGTGCATTATGCTATTGTGGCTGACCATGGTTTGGCAAAATTTTTGCCTTTTATCATCAAATATAACTCTGATGGTGAGGTTCAATGGTCCAATCAAGCATACGTCAGGAATGAGAATAATTCAGTTTTTTTGTCCACGGACTGGTTTGACAACTATATAGATGATGGAGGTGTTTATCTTATAGGTCGTAAAACCAATATCCCCGGCTACCAGACAATGTATTATTTTGACGGTGAGGAAAATCAATTACCTAATTTTGATGGGCAGCAGGTGTATTTTGTTAAATTCGACAAACAAACAGGTCAGTTTGTAAATTATGGTATCATGCCAGGACAAACAAGTGTTTCTAACAGAATCAGGCCGACAGTTATTAATAACCATCTGTTGTTTCAAGTTGTAGGACTTGGAGTGCAGCAAACGAGTACACTTTTATGCTATTTCAATACCAATGGTCAGTTTATGGGTGCTGACACCATATCTTATACCATTGACGATTGGCATAAATCAGGTGGTGTTGTAGTGAGCGATGAGGGCTATATCTTATGTGACATGATGAACAGCCAGGATTTGACTTTTGGTCATGATATGACCTTGGATTTGTACAACGATAACCGTAGCTGTGCAATTATAGCCCTTAAATACGACCCGTCCATTTTGGAACCATATTCAGTGGGAGTTGAACAGCATATTGGTCAAGACCAGATGTTAAAACTATACCCGAATCCAGCCACGGACATCTTGAATATTGAATCCGAGGGTATGGAAATGGAGCAAATATGCTTTGTCGATATTAATGGAAAGGAAATCATGAAAGAAGAGGTTCACGACAGACGTAGTTTCTTCAATGTTTCTTCTTTACCGGCTGGCATGTATTTGGTGAAAATCTTGTCTGATGGAGAATGGTCTGTGGGCAAATTCATTAAGACGAAAAAATAAAACATGAAAAAAACATAAATATGAAAAAAAACACACGCCTTTCAAATTTCAAGAATCAGCTGTTATTATTGCTGATACTCTATATTCCCATAGCGGCTCTGTCACAAACGGATTGTGACTTATATATTAATCCAAGTTTTGAATCGGATTGCATACTTACAGAATACGACAAAGAAGATACGACTTTGATGGAATTTGATCCGGGCTGCATGGCGGCATGCAAGGGTATGACGGTCCAATATGATGCTGTTTGCAGTAATGGGAGCCAATTTGTCTGGACCATTTCTGGAGCATCTTCTTATCAATTGTCCAATCAAAATCGTACAGCACATGTTACATGGGGTAGTAACAGTTTGGGTAACATTATGGTGCAGGCTAATATAGCTGATTCTATAATTTGTACTGCGGAAACCTGTGTGCAGTTGCTGGAGCCTTCCCATGTTGAATCTCAAACAATACCCGACTTTTATTACGATCCCATTGGTGGAACGAAATGGATTGATATATGTCTTGGTACAGAGATACAATTGATGGATATGAGCACAACGGATGAAACTCCGATAGTTGGTTGTTGTTGGGAGACACCATACGGGAACGCGTATACCCCCAATTACAGCATTATTCCCACACAGAGTGGGGAATTCCTCATAAAGCATAAGATTGTAAATGAGTGTGGCTGTGAGGATATGGAACAGATAAAAGTAAGGGTCTTGGAGCCTGTTGATTTGCAATTATCTTGTTATGGCACTGTGTGTGGTGGCACATCCGCCACCTACACCATATTGAGTCCTTCATGCACGGAGTATAGATGGAGTGTGAAGGGAGGAACCATTTCTGACGGACAGAACACCCCAACCATCATGGTGCAATGGGGAAATCCTGTGTCAGGTTATGGTGTGATTTCTATAGATGCAGCCCCTTGCGAATCTGAGTGTAATGCATTGATATCAGTTAAAATCCCCGTCATAACAAATCATGCAACAATAGAAGGTCCTGATGTCGTTTGTGTGGGTGAAGTGCAGATTTATGAGTTACCAGCATGGGGCTCAACAAATTATTTATGGCAGGTAACACCTTTGGATAGCAACGTTACCACATACGAAGCGGAACGCATTAATCAAATTATGCTGGAGTTTTCGCAACCAGGTGTTTATAACCTTTCCGTCCAATATGAATGCGAGTTTCTTGATTGTGGACCGTATTCAAGCACAAAGACTATTATAGTGAAGGATACTTTGAGGATACATACTGCTGATAATACTGTCTGTGAGGGATTGACAGGAAAATACATGACAAATTGTAGTAATAATGTGAATTGGCGGGTTTATAACCAAAATGGGCAGCTTGTACATTCCTCATACACTGATACTTTGTATTATACTTTCGCTGTTTCAGGACGATATAAGGTAGAGGCATCCCATGTCAATTTCTGTAATGTGGCTACTTATTTTGTCACCGTCAAGGCGAATCCTCCTGCTATTGAATCGGTGACAGGACCTTCCGAGGCATGTTTAAGCAGCTCTATTTTGTTGAGTGGAACCCCTACACAGCCCAACTGTTTTTTGGAATGGGTGCCTGTGTGTGCGACAGCTACTCCCCAAATATGGAATGCGGATAGTGTGACCATTACATATAATGGAGAGGTGTGTGATGTGAATGTTTATCAAGTGGATAATGAATATGGGTGCCACTCCTCGGCTTATACGCACGAGGTGAATGTTTTCGCATTAGCGCCATCGGGTTTGCCGTCGGACACAACGGTATGTGCTGGCAATACTTTCTCCTTATCCGTGCCACAACAGGAGAATGTATTATATGAATGGACTATAACCCCGTCCAATGTCGCTACAGTCATGACTAACCATTTGACTCATGCGGTCAGTATCTTGGCCAATCATTTATATAGTGCTCCTCCGCATACTGCTGTAATTACTTTGAAAAGAACTTGTTGCTCAGGTACGGAAGTTGTGGAAACACTGGTGTTACATGTTGCGGATGTTCCAACGCCCACCATAAACTATAACAATCCTGTGTGCGAGGGAGACGTGGCTTCTTTTTATGTTACCTCCCCAATCAGCAATCCTTCTCATTATATTTGGCAGATTGAAGGGAATACGCATGTGGGAGATAGTGTGTCGCATGTCTTTTCACAACCTGGCGTACATTCCTTCACCATGAGTTACAAACCTTATGCCAATTGTCCTGCGGTTCTTGTAGGGGGAAAAGTCAGAGTTGTTGCCTCTCCTTTGGTATTGCTATACGATGATGGTCAGCATATAGCTGTAACCATGTATCCGAATGCCAATTATTATTGGGAACTGGATGGAAATCCAGTACAACCAGTGCAAGGTGAAGAATATTTGTGTCCTCATTTGGGCAATGGAACTTATTGTTGCACTATCAGTTTTAATAACGCTCCTTATTGTTCTGCCATAGGGTGTATGACCCTTGGAGACACCCCTGAAGATACATGTTTGGTTCTTTCGCTGGACACGGCTTATCAAAGCTGCACAGAGGTGTCTCTTTCGTTAGACAATCCATACGGAGGGTCGGTGGACTGGGCAATATATCCCTATTATGCGGGTAATTATTTCAGTCAGCAGAGTGACAGTTCGGCAGCTGCAGTCTTCACCCATCCGGGTATTTACCGTGTATTTGCCTATATGGAAATTGGCTCCCAATGTTATAAGGGATTGCAATTGGTTGACATAGAGAGTATTCCTGATTTTGACCTGACATATAGCTGTAACAATCCTGTGCTGTTTCAGGATTTTTCGCTAAATAGGACTATTAATTCCGTTGTGTCAAAAAACTTGTATATTCAAGAGACAAACCTAACAGTTCCGATAACAGGGACCCAACAGCAGATTCCCAATGGTTATTTTGCGACAGGCTATAACCACATTGTTTATACCATCAACCTATCCAACGGTCAGCAATGCCAGCTTGCCAAGATACTCTATATAGATACTTTGCCTGTGATAGACAGTATGTTTGTCAGTCAGAATATGTGTGAGCAAACTCCCTTTATGTTTTCGGCTATAACCTCAAATGGTATTATTCGATGGGATTTCGGAGAAGGTTCTTACTTGTATGGAAATAATGTATATCATACGTATAGTACAGATTATCAATACCCCAACGTAATCTTAACAGTTACCAATGCGGATGGTTGTGTGGCATCTATAAATAAAGTGGTGACTGTACATACTAATATGTTGGAGTCAGGAAACCTATTAACAGAAGGTGCTCCAATTTGTCCTGGCTATGCTCGTCATATTTATTATACATATAATAATATATTTAACATGTATTTTTGGGAGCATTCTTCCTTCCCAAGCAGTAACAATACGTATGACACTTACCAAACAGGTGACTATACTGTATTGGTAGTCAACAGCTTTAATGGCTGCAAAAAAGAACGGACGAAGAATGTCCGTTTCTTAAATGCTCCGACAGCTCGAATTACAGGCCAAACGAAATATTGTTACAATGAAATGGTGAAACTCTATGGTAACACAGGACTAACCAATAGTTACTTGTGGATTATCACGGGGCCAGAGTCATACACTGACACTTTGCCTAATATCAGTTTTATACCTACTCAAGCGGGTACATACAGCGCAAATCTTACAGTAACCAGTCCAGATGGCTGTTCGGCTACGGCAAACTATAATTTTATCGTACACCCTCCAGTTGCGGCTCCGATAATCTCTTTCTATGGCAACCAGTGTATCCATACACCTCCTGTAGGAGTCCATTCTATTGCTAATCAAAATCTGTTTTGGAGCAATGGTTACAATGGAACAACGGCATATTACTATACCCCTGGTTTTTTAACAGCTTATTATATTGATCCAATCACCGGATGCCCTTCTGAAAAAGCATCCATGTTTATTGACCCCGCCCCCAATTATGATGCATTACTTACAGGATGCTATGAAAAATGTGAAAAAGATTTGCCCTTGACTCTGCCCGTTTACAAACTGTACCCCTACCAGCCAAGTAACTTGTATTGGCATTGGCTTTATAACGGCAATTTGCTTCTTTCCGGCAACACGTTAAACTTCAATTTGCCTATCAATGATTTTGGGACTTATTTTATGAAAGCTACTTATGGGAATGGCTGTTCTTCCAACTCTCCTTTGTTGACAATTTCCAAGGATGATATTTGCGACTGTGACAGCATTGCCATCAGTGTGAAAAAGACTTGTTTTGTTGAAGATTGTAAGCTTTTCTATACTCTTCTTGTCACCATTCATAATAACAGCTCACAGACTGTGACCTTTGACCAGATGCATGCCAATCAAAATACTGCCATAATTGGGGTGACATCATTGCCTGTATCCATTGCACCATACAGTTCTCAAACAATTGTTGTGAAAGTTGAATTTGCGGATTTCCAAAATGGTTATGTGGATTTTTCCTTGATAAACACAATGGAAAACTGCGAGAAGTCTTTTTCGGAGTTCTTCAAATGGCAAGACTGTGTTAATGAGAACTGCGAAATTGAAAACAGTGGAATCACCTTCTTGGAAGATATGAGTACACCCCATCAAACATCATGTTTTAAACTTTCCATGACTTTGCCAAGTAATACCATGAGTCTTGTTGCTCTATGGAGCGATCCTCCTCAAATTATAAACAATTACTACTATGCACCCTCTATTGCTGTTTGTATGCTCATGCTCAATTATGGGCAGTTGACACAAATGGTGGCGAATGGGGAATCAATATGTTTCTATGCCATTTTGTGTGTGGAAAACAAGCTTTGTTATGCCAAGGTATGCACTGATGCTATGTGGTTTTACGAGTTGATACCCGAAGAGTACAGAAATTGGACAGATACCAATATGATTGATACCACAAAAAGCATGCATTTGATTCCAAAGAAGGAGGATCAGCAGCCGAACGACACTCCATATCTCTCACCCAACCCAACACAAGACGAAGTGACAGTGATGGGTATTGCATCGGATTCTGTGTCCGAAATTATGGTGCTAACCATGGAAGGACGGCAAGTGGCGGTATTCCGCAATGACTATCGCTTCAACATTAGCCACCTCTCGAGAGCTTCCTATATCGTCAGAATCATAACAACAGACAAGCAAGTCCATTATTTGAAATTAGTGAAGCAATAGGATTTTCGAACCAAAGAGTATGAGAAGAGGGCTGTAACAGGCCCTCTTTTTTGCGTTATGGTGTTAATTATGCACTAATCCACAGACAGAATAATCGGTTTCTCGGGGTTTAAGGGATTTTTTAGAGTGACGTATGCGTCATTCTGATCTATAATGGCATGTTGAATGGCCAACAGGTTGCGGCTAATCTGGATACAGTTATCCCCTAACAATTCTTTTGTTTCCTTCAATGTGGAGAGGGTTGTAAATTCAGAGTCGCTTGTGAAATAATGTGTATAGTTTCTGACTTGCTTGCAGTATAGCAATTGTGATATTTCGATAAAACAATCTTTTTTCTGATTATCTTTGACTTTAAGAAGTTGCAGCTGCTTTGCCGATTCTTTTTTCATGCTTTTTTCCTCTCTGACAGCTTCTTCATACAGGCTAAAGAGAATATAGATTGACAATAACGCTATGTTGCGCATAGAGATGCCGACAATATCATGTATAAACAGTTTCGTTTGAACAAAAGAGGGGAAATTTGAATAAAAATATTTGTGCAAATAAGTTTTTAAGAAGCCTGCTTCACAACAACTCCAGATTAATGCGCTGACTATGGCTATAATAAAATACTGCACATACTTTTTCTGTAGCAGAAACCTTGGGATAAACAAAAAATAGTGAAGGTAAAGGAATGTTAGAGCAAACAAGGCAAAAATATATTCCATATAAGTTGGTTCAGGGATTAACGGTCTCATTACCGACATGTGTGAGAATTGATAGATAAAACAGGCGCAAAAAATGATATGTACTATCCATTTTCTTCCAAAACGCCACAAAGAAGAAGTGAAATCTGTTTTGTTTTTGTCCATATTTTGTCATAATTATTTTATACAATGCAAAGGTAAGGAAAAAATCGTTAAAAAAAGAAAAAAATAACGGGGGGGGGTAAAATATTGTATAACTGTATGTTAGGACGAGATATGGACAGAATATGGACGATATATGGATGGGATTTCATTTTTTTTGTTTAGGAACTTGCAAAGTTCTCAAAAAAGCCATAACTTTGTAAGCACAAAATGCAAAAATCAATTAAATTTTTATTCGTATGAAAAAAATCGGAATTGCCTATTTGTTGGCACTTTTATTTTTTTGTTTCAGTCAATGTTCCAAACCAGTAGAACAAACCACTCAAGTTAATCAAGGGAAGATATACCCTGTTTCCAGTAATGGGAAGGACATATCTTATCAGATGACAATGTACATTGGTCATTCTGGTCAGAATTGCCCAGGTTGTGTTGAATGGGAAAAGGGCCATTTTGTTCATGTTGATTGTCAAGGTAGAGGATACGAATGTACGGTAAGTGCAAATGTGGTATTGTCAGGTAACAGCTACAATTTAACTGCCGTTACAATAGATACGTTTGGATTGACGGATCAAAACTTCTTCAACATGCCAGCCCGCTCGTTGCTTACTGAGGATGAAAAAGGTCAACCGGTGTATCTAAACATTCCAGCCCAATTGATTTATCGTGACAGCACCACTCTTCAATTTACCCTCAATGGGTTGTATTACAGCGCAAGTGCTGCGTATGATAATGATTAATTGATTACGGAAATGCTGAGAGTGATGAAAAATAAGATGATATGATTAGAACCTCTCTAATTAAGAAAAATTGTGTTGTATATATGTGATATGTTGGACAAATTTTAGATTTTGTCATTTAATAAAGAGTACAGCACAAAATAGAGTATTAACCACTAATGTGAGATTTTATGAAACGTCCATTTTTTGATTTTTTAAGAAAAAGGTTGCTTTTCCTGTTTTATATATTTTTGTTTATTGACATAGTACATGCGCAAGATGGTCACACATCCTTTGTAGATAGCATAGTTATGTTACACCACGATCATGTGAATGATATTAATGAAAATGTTAGTGTGATGGTTATGGATGTTGATACTATACGAGATGATGTTTCATCTATTCATGATGAGGTTAAGACATTAACAAATGATGTTAATACATATTTTAATGATAATGTGGGATGTTGCAATTGGAATATGGTAGGGGCAATTGGCTCTATTCTTGGTGTTATTGCTATGATAATTGTTTATTGCCTCACAAGAAAAAAAACGAATGAACAAATTAAGTCAAATAAAGAGACAACAGACAAGCAATTGGAAGCACAAAAGGAAGCAACAAAAGAACAAATAACAGCTCAGTATGAAAACACAAAGAATCAAATAGAAGAACAGCGTAGATTAAGTAGTGAGCAGATTAAGGCGATGCAAGATCAGGCTTTGCTACGCACACAGTCGTTAGAACAGATGGGAAAGATAATAGAGAAGCATACTGGTGAAATACAGACATCGGTTAAGCACTTTGAAGATAAGTATCTTGCCAGCAATGATAGAACCGAGGTTGAAGATGCTTTATCTGAGATGAAAGCTCTATATGATCAAATGTGCAATAGACTTAACGTTGATTATGATCATTTTGACGATGAATCAAAGAATGAAGGAACTAATAAAGATTTCTATGAAGAAAGTTGCACATCTATTAAGAAATATGCTGAGAAGATACATAATGTTTTAAGCAAATACACAGATGTCATTCAAGTACCAGAAGATAATCCATATCTGGATGCACTTTATGAGGTTATCTTCAAGCCATCATTCCTACATATGGATGAGCAGAAGGGAGAATTCACACAAAAAGGGGAAGATTACCATAATGCTGTTAAGTCCATCGTGATATTACTTTTTCAATGATAAATTACAAAAAACGCAATAGTTATGAAGTCATTATCAATTAACACTTTGTTAGAATATACCCCGTATGACAATAAATGTCCATCTCCATTTGGCATCAGAGTCAATGAGAAAGAAGAAGCTGAGAAGTTTTACGAGAATGGACTTTTTGTGGCTTATCCCAGCATTTGTGATAAGTTAAAAAATGAACTTGAGTATTGTATAGAAGACGAAAGTACTCATTCAATAGTTTTTTCGGGAGCAAGTGGTTCAGGAAAAACAACATTCTTGAAAGATTATTTTAGGAATAACAAGGAGAAGTATATATGTCAGTATGTCAATCTGTTGGATAATCCAGCCACACTTGTTGATGAAGAGTGCATTAAAACCTCTTTGATGAATTTGATGGGGGATGTTTTTTCTAAAGATGTTGCTGGGCTCTTTTATCAAACATACCGGGAACAAATGCTATCCAGTGAAAGTCCAAATTATGATTTGACTTTTTTAGGGAACAAATTGGTTCGTTTTTTGGCTTTTTGCAATACATATTCCCAAGAAAATTCAAATCTTAGTTTCAATGCTGAAATAAACAAGTTTGATATCAGTATAATACAGCTTCTTTCGTTATTTTTGATAGCAAATGTGATTGCTCATAAAGAAGAAGGGTGTCCTCTGGTTTTTGTTTTTGATAATTTGGATGAAATTGACAAGCAGTACATCAATACTGAATTAAACGAAATAGTGTTATCTTCGTTTTCTATTGCACAGGGCTATAGCGAAAAAATTCTAAAATACGATTTCGTTAAATATGTTACTTTTATTTTTGCATTCAGATCTGAAAATGAAACGATTTTTAAGAGTACGGAGGCTGGCGAAAGATATAAGGTATTGCACAATGTTTCAATAGAGTTTTCTCCCGAATACCAAGTGGGGTATGATGAAATACTGGAAGCCCGTCTTCGATATTATGACAAATTTTTTGAGGAAATGAATGCAGAAGAAAAGGCGACTGTGAGTAATAGAGAGATCGCATTGAAAGAAAAATATTCTGGCGTAAAGGACATCATACAATCGGAAAACTCTTATTTTAAACGGTTTATTGCGCCTTTGTATTCCTACGATTATCGTATGTTTACTCATTTTGCTATGAAGAGTTCTTTGAAAGACAGAACGGTTAAGATTCATGATTCTTTGAAACAACGAGGTAAGGGATCGGACAGTCAGCAAGGAGCAAGAGGTATGTTGTTATTCTTTGCTTTGGCAGGTATGTATAGTGATGAAAGATCTCGTTTTACTTCTTATTCTAATGAGGAGTTTTCTGACGGTACTTGCAATATTTTCCGAATGAGCTTCACATTGTTAAGTGAAATGTGTGGGTGGTCAAGTCAACAAGCGGAACTTATGGAGGTGTTGAAAGACGAGTCTGATTTCAACGAGAAGACCCTGCCGGTCAATTTATTGTCATTTATGAAGGTGATAAAATCGTGGTACTTAAATGATGATAAGATTTTTGCAAGTAAGGTGTTGAATGGATTGATAGGTTCCACTGCCCGTAGCTATGAATGCCCAATTACTTTGTCAGGCAGTACCATTGATGATTTTGTAAACACTCTTGGACGGAATTTCTCGGTGTCGAGATTAGCTGCTATGATTATCAAAGCTTATATTGAAGAATCTAGCAGCCTTGCAACAGTGAACATAAAGGTAAACCCTTTGTGTATTGTATATGCCATGCGAGTATTTATACACTATGAATACTTTAATCTAATATCCACACAATGGAAAAGGGATGGAGGAAACAAGGACAAGGAAAAGTCGGAATATTTTCCTCGACCACTATTCCAATTTGTTGACATAGAGAAGGACAAGAGAAATATAGAATTATGTATGACATATACTTTTGATACGGTAAAGAAAATCATTAATATTGCTGACGACCATTTCTGCCACAAATGCAAGTTGGATCGTCAACAGTGTGACCATGATTGTGACTCATCCATTAAAGCATTCATTAAAGAAGGGTTGTGTTTTAACAACACAATTCATGCCACTAGGGTTATTACAGCCCATATCCGTTATCTTGAGCACTATAGAACGTTCTTATGGTATCAAGTGGGCAATAAAGATGAGCATTCTGAAAATGAAATTGAAATTCAAAAAATGATTATTAATCAGATATTGGATTATATCAATTTTTTCAGTAATCGAAAAATACGAGATGACAAATATGAATGGATATCTAAAGGCTGGAAGAATCAATATACTAATGCCTTGAAAATTTTGGACGTACAACCTCAATATTTCACCGTGATAAAATTCGAAAGCAATTCTCAATCATTGAAAAATGAGGGAGAGCGGTAACAAATACTTCGTCATATACTTCAATTCACCCACAATGGTTTGTATTACAGTGAGCGGGCAGCGTTTGCTAATGTTTAAGTGATTACAGGATTACGGGATTACAGAATTAAGAGTTAAATGATGGTGAGATTGTACAGATTAGGGAAAAACAACTTTCTGGCATAAAGTCCTGCCAATCGTTGTGCGTATGGCCGTTGGCGGGATGGAAACAGGTGCCCCGCAGGGAAATCGCCAGGGGCAGGAACCTAAAACCGATATTCCCTGCTTGCAAGCACCTTAGGTCGGTATATCGTGATGTTTGTCATGCGATGGCACAAAAAAATCCAGCGGCAAAAATACAAATTTTTCCGTTTGTGATGACAAACAGAGTTGTTCTCACAGATGAGAAGTATTTATTCACGTCAAATATAAAGCAATGAAGAAATTGGAAAATTTAAATAAGGAAAAATTCCTATTGGAGCCACAAAAGATGGGAGAATTGGTTGGAGGCGCAAAAATTGTTGAACAATCTGGCGCAGGGCGGTTTCGTGTTAAGCCCAACAAAGATTGGATTGATTATTCAAGTGATACGATCACATACAAAAGCCAAAGTGAAAAAGACCACGGTTATATGTCTGGTTTTTCATATGTCGTAGATACCGTGAGTTCTCAACCAGCTAATCCTTCGAACCAAGCTGGCTAAAATGTGGATTAGAATAGGGAGTCTGCATAGACTTCCTATTCTAATTATATGAAAAAAATAAATCAATGGAACTATGAAAAATATTGTAAAATATTATTTGTTAACGTCTTTTCTGGTTTTAATATCATTGTTTAGTTTTGGGCAGAAAAAAAACCTCCGGCAATACTATTACTGGATTAACCAAGCCGAGTTAGCTATTTGCGACAGTAATTATCACAAGGCTTCCGATTGCTATGACAAGGCGTTCGGTTGTCACAGACCATTTAGCATGCATGACTATCACGCTTTTATATTAAACGCAAAATATTATCCCAATGAAGAACGCGCTCTCCAATCTTTTCACAGACTGATTCAAACTGGTGAAAAAATAGAGTGGTACAAAGAAGACAGTGTCTTATTTGCACCAATATGGTCACAAATGAAAAGTATGGCAGACACAACCAAACGTGTTTTTTCAACTGAGTTGCGTGATGCCTTTAAGGGAATTAGTGATTCCGACCAAAAAGTTCGGAGAGAAATGTTTGACAACGATGATATAGCGGATAAAGTCATTCGTTACACAGATTCCGTGAATCTGGAAAAATATAAAACCCTGTTTCAAACAAATCCTGAAATTAGCGATTACACGGTTGGAACGGCCCCTGTATTACACACTTTTCTTATTCATGCATGTCGCCAATTTTTATTCGATCCCAAAGATATTCTGTATGATGAAGTCCTTAACGGAAATATTGAGGCATCCCGATATGTCTTGATAGAGGATATATGCAGGGGCGATTTTATTAATCCATATTTGGGAGAAAAATGTAAAACAGTGTATGGAACCAACGTCTCCTGCTTTTTTATCATTGATTCTGTCGGATTTATCATACAACCTGAAAACTTGAAGGAGGTGAATATTAATCGAAAAAAAATCAACATGTCAGAGACATGGGAAGATCATGCGAAGAAAATAGCATACAGATATTCAAAAGAATCTGAATTCGTATTTTATAATACCAATCGTCTTATCTGTATGCCAGAGGATGCCAAACGAAAAGTTGCGGAGACTATGGAACTGATTGATAAGGGGATTATAAAAGGAAAATATTATATCATACCCGAAGAAATAAGATAGTGAAGAAATTGATTTTGCCTCTTTTTTTTGCATTGCTCACTCATAACTGCGTAGCCCAACAAGACAGTGTTGTTGTTGAGGTTAAAGGCGTACGGATTGTGATGATTAAAGTAGAAGGGGGCACTTATCAACGGGGGTGCAATCCTAAATCAGAGTCTGATACATCATGCCGGAAAGCCAATAGACCGCAACACACAGTCTCTGTGAACACTTTTTATATTGCCAAGTATGAGGTTACACAGCGATTATATTATGAAGTGACAGGGAAACAACCTTCATGGTTTAAGCCCACGCATTTCAGTGATGCAGCCTTTGACATTTCCTTCGATGGACCTGTGGAGAGAGTCAGTTGGTACGATGCCGTGGCCTTTACTGATACATTGAGCAAATTAACGGGCAGAAAGTTCAGGTTGCCTACCGAAGCAGAGTGGGAATATGCAGCACGGGGAGGGATTTATAAAGAGAATTACAGATATGCTGGCGGCAATGAACTAGATAATGTGGCATGGTATCACCATGGTAGGAATGCAAGACCAGAATACTATATTTGGCCGCGTGAAGTGGGTCTAAAGCAACCTAACGCATTAGGTCTTTATGACATGACTGGCAATGTTGGCGAATGGTGCAGCGATTGGTTTGATTCAAAGTATTATCAAACACAAGCCCATTTTAAAAACCCAAAAGGTCCGAAAGATGGGGAGAAAAAGGTATATAGGGATGCCAGCAGCGTGTATGGATTGCCCTGGATGATGGAAGTAACCGCACGAAAGGGAGAACGGCCGGAGAATGGAGTAAATCATATCGGTTTTCGCCTTGCGATGGATGCACAATAAAAATAATAAATTATGAATCATCATAAAATACTGATAATAACTGAACAATGTGATAAATCGGCAGATAAAGTCTGTCAATGGCTTTATCACTGGAGGAAGGATTTTGTGCGATTGAATGAAAACGAATCAGTTAATATGCCTATTACTATTGTGTTTGAGAATGGCAATAATGAGACTTTTATTCAGGTTAAAGGCAAGAAAATTCCTCTGTCGAAAGTGGGCACGACTTGGTTCCGCAGAGGATATGTTAAGTGCAAATCATTAGGTTTTATACCAAAACTTTCTTCTAAAACCAATGATTCTATCGCAAAATATCTTGAAAATGAGGGAAGTACGTTGGAAGGGTTCTTTTATCACATTGTCTGTAAAAAACAATCAATTAATCATCCAAATAGCTACAATTACAACAAGTTGATAGCCTTGCAAGAAGCTCAAAAATTGGGACTGAACATACCTCCAACTATTGTGTCCGTTGATTCTAACTTGTTGAGAAAATTCACGGATGATAATGGCGGCTGCATTTCAAAAAGCATACAGGACTTAATGGGAATTGCTGTCAAAGGTATGTACGCATTCACAGGAAAGACCATGAGGGTGAACAGGGAAGATATTCATCCCCGAAATCACTGGTATTCACTTTTTCAGAAGGAAATTACCAAGAAATACGAAATTAGAGTGTTTTATTTTTTAAAGAAAATATATGCCATGGCCATTTTCTCTCAAATGGACGAAGAAAGTTCTTTGGATTTTAGAGAGGTAGATGTCAATGGTAACCATCCAAATAGAATGGTACCGTTTACATTACCCGGTGATGTGGCTTCAAAGATACGAAAACTGATGAAAAATTTGAGGTTGGAAAGTGGTTCGCTGGATTTTATTGTAACTCCTGATGATGAATATTATTTTTTGGAAGTAAACCCCGTGGGACAATTCGATTTTTTGAACGAAATATGTAATTATCACATTGAAAAATTTATAGCAAAATCCATTTCATGATGAAAAGAAAAAAACTGATACCACTTAAGTTTCGGCATGTATTTCCATATACCTTTACCCAATTATTAACGCCTATTGGTAATGGCTTGAACCAAGATTTGATAAAAATGCGCAAAGGGAGGCTGTCGAACATTCAAAACGAAGAATCCCGGATGATAACTTTTTACAAGAATATATCACGATTATAATGATGGATTCAAAAAAATTATATCGTCTTTTTTCGCCATGTATTCTTGTTAAGGGGTATGGTCGATCGCTGATCGTTGATTTGAACCGCCATGGAATCTTCTATATTCCTAACGAGTTTCATGATGTGCTGAAATATGGACAAAGACATACGTGGGAAGAACTTATACAAAAATATGGAGAAGAAAATAAGATGTTATTGGAAGAATATTACCAACATCTTAGACGTCATGAATTAATTTTCTCTGTAAACAGAAAGGAAAGTGCTCGTTTCCCTTCATTTTCAATGGAATGGGATTTTCCTTCTTATTGCAGTAATGCCATTCTTGACATTGATTTACGCAAGAAAAACAGTGTTGAGTTGGCTATACAAAAACTGTCGGAGGTCAATTGCTATCATTTGCAGATAAGATTCTTAGCAACATATTCATTTGACGAAATTCGTTTTTTATTGAACTTAACCCAAGACATGTCTTTTAATACGGTACAATTATCGTTGAAATATGTTGATGGAATAGAAATTTTTTGTGATGATATTTTTGATAATTATTGGAAGTTGGCCAAAGTGGAGGTGTTTGATGCACCATTTGATAAAATCATCCCTAAAATGGCAAATATTTGTCTGTTAAACTATTATAAAGACAAAACATTGAATGTCAATCAGTGTGGCTGTGTTTCAACAAAATATTTTGTTGTCGAAACCAACCACTTCACCGAATCCCAGTGCCACAACACCTGCCTTAACCGCAAAATCTGCATTGATGCGGAGGGCAACATCAAGAACTGTCCGGCAATGGCTAAAAGTTATGGCAACATAAAAGACACCACATTGGAAGAGGCCATCAACAAACCGGGATTCAAGGATTTGTGGTATATCTGCAAAGACCAGATAGATGTGTGCAAGGACTGCGAGTTCCGCCATCTATGTACTGATTGCCGCGCCTTTATCAAAGACCCCGACAACATATACTCCCAGCCAGCCAAATGCACCTACAACCCATACATCTGCAAGTGGCAGGGTGAGGAAGGCTATGTGCCTGTGGAAGAGTGCGGCACATACTCCCGAGAGACTGGTTTTGTGCCAGACAAGAAGAAAATTGCCCAATTGAACAAGTTGATTTGGGGAGAAGAGGAATAAATGAAAATGAGAGGGAAATTTCATTCATATCACCAACTCGATGCGATGGATTGCGGGCCGACATGCCTGCGGATGGTGGCCAAACATTACGGCAAGCACTATTCGTTGGAAACACTCCGACAGAAAAGTTATATTGGAAGAGAGGGCGTGAGTATGCTTGGTATCAGCACCGCCGCCGAGAGCATCGGCTTCCGCACCATCGGTGTGCATATCTCGTTTGAGCAGCTGTGTGAGGCTCCGCTACCCTGTATCGTACATTGGAAACAGAACCATTTTGTGGTGGTCTATAAAATCCAATGTACAATGAACAATGTACAATGTACAATGGGGGATGTGCCAAAGGGAACGATTTGTGTGGCCGATCCGGGACAGGGGCTCATCAAATTCACTGTACAGGAATTCCTCTCTGGGTGGCTCAGCACCAAGACGGAAGGACAGGACGAAGGGGTTGCCCTATTGCTGGAACCAACTCCCGATTTTTATGCGGCAGAGGGAGAGAAAAGCGACAAAACCAAGCTGAGTTTTGTGCTCCAATATCTCAAGCCCTACAAAAAACTCATTGTGCAGCTCTTCCTCGGTATGTTGCTTGGCACGCTACTTCAACTTATCTTTCCCTTCCTCACCCAGAGTATTGTGGATTACGGTATCGGCAACAACAATCTCGGTTTCGTTTTCGTTATTCTCATCGCCCAGCTTACGCTCTACTTTGCACAGACATCTGTGGAGTTCATTCGCTCGTGGATTTTGCTCCACATCAGCACCCGAATCAATATCTCTATTATCTCCGATTTCCTCATCAAGCTGATGAAACTGCCTATCGGTTTCTTCGATACCAAAATGATCGGCGACATCATGCAGCGTATCGGTGACCACAGGCGTATTGAGTCATTTCTCACTTCTTCAACGCTTAATACATTGTTTTCCTTTGTCAACCTGATTGTGTTCAGCATTGTGCTTGCGCTGTATAGCCTCAAGCTTTTCATGGTCTTCCTTGTAGCCTCAGTCTTGTATGTATTATGGATAACGATATTTCTACGAAAGCGCAAGGAGTTGGATTACAAGCGTTTCGCACAGGCCTCGGCCGAGCAGAGCAATCTATATCAGCTCATCACGGGCATGCAGGAAATAAAACTGAACAATTGCGAGAAACAGAAGCGTTGGGAATGGGAGAATATACAGGCCAAACTTTTCCGCGTGAGCATCAAGGGGCTGGCACTGAGCCAGTATCAGCAGTCGGGGGCCTTCTTCATCAACGAGACCAAGAACATCCTCATCTCTTTCGTTTCCGCCGCTGCGGTCATCAAGGGCGACATGACCTTGGGTATGATGACCGCCGTGCAGTACATCATCGGCCAGCTCAACTCGCCCATTAACCAGATGATTGGCTTTATCCAGTCGGCGCAGGATGCCAAAATCAGCCTGGAACGTTTGGGCGAGATCCACAACCGCGAGGACGAGGAGGCGCAAGGTGCAATGTACAATGAACAATGTACAATGAATGATGATGTTTCGGAAAACGTCGTTGTAGAGACGTTGCGCGCAATGGATTTACAAATGGCAAACGTCACGTTCCGTTACGACGAATTGTCGGACAATGTGTTGGAGGACATCACGTTGGAGATTCCAGCGGGCAAGGTGACAGCCATAGTGGGGATGAGCGGCAGCGGCAAAACCACAATTGTGAAGCTGCTGTTGGGGTTTTACCCACCGAAGAAGGGGGAAATTATGGCTGGTGGCACAAATTTGAAAAATATCCGTCCGTCGGACTGGCGGGCGCGTTGCGGGGCTGTGATGCAGGACGGCTTTATCTTTTCGGATACCATCGCCCGCAATATCGCGGTGGGAGAGGAGCATATTGACGGTCAGCGTCTGCTTAATGCCGCACGGATGGCCAATATTGAGGAAATGATTGACGCTTTGCCGTTGGGCTACAACACTAAAATCGGGCAGGAGGGCAAGGGCATCAGCCAAGGGCAGCGCCAGCGCATCCTCATCGCCCGCGCCGTCTATAAAAACCCTGACTTTCTGTTCTTCGACGAGGCCACCAACGCCTTAGACGCCAACAACGAGAAAGTGATCATGGAGAACCTCCAACAGTTCTTCAAAGGGAGGACGGTAGTGGTAGTGGCGCACCGCCTGAGCACGGTGAAAAACGCCGACCAGATTGTGGTACTCAATCATGGGCGCATCGTCGAGGTCGGCACGCACGAGGAGCTAACCACTCTGCGTGGAGAGTATTACGAATTGGTGAGAAATCAGTTGGAAATGGGGAATTGACAATTAGGAATGAGGAATTAAGAATGAGTAATACTATGGAATACCGAAGTTTCGTTAATCATAACATCCGGAAGATGGGAATTGTATAAAGTCCCCGCCAAGCGTGCGCTGGTGGCGGGGACGTGAGAAACGGTGCGGGAGCAGGGTTACCAGAAACAGGCGTAGCAACCAAGACTGGCAGACCCTGCAAAAGAGCACCGTAAGGCACTGGACGAACAAACTGTCCGATTCAGTTTCAGGGATTGGCCTTTGCAACAATCCTGAAGTACGAACCAACGGCAAAATTAGCAAAAAAATTGCTACGAAACTTCATTCGCGAAACGCCCCGCGAAACAAGATGGGCGAAGTATTAAATAATAAAATTTAGAAAAATGAAAAAAGATAAATTATTAGAAGAATTCAAAGAGATGAAAGTTTCTAATCCTCAGGAATTCATTGGTGGATCAAACAAGTTGGTACCATACGACACCCATTATACAAGTGTCAGATCTACTTACAATAGCAGTGGTGTAGTTGTATCAATAGACAGAATTGATGATGTTGACACTGACTACTGGGAAGATGGACAACCACCTATAGGTGTGATAGTTAATCCATCAGACACTTTACGATAATCAAAATTTGCTGTTTGATTAGAAAATGGGTGGCAAGTGTCATTTTATATGAAATATAAATTTTCCATTTTAACAGTCTGTCAAAATGATACTCGTCGCCCTTTTCTTAAAGCTTATATCAATGCTATGAAAAAATTTTGTTTAATAATCGCAATCAATAATTTAGCATTATTTTTATTTGCGCAAACACCTGAATGGGAAGCATATTGTAAACTAAGAGATATAGTTGGTCATGAGACTCTTCAAGCAGACTCAGCCTTTAATCTTTATTATACAATGGATTCAATCTACAACGGGATTCCTTTTTTTACTGATTTATATGACTATTTGGAAACTTCCATAGCCGTTGGAAACCAAGAAAAAACTAAAGAATTGGCATTTAGGTTAGTACAATGGAAATGTTGGGATAACCGTTTTTTTGATCAACAAAATTTAGAAATAATAAAACAGACCGACTATTGGCCTCGTTTGGATTCGCTTTCTCGCAATTATGGAAATAAGATTATACATACTGATTATATCAAAAAATTATATAGTATGAAAGAGCGTGATCAGCAATATAGAGGGTTACTTCGCAATAAACTTACTAAGGAAGAGACTGATTCTTTGTGGGCTGTTATCCATCATACTGATTCTGTCAATTTACAGCAATTAAAAGAACTGATTGAAGTTTATGGGTTTCCTACTTGGGAAAAAGTTGGTTATCACTTTGCTTTTTGTGCTTGGTTGGTTGCACAACATGCTGATTCTATTTTTATTAGTCAATATGTTGAATATTTAAGGAAAGCCGTTGCAAACAATAATGCCAATCCTAGCAACTTGGCTTATATGATTGATCGTGATTTGATGAATAAAAATTTGCCACAATTGTACGGTACACAATTTATAGGTGTTTACAATGACAATAATACTTTGGAAAATATGCTATGGCCTGTAGAAAACATGGAACGATTGAATACCCGCCGTGAACGCATGTTGTTGGCACCGATGGATATAACAAAATTTAAAATATATGATTATTAGAGAAAGCCGTTATGATATTGATTTTTTCAAAATATGACGATCCTTCCACAAATCATGTTGTGGACTGGTTAAGACATCTTAACGAAGAGGTTTTCAGGATTAATACTTCTTTTGATATCCTAAATGTCTTTAAATTGTTGAGTGGGTTCAAACTCTCAGATGGTGATCAAAATATCAAATTGGATATGGTGAAAAGTGTTTGGTTTAGGCGTCCTCCTGTACCTGTTTACAAGGCAATTTTCAAGGAGAAAAAAGCTTCCTATGAAACCAATCGTTTTTTTTCTTCAGAAAATAATGCTGTTATAGATCTATTACATTTGATTTTACAAAATAAGAAATGGTTAAACGACAATAAGACAAGTCGCCCCCGAAAAATCGATCAATTGATTGTCGCAAAAAAAGTCGGATTAAAAATCCCGAACACTGCTGTTTTAGGGACAAAAAATGAACTTATTAATTTTAGAGAAGAAAATGGTTTATTAATTATGAAACCTATACAAGATCCATATCCTATACGCTTGAGAAATGGCTTATACACACAATATACGTGTGATGTTACAACCGAATTGGTAAATAGTTTACCTGATTCATTTTATCCTTGTTTGTTTCAGCAAAAAATAGAAAAAAACTTAGAAATAAGAACTTTCTACATAGACGGCAGGTGTTTTAGTATGGCTATCTGTTCCTCATTTGACAAGCAAACGCAAGTTGACTATAGGAGATACAACGACATTAAACCCAACAGAAAAATACCATATTGTTTACCTTCTTACATTGAAAAAAAAATTGATGCACTTATGAAAAAACTAAAATTAAACTGCGGTTCATTGGATTTAATTTTAGACAATAATGGTACTTATTACTACCTTGAAGTTAATCCTGTAGGTCAGTTTGGGATGGTTTCTTTCCCTTGTAATTATCACTTGGAAAAAATAATTGCTGAATATTTGTCTGAAAATTGAAAATAATGAAAAAAAACAAGAATTTAATAAAAAAAATAATCGAATCAAAATATCCGATTACAATGATGATGATTCAACCTATGAAAACAACAACGTCAATTAAACGTATTGACATTTCAATAGAATATGACAACGGATTAAAGTATATTACAGATGATTTTTACAAACATATTTCAACAATTAAAGAACAATGACAACTCGCTGTATTTTCGTTTTTGGGCAAACTGCATATTTGTAAAAGGACATCGCAAAAGTATAGTGTATGATCTTCAAAGAGAAAGGATTATATATTTATCCAATCTTTTTTTTGAGACATATCAGAGATATAAAAATATAGATATTAAGAGTATTTATGCAGATTCGAAGAATCCAAACAGAATTGGGTTCTTAAAAATAGCTAATAATCTTATTGACAATGATTTTGGAATATTAGTTGATAATCCCAAAACACTTCCTCCATTAATAACTGATTATGATTCTCCTTTATTGATTACCAACGCTATTATAAAAACTGATAGTAGTAATCCCGAATTATTGTACAATAGCATAAAAAGTTTGTCAAATTTGCGAATACAAGCATTAAGGATTGATGATCACAGTAAAATGAATAATGATGTTCTTAAGAAACTTGATGATTTAGTACGGCAAAGCTCATGCGAACAAATATACATACGAACAAACTTTTCATCATATTTCGACAAAATGGAATATCAACTGAGTTTTCGTTTTAGGCAAATCACATATTACAATGCTCCAGCGGATATTGAGTATGAACGTAAAGACAATTCTGATATTACAATTAAGTATTCTTCCAAGAGCATTAATTATAAGGATTGTGGTAATGTAGAAAAAAAATATTTCACCATCAACCTCCCCTTCTTCACCGAAGCCCAGCACCACAACACTTGCCTCAACCGTAAAATCTGCATTGATGCCAACGGAGAGATCAAGAACTGTCCTGCTATGACGAAAAGCTATGGAAACATCCGCGACATCACACTGAAGGAGGCCATCAACAAACCGGGGTTCAAAGACCTGTGGTTCATATGCAAGGACCAGATAGATGTGTGCAAGGACTGCGAGTTCCGCTATATGTGCACCGACTGCCGCTGCTTCATCAAAGATCCTGAAAACATATACTCCCAACCAGCCAAATGTACCTACAACCCCTACATTTGCCTGTGGGAAGGACAAGAGGGCTATGTGCCTGTGGAGGAGTGCGGTACTTACAGCCGCAAAACAGGGTTCGTGCCCGACAAGAAACGGATTAATGAGCTGAACAGGAAGATTTGGGGTGAGGAATGAAAAGTAACCAACAATTAGACTATAATAAACCAACTATCTTATGAACAACCTCAACCAACAACCTTTACCCGACAACCTCGACCTCCGCAGTGAGGAGGTACAGGAAATACTCGGCCGTCCGCCAAGATGGATAGTGCGAGTCGGTATCAGTATTATTTTTGTTGTGGTGACGGGGCTATTTGTAGGTAGCTATTTCTTCAAATATCCTGACATCCTGTCTGCCACGATTACCGTCGCCACTGAAAACCTGCCTGCTGGCGTAATGTCAATGACCACTGGTAAAATTGATACTCTCGCCGTAACAGAAAAACAGCTAGTGAAAGAAGGGGATTTGTTGGCTGTTATCCTTAACACCGCAAAATTTGAGGATGTGATGTGGGTGAAACGGATGTTGGATGGGGCGGATACCGTGGCCGTAGAGACGCAAAATTCTGCGTCTCTACAATTGGGGGATGTTCAGTCGGCATATACTGCCTACGACATTGCTCTGACGGATTACCAGCATTTTGTCAAAACAGATTACCATAATCGCAAAATCAAGGTCATCCGAAAACAAATCACAGCACAGAAGAGTCTGCTTCAAAAGACTATCAATCAACTACAAATCAGTGGTAAACAGTTGTCTACCGCACAAAAACTATTTTCGATGGACTCCTCGCTTTATAGTAAGGGAATGCTTTCTTTGGCTGATTATCAATCGGCAAGAGGCGCTTTCCTGCAGCAACAGTCCTATTTTGAGTCTGCCAAGATGAGTGTTGATAACCAGCAAATGAGTATCCTGCAATCCGAGCAAAGTATTTTTGACCTGGAACAACAGCGTATAGATGAGGAACAGCGATTGGTAACCGCACTTGCCAGTGCCAGGGAGCAGCTCTCCGCCCAAATACGTCAGTGGGAGCAGGCTTATTTGCTGGTTGCTCCGTGTGATGGTATAGTCACATTTACAAAATACTGGCAAAAAAACCAGAATGTAAACGCTGGTGAAGTCTTGGTAACTGTGGTTCCCGATGGCGATACGCAGGTAGTGGGCAAGATACTGCTACCACAACAGGGTGCGGGCAAGGTCAAGCTTGGCCAGACTGTCAATGTCAAGTTAGACAACTTTCCCTATCTGGAGTATGGCTTGGTCAAGGTAAACATACGGAACATCTCGCTGGTGCCTGTACAAGTGGATGAAAACACAAAAGCCTATATGCTGGAGGTGGAATTTCCGGCAAAGTTAGTCACCACTTACGGCAAGGAATTGACTTTCAGTCAGGAGATGACTGGCACGGCTGAAATCATTACCGATGACTTGCGCTTGCTGGACAAGTTCCTTAATCCTATAAAGGCGGTGATAAAGAAATAGCGTATGTGATCCGATTTTAACGCAAAAATCAGCGGTAACTTTCCGTAATCCGCTGATTTTTATTGCCTTGTAAGACTTTTGGGCGACAGGTCGGATTCGAACCGACGACCCACGGAACCACAATCCGGTACTCTAACCAACTGAGCTACAATCGCCATGTTTGAGACTGCAAAAATACAAAAATTTTCGTTTTCAGTCCCTATATTTTGATATTTTTCTTTGAGTTAATTTTAAATTATTGATATTTAGCTATTTATAAGAATATTTTGACATTCTTCATAGCTCATTGCACTCATCAGGCGTATCTTTTTCTCCTTGAAATGGGGGATGCCTTTGAAATAATTGGCGTAGTGTTTGCGCATTTCCAGGATGCCACTGCGTTCTCCTTTCCACTCCATTTCTAATTTCAGATGCCGCAGACACACTTTTACCCGCTCGTCATAGTCGGGTAGGACAGGTTCCTTGCCTTGCAGATAGTCTTTGATTTGCTTGAAGATCCACGGGTTGCCAATAGCGGCACGTCCCACCATGATAGCGTCCACCCCGTAACATTTCCGGTATTCCACCGCTTTTTTGGCACTGTCAATATCTCCGTTTCCAATCACCGGGATGGTCATGCGAGGGTTGTTTTTAACCTGTCCGATCAATGTCCAGTCGGCCTTTCCTCCGTACATTTGCGCGCGGGTGCGGCCATGGATAGTAATGGCGCTGATGCCTACGTCCTGCAGCATTTCAGCGGCTTCAACAATGGGCTTGTCGCTTTCCTCCCAGCCCAGGCGGGTCTTGACCGTCACGGGCAGCTTCACCGCGTCCACTACCGCCTTGGTGAGGCGCGCCATCTTGGGAATGTCTTTAAGGATGGCCGAACCTGCGCCTTTGGTGACCACCTTGCGCACGGGGCAGCCCCAGTTGATATCGATAAAATCCGGTGATGCGCTCTCCGCTATTTTCGCCGCCGCAATCAGCGAATCCTCGTCATGCCCGAAAATCTGGATGCCGAAAGGTCTTTCGCCCTCTTCAAAGTGCATTTTCTTGATGCTTTTCTCCACTTCCCGCGAGAGTGCGTCCGACGATATGAACTCCGAAATCAGGATGTCCGCGCCAAATTCCTTGCAGATATGGCGGAACGGCGGGTCTGTAACCTCTTCCATAGGTGCCAGATACACAGGGAAATCAAACTGCTCAAGTATGTTTTGAATGGGGTTCATTTTTTCAAAATAGCTTCTATCATGCAAATTTACATAAAAATTTCGAATTACACAGTTTTTCTATCGTGTTTTTTCGTAAGTTTGCTGTATGAACTTCAAACATAATCAAACTCATTAGTACAATGGAAGACATACTTACTGATGAAGTTCTTCTTCGTTATGTGGTAGTGGATGATAATGAGTCGGTTTACAAGTTTATTAATTGTACCTTGCAGGATTATGGCTGGATTCATTTTGAGCAGAACTTCTCCTATCTTTCAGATGCGATCTGTTACCTGAGGGAGAATAATAAGGTGGATGTGGTGTTCCTTGAGTTAGAATTACCAGATTTGTTTGGATTTGAGATCTTTGAACAGCTGAAGGAATTGCCGCATGTTGTTGTGATAACGGAAAATAGGAAGAAGTATGCTGAAAGTATCTGCCATCATATAGACAAGGGCATCTCGGCATTTTTAGACAAACCGATAGATTCGGAATTGCTCATTAAACTGATGGAGAATTTCAAAAACAAGAAACTAAAATCAGTCTAAGAATGAAAAAATGGAACTCTCGAACTGCTGCTTGGCATAGTCAGCGGTGATGCTAATCTTCTTCTGTTTGGAAGAAGGAAACTCGTACATGGCGTTGGTCATGATTTTCTCGATGATGGATCGGAGTCCGCGGGCACCGAGCTTGAGCTCAACAGCCTTGCTGACAATGTAATCCAAGCTTTCGTCGTCAAAGCTGAGGTCGATGCCGTCCAATTGGAACAGACGCTCGTACTGCTTCACCAGGGCGTTTTTGGGCTCAATCAGAATGCGTTTCAGCGCTTCGGCGTCCAAGGCGTTCATGTAAGTGATGACAGGAAATCTGCCGCACAACTCGGGGATGAGTCCGAAAGTCTTGAGGTCGTGGGCGGAGATATACTGCATCATGTTCTTCTTGTCGATATCGTGCTTTTTCTTGTTGTAGCCGATGACGTTGGTGTTCATACGTTCGGCGATGATCTTGTCGATGCTGTTGAAAGCACCGCTGCCGATAAACAGGATATTTTTGGTGTTGACTACCGTGAATTTCTGTTCGGGATGCTTGCGGCCGCCCTGCGGGGGAACGTTCACCAAGGAGCCTTCCAGCAGCTTAAGCAGCGACTGTTGTACGCCTTCACCCGACACGTCGCGGGTGATGGAGGGGTTGTCGGCACCCTTGCGGGCCACCTTGTCAATCTCGTCGATGAAGACGATGCCACGCTCGGCGCGCTCTACATTATAGTCGGCGGCTTGCAGCAGGCGGGTCAGGATGCTTTCCACATCCTCGCCCACGTAGCCGGCTTCGGTAAAGACGGTGGCGTCGGCGATGCAGAATGGCACGTCCAGCAGCTTGGCAATAGTTCTGGCAATCAGGGTTTTGCCGGTACCCGTCTCACCCACCAGGATGATGTTGGATTTTTCAATGTCCACATCATCCTGCTGGTCATACAGGATACGTTTGTAGTGGTTGTAAACAGCCACGGAAATCACCTTTTTGGCCTCGTCCTGTCCGATGACATATTCGTCCAGCTTAGCCTTGATTTCCTTGGGTTTCAGCAGTTTGATTTTGACTTCCTTGCGCTCTTTCTCTGCTTCTTCCTGGCGGATGTCGAGCAAGACGTCATTGACGGCTTGTACACATTTCTCACAAATCGCTCCGTTCAAACCGTGAATGAGCACTTTATTGTAAGGAATTTGTTCGCCGCAGAAACTGCAATAGTCTTCGCCTTTGCTATTTTTTGCCATTCGCGCCCTTATCGTTTTTCAGAATTTCGTCAATCATGCCGTATTCCTTGGCTTCGGCAGCGGTCATCCAGTAGTCACGGTCGCTGTCTTTCCAAACCTGTTCGTAATCCTTGCCGGAGTGGTTGGCGATGATTTCGTACAGTTCTTTTTTCAGTTTCTGGATCTCGCGGGCTTCGATTTCAATGTCGGAAGCCTGTCCCTGGGTACCGCCCATCGGCTGGTGAATCATGATGCGTGAGTGGGGCAGGGCATAGCGTTTACCATGTGCACCGGCGCACATCAGCACTGCGGCCATGGAAGCGGCCATACCCGTGCAGATGGTGGAAATGTCGGGTTTCAGGTACTGCATGGTGTCGTAGATACCCAAACCAGCGTAAACGCTGCCGCCAGGACTGTTCAGATAAATCTGGATGTCGCGTTCTGAATCTTGTGATTCCAGAAACAGCAGCTGGGCCTGGATAATATTGGCCACGTCATCATAGATGGGAACACCCAGGAAGATGATTCTGTCCTTCATCAAGCGGGAGAACACGTCCAATTGGGTAATGTTCATCGGGCGTTCCTCGATGATGTACGGAGTGATATAGTCGTTGAGAACAGAGGAATACTGTTCGAGGCGCAGGCTGCTGATGCCTCTGTGTTTGACGGCGTATTTCTGAAATTCGTTCATGGATTACTCGGCTTTTTTAGTGGTTTTTGCTCTTGTGGTTTTTGCTTTGGGTTTCTCCTCACCTTCGGTGGCCTCGGCCTTTTTGGCTCTGGTTTTCTTGGGCTTGGCCTCGCCTTCGGCGCTTGCCTCTTCGGCTTTTTCCTCAGCCTTCTTGGCCTTGGCAGGAGCTTTCTTCTTGGCGGGTTTGGCTTCAACTTCCTTGCCGCTGGTGAAAGCTATGAAATCCTCGTAGCTGCCGCTCTTCTCCACGATGATGAAGTTGTTGCGGAGCACGTCCATGATTTTCACGTCATACAGCTGGTCGTAAATGTTCTTCACGTCCTCTTTTTTCTTCAGGGCGTCGTTCACCAGGCTGTCCAGTCTGTCTTTCACATCTTCTTCTTTGAAGTTGCTGAAATAGTTGGCCATGAAGAAGTTGCGAACGTAATTCTTCACATCGTCCTGGCTTACGTTGATGTTGTTGTCCTTCACCAACTTGTTTTCAATCAGCTGCCATTTGAAAGACTTCTGATAGTCAGCATATTTCTCTTCCAGTTTTTCAGCGGTCATGTCTTTCTGGGTCAGCAAGATATAACGTTTGATGAATTCGTCGGGGAAGCTGATGTTGACGCTGTCCAGCAGCACACCGATTGCGTCGTTCATGAACTGGCGGTCGGTATAGTCTTTCCACTGTTTCTCGATTTGCTCTGCGCAGCTTTTCTCCAGTTGCTCTTTGGTGGTGATGTTACCATCGGGATAAGCTTTCTTGAAGAAGTCCTCGTTGAGTTCGGCAGGGGTGATACGGCCGATGCTGGTGATGGTCACATCGTATTCGTACTGGTTGCCTTCTTCCAGGGGCTGGTCCACAATTTTCAGCACTTTCAGCACATTCTGCTCGTCGTCGAAAATTTTTCTCAGCGCAACGTGTACGGTGTCGTTAACTTTCTTGCCCATGAAAGCCTTGCGGCCTTCTTCGTTCAGTTCCTTGGTGAAGAAGAAGCTGTCCTTATCGTCGATTTTGGCGGAGATGTAGTCGTCCTCACCAACTTCTTCGGGAGAGGTATATTCGCCATATCTGCGCTGCATCTGGTTCACCAAGTTGTCGATTTCCTCTTGGGAAGCGGTAATCTTGAAGTTGGTCACCTGCTTGTTAAAGTCGATGTCGAACTGCGGTTGCAGAGCATATTCATATACAAAAACGAAATTGTCGGGGTTGTCGAAATCCACTTTTGACTTGTCCTCAACGGGGATGGGTTCGAGCATAATGTCAATCTTGTTGTCGCTGAGGTATTTGTACAGCTCTTGTGACATCATGTTGTTGACCTCGTCGTAAGTGACGCTCTTTTCGTACATCTTCTTGATCATGGCCATAGGGGCGTTGCCTACTCTGAAACCAGGCACTTGGGCGGTGCGGCGGTATTTCTTCAACGCGGTTTCCACCTTGCCAGCATAGTCTTCTTTCGTAATTTCAATCGTCAGTTCCTGAACGTCTCCGTTTACTTTTTCGTTTTTAATGTTCATTCTTATAAGGTTTTAATATTAATATTACTCATTAAAATTTTGGGGTGCAAATTTACATAAAATTCTTCAATAACATACAGTTACTTGAAATTTTTCGTTGTTGGCTATTGTAATCATGTTAGAATACACAAACTTGCCTTTGGATTAGTTGGAGGGAAGCTCTCTTCGAGAGCTGGTACTTATTCTGAACTTTTACTCTGAGGGGGCATCGTGCATGTAATCCTCACACTTCCATGTGAGGTTACAAAGTGAATCTGCCTTCGGCAGATAAAGCGTACGAGAAAATCATAACCACTTCATCTCTTCTATTATTTCACCATCTTTCAGATGATAGGCATTGAGGCCGCAGCGGCGGGCGCCTTCGATGTGCTGGGGCGAATCATCGATGAACAGGGTCTCGTCGGCCCGAAGCCCTTGTTCCTGCAAAATCCGCCGGAACCCCTCTTCCTTGGGCTTGCGTATATGCAAAGTGTGCGAGAAATAGGCGGCCTGAAAGATTGTGCCGAAGAAGTCGAAGCCATATTTTTTCTTCAGATAAGCCGTAAAACAGTCATAGTTGAACTGGTTGGTGTTGCTGAACAGGTACAGCTTGTACTTTTCTTTCAGTTTCAGCAGAAAGTCCACTCTTGGCGCGGGCACATCTATCAGGATGGCGTTCCAAGCTTCCTCAATTTGTGCATCAGTCAGCGGCACCTCCGACAAGCGACGGATTTCCTCGCAGAATTCGGTCGTCGAAATCAGTCCTTCTTCAAACTTGTCGATGAAGTCGGTTTGTTGTGACTTGGAGTACAGGGCGACCAGATTACTCGCCCCCATTCGTGCAAAAGCCTCCGCGATATTCTCGTAGCGGATGTCGTAAATCACTCCGCCTAAATCAAAAATAATATTCTTAATCATGTGTTCAAATTAAAGGGCAAAATTACGGAAATTTATTGTATCTTTGCCTTCTAATAAATAAAACAAAATTCAACCCTAAACTCCTAACTTCTAACCCCTAACTTCTAATCCCTAATCACTAACCCCTAATCACTATTTACTACCCCGGCCTTCGGCCACCCTTTCTGATAGAAGGGGAATCTAAACTCCCCTGCGTAGCACTCCCCTCGAGCGAAGCGAGACTCCCCTTGAGAGCAAAGCTCGAAACTCCCCAGACTACTAACCCCTAATCACTAACCCCTAACCCCTATTATCATGGCATTCAACTGGACAGAACGACCCGAAAAAAGAGAATTCCGCTACAAGCGACGCTTTTACCAAGCTGAGGAGGACAAACCTGTGGATAAATCAGGCGAGGACTTCGATCCCGACAAGTTCGCTGACCGACTGCACCGTAGCTGGTCGTCGAAACGCATGAGCCAGCAGGATCGCAACAAATTCCCGCTCAAAACGGTGATTTGGCTGATGTTCATTGTAGTGGTACTAGGTTACTTGTTTATGAAATTCATGGATAAATAATGGCTGATATCATTCATCTGCTACCCGATGCGGTGGCCAATCAGATTGCGGCCGGTGAGGTCATCCAGCGGCCTGCCTCCGTAGTGAAGGAATTGCTCGAAAACGCCGTGGACGCGGGCGCTGACAATATCCAGCTGATTGTCAAGGATGCCGGACGCACCTTGATACAAGTGGTGGATAATGGCAAGGGCATGAGTTTTAACGACGCCCGCCTGTGCTTCGAACGGCATGCTACCTCCAAACTCAGTTCTGCTGACGATCTTTTCCACTTGACTACCAAGGGCTTCCGAGGCGAGGCATTGGCTTCTATCGCCGCTATTGCCCATGTGGAATTGCGCACCAAGATGGCCGAGGACAGCACGGGCACTTTGCTACTGATAGAGGGTTCGGAAGTGAAAGAGCATACTCCCACTGCTACCACTGACGGAACTTCCATTTCGGTGAAGAATCTGTTTTTCAATGTGCCGGCACGACGCAACTTCCTCAAGTCCGACAGTGTGGAGTTCGGCCATATCGAAGAGGAGTTCAACAGGGTGGTGCTGACACATCAGGAACTGGCCTTTTCGCTGTTTCACAATGGCAAATTGGTGCTGCAGTTGCAGCCGTCCAACTTCAAACAGCGGATTGTCAATGTTTTCGGGGCTCATTTCCAGGACAAACTGTTCCCCGTGGAGCAACAGACCGATTTTATCAATATTTCAGGTTTTATTGCCAAGCCTGAAAATGCCAAAAAGAAAAAGAGTGAGCAATATATGTTCATCAACCGGCGGTATGTGCGCCATCCGTTGCTGAATTATGCGGTGGAAACGGCTTATTCAGAGCTGATTCCGGATGGTTATAAGCCCGCCTATTTCATCAATCTGGAGGTGGATCCCGCTACCATCGATATCAACATCAGTCCCACCAAGGTGGATGTGAAACTGCAGGATGAGCGTTTGGTCTTTGGTTTCCTCAATTCCACAGTGAAGAAGTCTTTGGGACAGATGTCGTTGACCCCGCGCCTCGATTTCGACTACGAGCCGGGTATGGATATGTCGAATATGCCAAAAGACATGGAACTGAAGGAGCCCGTGGTAACGCATAATCCTGATTTCAACCCTTTCCATTCTCATCCGGCAAGTAGCGGCGGACATTCATCCTACGGTGGTGGTTCTTACAGCAAACCATCTTCTTCGCATAACACCGATTTCGACACTTCCGGCTGGAGTGATTTTTTGCAGTCGCTGAAGACGGAAACCGTGCAGCAGGAGCAGACAGAGCATCCGACTTTGGATCTTCAACCTGCCGCTGAAACGGAAGAGAAGGCTCCGGTTGATGATGTTAAATGTCTATCTATCAATAAAAAATATATTGTGGCGAATATCGCTGGCGGTTTGTCGGTGATTCATATTGCCCATGCCCGTGAGCGCATCTTGTACGAGCAGTATTTGACGGCTATGCAGCAAAAGCCCATTACGGTGCAACAATCGCTTTTCCCGGAAACCATCACTTTGTCGCCGGCCAAGTCTGAAATGGTGAAAGAGCTGAAGCCTGAACTGTTGAAGTTGGGTTATGACCTCGAATCCATTGATGGTACACATTTTGCGGTCAACGGAACACCGGTAGATGAGGAAGAGGATGTACAGCAGGTTATTGATGCCTTCCTGGAAAGCTATCAGTCCAATATGTTCCTGCATCGTGCTGACAAAGAGTCGAATATGGCGATGAGCATGGCTAAACAAAAATGCAATATGTTCAAGCCGATGACGGAAATGTGTGAAATCAGGGATTTCCTGCGACAACTTTTCGATTGCCAGCTGTCCAATGTGAGCCCTGGTGGCAAGAAAATTATCCACCAAATCGGGGAAAACGAGATGGAAAAATGGTTTGATTAGTGCGTGCTACCCGGCAGTGCTATCAGGCCTGTTTCCAGTGATTTTTGATAGAGCTCGTCCACTTTCCGCTGGATATAGTCTTTCTTTTTCTGCTGGGTCAGCATCATGCGGGCTGCCGCGATTTCCTCTTCGGTTTCGTTGAGGGTGCGTTGCGATTTATAGTCCAGAAAGACAATCAGATAATGGTAATCCTGGTCTTCTGTCTCAATATATTTGTTCTGGGTCAGAATAGACTCTTTGTTTTTGATTTCAATGGGAAATTCATTCTGGATGTCGTCCAGATACAGCCAGGTGTTGTCTTCCAGAAAATACTCGATGGAGTCGGCGCAAAGTTCTTCAATCACATGCTTTTCGTCCACTCTGCGTTCATCATCAAACAGCAATTCCTTCAACTCTTTAGTGATTTTGGACCCTTTTGAAGTTTTGACATAGTTGATTTTGATGATTTCGCGGTTGACAGTATAGCGGCTTTCGTATTTCTTGATGAACTGTTCCAATTCCTCGTCGCTTACTTCGAAAAGCGTGCTGTCGGCGGTGATATAGTTGTAATAAGCGTTGATCAGCAGTGAATTCTTGTATTCCGCTATCTCTTTCTCAAAATTCTTCTGGCTGAGGGGGAGAACTTGCAGCGCTTCGTGAAGCAGAACCTGCTGCTGCACCCATTCTTCGATAAGCAGCTGGGCAAGACGTGCGCTGTCGGAGGGACTGTAAGAGTCGGGGATCATCTGCGCCAGCTGTGATTGGTACAGCTTGGCGTGATAGGCCTCAGCCACCACAGGGTCTTTGGAACCGCAAGACAGGAGACCGGCGGCCAAAAACAGTAGGATTAACAGCTTCTTGCAAGCACTCATGGTGTCGGGTTATTTTTTCAGAATGGTAGCGAAAACGTCCTCATTGATGACCACGGGATATTTCTGGCGCAGCTCCTGCAGCCAAAGCTCGTCCAGATGGTTTTGGAATTCGGTGATGACAACGGCCTTGATTTCGTTGAGAGGTTTGTATTCCACGGGGTTGGCATTGGGGTCGATGGGGTAGTTCTTCTTTATTTTTTCATAATACTCATGCAAACCCGCAGTGTCGGTAATAGCCTGTGTCCAAATCTTTTGCGAATTGATCTCGTACAAAATCATACCGTCATGGTATTCGTTGACCAGCTCTCTGAAATCAGGATATTTGTTGATTAGATTCTCTTTTTCGTAATTATACAGTTTGTCTTCTATGAATTTTTCAAATCTTTCATTGAGGAATTTCTCCAAAGAGGTAGTCAAGTCTATTCCTTGGAAGCGAGATATGTATTTAGCGAATTCTTGAGTGGTCACCTGTTGGTTGGCATAGCTGGCCATCGGGGGCAGTTCGGTAATGCCTGGCAGTGTGGTGATGTCGGTTGTGGTGGATTGGAAGTAGTTAGTTGGAATATTGGCGCACAGGAATTTGATACTTTGTGTTTTGCCGCTTTCCTCATAGTTGTATTGTTTTTTCAAATTAGAAATAAAGGATTCCTTGCTGATGAAGCTGCGGTTGTCGCGTCCCAGTTTCATTCGCAGGTTCGCTTCATAGTCTTCATCAACAGTAAGATACACGATGGAGTCGAGTTTGATGATATGCCAGCCGAAGACAGAGGCAACGGGTTGTGATGTCTCATTGTTTTTCAGGTGGATGGTGGCGGCGACAAAATTACCGGCGCGTTGGTTGGGGGCGAAAGGCTGCATACGGCCCTCCTTGATATTGGTGGCAATATCTTCGGAGTATTCCACCACCAGCTGGGCAAAAGAAACACCCTGACTGAGTTTTTGCTGTATTTCCTCAATCTTTCCCTTGGTTTCTTCGCTCATGATGCCATGTTTGGCATTGGTGTCGGAAATCAGAATATGGGCGGCGTATATCTTGGATATGGCCGGCACCACGTCATGAACATAAATCAGGTGGTAGCCGAAACGTGTTCTAATAGGCATGGACACTTTGCCTACAGGAGTGTTATAGGCACCTGACTCAAAAGGATATATCAGGTTGAAAACCGTGAAATAGCTGATATCGCCTTTGTTGCCGGCTTGTTTTCTGCCATTCTGGGGATTGACATAGTCGCGGGCTGAAGGGTCTTCTGAATATTTTACAGCGGCTTCGTTGAAGTCCATGCCTTTGAGAATCTGCTTCCTGATTTTGAGAGCTTTCTTGTAGGCGGCCATGGTATCCTTTGGACTGGCGTCGGGAGCGCAGTTAATCAGAATGTGTGAGGCATGTACATGCTTCTTGGCACGGTCCACACATTCTTTGAACAGACGCTCGGTAGTCTCGTTATCCGTCAGGTATTGCTGGGCCGACTGGTTGATATAGGAGGACAGTTCGGCCTGGAAAGCCGCGGTGGTGTCGATTTTAAGAGCTTTGCCTTCTTTCACCTTCAGCTTGAAGTTGACAAACAGGTCCAAATAGTCGCGCAAATCTTTCGGTGTCGCTTTCGTTAAATCGTTGTTTTTGGAGAAAGTATTGACAAATTCTGCCTTCGAAACTGCCTCGTCTCCGATAGTCATGAGCGGTTTTTCGGGATTAACTTGTGCGAAACTTAGGCTTGCACACAAGGTGAAAGACAAGGCTAAGATATTGATTAATAATCTTTTCATATTATTATATATTATCATATTTCATTCTGCAAATGTACATTAAATTTTTTAAAAAAGAAAAATTTGAAAATATGTGTTTTCTATCAACAATTTTTGTATTTTTGCAGTCCCAAAAAACAAGTCTCCTTAGCTCAGCTGGTAGAGCAATTGACTCTTAATCAATGGGTCCAGGGTTCGAGTCCCTGAGGGGACACAAAAGGCGGTCGGTTTGACCGCCTTTTTTCGTGTTCCAACCGTTTGTAAGTACTTGAACTCCAAATGAATTTGTTTGTAAAATGCTGGTTGCTATATAGTTGGCGAATACTGCCAAATTTGATAGGTTCTCATTGTGGAGTGTTCACATTTTACTGTTTTGTGGATCAAAAAAGCGACAGGTATATAGCAGATAATCTGTCCAACTAATTATTCAACAGGTAATCACACACATTCATTACATACACCCCATTGTTCAGTCGGTGTGCTGGAATGGTGTCGTTGGTCAGAATCATCTTTTTGAAAGAGTCGTCTATTAGGTATAACGAGCGTTGCTCTTGTTCGAGTTTTTCAGCATCGGGTATGGAAAAAGCACTTTGAACATAGAGACGGTCATTGTCCTTGTTGCAAACAAAATCCACTTCAAGCGTGTTCCTCACGGTTTTGCCGTTCTTGTCTTTTGAGTAGCGTTCCATCACCCCGACATCTACGCTGTATCCAAAATGAAGCAGGTGGTTGAATATTATGTTCTCCATCACGTGAGTGGGTTCTACCTGCCTGAAATCCAAGGCGGAATTGCGCAGTCCGATATCTGAAAAGTAGTATTTGCAGGGAGTGTCAATGTACTTCTTCCCTTTAATGTCGTAGCGGATGGTTTTCTTTAGCAGGAAAGAATCCTCGAAATAATCAATATACTGCTTGATTGTCCACGAGTTTACGGAGACATTTTTCTCACTCTTGAAAGTGTTGGAAAGTTTGGTCGGATTAGTCAGCGTTCCAATGTTGGATGCCAAAATGTTAAACAAGTCTGATAGTTCTGCGTCATTCTTCACCTTGTTTCGACCAATAATGTCCGTCAAATAGGTCTCTTTAACCAAAGCGTGTAGCATTTCCCGCTTGATGGAAGTGTTAGGTTCTGTCACGACCAAGGGGATACCTCCGTAATACATATAATCTTTCCAAACAGAGGTTGTTTCGCCCCCTTTCTCAGTAAGAATCTCTTTAAAAGTAAGGGGACTGACATTAACCTGCACCCCACGACCTCTAAACTCGGTCACTATGTCGGAGGATAGGAATTTCGCATTGCTTCCCGTGACATACACGTCAAGATTATCAATGTGCAGAAAACCATTTAGCACATCCACAAATTTGTCAAGCATTTGCACTTCGTCAATGAAAAGATAGTGCATTTCTTTGTCGTTTGCTGATGCTTCTTTTACAAATTGGTACATCTTTTCCGCATTGCGATACTCAATGAAGGCAAAGTCGTCCAACGGGATTTCAATGATGTGATTGGCGGTTACACCGCTTTCAAAGAGGTGACGTTTAAAAAGGTTGAACAGCAGGTAGGACTTTCCCACACGCCGAAGTCCAGTCACCACTTTGATTAGGTGGTTGTGCTTGTACGCCTCCAGTTTCTGAATGTATTGTTCTCTTTTGAATTCCATCTGAAAAATATTTTTGTGTATATACACAATTTTAGTTTGCAAAAATACAAAAAATCTGAATTAGAAAGTGCGGTTGAGATTCTTTTCTGTATGTTGGGAGAACGTGAACCTTTGTCGCTGTCCTATTAGGATTCACCAATCTAAGTCAAAGTGTTCACAAATCTGTTTATGTTTCTTTCTATGAAAAAACAAGACAAAAACTAAAATACAGTAAAACAATGTGTTAATGTATTATGAGCAAAAAAAGTTCGAGTCCCTGAAGGGACAGAAGCATATCATGTTGGACAAATCGGCTGTGCTGCGCACCGTATGCGACCAATCCTCCTTACCGCAACGGTGGCCGTGTTTGGCCTGTTCCCTGCCTCAATATCCACAGGTATTCCAGGCACAACAGGAATACAAGGGCAGGCAGACCGAGTATATGAATGCGTTGGTGCTGCTTGACGAGCGTTGTGGGGATCCTTCAAGGGGGACGCGCAGTATAGAAGGACGTCTGGAAATGCCAACTTTGGATTGCGACCTTCAGCAGTTGCTGGACAGCGCCTATAGAAACCGCTCGGACTTGCGTGCCGCGGAGGAGTCGGTTACGCTGGCTAAACAAGAGGAAAAGTTGGTCATACGGGAACGGATGCCTGATGTTGAACAGGTGTTAGGTGCCAATTATAACACGAGAGTGCGTAATGAGGAAGCCCCAGCTCCTGAATATGTAGGGTATAGTGTGGGACTGACCATACCGTTGCCTGTGCTGAGCGTCAATTCAGGGGTGCGCAAGGCAAGCAAGCTGCGACAGCAACAGGCCCAGTTGCAAAGCCAGTCCATCAGAAATTCCGTCCAGGGCGAGGTGATTAGAGCGTATAATGTCTATCAGTCTTCCCTTCAAAAAGTCAGGAATTTTAACGAGGTCCTTATGACCAGTGCCCTACAGGTATTGAATGGCAAACTCTATGCCTATCAACGTGGCGAAACCTCTTTGTTGGAAGTTTTGACCGCTCAACATACATACAATGAGCTCCAAAAAGACTATGCGACAAGCGTTTATGATTGTATGGTGGCTTTAGTTGAATTGGAGAGAAGTGTAGGACGGTAATATATGTGAAGCAATGGGGTCGTTGTATCTATACAAAATTTTATCCATTGGTACATAATTCGAGGATTTTGTGTACCTTTACAAGTTGTTTTTTTAAACTTAATCACGCAAGTAATTTATTGATAATCAAATAGATGAAGATGAAAAAGATTTTTCTTTTTGCGGTATTGATGATGGCGTTTTTGGCAGCGTTTGCCCAAACTCCGAAAATAAGCTACCAGGCGGTAGTACGCGATGCCAACAACCGCTTGGTTGCTAACACTGAAGTGACGGTGGATGTGACGGTTTCCTACGGTTCACACACCTACACAGAGACAGGTTTGACAGGCACTACCAACGCAAACGGTTTGCTGTCGTTGTTAATCGGCAATGCCAGCGGTTTTGAGAATATCGAATGGAGCAACGCGACCATCACAACTGTGTTGAAATTTGGTGCCAATACTATTGAGAACAGCACTTCGGTGACAGCGGTGCCATACGCCTTGAATGCAAGATTTGCCGCCGATCTGGATCCGAACAGTGCGGCGTTGACCGCAGTGTATGACAGGATTCAGCAAGATAGCGCGGCACTGCACGATGCTTTGAAGGATACCGCCATTGCCATTCGTGGCGCTATTCCCGTGGTGCCGCCACAGGTCAATGCGGACTGGTCAGCCACAAGCGGTCCTGCCGAAATCTACAACAAACCCGATATCAACAATGGTAGGCTGATTATCACCTTGCCCGATGGCACAGAGAAGATTTTTACGGCGAATCAGGCAGGTAATACCGAGGTGGTAATTCCTCCATATACAGTGACACCTCAGGATATTCTTGATGCGGTGGGACAGATGACCCCGGCGCAGAAGGCTGCTATGCGACAGGCACTGGGAGTGGACGGTACATCCTCTGGAAATCCCCAACCGTGACAATCATTTAGAGTAAAGTATTTGCACCATAAAACAGACAGGAAAAAATGAAAAGAATATTACTTTTTACTGTACTGATAATGACATGCATTATGGCTTTGGCCCAGATGCCGAAAATAAGCTACCAAGCCGTATTGCGTGATGCCAATAACCGTCTGGTGACCAACACGCCGGTGACAGTGGATGTGACCATCACTTACGGTTCAAACAGCTATAGCGAGACAGATCTGACCACCACTACCAATGCAAATGGCCTGTTTTCAATCGAAATAGGTAGTGTCAGTGGCTACGAGGCCATCAAATGGAACAACGCCACCATCAAGACGGTGGTGACATTTGGCACCAATACCATAGAGAACACCATTCCAGTGACCGCGGTGCCCTATGCATTGAATGCCAAATCCGCCTCTGAGGTGAACCCCAACGCTTCTGCGCTGGTTGCGGTATATGACAGGATTTATGATGATAGTGCGGCCGTGCATGATGCCCTGAGGGATACGGCCAGTGCTATCCGAAACGCTATTCCCGTGGTGCCGGCACAGGTCAATGCCGATTGGAATGCCACGAGTGGTGTGGCCGAAATCTATAACAAACCAGCCATTAATAATGATACACTAAAATTCACCTTGCAGGATGGCACAAAGAAAATTTTCACTGCCAACCAACAAAGCAATACCGAGGTGAATATTGTGTATCCAGGGATAAGTGTGCAGGAATTGCTTGACGTGGTGGAAGCCATGACTCCCGAACAAAAAGCCGCCTTGCGCGACTCCTTGGGAATTTCTGAACCCACAACCTTCACCTGCGGTGTTTCCAAAATCGCCGACGTTGATGGTCATCAATATGAGACTGTGCAGATTGGCACACAGTGCTGGACTAAGACCAACCTGCGTACCATGCATTACCGCAATGGTGATGCCATTGCCGAGAATCAGGATGTGTCCTTGGCGACGGCTTCTTTCTACCGCCCATCCACCAGCGATGCCGTTACCGAGCATTATACGGATTCTATTTATGGCATGTATTACAATGCTTATGCCTCAGTTGATACGGGGCTTTGTCCTACGGGTTGGCATGTGCCGACAAAAGCCGAGTGGGAACAGTTGACAACCTATATGAGTAGCCAGAGTGATTACGTGTGCGGCGGAAATCCTGACTATATTGCCAAGGCATTGGCCGGTATCCATAAATATATTGACCAAAATGATGGACTCGTTTATGCATGGAAAAACGAAGATAAGAGTTGTGCGGTGGGCAACGACCGGGGAAACAATAATGCTTCAGGCTTCTCCGCTTTCCCGGCAGGTTATTGGGAAAATTCGTTTATGGGTTATAGCCAAAGCGCTCGTTTCTGGACTTCCACGCCCGACAACAATCAAGTGTGGGTTAGTTCATTGACGTATTCAGAAGAAATGGTGAATTTTTACACGGGTAATAAGGAACAAGCCATTTCCGTTCGTTGCCTCAAAGATACTGTGCCGGCGCAGGCTCCTGAACCTCCAGCATTTTCCTGTGGCAATGAGAAACTACAGGATGCTGATGGAAACGCCTACGAGACCGTGCAGATCGGTACCCAGTGCTGGACCAAGACCAACTTGCGCACCACCAAGTTCCGCAACGGCAATCCTATTCCTGAGGATGTCGATCCCGACCAATCCTCTTCCGCTTCCTTCTCTCGCGCCTCTTCTGCAGATGTCCTCCTCGACTATCCTGCCTATACGGATTCGACATTCGGCTTCTATTATAACTGGTATGCTGCCGTGGATACTGGCAACAGCAAACTCTGTCCCGACGGTTGGCATGTGCCTAATGACGGTGATTGGATGGTGCTTTCGAGTTATTTGAGAGCCAACTATGCTTGTGGCAATAATCTGTCCAATAATGCCAAAGCCATGGCTGACAGTCTGATGTGGGCATCAAATGGTGTTGATTGTTCCATAGGTAATATTCTGGAAAACAACAATGCTTCGGGCTTCACCGCTTTTCCTGCTGGTTATCTCAGTTATGGATCACATTACCCCATGTTTATTGAGGCTTTGGCCAATTTCTGGACTGCGATGCCTTCCGTCGATAATCTCAGTGCCAAGTACTATTCCATGTACCATACAGACAAAAATTTGCAAAGTTATGATCATCCAAAGAGCCAACTCCTTTCTGTACGTTGCATCATGGATGATACCACAACCATCGTCAGACCCGTTGTAACAACCGATAGCACCTCCGCAGTGACTACTATTTCAGCAAAACTCCACGGTACAATCATCAATCCCAATAGCATTGTCATTGTAAAGAAGGGTTTTGAGTGGAAGTTGTCTTCGAAATCTTACTATAATGTCAAGGATGTTACGGGTACGGAGTTGATTACTACTTTGGAAAACCTTATCCCCGACACCCAATATACCTTCAAGGCATTTATCAATTACGACGGCAAAACTTACTACGGCGATGAACTTACGTTCAAAACGCCCATCAAGCCGACTGTCACGACCGGAAATGCCACCAATATCGCATTGACGTCGGCCACCATCTCTGGTACGATTATCAATCCAGACCATGTGATTATACAGGCGAAAGGTTTTGAATGGAAGAAGAGCCATGGGGTTTACGAATATGAAACCGTGAACCTCATTGGCGGGAATGAGATGACCCATACATTCACCGACCTTATCCCCAATACCAAATACGACTACAAGGCGTTCGTCAAATACGACAACAAGACCGTCTATGGCGAGGAGCTCTCCTTCACCACTCCCAACCATACGGAAGTCTCCTGCGGCAACATGACCGATGCTGACGGCAATTTCTACCAGACGGTGAAGGTGGGTAGCCAATGCTGGACCAAGACCAACCTGCGTACCACAAAATATCGTGATGGCAGTACTATCTCTAATCAGATTGGGACGACAGTCCCCGCATACTATCGGTTGAATGATATGGATAAAGATACCAATGTCATTGTACAGCAGACTACTTCTCCGGACTCCATCTTCGGTTTCTATTACAACGGGTACTCCACAGTTGGTGACAAGCTTTGTCCAGCTGGCTGGCATGTGCCGAGTTATGACGATTGGAGTGATCTCATAACTTATCTGAAAGCTCATCCCGAATATTGGTGCGACAATGACAATTCTAATTTGGCCAAAGCGGTGGCTTCCCGGGATTTTTGGTTTAATGTTGTAACGCCCCCCATAACCTATACCATTAATCATGATGCCGTTGCCAGACCGTGCAGTCCGCAATATCAGGGTTCAGACTATCTCAACGATGCCTCCTATTTCTCTGCTATTCCTGCTGGTGCTTGGTACGATAATCTTGGAGGTAATATAGATACAGTTACTGGTTTGGGTGGACGCGAATTTGATCCAGGTAAAGATGCGCACTTCTGGTCCTCTACAACTCAGCCCAATTCAGATTCTACGGGATATTTCTTCCGTCTTGGAATGGTTACGTATGATGTGGTGGCCCTTGCGTACGATGCCCTGAAATATGGCCGTTCGGTACGCTGTCTGAAGGATGCCGCGGTAACTACTGGCGCAGCGACCGATGTTACGAGTTATTCGGCCATCCTCCACGGCACGATAACGGATCCTGACTATGCGCAGAATCCCAATGCTGTACGGGGCTTCGAGTGGAAGGCTTCTGATGCCACCTCTTACACGCAGGTGATAACCAATGGCACGACCATGACCTACCAACTCATGAATTTGGACAGCAACACGGAATACACCTATCGGGCATTCCTGATTAAAGCGGAGGGAACTTACTATGGTGACGAGGTGAAGTTCACTACTCTTACCCCTTGATGGTGGGTATAGAGTGATACTTCACTATTCTCGACAGGATGCCGTTTGTTCTGTTTGTAGGTTAAACCTCGTTATTCTTCGTCTTCTTTACCTTGAACGTCAGGTGCTTGATGAAAAGGAATTGGCAAACCGCCGCTAAAATGGTGGCCAAGAGCTTGCCGATAAAGTCATTCATGCCGAATTTGGTGATGAAGAGGAATACCAACAGCTGACTGAAAGCGTAGCCGATGAGGTTGACAATGAAGAACGACAGAAAACGCTGCCACACTTTGTCCTTGATTTTGAAGTTGAACTCCCGGTTCAGGAAAAAGCTGGCGACCATGGCCACTTGGTAGCTGATGGTATTGGCCAGCAACTCGTGCATGTTCCAATGGGCAAGCAGGGTGAAAATCCCCACATCAATGGCGGTGGTGACACAGCCAATCACACCGTATAAAACAAAATTCCGGTGTTGTTGATATTGTTTATTGCAAAATTGTTGTACGTTTCCCATTTTATACGTTGGTTGCGGTTTCACCGCATGTGCTTTTTTTTATTCAAAATTCAAAATTCAAAATCCAAAAACTCTAAACTCTAAACATTAAACTCTAACCTTTTAACCTTCTAACCTTCTAACCCTAAATTCATTGGCACATTTTTCCTGTCCCCTGTCATCTCTTTTCCAGCAGTACCACATTCTCTACATGATGCGTATGCGGGAACATGTCCACAGGTTGTACTCTCGTCACCTTGTAGTTCGCACAGAGCAGGGTGAGGTCGCGGGCCTGTGTGGCGGGATTGCAGCTCACATACACAATGCGCTTGGGAGCGATGCTCAGCAGTTGCTCCACCACTTTTTCGTGCATGCCGGCACGCGGCGGATCGGTGATGACAATGTCGGGTGTGCCGTTCTCGCGGATAAAGTCCGCTGTGAACACCTTGGCCATATCGCCTGCAAAGAAGCGGGTGTTGGTGATGCCGTTGACTTGCGAGTTCTCCTTGGCGTTGACAATGGCCTCGTCCACATACTCGATGCCCACCACCAACTTGGCTTGGCGGGTCACAAAGTTAGCGATAGTGCCGCTGCCTGTATAGAGGTCATACACAATGTCATCGGGCCCGATTTGGGCAAACTCGCGGGCGGTTTTATACAGATTATAGGCTTGAGGGTTGTTGGTCTGGTAAAATGATACCGGTCCCACCTTGAATTTCAGCCCTTCCATCTCTTCCATCATGAAAGGCTTGCCTTTGTAGGGAATAATCTCCAAATCGGTGATGCTGTCGTTGAATTTGGTATTGATGCAGTATTGCAGCGAGGTGATCTCCGGAAATTTGTCAGCGATAAATTGCATCAGCGCCATGGTTTGCTCATTCTTGACGGTCATGATGACGATGACCATCAGTTCGCCAGTGGAACTGTTGCGGATGATGAGGTTGCGCAACACACCTTCGTGCGGGCGCACATTATAGAAAGGTATCTGATGTTGCAAGGCATATTCTTTGATAGCCAGTCGGATTGCATTGGCGGGGTCGGCTTGCAAATGGCATTTCTGAATATCCAATACCTTGTCGAATTTTCCCGGAATGTGAAAGCCAAGTCCCTCTGGCACAATCTTTTCTCCCGCTTCTTGTCTCCGACGGTCTTCATCGTCCAGCCATCTTAGATTCGAGAAAGTGAATTCCAGTTTGTTACGATAGAAATACTGCTTTTCTGAACCGATAATAGGCTGTATTTCAGGAAATTCGAATTTTCCCAAGTGTTTGAAGTTGTCGTAAACCTGTTTTTGTTTGTAGTACAGCTGCTTTTCGTATGGCATAATCTGCCATTTGCAGCCACCGCAAAGTCCAAAATGCTGGCATACAGGTTCTATGCGGTCAGGAGAGGCTTTCTTGATGGCGGTCAGGTAAGCTTCGGCATAGCCTTTTTTCTTCTTAAATACCTGAACGTCAACAATATCTCCCGGAACAGCGTAGGGAACAAAAACCGTCAGCCCTTCGTGCTTGCCAATGGCTTTCCCTTCCGCTCCCGCATCTGTGATTTCCAAATTTTCTATCGTGAAATATTTCATATTTTTAATGTGCTAATTGTCAATGTGCTAATGTGCCAATTTTATTGTTATGAGTTTTGAGCCATGAGCTGTGAGCTATAAAACTTTGAATTTTGAATACTAACCCCTATTCCCTATATACTCCCATATCCTCCACATACTGCGCAACTTTCTCCGGCATCAGATATTTTACCGATTTTTTTTCTTGTATGCCTTGTCGTATCATGGTGGCGGATATTCCTATCTTTGGGGCGTTGACATAGTGTATATTGGGCATATTCCTCTTGTTTTCAGTTTTGTAATCGTCTCTTGGATATACATAAATCTGATAATTATCCAGAATATACTGGTAATTGTACCATTTTTCGATGCAATCCAGGTTATCCTCGCCCATAATCAGACAAAATTCCTTGTCAGGATATTTTTCTGCCAGATGAAGCAAAGTGTTCACCGTATAGGAAGGCTGCGGCAGCTTGAATTCGATGTCGCAGGAGCGGAAACGGGGGTCGTCTTCAATGGCGATGTTTACCATATATAAGCGTTGGAGGTCATTGAGCAAACTTTGTTTTTTCTTCAGCGGATTGCAGGGCGAGACCACAAACCATAATTCCTTCAAATCGCTGTGCTCGACGATATATTCGGCGATAATTAGATGTCCGATATGAATGGGGTTGAAAGAACCGAAGAAAAGTCCGATTTTTTTATTCATAACTTTCTAATTATCATTTAGTTTAATGAATACGAAGAGCATGGCGGTGAAGGCCCATAGCGAGGAACCACCATAACTGATGAAGGGTAAGGGGATGCCTATGATGGGCACCAGTCCGATGGTCATGCCGATGTTGATGAAGAAGTGGAAGGCGATAATGCCTGCAATGCCGTAGCCGTAGTAGCGGGCGTAGGGGTTTCGTTGCTTTTCCGACAGTCGCAGGATGCGGATGACAAGGGCTAGGAACAGTGTTCCCAAGGCGCAGCTGCCCATGAATCCCCATTCCTCGCCGATGGCGCAGAAAATAAAGTCGGTGCTCTGTTCGGGCACGAAGTTGAGTTTGGTCTGGGTGCCATTGAGGTAGCCCTTGCCGAAAAAGCCGCCGGAGCCGATGGCGATTTTCGATTGTATCAGGTTGAAATCAGCACCTTTGGGATCGGAGGTCTTGCCCAACAGGGTGTCGATACGCTGCTTCTGGTGGGGTTGCAATACTTTGTTGTAGCCGATGTTCACCGCAGCGATAAAAGCAATGGCCACCACATAAATGATGATGTTACGTATGATTTTCTTCTTGTCCTTGCGGTCAATAATCCAGGCGATAATCAGGATGAAAGTCAGCAGGGCCAGAGAATAGATTTCGTTGGTGAGCAGTGTGAAGACGAAGAGAAAGACGGCAATGGCACCGAAAATGAAGATGGTGCCGGTCATGCCTTCGCGATAAAAAAGGACAATGAAGGAAAGGAATACCAGGGCAGAACCCGTGTCTTTTTGTAGCAGAATGATGAAGGCCGGCGTGAGAATTATGCCAAAGGCGATGAGCCACATGCTTCGTTTTTCCACTGTTGTTTTTCCTTCATTGAAAAACTTGGCCAAAGCCATGGCCGTGGCCAGTTTCATGAATTCCGTAGGCTGTATGCTGAAACTGCCGATTTTGATCCAAGAGGTGGCACCATTGATTTTGGAGCCTAGAAAGAAAGTGGAAATGACTAATAGTAAGCAAAATAGGTATAGATGATAGGAGTAGTGCTGAATGATACGGGCGTCCAGCAGCAGGATAACCGTAGCCAAAATCACAGAAGTGCCAATCCAGATTAGTTGTCGCACGTAGGGCAAAGAGAAACTGAAGCCCAAGTCGGCACTGGGATTATAGGAGGTGGAGAATATGGTGAGCCAGCCGATGGTGACCAGCAGACTGTAGTACAGAATGAGTCGTCCGTCGAATCCTTTAGAAGCACTATGTTGTTTATAGGACAGAGACATCGTTATTTGGTTGAAAGGTTAAGCATATTTTCTTCGACTCCTTTGCGCTTTACTTCGCCGGTTAGGTACAGCTCGGCAATCAGGCTGGCGATAGGGCAGGCCACTGCCGCTCCCCAGCCACCGTTTTCCACCAGACAGAACACCACAATCTGCGGGTCGTCGATGGGGGCGATCAGTGCGAATACTGAGTGGTCACGGCCATGTGGGTTCTGGGCGGTGCCGGTCTTGCCTGCCACCCGTATGCCGGGAATCTGGGCGCCACGGGCGGTGCCGGCCAAGGCGGCCATCTCCATACCCTGAATGATGGGCTCGAAATATTCGGGCTTGATGCCGGCATCGATCTTGTCCATGTATTGCACGTTGAGGTTGTCCTTGCTGCCGATGGCCTTGATGACGTGCGGGCGGACATAATACCCCCTGTTGGCGATGATAGCCAGCATGTTGGCCATCTGGATGGGCGTTACGCACACCTCGCCCTGGCCGATACCCATGGAGACCACCGTGTTACCATTCCAGGAGCGGTTGTAGCGTTTGTCGAAATATTCGGCAGTCGGCAAAATGCCTTTTTTCTCGTAAGGCAGGTCAGTATCGAAAGTGGTGCCGAAGCCGAGTTTGACAATATGGTTGCGCCAAGCTGTATAGCCCTCCTGTATGGTGGGGTATTTTCTCTTGTTGCTGATGATATTATAGAATGCTCTGCAGAAGTAGGTGTTGCAGGAGTGCTGTACCGCCGCCACCAGGTTGGTGCCTCCGCGGTGGTGGCAGCCGATGAGGTGGCTTCCCACTTGGTAACCTCCAGGACAGTTGTAAATGGTGTTGGCATCCAGAATGCCTTCTTCCTCGGCGATGAGTCCATTGGCCAGTTTGAAGGTGGAGCCAGGAGGATACATGGCTTGTAAAGCTCTGTTGAACAGGGGTTTCTTGATGGAGTCGCGCCAGAGCATGGTGTAGTTTTTGCTACGTGCCTTGCCTACCAGCAGGTTGGGGTCGTAGCTGGGACTGGACACGATGCACAAAATCTCGCCGGTTTTAGGCTCAATGGCCACGATGCTGCCTCGCTTGTTCTGCATCAATTGCTCGCCGTAACGTTGCAGCGACATGTCCAGGGTGCTCCACAGGGAAGTGCCGGGTATGGCTCTGATGTCTTCCTCGCCGTTATGGTAACTGCCGATTTCGCGGTTGTTGACATCCACCAGCACCACACGCTGTCCTTTCACTCCTCTCAGCTCGGTTTCGTAAGCCTTTTCGATGCCGCTGATGCCAATATAGTCTCCCATTTTGTAATAAGGGTCATCTTCGATGGTCTTGTCGTTCACCTCGCCGACATAACCCAAAATATGGGCGGCAATCGGTTCGGGATAGGAGCGCAGGGTTCGTGACTGGACGAAAAAACCCGGGAATTTGTATAATTTTTCTTGCAGGTAGCCGTAGTCCTCTTTCGACATCTGCTGGGCAAAGAGTGAAGGAATGATTTTCGAGTATTTAGAGGCTTTCTCGATGCGTTTGATCAGGTCTTCCTTGGTGATGTCCAGAATTCGGCAAAGGTCGGCGGTGTCGAAAGTTCGGAGTTCCTTGGGCACCACCATCAGATCGTAGGCCGCGTCGTTGAACACCAGCAAAGAGTCGTTGCGGTCGTATATCAAACCTCTGTCGGGATGCTCGGTAATCTGGCGGAGCGCATTGTTCTTGGCCGCTTCCTTGTAGTCCTTGCTGATGACCTGCAGACTGAACAGCTTGACCGCATAGACCGCGGCCAATATCAGCATCACAGCAACGATGATGGCATATTTTCTGGAAGCGTTTTGGTTGTTCATTATTTGTCTCTGCTCACCAAGGTATTAGCTAATTCGTATAGTTTGTTTTTTCTGTCTTCCGATACCGATACCGCCTGCAGACTTGACAAAGCTTTTGCCGCATACAGGTTGATGGCCTGCTCGGTTTTCTCTTTCACTTTCAGGGATTCATAGATTTCCTTGACAGCTTGGATTTTCTGATTTTGGTCGAAGTCGGTGGAAGAGAAATAGTGCAGCAGGGTCTGTCTCTGTTGTGTGTCGGCTTCCTGCAAGGCAGTGAGGTAAAGATAAGTTTTTTTGTTCTCTTTGATGTCTCCGCCGGTCATTTTTCCGAATACCTGGGTGTCGGAATACAAGTCCAGAATGTCGTCTTTCAGCTGGAAGGCGATACCGATATGGATGCCGTAGTCGTACATGGCCTGTTGGTCGGCTTCCGAGGCCTTGGCGAAAATGGCTCCCGACTTGAGGCAGCCGGCCAGCATAACCGCTGTTTTCAGGCGTATCATCTTGATGTAGTCGTCAATGCTGACATGCTCCATGGTCTCGAAATCCAGATCGTATTGCTGCCCTTCGCATATTTCCAGAGAGGTGCGGGCAAAGAGGTCACTAATTTTGATCTTGGTGGCGTCGTCGCAGGGCGCTTTCAGCAGTTCCTGCAAGGCCATGATGGCCAAGGCGTCACCGGCCAGAATAGCAATGTTACTGTTCCACTGACGGTAAACGGTGGGCATGCCCCTTCTGATGGGTGCCTCATCCATGATGTCATCGTGAATCAGCGTGAAATTGTGCAGCATCTCGAAGGCTGCGGCCACATGTTTCACCTCGTCGGGATTAACGCCGAACAATTCCGCGGCCAGCATTACCAGTCTCGGACGGATGCGTTTCCCGTCTTGTGATAGGATATAATTGATGGGATCATAGAGGTTGGCTGGCTCACAACCTTTTGCAATGCTCTGAAAATAAGTGTCTAATGAATCCAAGGTTATAATTTTTTTTAATCTACAAAGATACAAAAATAATCAATTAGTCAATGTGCTAATTAAATTCGTTTATACGTTAAGACGTCAAGACGTCAAGACATGCACGAAGTGCATTCGTTAAGACGAAATCCGCCTCTACGTCTCCACGCCTTAACGTCTCCACGTATTAAAAAAAAACACTATCTTTGCACTTTAATTTTCATACCATGGCTACGGAAAATATCATTTACGGCTTGCGTCCGGTGATGGAGGCGATTGAGTCCGATAAAACTATAGATAAGGTATTGTTGCAGAGAGGTTTGCAAGGAGAACTGTTCAAGGAATTGTTCTACCAGGTACGTCAGCACAAGATACCTTTTCAGTATGTGCCTGCCGAGAAACTGAACAAGTTCACCCGGGGCAATCACCAGGGGGTGGTGGCCTTTATCTCCGCTATCGAGTACCAGAGTATTTTCGATATTGTGCCCAAGATCTATGAAGAGGGTAGGGTGCCGTTCTTGCTGATACTGGACAAGATTACCGATGTGCGTAATATCGGCGCAATTGCCCGTTCCGCCGAGTGTGCCGGGGTAGATGCCATCATCCTGCCGCTGAAGGGTGGAGCGCAGCTGAATGAGGATGCCGTGAAGAGCTCTGCCGGAGCCCTCCATAAGATTCCTATCTGTCGCCATTCCAATTTGGTTGAGGTGATTGATTTTCTGAAAGATTCTGGAATAGAGGTAATTGCGGTTACTGAGAAAGCCTCGCATTTCCACTATCAGAAGGATTTGACAGGCCCCATTTGTCTGATTATGGGCAATGAGTACGAAGGTATAGCCTGGGATTACCAGCGCATCTGCAACGATGCCATCAACATCCCCATGGTTGGCACCATCAAATCCCTGAATGTCTCGGTGGCCACAGGTATTGTGTTGTTTGAAACGGTGAAGCAGAGATTATGAAAAAGATAGGTGTCCTTTCCGATTCCCATGGTTACATTCATCCGGATTTGTTCACTTTTTTTGAAAAGTGTGACGAAATCTGGCACTGCGGCGATATGCTGAGTGATGAGATTGTGTATGCTTTGGAGACTATTGCGCCTGTGAGGGCGGTGTATGGCAACTGCGATGGCTGGGATGTGCGTAGCAATAAGATTCCGAAAGTGCAGATTTTCCAATGCGAGGAATTGAAAGTGGTGATGAGCCACATTGTGGGCAAGCCGGGCCATTATGAGCCGGAAATTGTCAGGTTGATTCAGGCAGAAAAACCGGACTTGTTAGTGGCGGGACATTCCCATATTCTTCGCCTTATCCGTGACCCGCAGTATAATCTCTTATTCCTCAATCCGGGTGCGGCTGGCAAGCAGGGCATCCATCAGATGATTACCTTTGTCCGTTTCGATGTGAACGGCAAAGAGATTTCCAATGTTGACATTTATCAGGAAAAGAAATGACGATAACCATTCTCGGACCGACCGCCACAGGCAAAACCCGACTGGCTGCAGTGCTGGCCAAGTATATCTCAGGCGAGATTATCAGTGCTGACTCGCGCCAGGTGTATAGGTGCATGGACATCGGTACAGGCAAGGATTTGGAGGATTATACTATCGACGGAATGGAGATTCCTTTCCATTTGATAGATGTGGTGGAACCTGGAATAGAATACAATGTTTTTGAGTATCAGAAGTTGGCGCATCGCGCTATCAAAGATATTGAGCAGCGGGAAAAAATCCCCATTATCTGCGGAGGCAGCGGGATGTACATCGAGGCTTTGCTGAAAGGTTATAAACTGTTTCCTGTTCCCGATAATCCCACATTGCGCGCCGAATTGGAGCAGCAGACAGATGAGCAACTGACGGAGATGCTGGCTTCTTTCAAAGCTTTGCACAATCACACCGATACTTGCGAGCGGCCTCGCCTTCTGCGTGCTATCGAAATTGAGCTGTATTATCGTGAGCACCCCGAATTGTTGGAGACTTGTCAGGCGGTGACTTCGGTGATTTTCGGTCTGCGGGGTGACCGCGACCTGATCCGCTCAAGAATTACCCGTCGCTTGAAAGAGCGTCTGGAGAACGGCATGGTGGAGGAGGTGCGGGCCCTGATTGACAAAGGCGTGAGCCAGAACCAGCTGATCCGTTATGGTCTGGAATATAAATTTCTGACCCTGTATATACAGGGCCAGATAGATTATGATACGATGTTCAGGCGTTTGAATGTGGCCATCCACCAGTTCTCCAAGCGCCAGATGACCTGGTTCAGGAAGATGGAGAGGGAAGGTTTCGACATCCATTGGCTGGATGTGGAGTGGCCGGAGGAGGAAAAACTGTCGTTTATCCTTAGAACTTGCAACCAATAGTGGCTACCACGCGGTGGGTGTTGGTCTTCAGAGAGGCAGGATCCACAAAGTCGGAGTCATACATCCACAAGTTTTCGGTTTTGGTTTTGAAGACGTATGCGAAATCGCAGAAGAAGTATTTGGTTCTGAAGCCAAAGCCAGCGGAAGCGGTATGCATGGCATTGTTATTGTTTACTGATTTGCGATAAGCCGATGACTTGAAATTATAGCCGGCACGCAGCAGGAAGTTGTTGGTGACATACACCTCGCCGCCTATGCGTACGGTATGGCAGGCTCCGTATTTATCTTGGATAGCCTCGTTTTCTTCGTCAAATGAGTATTCATTGGAACTCATGCGGCTCATGCCCATGCCCGTAAACTCGTATTCAGCGCTCACGAAGGCTCTTTTCTTGATGAGGAAGGCCACGCTGCCGATAGCCCGTAAAGGAGTAGTCAGGGTATAGTTGAAAGCGTAATTGTTCTCATAGGTTCCGGAATTTCTTCCATCGGGATAGTAGCTGGTCATGGTTTTGGTATAGTTGCTTCTCACACGTCCGAAGTAGGAAGGAGTGTGGAATGCGGCGCCGATTCTCACAAATTCCACAGGTTGGTAAATGACACCGAGTTTCAGGTTTACACCAGCGGTGCGGACTCTCAGGTTTTCGGTGATGAGGTAATCGCTGATATAATTGGTGCCTGATTCGTCTTCTTCAATATATCTGGTTTTTTCATTGTAGCTGATGATGGGAACACCTATTGTGGCGCCGATAAACAGTTGGTCATTATAATTGCTACCGATGGAGAATGCCATCTCATCATTAGCGCCTGAACTTTCTGTTACCAATTTCTGATGCAGTGATTTGCCTGCAAAAGGTGAGTAGAATCTATTGCTGACAGAATCATAGTCCAGCATATAAGTTTTCCATGCCAGCAATTCGTCGTCACCGATATTGCCAAGATTTTTTCCTTGCACATTAGCAAGATATTCATCCATCATGGAACTGTTGTGGCTCGTTCCTTCAATACGGTAAGTGTTATTATAGTCTTGGGTGCGGTTATATCCAAAACCCAAGTGGATGGACTTCCAGCCGCTTTCCTGATTAAGTCCGATACGGAAAACACCGCCAGCGTTGGCCAAAGAGTATTTCACGTTGCTGGTGCGACTGTTATGCCCATTGTAAATGGCGTTGTCATTAAAGATGGAAATCACCAGGGGAGTGAAGGAAATCTCATTTTTTTTGAATACACCGATGGCAGCGGGGTTGACGTTCAAGGCTGAGAATTCCGCGCCTACTGCACTGAAGGCCCCACCGGCGCCCATGAAACGAGCGGTTCCTTCATAGTCACTTTGGGAGAAACGGAAAGCGTCAATGTCATTTTGTGCCACACTCAGGGCGGTGACACCCAGCAAGAGAATTGCTGCAAGGAATAATCTTTTCATGATTTCAATTCTTTTAATGAATTTGCAAAATTACAATTTTTTGTTGAATTGTTGAATTGTTGAGTCGTTTATTTGTCAGAGACGTTTCACGAAACGTCTCTACATAATAATATAGACAATGGAGATGGTGTAACGTTTAAAACAAAAAAAGGCGACCCGTGAAGGTCGCCTTGGAGTTTATGATTAAGAAAATTATTTCTTGATCAGTTTCTGAGTAGCGATACCGTCATTGCCGCTCAAGCGGATGAAGTAAACGCCGTCAGCGTAGTTAGCAACATTCAGAGTGAAGTTGTTGTTGGTGGTGTTCTGAGAGAAGATCACCTGACCCAGATAGTTCATAATCTCAACTTTCTGAACGTCCATAGTAGTGGAAACATTTACAGTTTCGTGAGCGGGGTTCGGATAAACCTCGAATGAGGTAGTGCTGTTAACATTGTCAATGCCAACTGCTATTGCGCATGTAGAAGGCATAGAAACCTGACCATTCTCGCAGATGGTTTGTACTTGGTAGCAAGCATTAGGATTGTAAGGAGATACGATATATTCAGCATCTTCGATGTCAGTAGCGATTTCAGCACCATCTTCTAACACGACATAGTGATAATCGGGGGCCACAACGTTAGCGCGAACCATCCAGTTATAATTGAATGCACCGTTCTGGATTGAAGACAATGCGAACCAGTCGCCATAATGCATCATATTACCGTATCCGTCATTCATATTGTTTTGGTCACACATACCTGTAGCATATACGTTAGCAGTAGGATCAGGATTAGAGACAACAACTTCATAACCAATCCATAAGTTTTGACTACCGTCGATAACAAAAGGTATATCCAATACGATATCGTTCCATGCACCAACAGTGATTTCTTCGGGAGAAACTTCTTGTTCATAAACGGAAGCTGCAGGACCGTTTTCATTGTCACCGCCAACCCAGATCATAATAGTGTAAGTGGTATATTCGGGTTCGCTATTGAAGAAACCTCCAATGCTAGTGATACTACTACCATTGTAAGCATTCAAATGAGCAGGAGTAAAGAAGTGGTAAACACCCCATGCGTAGTCATTACCAGCACCCAATGCACTCTTATATTCTTCAGTGTAGGCTTGGCTCATGACACCGTCTTCGATTGCATCCCAAGTCAGAATCATGTTGTCTTCTTCCAGAGTATAAGAAACAGAGGTGGGGATGATAGCACATTCTGAAATGGTCAGTTCAAAGTTAACAGTATTTTCACCGGCACCCAGAGAATAACCAGTGTTCAATTGTTCATAACCGTTGGCGGTAACGGTGATGGAGTAGTAACCTGTGACGACATCTTGAATCATATAATTGCCATTGGCATCGCAGGTAGCGGTGGCGGTGAAGCCCTGGTTGGAAACAATGCTGATAACGGCGTTAGGAATAACAGCACCAGTTTGGTCGTCAGTAACAGTACCGCTCATGTTGGCGAATGTCGGGATGGTGATGCTGATGTTATCTACTGCAAGAGGAGTATCAGTACCGCTCAAAGAGTCGTTGGTCCATAAGAAATACAAACGTTTAACTTTGCCAGCATTGCCTTCTGAAGGAATGATATAAGCAGCGGTCTGTGTCTGGGATTTATCCACAAATCTGTCTAATTTGGTTAAACCTGCAGGAACATAGTGGGCGGTGTTTACATCAACGAAGCCAGGAACGCGTTCGTTTCTTTCGAAGTTGGTCACTTCGGTAGCGTTACCGATAAAGAGTTCACCAAAGTCGTAGTCAACTTCACCGTAGCATTTCCATTTCAGTGTGAGCAAGAAACCGGGATTGGTGTTTTCAGGGAATGAAATGTCTCTGTATGCCCAAACGGTGCTGTAATCTGAAGTCCAGGTTGACTCATCGATTTGATGCATATAAGTATTGTTAGTACCATCATTGGTAATCATCAGAGCTTTGCTAGCTGTGAAGTTAGGAGGAGTACCATATGCGAAGAAATTGGGTTCGTTACCGTTAACAAATACCCAGTTAGCGCGGTCAGCGTCATTGTCTTCGAATGTTTGAGTATAGGGTACAGTAGCCGGAGTTGTGGTGGTCCAGAAATCTACTACTTCAGACCAGTCGCTGTGACCTTCACCGCAGATAGCGCGAACAGCCATCTGGTAGTGAGTGTTGGCGGTCAGGTTGCTGAGGGTAGTGCCCAAAGTGTTCACTGTGGTAGGAGTAGCGCCGGTTAAGTCAATAGGAGCAACATCGTAAACGATTTCCCATGAAGTTTCGTTAGCACCGGCGGTCCAGATGACGTTAGCGCTGGTGGCGTTGGTGCTTTCAGCTCTCAGTTCAACAGGGAACATACAAGCGGGAGCTTCCATGATCTGGAAGTTGTCGACGTACAGATAAGCTTTACGCTGTGATTTGTACTGGATAGCAACATATTTCACGTTAGCGGGAACGTTGGTGTTGCGATACAGTTGCCAATCGGTGTTAGCGGAGTTCACGATATCGGCTTCCCAAGTGAAATCGCTGATAGCTTTGCCGGTAGTGGAATAACCAACGCGGAAAGTCTCATCTTTCAATGCTGAAGCATTAGCAAAGTTGAACATCACCAGCATGGGGTTGTTGGCATCCAGTTCGGGAGAAATGAGATATTGGTCATAAATCTGCTGGGCATTGTATTTGATTGAAGAGAAGCGGAGTGACTGGTTGCCACTGTATGCATAGTCGTTAGAGTTGATAATATCGTTCTGAGCGTCTCTGGTGTTGCCTTTGAAAGAAGTCCAGCAATACTCGGTGGCGTTGGGAGCCAAAACAGTACTATCTATGCTTTCGAAGCTTTCTGCGATAGGCAGAACAACATCTGAACAGTCGTGTGAAGTACCGATCATAACGATAGTCTTGTTGAAGGTGGAGTTAACAATAGTAATGGTGCCGGGAACGCCAACCATTTCAGTTGTCGGGTTAAATCTTGCATACAAAGTGCCACCCAAAGCGGGAAGGGTGTCGGTAGTAGCGAAGGTTGTACCATCAGCTGATACTTCGAAAGGAGCGGTAGCGGTAACTGCGATGCCGTTGGTAAGGTTACGACCTTCAATAGGAATTTCGATAGCTTCAGGGTTGCCAACGTAAGTAAACACCTCGAGGGTATCTTCTGAAATCACATCCATTCTCGGTTCAAAGAAATTGATGAATCTCACGTTCTTGACAATTGCCTGGTCAGCAGCGTCCAAGTCTGCTTCATAGTGGAAGTCGAACTGGATGTTGTTGTTAGTGCCTACATATTGGTCCATGTCAATATAAACAGGCCAAATGTCTGACCAGCTAGTAAAGATTGCAGCATAGTCTGCGCGGATGTCTTGTACATCCCAAACTGTGTTGAAGGGGCCACCGTTAATGCTCATTTCCAAGGTGAATCTAACGCCACCCTCAATCAATGCATCAACATTGGGATTGGTAATGAAGTCAAATTGGAAATTAGCGGCACCTGTAACGTTGCTCAGGTTGAAAACAGGAGTGTAGAGATGTTCATCCTGAACACCCTCTGAATGTCCGATAACAGAAGCATACTGGTTGGAGGCAGAGTGGAACCATGTGTATCTTTTCACACCTGGATAAACTTGTCCGTTGTATACATAGTCAGCGGTGTCGGTGGTGGTCATTGTCCAGCAGTTGGTGGGGAAATCTTGAGTGGTGAAATCCTCATACCAAGGAATAGGCATACCCTCGTTACAGTTGAGAGCTAAACCTTTTACAGGAATATTGTGAGAGGTGGCGCCATTGGACACAACGCTGATATTTTTTTCATAGTAACCTATTGTGGTGGGGTTGAAGACGACATAAACGGTAGCTGCAGCAGTTCCATTGTTTTGGGGCAGTGTTACAGTATTGCCGTATGTGGCATTGGTGTCAGTAGAGATACCGAAAGGTGAATTTTCGGGTAAGGAAATGGTAACGTCGTTGGTCAGCAACACACCATTCACAGAAATGCTCTTTCTGCCAAAGTTGCTGCCGATTGAACCAGCGGTGAATTGAAGGGATTCAGGAGATACGAACAAAGTGGGGTCAGTAATAACCTCTACAGCTACATCGTCCAAGTTGATGTAAAACATATCAGTGCAGTTGAAGTGTCTGAAAGCGATGTGAACAGTCTGGCCTGCGTATGCGTTCAGCACAGCGGTTTTCTGTTTCCATGCACCTTGAGCTCTGGCACCGCCATTGGCATCCAAAGTCTCCTCAAACAACAGGGTGTAGTTGTTGGGGTTCAGGTAATCGTTGCTGGTGGTCACATAAACACCATAATGTTCTGCCGCCCAGCTGGCATCTTGAGCGCATACCCAGAAAGAAAGCATGGAGTAGCTGCCAGCAGGAATAGTGACAGCAGGAGTGATCAACCAGTTGTCAGGATGGAGGGCTGACTCAGTAGCGCCGTCGTAAGATTTAGAAGTCGCGCAGCTGTCTGTTTCTGCACCTGAATGGCCGGTCATGGCAAAGTTGCCCCAGATGTTACCATCTCCGTCAGCGTCAACATTGTACCAAGTTGAGGGGAAGCCTTGGTTGAAATCCTCACTCAACAGTACGGTTTGTGCCTTGCCCACAATGACTAATGCGAGCAGAAGCAGCATCGTTGTAAAGAGTTTTTTCATAATAAATAAATTTGGTTAATAATAAAAGTTGTTTACAGTTTTTTCCGTTTCATATTTAAGCCTGCAAAAATACAAAAAAATTATAGATGGAATTCTATTGTTAATAATTTTTATGAAGTTCCAAGATGGTTTTTGAGTGCCAAGGTTTAATGGGAAAACACAATAAATTGTAAGTCAAATGGTTATCTTTTTTTCGTAATTACAAGGTCAAATGACTTCATCTTTTTAGGGTGAAAAGGGGCGATTTTTTCATGAAAATTCTATATTTTTTCCAAAAGTGGCTTCTCAAGGGTTCGTTATTTTATGTTTTTTGAGGGTGAATGGGTTTGATTTGTTAAAATTATTATCCTGATAATGTGATAGATAGATTGTTTTTTGAGGAAAAATCACCATGTCTTGTATTTCGTATCGAAAAAAAGTCTATTTTTGCAAACCGATTTTTCGAAACGGTAAAAGTTATTTGAAAGGGTAAAATCTCAAGCCGATGTAGCTCAGTTGGTAGAGCAGCTGATTTGTAATCAGCCGGTCGGCGGTTCGAGTCCGTCTATCGGCTCAAAACGGGAGGGTACCAGAGCGGTCAAATGGGGCAGACTGTAAATCTGTTGGCGAAGCCTTCGGAGGTTCGAATCCTCCCCCTCCCACATCCCACTGCGGAAGTAGCTCATTTGGCAGAGCGACAGCCTTCCAAGCTGTAGGTAGCGGGTTCGAGACCCGTCTTCCGCTCACTTTCGCAAAAACAACAAAAAGACGACCAAAACTGGTCGTCTTTTTTTGTTTTAAGCTGTCGCCTTTTCGATGTATAGATATGAGTATGGAGGGCTGTCTTCCAACCCCAGACTGCCGTCTGGGGTTACAGAAAGTATGCCTCTTCGAGGCGTGAGAGGTAACAAAAAAAGGCTGAGGAAACTCAGCCTTTTTTTGTTATTAATTCTTAGTTCTTAACTGTTAGTTCTTCTTTGTTCTGTCGGCGTCAAACGGAATGGTCACTACAGTTTTGAACGGGATGTCCTGGCAATCCTGCTTGGCGGGAACCCAGTTGGGGAAATTTTTGACAATGCGAACGGCTTCGTCGTCAAATTCCTTGTAACCAGAAGTTTTGAATACTTCCACATTGGTGATGGTGCTGTCGGTGTTCACCATGAACTGCACCTGAGTTTGACCGCTAATACCACGGTTTTTCAGGTTCTGGGGATACTGCTGGTTTTTGTAGATGTAACGGTACATGGCTTTGTTGCCGCCTTTGAATTTGGGATAGGACAAAGCGGCGGTGGGGGTGTTGTGGTTGCCGTTTTCATCGTCACGGGTCAGTGCGATGCCGCCTTTTTTGACGTTTCCGTTTTCATCTCTACAGTTGTTCTGTGCAAAACTATTGGACATGCAGAAAACAAATGCTAAAACGCAAGCCAATGATAATAAACATTTTGAACTTTTCATAGATTTATTTTTTTTACCTTTTATCCAATACATTACAATCTGCAAAAGTAATAATTTTTTTGATACAATAGTCGAAAAATAAAGTTTTTTTTCATGCTTATATATAATAATGTCTGAAAGTGATAATTTTTCCGTATTTTTGCCGTTAATATGAAATAGTATTTTGTATGAGAAAAATAGGGATTTTGTGTTTGTTCTTTCTGCTGTCGGTGGCGCTTTTCGGCCAGACGGCGAAGTACAGCAATGTCTTCCTGTCGCTGGGTGTGGGAGCCCGCGGTTTGTCCCTGTCCAACTCCATGGTCGCTATTTCCGACGATGTGACCGCTGCCTACTGGAACCCCGCCGGCTTGGGCCGCATGCAGCAAAAGTTGCAACTTTCTGCCATGCATGCCGAATACTTTGCCGGAATTTCCAAGTATGACTATGCTGCGGCAGCCTATAAGATCGATTCTTCTTTTACCGTAGCTTTCAGCTATATCCGTTTTGGAGTGGATAACATTATGAATACCACGGAGTTGATAGATAATTATGGCAATATCGATTACAACCGTATCAGCTATTTTTCGGCGGCGGACAATGCTTTCCTGCTGAGTTTTGCCTATAATTTCAAGAAAGTGAAGGGCTTGTCGGTAGGCGGTAATGCCAAGATTATCCGTCGGCGTATCGGTGATTTCGCAGGGGCCTGGGGCTTTGGACTGGATTTCGGTGTGCAATACGTGTACAAAGGTTGGCAGGTGGGAGCCATGCTGCAAGATGGCACGGGTACTTTCAACGCGTGGAGCTATACGCTGAGCGACCGTGTGAAGGAGGTGTTCCTGCAAACGGGCAACGAGATTCCTGAAAATAGTCTTGAAGTGACTGTGCCACAGCTGGTTTTGGGCGCAGCTAAGTATGTGGAGTTCGGCAAGGGCTTCAATGCTACTTTCGCTTTGAATACGGATTTTACTTTCGATGGAAGAAGAGATAATATCTTAAGTACCAACTATTTTACTTTTAATCCACACTTCGGGATGGAGTTTGCTTACAAGAAAATTGTGGCCATCCGTGCCGGTATCGGCAATTTCCAGCGAGAGACGGATTTCGACAACAAGACGAAGGTGACCTGCCAGATTAATTTGGGAATAGGTGTGAATATTAAAGATATTGTGGCCATTGATTACGCTTTCACGGATATCGGTGATGTCTCCATCGCCCTGTATTCACATATTTTCTCCTTGAGAATCGGTATCAATTCTTTCTCAAAATTAAAAAAGAAAAAATGAATCAGCCTCTTGCCGAAATATTGCGACCCAAGACTTTAGAGGCCTACATCGGGCAGGAACACCTGATGGGGCCAGGTGGGGTATTGCGGCAGGCGCTGGAGAACGACACCATCTATTCGATGATTCTGTGGGGCCCTCCGGGAGTGGGTAAGACTACGCTGGCGCTGCTGATTGCCGAGGTGACGGGTGCGGATTTCTATATGCTGAGCGCCATCAGTTCCGGGGTGAAGGACATTCGTGAGATTTTGGACAAGGCAGAGAAATCCGAGAAAAAATCGATATTGTTCATTGACGAAATCCACCGTTTCAGCAAGTCCCAGCAGGATTCGCTGTTGGGGGCGGTGGAACGTGGTGTGGTGACCTTGATTGGTGCCACAACCGAGAATCCTTCGTTCGAGGTGATTTCCCCATTACTCTCTCGTTGTCAGGTCTATACACTGAAATCGCTGGAAAAATCCCATCTGGAGAGCATTATCCAGTCGGCCAAGTTATACCTAGAGCAGCATTTGTCCTGCACCATTGATTTTCAGGAGACAGAGGCGCTGATGCGCTATTCCGGTGGTGATGCCCGCAAGCTCATCAATGCCATTGAGCTGGTGACCATGGCTACTCCTCCAGTGGATGGCAAGGTGGTGATAAACAATGAGTTGGTAACGAGAGTGATCCAGAAGAATCTGGCGATATATGACAAGAAGGGTGAGCAGCATTATGATATTATTTCGGCTTTCATCAAGTCGTTGAGGGGCAGTGACCCCAATGCGGCGGTGTATTGGATGGCGCGGATGCTGGTGGCTGGCGAAGACCCCTTGTTCATTGCCCGCCGTATGATCATTCTGGCTTCGGAAGATATCGGTAATGCTAATCCCAATGCCCTTTTGTTGGCCAACAACTGTTTCCAAGCCGTGCACCATATCGGTATGCCGGAGGCGCGGATTGTCTTGTCGCAAACCGCAGTGTACCTAGCCTGCTCGCCTAAGAGCAATGCCTCGTATATGGCTATCGATGAGGCGATTTCGTGGGTAAAAAAGACAGGAGACCTGCCTGTTCCCTTGCATTTGCGCAATGCTCCCACCAAGTTGATGAAGGAACTGGGTTATCACGATGGCTACAAATATGCTCACGAGTATGCTGGCAACTTTGCGGATTTGGAATTTTTGCCGGAATCCATCAGCGGAAAGAAGTTTTATGAGCCTGGAAACAATGCCCGTGAGAATGAATTGCGCCGCTATCTGAAAAATTGCTGGAAGGATAAGTACAAGTATATCATCCTGTTACTGATTTCGCTCTTCAGTTTCCGATTCTGTTGGGCACAGGACTTGCATTATTCGCAGTTCTATCAGGCTCCGATAGAAATCAATCCTGCCCAGACAGGCTTCTATGACGGCTTGTTCCGTGTTGGGGCGAATCAGAAAACCCAATGGCTTTCTGTTACAAAGCCATATGTGCATTTCACTTTTTTTGGCGATGCGCCAGTAGTGCGCGACCAGCAGCACCGGCAACAGTTCAGCATCGGGGTGAATGTCAACTGTGACTATACAGGCGATTCTCGCTACAATAGTGTGCAGCCCTATGTGTCGTTATCCTATTTGAAAGCTTTGGGCCGCAAGAGCTGCCATAAACTGGGCTTGGGACTGTATTTGGGTTTCATTCAGCGCAGTATCAATTACAGCAGTATGACATTCGACGAGCAGTTCGTCAATAATGTTTTCAATGCAGGCAATCCCATTTCCGAGAGTTTCGGTAAGGAGAAAGTGTTTTTTTTTGATTGTGGGGTAGGAGCTTTGTGGAATTTCGCGCCCAATAAGACCGATCGCTATACTGTTGGCTTCAGTGCGAGGCATTTGACCCAGCCGAATCAGGCATTTAACGACCGGGCTACCCGCCTGCCTGTCAATATGGATGCGTATTTTATCTCCACCATTCGTGTTGTGGACGATGTGGCGCTTGAGCCGGCGGTGTATGCGGAGTTTCAGCAGCAGTTTTTCGAAGTGGTGTTCGGCACCAATGTGGAGTATTTCCAGATGAAAAACAGCTATACCACAGTGTTTTCTGTGGGAGGTGGTTTGTTTTACCGCTGGAATGACGCGTTGATTGTGGATTTTTTTTTCGAGTGGCAGCGACTGCGTTTAGGAGTTAGTTATGACGTCACTTTGTCGAGTCTGTTACCGGCTAACCATGCTCGTGGCGGATTGGAACTGTCTCTGAATTATACGTTTAAACGTAAACGCATTGCCAAAATCGGCAAGGAGCCGTGTCCGTTTGATATTATGTAGTGGTTAGGGAATAGTGGTTAGGGGTTAGAATTCAAAGTTCAAAATTCAGGATTCAGGATTCAAAGTTAAGAATTAAGAACTAAGAATTAAGAATGAAACGATAGATTGTTAAATATGAATTTTGAACTTTGAATTTTGAATTCATGCAGTAAAACAGCATAAGTTGTACAGATAAAATATGGGTAACAGATTGAGAATATTGGTTTGCATGACGCTTTGCATGTTCTGTTTGGGAGCGCTGATGGCCCAGAATAGTGTGTCGTTGTCGGAACGGAAGGCCATTGCGAAGCAAATCAAACAGGACACGTTGCCATATATGGTGAATCGTTTGTCTGAGCGGATCAATAGCCCCTTTTCGGAATATAATCCTTTGTTATTGTCTGATTCTTTGTTTTTTTTCACCTCGATGCGCTCGGAAGTGGATGATGACAATGAGCTTTTTTTCGATACCCACTGGTCCAGTAAGATTTATCAGGCTGATTATGAGAATGATAGTTATTCAAATATTCGTACTTTATCTTCTGTGATTAATAAAGGAAAGTATTACCATCCGAATTTTTGTTTCAACAAGGCACAAGACCATATCATTTTTTCTCGTTGTTATCGTACAGTAAATGAAGAACTTATGTGTGATTTGTACGAGAGTCATTGGAAAAAGGGAAAGTGGGATAAGCCGGTTTTATTGGACAATGATATCAATGGCAAGAATTTCAGCAGTACCCAGCCGTTTCTGGCGGAGATGGCGGATTATGCGGTGCTGTATTTTGTGTCGAATCGTCCTGGAGGACAGGGGGAGAATGACATTTGGTTTTCTGTCTATAAGAACGGAAAATATGAAGTGCCGACTAATGCGGGCAGCGGTATCAACACGGCTGGCAATGAGGTGACTCCTTTTTATGACAGCGATTCGGCAGTGTTGTATTTCAGTTCCGACGAATGGCCAGGAATTGGCGGCTATGACATTTTCAGCAGCAAGGGCGCTTTGTGCAGCTGGACTACCCCTAAAAATATGGGGGTGCCGTTCAATTCGGAGGAGAATGATATTTATTTTTCTTTGAATCAAAATAATAGAAGTGGTTATTTCTCTTCCAATCGTCCTATTGATGACAATCATTTGGAGGATACCTGCTGCAATGATATTTTCCGTTGGGAGAGTCTGCTCAAGGAAAAAGACACTTTAGTAGTCCGCCAAGATACTGTCCCCATGGTCATTAAAGCACTTTTCCCGCTCAATTTATATTTTGATAATGACCAGCCTGACCCAAGGACTGTAAAAGACACTACCACAGCACGATATGGGGCCTTACAGTCAGCATACAACCAGCAGAAAGCGCTTTATCTTTCACAAACGGCTGAAGAGGAAGAACGGCAGTGGATAGAAGCTTTCTTTGAGGATTCGTTAGCGGGTTGTCATGCGAAGGTCCAGCAATTGTTGTCGTTTATCGAGGAGCGGCTGGCACAGGGACAGCGTGTGACGTTGAGCATAGAAGGCTATGCCAGTTTATTGCACAACAGTGATTATAACCGCCATTTGTCGCAGCGCAGAATCGTATCCTTTGTGAATGAATTGAAAGCATACAAAGGTGGGGTACTACGGTCTGCGATTTCCAATGGCTGGCTGGTTGTCAAGGAGTTGCCATACGGTAGTTCCAAGGCTGAGGCGACACTGGGCGATGCTGTTTATGGTCGCCAGGCGGTGTTGCAGCGGAAGATTATTGTGTGGGATGTGGAGGTGAGACGTTAAGGCGTGGAGACGTGGAGGCGTTAAGATGGGGGAGTTCGGCTTCGCCGAAGGGGGAGTCATGCTGCGCATGAAAGGGGAGTCTCACTTCGTTCGAGGGGAGTTTAGTAATTGAACTTGCTGCCGCCGACGAATTCGCGCAGGATGGAGGTGCCGGGAATGTTGTTTTCGGGAATCATCTTGAAATAAGTCAGGAATTTCAACAGTCGGTAGGCCTCGGCGAATTCAACGCAGTTTTCGGGCACAGCGGCCAGAATCGGGATAGCATATTGTTTCAGCACGCCCATCTCGCAAATCAGCGAGGTGTTGAACATGGCGTCGGCATTCTCCTGGAAGGGGAAGATGTTGCGGTTCTCGCCACGGCGCACACTGGGCCAGCGACTGATGGTCTCTTTAGCCGAATAACCACGATAGTTGTAGTCGCGTATAATCCTGCGAATCAGTCTGTTGTCCGTTGTTGGAATGGGGTTCTGCTGGTCGATGGAGATACAGGTGAGGGCGGACACAAAGAGCTTGAACTTGATATTGTCGTCAATTTGCTCGGTCAGGCGCGGGTTCAGACAGTGGATGCCTTCAATCACCATGATGGAGTTATCTTTCAGTTGAATGGTGTTGCCTTTCCACAGTTTCTTTCCTGTAGTAAAGTCAAAAGTGGGTAGCGGAACTTCCTCACCGTTGATCAGTCTTTTCAGCGTTTCGTTGAAGAGTTTCAGATCAATAGCGTCGATGGACTCGAAGTCGTATTGGCCGTTCTCGTCTTTCGGGGTTTCCTCGCGTTCCACAAAGAAGTCATCGACGGAAATTTGCACGGGATCGTAGCCGAGAATGCCCAACTGTACTGACAGTCGCTTACAGGAAGTGGTTTTTCCTGAGCTTGAAGGACCGCTGATGAGCACCACTTTGGACTGTCGTTCATTGATTTGGTCGGCGATTTTGGCCAGTATTTTCTCATGATAGGCTTCGGATATGAGGATGATGTCCTGGATTTTGCCTTCGGCGATTTTCTTGTTTACATTGTAAACACAAGGTATGCCGATGGTGTTGGCCCATTTTTTATAATCCTGATAGACAGAAAACAGTTTGGGCACCCGATGTGTGTGGGAAAGCGTGGTAGGATGCTGTTGCTGAGGTCCTTTCAGCAGCAAACCTGACTCATATAATTCCAGTCCAAACAAATGGATAACTCCCGTTGAAGGTGCCAAATTGCCGAAATAGTAATTAACCGTATTTCCCAACTTGTAGATGGAGGTATAAATGCGTGTGCGGTTGCGAAGTAATTCGTATTTATCCTCAAGTCCTTCATTCTTAAATATTTGAACGGCCTCTTCTGTGGGAAGCTCAACTCTTTCGAAGGGCAGGTTGCTGTCCACAATTTCCCGCATACGTTTATACAGCTGGCTGACCAGATGTTGGTCTAAAGGCTGGTCCAGATTATCCAATTCACAGTATTTTCCGCCAGAGATGGAGTGGAGAATTTTAAGTTTTACCTGCGGGGGAAGAGTTTCTTTAACTGCTTTATATAAAATAAAATACAACGAGCGGATGTACATGAGATGACCGTATGAGGAGGTCATGTCGAAAAACTGCACGGTACAGGGTTTGTGGATACGGTAGGCGCATTCACGGACTTTATTGTTAATCAAAGCCCCCATAACGGGGTATTCCAAATGTATCTTTTCTTGTTTGGCCACTTCTTGGACTGACATGCCAAAGGGGACGGCCAAGTCTTTGTTAGTGTTCTGAATATGAATAGTAATCATAGATAAAAAATTTGTTGCAAATGTACATAAAATTTCCGTGTGAAATACAGTGGGTCGCAAATTATTGTAGGGTGCGATTTGTCGCCTCTGTACCTTGTACGGCAGTCATTTTACTGCAGCCTGAACGGAATGGGATAGAGTGTGTCTACAAAAAATATGAGAAAAATACGATGATATTTCGTGACTTATTGTTTTTATTTGTAATTTTGCCTTTTTGTATCAATAAAAATAATACGATATGACTTTCACCGCATTGGCGATGCCTATTTTCGAGCAGGTTATCAAAGATTATCACCGTACAGATGATGTGGATGCTCCGATTCACAACCCCTATTCCGCAGGCAGTATTGAGGCCGATTTGTACCTGAAATGCTGGATTGACACGGTGCAGTGGCATCTGGAGGACATTATCCGTGACCCGAGTATTGACCCTGTGGAGGCCTTGGCACTGAAACGACGCATTGACCGCAGCAATCAGGAGCGTACCGATTTGGTGGAGACGATTGACAGTTATTTTTATACAAAATATCATGAGGTGAAGGCATTGGAAAATGCCACTATCAATACCGAGAGTCCCGCTTGGGCGGTGGATCGACTCAGCATTTTGGCACTCAAAATCTATCACATGCGTGAGCAGGTGGAGCGTGCCGATGCTTCCGAAGAGCATCGCGCGGTTTGTCAGCACAAGTTGGAAGTGCTGTTGCAGCAGCAGGTGGACTTGAGTACAGCTATCGACCAGTTGTTGGCGGACTTCGAGGCGGGTCGCAAATACATGCGCGTGTACAAGCAGATGAAAATGTACAACGATCCCAGTACCAACCCTATACTTTACGGTAAAAAGTGAGACCGCATCTTTTGATTATCCGCTTTTCCGCTTTGGGCGATGTGCTGATGTCGGTGCCGGTGATTGACGCACTGGCAAGGCAATACCCTGATTTGCGGATTACGGTGGTGAGCCGCCCGTATGTGGGCAGTGTGATGCGCCTGCTTCCCGACAATGTGTCGTTTGTGGGGGTGAATCTGAAGCAGTATAAGGGCATGGCAGGTCTAAAACTCTTGTTTGCTGAACTGAAGTCCTTGCAGCCGACCGCTGTGGCGGATTTTCACAATGTATTGAGAACTATCTATTTAAGATTTCTATTTAAGCTGAATGGAATACCAACAGCCTATTTGAATAAGAATCGCCGTCAGCGCAAAAAGTTTATTGCGGCGGCAGTGAAGACCCAGCAGCGCACTTCGTTCGAGGGTTATCAGCAGGTGCTGGCAAAGTTGGGCTATCCGGTGCGGATAGATTGGCATCAGCCGTTTTCATTGTTCGGAGGTGTACCTAAGTCTGGAATGGGTACATCATCTGAAACTAATGCTTTAGCAGAATCCGATACTCATTTCGGCACCAATTCAAAGCAGGAAGAAGCTGTTTTCGCCAAAGAGAATGCCATTGGTGTGGCGCCTTTCGCTGCCCATAAGGGCAAGATTTATCCATTGGACAAAATGGAGCAGGTGGTAGCGCAGCTGTCGCAAAAGACCCATATTTATTTGTTTGGGGCAGGCGCAGAGGAGAAAGCTTTGATGGAAGAGTGGGAGCGGAAGTATCCCAATGTGGAGTCTGTGGTGGGTCGTTTGGCTGACATGGGCGAGGAACTGCGCTTGATGAGTCGCCTGCGACTGGTGCTGGCGATGGACAGTGGCAATATGCACTTGGCTTCGTTGGCTGGAGTGCCGGTAGTGAGTGTTTGGGGTGCCACACATCCCTTGTCGGGTTTTCTGGGTTGGGGCCAATCCATGGACAACGTGATTCAGGAGAATCTGCCCTGTCGTCCGTGCAGCATCTATGGGAGCAAGCCCTGCCGCTATGGCGACTACCGCTGCCTTACGAATATTCCGCCGGAACGGATTGTGGAGATAATTAGCAAATTAGTTAATTAGCAAATTAGTTAGTGGATGAGGGGGAGTCTTGGGCTTCGCCCTCGAGGGGAGTCATGCTACGCATGAGGGGAGTCTCACACTGCGTGCTCGAGGGGAGTCATGCTACGCATGAAAGGGGAGTTTCGCTTCGCTCAAGGGGCGTATGATTTGATTTTTGAATTCTGAATTTTGAATTTTGAACTCTTACCAGTTACCTTCTGTCCCCTGTCTCCTGTATCCTATAACCTGTCTCCTATATCAACGATACCAGCACAAACAGCCAGTGGGCGGAGATGCCGGCGATGAGGCCGCCGATGGTATGTGAGGCGATAGCCTTGGAAATCAGCTGGCGATAGCCGAGAGAATCCAACATGCCAGTGTGGGTGCTCAGGAAGCCGCTCCAGCACATGCCCATAGCGGTGAATACGGCAATGGCGTTGGCAGTAATCAGTCCGGAGGCATCGAAGGCGGGAATCAAACCGATGGCAGCACCTACAGCTCCTAACGCGGTAATCGGGAAGGCAATCAACTCTGGATGGTCGAAACCGAACAGCCACAGGAAGATAAAGTCAATCTTGGAAGCCAACCAGGGCAATACGGGCACACCCTCGTAGGCGGAACCAGTATATACGCCGTCGGCGGGAGCACCGAAGGTAGTCATCATCACAATGGTGGAGATAATCAGCACACCGGGGATGATGGACAAGCCGATTTCCACACCGCTCTTGCCACCATCCAGCATAGCATTCAAGGTTCGCAAGAACGGGCCTTTTTTCTCTTCTTCCATTGAGTTTGGCGTGGCTTGTGTGTTCTCGATATTCTCGGTTTTCTCAAAATTATCAATGTTTTTGCTTGGCTCATTGATGGTGTTTGGCATGGGAGAATCCAATTCGGGATAGGATTTGAGTGTCAGGTATTGCATCATACGGGTGGTGACAATACTGCCAATGAAGGCACCTGCCAAACCGACCAAAGCACCGCTACCATAACCGCGACCGGTCATGAAAGCCACCACTACCAAGCCCATGCCGAAGGAGGTTCCGAAGTTGGTAAGGGAGGCCATTTGGTATTGTTTGAAGTAGCGGCTGAAGGTCTTGTCCTTGGACAGGGTGATAATAGCGGGGTTGTCGCTGAGGAACGTCATCACCGCTCCCAGAGAGGCTACGCCTGGCAGGTTGTAAAGCGGCTTCATCAGCGGCTTCAGCATCCTTTCCAACAACACTACCACACCGAATTCCACAAACAGCTTGCTGATGGCACCGGTCATTACGGTGATGGCCATGATGTAGAACACGGTCTCGAGCAACAGATGATAGGCTGTATTCATGAAGGTGTTCAGCATGTTCGGCAATCCCATCGGAATAGACAAACCGACGAAAAATCCGAAGAAAATTATCAGAAAAATAACCAACTCATGGGTACGGCGGTAGGCTCTCAGCAAATAATGCATGACATTATTTCTGGAAACCCTGTAAATCTGATGCAGAATATTGTTATTTCTGAAATTGAAAGGTGCCATATTATTCTTATTTTAATCTTTCAGGTAAATATTTCATGAAATCGATTCTCCAGGTAGCTCCCACATTGACTTGCAGTGTACCGTGGCCTTCTTCAGGATAGTAATAGTCTAACATGTATGCAGGATGATGCAGCACACTATTGGCCACGAATGCATGTATACGCAGATCCTGGTATTTCAAAGGTCTGATTTCAACACCCAAACCATAGAAATGGTAGTTGCAGCCAGCGTCCATCATCACGTCGATGAGGTGTTCTGTGTTGTAATCCTCGGCAAAGTTCTGGTCGTAACCGGCCTTGGCAAAAAGGTTTACACTCTTGCTGACGTGCCAGTCCAAACGACTCACAGCGGTGAAGTCGCGCATGAAATTTTTGAAATTGGCGGTGCGGGTCTGGAAGTCCAGATAAATGGACCATTTTGGGAAATCCAATTTGTTGCCCAAAGAAATGTAGTTGACAAATTGTCCGCGCTCATATTCCATCATATTGATAGAATACATGGTTGAGAAGGGACCGAAATTTCCGTTCCAATATAAATTGTAGGAGAAAAGTCCTTTTTTCCATTCATCACCCTTTCCGGCGAAATGCACGTAAGGTGAGTTGGCGAACTGGAAGACAATCTTGTTTTTCTTCTTTTTGTCGGTGTAGGATGCGGATACGCCCAGCTGGAAACAGTAAATCTCGCCCCAGAAATGGGTGTAGTAATATACGTCGATAGGAGCGGCATCGTATTCAAAACCACCTATATACAAGGCTTCTTTACCTACGCGGATAGCCCACTGGTCGTTGAAACGGTATTGCAGATACAGGAAGTCGGTGTTGTCGAAAAAGCTTACCGAACCGGCTTTGGGGATGATACGCTGGCGCAAGAAATAGGAAATGTGGTTGCCAATATTGCCGCCGAGGGCAAAGTTGAAATACTGCCCGTGGAAACCGTAGTTGCTGTTCCAGCCAGTTTTGTCCATGTGGTACATGCCAGGCTTGTCGGAATCAAGCCATTGGTAGGTGCCCAGGTATTCCAAGTCGGCGCGCGCCTCCAAGTGAAAGGTAGTGAAACTGTGCTTGATTTTCTTTTTGGTACTGTCCGCCTCCTGCGCGTGGGAGAAAAATGGAAGAAAAATCAGTAAAAATAGCCCTGTGTGTAAATGTAACTTTCTCACAATCAGATATTTGGTTTATTTGTTTTGAAAGTACAAAGATACACAAAATATCAATGTGCTAATGAATAAATGTGCTAATGTGCCAATGAATTAGCAAATTATTTTGGGGGAGTTTCGGGCGATGCCCTCAAGGAGAGTCTCACTTCGTTCGAGGGGAGTCATGCTTACGCATGAAGGGAGTGTTTTTGAATTTTGAATTTTGAATTCAAAACCAACCCCTATTCATTAACTAATTAACTAATTAGCACATTTGCTAATTAATTAATCGTGTAAGCCAGGGCTTCCTTCATGGAACTGAAGTAATGGAAGCGCATGCCTTCGATGAAGTTCTCCTTGATGTCGTCGATGTCCTTCTTGTTGTCGGAGGACAGCACAATGTCGTAGATGCCGGAGCGTTTGGCGGCGAGGATCTTCTCCTTGATACCGCCCACGGGCAGCAGCTTGCCGCGGAGGGTGATTTCACCGGTCATGGCAATCTTGTCACGCACCAAGCGGCCGGTATAGGCCGAGATCATGGCGGTGAGCAGGGTGATGCCGGCGGAGGGACCATCCTTCGGGGTGGCACCTTCGGGTACATGCACGTGAATCTTTCTCTTCTCGAACTCTTCATCGCTGATGCCGTATTCGGCAGCATGGGCTTTGAGGTACTCGTAAGCGATGGTGGCCGACTCTTTCATCACGTCGCCCAGGTTGCCGGTCATGGTGAGGCCGCCTTTGCCGGGACTGGTGATGGCTTCCACAAAGAGGATCTCGCCACCGACGGCGGTCCATGCCAAGCCTGTGGCTACGCCGGGACAGTCGTTATTGAACGATTTCTCTTTTTGGAAAATGGGAGAGCCCAGAAGCTCTTGCAGGTCGTTAGGGCAGATTTTCTTCTCCATTTCGCCGGTTTTGACCAGCTGTGCGGCTCTTTTGCGGATGATGCGCGCGATGGTCTTTTCGAGAAGACGGACACCGGATTCGCGGGTATATTCGGTGATAATCTGTTCTATGATTTTTTCAGAAAATGAAAGGTCGGTTTTCTTGATACCATGCTCTTTCAACTGCTTGGGAACGAGGTGCTTCTTGGCGATTTGCACTTTCTCTTCCAGCAGGTAGCCCGGAATGTCGATGATTTCCATACGGTCGAGCAGGGCAGGGTGGATGTTGCCCAGATTGTTGGCTGTGGCGATGAAGAGCACCTTCGACAGGTCGTAGGTGGTCTCCAAATAGTTGTCGTAAAAGGCGTTATTTTGCTCTGGATCAAGTACTTCGAGCAACGCAGCTGACGGGTCACCCTGGACGGTCATGCCGGTCACCTTGTCGATTTCGTCAAGTACAAAGACGGGGTTGGAGCAACCAGCCTTGCGCATGTTCTGGATGACACGGCCGGGCATGGCGCCGATGTAGGTCTTGCGGTGTCCGCGGATTTCCGACTCGTCGTGCAAGCCGCCTAATGACATGCGGATGTACTTGCGGCCGAGGGCGTCGGCGATGGAGTGGCCCAAAGAGGTTTTGCCTACGCCCGGAGGGCCTGCCAGACACAAGATGGGCGATTTCATGTCGCCTTTCAGCTTCAGCACCGCCAGATATTCAATGATACGCTCTTTCACCTTGTCCAGACCGAAATGGTCACGGTCCAGAATCTTGCGGGCGCGCTCCAAGTCGAAATTGTCCTCACTGTATTCGTTCCATGGCAATTCCACGAGCAGTTCCAGGTAGTTGAGCTGCACGGAATAGTCGGGTGACATGGCGTTGGTGCGGCGTAGTTTCTCCAACTCTTTTTCAAACAGCTCTTTAGTCTCCTGATTCCATTTCTTCTTGGCCGCTTTTTCTTTCAGTTCATTGTATTCTTTCTCGCTGGGCGAGCCGCCTAGTTCCTGCTGGATGGTCTTCATCTGCTGGTTCAGGAAGTATTCGCGTTGCTGCTTGTCCAGTTCCTGCTTCGACTTGTATTGGATCTGGTTCTTCAGCTCCAGCATCTGCAGGTCGTTATTGAGCAGTTTCAGAATGAGTTTGGCGCGCTCCTCGATGTCGGCAATCTCCAGAATACGCTGTTTTTCATCGACTGCCACGGAAAGGTTGGAGGCGATGAAGCTGAGCAGGAAAGTCGGGCTTTCGATATTGCGCAAGGCGATGGTGCTCTCTTGCGGAATCTGTGGTGACTTCTTAATCATCGTGATGGCTGTGTCCCGGATGGAGCCGATGAGGGCGTTGAAAGTCCTTTTATGGGCGATAACCGGGTCGAAGTCGTTGGTAGGATATTCGGCCACCAGTGCCTTATAGTAAGGCTCTGTCTGGATTAACTGCTTTATTTCGAAACGTTTGAGTCCACGAACGATGATGGTTACGCTGCCGTCGGGCATGGAGAGGAACTTCAGGATATGGGCGAGAGTGCCGACGGAGTACATGTCTTCCAGTTGCGGTTCTTCCACCTCGTTGTCCTTCTGCGCTACCACACCGATGGGGTCATTGCTGCGGCTATATTCCTGGGCCAGACGGATGGACTTGTTACGGCCTACAGTGATGGGTATCACCATGCCAGGGAACAGCACCGTATTGCGAAGGGGCAGTATCGGCAGCTGCTCGGGCACCTGCTCGCGTTTCAGCGTCTCCTCGTCATCCTGCGAAAACAGGGGGATAAAATTGGATTCGTTATTGATAAAGTCGTTGATTAATGATAAATCGTCCATGCTAAAAAAATTGAGCGGCAAAGATACACATTTTTTTTGATGTGCTAATTAGATAATGTGCTAATGTGCCAATGAGGGCTATGGGCTATGAGCTATGAGCTTATGGGTAATATTTTTTTGTTTAATGTTTAGAGTTTAATGTTTTGAGTTTAGAGTTTTTGGATTTTGGATTTTGAATTCTTAATTAGTACAGATGCAATAACTGTCAACCTTACCTTGATTTATGTTGTAGAGGAAGCGATACTAGTGATAATCCCTATTTATAGTTGCGTGCTGAAAGCACGTTATCCTATTAACCCCTAACAAGGCTGAAGGCCGCAGTTTGGGGTGGCGATGCCCATAGGTGGTATACAGCGTGCCAACGGTACGCTACTATGGGAATCTTTGTAGCGTGCCTTCCGCACGCATATCACACATTCGTTCTCACTACCCCACACTGCGCACTATCGTGCTTGTGCGGGGTTAATAGGATATTGTGCCTTCGGCACATTCTTAATTGACGCCCCCACCCATTCTGCAAAAAAAAAACACCCCCCGAAAAGGAGGTGCCTTTAGTTTTAAAAGTCGATATTATTTGTATTCGTATTCGGTGGTGGTAGTATAGCTTCCTTCATCATAGTTGACTGTCTGAGTGCAGCTTACAGGGTATTTCCCATCGTAGGTATAAGTGTAATTATTTATATCAGTACTGTTTTCATATTCAGAATAACTGGATTGATAGTGTGTTGTAATTTGTGTGATATTGTTTTTGGAAAAATAGTCTGCACCTGAATACTCGCCCATTTCGGGGGAAAGGAAACCATAGAAAGGATTGTTGTAGTTGTCATATTTATATTCCATAATGTCTTTTTCATAACCTTCTATCCATTGTGCTGTGCATACTGCCTTGCTTATGTTATTTTTGTCCCAAGTGAGTTCATAGATGATGGTGGCATCGCCTTTGGTATTGGATTTTGAAAGGCGTTTTTTGTACATTTTCTCCAGATTTGAATATAAGTGTTCGGGAAGTATGGAGTGGATGGCTTTGATATTTTTATCCATATTTTCCAAATCCATTTCGAATAGTTCTATTTTGCTGATTTTGCCATTCTGGTGAGTGAATTTGAGCTTGGTTTGCAATTCGTTACCATCGTAATAAGAAGCTTCAGACAATTCCTTGCCGTTATATTTAAATTCAATGTGGTAGGAGCTGGTGCCGCCACCGTTGATGCCCGTGGTGTGAGTCGTAACTCCGTCTATGCGAGAGACTCGCTTTTTATCGTAGGTGTATGTTTCGGTGGTTTCAGAAAGTGAGCCATGAACGTCTATTTTGGAAAGGGTATTGTTCTTGTTCCAAGTCCATTCTTCCTCTAATGTTTTGTTAAAAGTTGTGGTGTTTCCATTGATTGTGTAAGAATTAGACGTGTAAATCTTGCTGATTTTTTTCTTTGGATTGAAGACCCCTTCCTTGTGACAGGATGAGAACAGCATGGCGACGCATGCGAAAGCTAAAAATAAAAATGTTTTTTTCATGTTTATCTTGTTTTAATTTAATGGATTGATAGATAACGCAGAATGTGGTGTGGATATTGTATAATAGAGAAAAAAAAGTACCGAAGGTACGATATCTGCATAACCCCGCACGTAAGTGTGGGGAACAGCGTGCATGTCTAACCACTCTTATGAGTGCCAACGGCACGACACTAGTCATCATGTAGAAAATAAAGCTCATCTATAGATATCTCATTCTCCACTAAGAAGGCTCTATACTCTTCTGCAAACGATACTCTATGATGATGCTCTTTCTGACGCATGATATATCCTACTATCATGTCTCTGTCTCGCAGATTGTAGCTAATACCAGCATATTCGTGACCCCATCCACGAAAACTCGGAAAGTGAGAATTGCTTTTTAGCCATCTGCTGCTGTTGGCTTTTATCTGTTGTACAAATGATGAAAGTGATAGTGTAGCTGGCAACGAAGCGAATATATGTATATGATCAGGCATGCCACCTATACGATGAATTTGACATTGGAGATTTCTGGCAACACCATATATGTACGCATATAAATCACGTTCATGTTCTTCTGGAATTGACAACTCGCTTCGATAAGTGCGAAACACGATGTGGTAGTGTGATGAAATGTAGCTCATATTAAGTCTTTATAAAGGTTTATACTGTGTTATGATGCCGTACCTTCGGTACTCTGTGTGTGGGCAGTCATGAGGAGTGTCATTGCTAACCCCACACTTACGTGCGGGGTTATGAAGATGCCGTACCTTCGGTACTCTATGTGGGGGCAGTCATGAGGAGTGTCGTTGCTAACCCCACACTTACGTGCGGGGTTATGAAGATGCCGTACCTTCGGTACTAAATTTAATTGCAAAAATA